>NZ_FMTT01000035.1 GCF_900100345.1 Paenibacillus tianmuensis | reverse complement strand
CCGAAAGGGGGAGCCTCATCCCTTGGAGCAAGTGACGGACGAAACAGATAGACAACGGATTCGATTGACTCTTCAGGCCATCGAAGGATTTGTGATGTGCAGTTGTATTGCGACGGGACTGGTGCAACTGATCGCCTTGCGTTTTTCCGAGCGGGTTCCCGGCCTCTTCTTTCGCTATTTGAGAACCCCGTCCAAGACCATCGTTTCGGAAGCGACCGTGACGGTGTATTTACGCAAGTCGATTTTTCGCCTGTTTGCCCAAAATCCGCATTTATCCATAACGAAAATAATCCGTTCCAAGCAGGACACCTCTATTGTTGACGCCGATTTGTTGGCTTCTTAAGCGTGAGAACTTTTCACTGTCCAGTATAGTTAAAAATGTTGACCTTATAATCATTGTAGGCTTTACAATTCTTTTTAAGCCCGTGTCATAATTATAAAAAGTGAGGAGATGAAATACCGGCACATATTGTATTCGGGCGAATTATCCCTGGCGCGGCCATGGGGTTGCTAATTGACAACATTTATTTTGCCTACATGGCGCGGAAACTTCGAAAAAAAGAAAATCGGGATGATGTCACTGCAGTTGTTACTCCAATTTTGTTGTATGTTGCTATTGTGACAACTGAAAGCGCTTTTACAACTGTGCCTAAAAGCAGTTAGTTTTTTCAAACAAAAATCATTGGAGGTAGTTTAAGTATGAACGGTCATGTAATCGACGTAGCACTTGGAAAACAACCAGCCGATGTTGTAATTAAAAATGGCAAGTTGGTTAATGTCTTAACTAAAGAAATATATCTTGCAGATATTGCTATTGCTGATGGAGTAATTGCGGCTACTGGCGAACTAGCCCCGGGCTGCATTGGAGAAAAAACCAAGGTGATTGATGCTAAAGGTAAATATTTGGCGCCTGGATTTATCGACGCACATATCCACTTTGAAAGCAGCATGCTTTCCTTTACGGAATTTAACCGCGTCGTCCTTACAAAAGGCACAACTGCTGTTGCGTCTGATGTCATGGAAGTGTCTATTGTTTCAGGGTATAAAGCAATCAAAGAAGTCCTTAAGGAGGCGGAAGGGCTTCCTGTCAAGCTGCTCAACCCTATTCTTGGCTTTACTCAGGAGGACGAGACTGTTCAAACCGTTGGCGCCACGATGGATTCAGATGTTTTGGACGAACTTATTTCTATGCCGAGCGCTATTGGTTTTGCGGAAACCACTCCCCATACTGTGCTAAGCAAAAATCCGATGTTTGTACGCATCAAAGAACTCGCTGACAAATACAAAAAAACTTTGGAGGGCCACGCCCCTGAGCTTCGCGGTCCCGAACTAAATGCCTATGCATCTGTTGGCATTCGTTCTGATCACGAGTGTGTAGCAGCGGATGAAGAATTGGACAAATTGCGTCACGGTATACGAGTACTGATCCGTGAAGGCAGCGCAGCGAAAGACTTGAAGGCGTGTATCAAAGTAATAACGGAAAATCAGGTTGATCCTCGTTATTGTTCCATAGTCAGCGACGATATCGATATGCACTACATTCTCACGAACGGGCATCTTGACCACAAAGTGCGCATGGTCGTTCAGGAGGGTGTTGACCCAGTGGTTGCATTACAGATGGTAACGATCAATCCTGCGGAAAGCTTAAAGGTTGATGACCGCTACGGCAGTATTGCACCTGGAAAATGCGCCGATGTTGTGTTCCTGTCAGACTTGGAGAACTGTACTGTGGTTGACGTTGTTGCCAACGGAGAGCTAGTGGTGGAAAACGGCAAGGTTATCTATGAATTCAAACCTTATGATTACCCTGATTTTATGCGTAATACCGTACATCTGCCTAAGAAGATGACGGCCGATGATTTGGTTTTGCGTGTTGACAATGCGAAGTCTTCTGCAAAGGTACGAGTCATTGGGACTCATGGCCACACCTTGCTGTCCGACGCTCTGGAAGCTGAATTGTCGGTGGAAGATGGCGTCATTAAACCTGATGTTACCAATGATATTCTACATGTTGCCTGCATTGAGCGATATGGAAAAAATGGTAGTATCGGACGTGCCTTTGTAAAAGGATTTGGATTTAAACGCGGTGCCGTGGCCACCTCTGTTGGTCATGACCATCACAATGTCACCGCGATTGGTGCCGATGCAAACGATATGGCGATGGCAATCAATCGACTTGGCGAGTTGGGAGGCGGCATCGTCGTTGTAAATGAGGGCAAAGTTTTGTATGAATTGGCACTGCCTATTTGCGGTTTGCTGTGCACACAGGACGGGATCGAATCCGCCAAGGTGCTTGCAGCTATGCAGAATTACTTGGCAGAGATAGGCTGCCAGATGGAATCTCCTATGTTGAGTCTCTCGTTTGTTACTCTCACGATTCCAAGTTACGCCATTACTGACCAAGGCTTGATTGATGTTGCAGCACTTAAGCCTGTTGACCCGATTATAAGCAGCAACTAGATCATGATACATTACACTCAAGGGCTTTATCTCAACAGTCAGCCAAAGCAAACAATGCTTTGGCTGATTGTTATACAATAAGTTTTGTTAAACATTAGTTTTATCCCGCTCAAGCCCGGACGTGCTGCGGCGCCAGTTCGCCAACGCCTCCGGCAATCCGCTCTAAAACATGCTCCAGTCGAACGCTTCCGACATCGTCTGCAGCAGGTGGACGCCTGCGATACTGTTACCCTTATCGTTCAGTGCCGGGCCGACGACGCCGATGCCGTACTGTCCCGGTACGAGAGCGAGAATGCCGCCGGAGACGCCGCTTTTGGCCGGAAGCCCGACGCGGATGGCGAACTCGCCGGAGGCGTTGTACATGCCGCAGCTGACCATGAACGTTTTGGCGATCTGCACATAGCGACGCGGCACCAGCTCCCGTCCCGTCAAGGGATCGGTTCCGTTCATCGCCAGAACGAGCGCCATGCGCGCCACATGGCGGCAGGTCACTTCCACGGAGCAGTGCTTGAAATAGACATCCAACACCGGCTCGACCTCTTCGTCCAGCACTTCGTTATCTTTGAGGAAGTAAGCAAGAGACCGGTTCCGATGTGCGGTAGCGGCTTCGGAGCGGTACACGGCTTCACTGAAGGTCAGCGTTGGGTCGCCCGCGAGCTCGCGGAAGAAGGAGAGGATTCGCTCCGTCTTTTCCGCGGAGGTAGCGCCCCGGATCAATGACGAGACGACGATGGCTCCCGCGTTGATCAGCGGGTTGAACGGAATGCCGGGCTCGACCAGCTCCAGCTTCAGCATGGAGTTGAAATCGTCGCCGGTCGGCTCCATGCCGACCTTGCGGAAAACGCCTTCTTCGCCTTGATCCATCAAGGCGAGCAGCAGCGTGAACACTTTGGAGATGCTTTGCAGGGTGAAGGACAACCGGCTGTCGCCTGCCGTTACTTCGCGACCTGCGGCGTCGAGCAGCGCGATTCCCAAGGCGTCGCCCGGAGCGTGCGCCAATTCGGGGATGTAGGAGGCGGGCTGGCCGTGTCGGGATTCCTTGCGGCTCGTTTCGAGCCAGGCCGGAAGCCGCTCGGCCAGCCGGTTCAGTTCGGTTTCGGATGTCATCGTTTGCGGGAGCCTCCTTGGGGTCCATAAGTGCGATTTACCATTAGCATACCGCTTTTGCGTCAGGATGAAAAGACGGGTATTTTTCAGGTAATCGTCAGGTACCGGATGGCCCTGCAAGCTTCCCGTCCTTATTAATTCTATAATCCGGCAGTTTTCATGTCACCTACTCTTTGTTATGCAAGGGACAGTACTTTTTCATAAATTCAATAGTTGCTTCATCTTCAGCTCTTCCTCTTTCATTAAGCCCCTCAATAACTTTATCGCGACGTTCCCCCTTTAGGTTTTGCCCAAACTTAAATTTAGCAGTTATTTCTTCAACAGAGATTCTTACTACTGAAACCGCCTTTAATTCTCCTTGATATTTCGGATCTTCCGGAGTAATAGGAGCATAGCCCCCTTCAGGTTGAAGTTTTTCCATTAGGCCACTTAATGCAACTGATTTTTCATGTAAATCCTCAACAGGCTCAGCGATTCCTCTAATATGAACGGATTTATAAAAAGCTGACGCGGGGCAAGCTTGCCGAGCGTCTGTGAAATAAGAAGGGATAATGGCAAACTCTTTAGCAACCGCGAAACTTACTTTTTGTGAAGCCAATATCTCATCCATTTTTGCACCTCTCTTTGAACCATGGATGTAAATGCTCCCATTCTGATACGTGTAATTTAGAGGAGTAATATGTGGCCACCCGTCCTTGTCTAAGGTCCCCAGATAACCAAATGACATCTCATTTAAAAAATGATCAATTTCCTGTTGCTCTTGAATAGAAAATTCAGCTCTTCTCATTTATAAGCCCCTCCCCCAATTTTTTATTATCATAAATGAGTAAGTGACAATTGAAAAGATCCATTTAATATGGTTTTAACTGTACCATTAACTGAGGTTTTTATTTAAAAGTATTAACTTGAATCGAAGGATCTAGCAATCCATGGGAAGGAAAAGAGAGCCACCTTATCAATTAAGAGCAGATTTACATCTAAAGGGAAATCACCGAAATCCTGAACCGCAGCAGAGTGACAGTGAGTAGCTACATTCGGACGTATGAAACGGGCGGGATTGACGGCGCTGCGAATGAATTTTTCTCCTGAAGCACCTTCTCGACTCACCGCGGCATAACAGAAACAATTGAAACAAACCATCGCCTTTTCTGTTCCGCATGAAGTCGGTTTCACGGCCAGAAAGTCACGCGGTATATGACATGAAATATCATGTGATAGAGGTGGAAAAATATAGATACGGAGTGCTAAAGGGGTCGAGTGAATGGAGGATGAGAGAGTTATAAGGCAGGATGTGGAACAAGGAGAATCGCGGCCAGCCCTGCGGTGCAGGCGACAACGAGGGACTTCTTCCTAATTGTATGCCAGCACCGAGGAGCTTGCAGAGCCTACAGCCTTTATCTCCAAGCAGGCGCAGCATATGCTGGATCACAGAACGTATCCAATTCAATAAACGGTGTCACGGCTTACGCTATCTGCTTTGTTCTCCTGCGGATGCCACAGCACCGGTCTTCAGGCGGCGATTGCACCGGATAAAAGCTTATCCCTTTTCCAAAATATAATCATTATGCGTGCCAACAGCATTGTTCAATATCTGCAAAGGCCGCCCTTTCAGATAATGATTGAAGAAATCAAGCGTAAAATCGTTGACGAGCCGATGCGTCCCTCTCGCGTTCACTCCCTGCGTCCACTCCATAATTGGAGAGATCAAAAAGTTATCGGAGAAGCTCATATGATCAGTGCCGTTCAGCTTCAGCCAGTAATTCCCGCCGGCTGTTACCGGCGCAAACCGAGCATTTATCTCTTTATTGTTTTCAACTTCGTTGCGGGTCATACCTAAGGCGGAGAACTGATCGTCGCTTATGGCGCTGGGGTTCGTCAACTCGTTTTCCTCGTCTTTCTCGTTCGCACTGATCATCAGGAACGGCTTGCTTATGCCTGCCGCCGGAATGCGGCGTTCGCCGTACAGGACTCCGTCCATATTGATGCCTGCCCGAACCCGCGGATCACTCAGCAGGATCTGAACCGTAGTCGCCCCGCCGAACGAGTGTCCGAGCATGCCAAGCCGCTCCATATCCATTCGTCCCGTAAACCTCCCATCCGGGTCAGCAGCAGCAAGCTGTTCAAGTTGATCCAGCACAAACCGCACATCGTTCACCCAAACCTCATTCGTCTTGTCCGTTTGTTCAAGTGACTCTATCTCCGATTCTGTGTTTTTCACCGAATCGAACAACGCCACCCGTCCATCCGGAAATATCGAAACCATACTGCTGTAAGTATGATTGATTCCCGCCACAATGTAGCCTTGGCTCACCAACTGCTCGACTTGGAACATGTTCTGGTTCTCAAATCCGCGGAACCCGTGTGAAAAAATAATTACCGGATACGGGGCTTCCGCATCGGACAGCGCCGCATGTTCAATCGCATGCGTACGGACTTGTCCAAGGCTGGTCAAAAACAACTGCGGCAGGTCAGACGCCTGCTGGAATGCCTCGGTATAAACTTTGGAATCGGGCACATACGGCGCCCGGGTTCCCTTAGCGTCTTTGCTGGCCGGATACCAGACATTTACTTTCAGTTCCCGTTTGGCCCCGGGTGCCGCCAAAGTGGACGTTTCGTCGCGGGTGTTGTCAATCCAGTGATAAGCGACCGTGCCAATCCCATACGGGCCTGCCGGTTCATCGAAGGTAAACACCGGGAACAGCAACGGCGCAGCAACGGTTACCGTCCCGTACAAAAAGGCGGATAACCACACTGCAATTCTGCGTACGCCGCGTCTTTGAATGCTCCCTTGCCTGGCTCGGGTGCGCCGCCGATGATTCAACACCAGCGCCAATAAAGAAGCCAGCGTCAATGCATAAGCGGGGATCAGGGGCCAGCGCCATCCCTCAACCCAGCCCTGTACGACGAGAAGGATCGCCGAAACGGCCAATCCTCCCCACAATAACTGTCGCGGCTTTTGTTGCCCGACAACCAGCCACAGCAACATAACCACATTAAACGTCACCAGTACAACTTCCATGATTCTCACTTGATGATGGCCCCCTCAATGATGTCTGTAGAACAGGTGGTTCGCAATATGTTACCTGCACAGCGTAAAAACTCCAGTAGCAGGAGCAGATCGCAGATAGAGTTTCCTTACCTGATTTTTACGCGATTGACCATGCCCATGTAGAAATATATACGTTTTTACAATCTTTTCGTTCCAGCTTATATCAAACGGCGTCGTGCCTTAGTTTGTTGTGATTGTCGTTGGCTTCTTGCTGCAGAAGAAGTATTTGAGCAAGGACTATAGGAAAGAAGAAGTCTGCTAGAGAAAACATTGCGGTTTTTAGGGGAAAAAGCAAGTAGGCCGGATATGCGGAATGAGATGGGAATGCTTGAGACAAAGGATGACTTTCAGAGAAGGATGCTGTTAATAAAAGTTGATTGGCTCAGTACAAAATTTAATATGTAGTTAAGATTAAGGGAGACATCATCTTTACTCACTTGAATTGGTATGTGATATATTCAAATAATAGTGCAGAAACGCGTCGTCCCGCACATAGCCCATCGCTACGTACAGGCGCTGCGCCGTAACATTGTCGACGGCTGTGGACAACTGCAAGCCTTTGGCTCCGGTGACGCGGGCATGGGCCTCGGCGGCTTTCATCAGCGCTCGGGCGACGCCCTGCTTGCGTGCGTCCGGGTGGACGAACAAGTCGTTCAGCGTCCAAACGCGCATCATCGCAATGGAGGAAAGCGTCGGGTACAGCTGGGTAAAGCCGAGCGGTCGGCTTGAATCCTCCGTATAGGCGAAGAAGATGACGGACTGCTGCTGCTCCAGATTGTCGCGTAGAAAGCGCTCGGCTCTTTCCACGTCGGAGGGTTGCTTGTAAAACTGGCGGTAGGCGTCAAACAACGGCGCCAGCGCCTCAATATCGCTGTACTCGGCTTGACGAACGGTCAAGGAATGCGAAGGGTTCATTGTGTCTCTCCTTCCGGATAGTTGCCGCCGCAGGTGCAGCCAGCTTCTAAATATTCGATATCGTATCTCGATTATAGACAATGGAAAAGAGCCAATTGAGTGCATTTTTATTAGACCATTTTAATCGTTCTCCGATCCTCAAATATTCTTCTTGTCGTGGGCCTTTTTGATACGGCTCGTTAATGATTGACATTATAAAATAATAAATATAGACTTATTTTATTGGACCACTTGTAGAAAACGAACCTTTTCGGCTTGAAAGGATGATATCGGAAATGCACTTTCACATCGCTTACCACGCTTATCTTGAGCGTCACCCGACGAAGCTTTTGGCGCTCTATCATGCGCTGCACGACGGAGTAACCGGAGGCGTTCTCGCCCACGGGCTGCGGCTTCCGTCGACCCGGGAGCTGGCTGGGCTATACGGGCTTTCGCGCGGGACGGTCAATCAGGTGTATGAGATGCTGGCCTCCGAAGGCTATCTACAGTGCCGGACCGGAAGCGGAACCTACGTCGCTTTCCGCAAGGAGGAGCAGGGGGGGCCGGGCGCGGCCCGTCCGGAAGCGTCGTACCGCTTGTCGGCTTGGGGGGAGCGGCTCGAATCGGCCTCGCCCCGCGGCCGAATGGTGCCGCAGGCGGCTATCGATTTCGACTGCTTCGCACCGGAGCTTGACGCTTTTCCCCGCGAGGTGTGGAACCGCTGCCTGTACGCCGCAGTGCGCGAATTGACCGCCTCCGGCGCGGGCCGGAGGGAGTGCCCGCCGCAAGGCTACGGGCCGCTGCGCGAAGGCATCGCCCGCTATTTGCGCCGTGCCCGCGGCATCGCCGTAGAGGCCGGGCATATCGCCGTCACGGGCGGCTCAATGCAGGCGCTTGCGCTGCTCGCGCAGCTGCTGGTCGAACCGGGCGAGCCGGCAGTCGCCGAGACGCCGGGTTATGCGGGCATCCGCCGGGCCATTCGGGCCGTCGGGGGACAGTGCATCGACGCGGAGGTCGATGCGCAAGGCATCGTGCCCGCGGACTGGGAGGCGCGGGCGCTGTTCGTGACACCGACGCGGCAGTTTCCGACGGGGGCGGTGCTGAGCCTGGAGCGGCGGCAGGAACTGCTGCGGTGGGCGTACGAGTGCGAAGCCGTCATCGTCGAAGACGATTACGACAGCGAGTTCCGCCACCGCGGCAAAAGTCTGGAGCCGCTCAAAGCGCTCGACCGCGAAGAGCGCGTCGTCTACGTCGGCAGCTTCACCAAGACGCTGCTTCCTGAAGTCCGCATCGGCTATGTGGTGCTGCCGCCTTCGCTCGTACAGCCGTTTGTCCGCGCCCAGGCGCTGTACGAGCCGCACCCGGCCAACCTGCTGGAACAAAAGGCGCTGGCCGCTTTTATGGCTTCTGGGGAGTACGAGCGGCATCTGCGGCGGATGAAGCGGATCTACAGCCGCAAGTTTGCCTTGTTCATGCAAATGCTCACAAGCGAATTGTCGGACCGGTTCCGGTTTGTCGAAAGCGACGCGGGACTTCATATTTTCGGCTGGTGGCTGGGGACGGAAGGGGAGTACTTGGACTACCGCGCCGCCTGCGAGGAACGCGGTGTCCGCTGGTCGGAAGCGCGGATCGAGACAGAAACGGGAGTAAGATACGGGGCGTACTTTAATTTTCCGCATTTGTCCGAAGAGAAGCTCAGACAGGGCGTGGAACGGATGAAAGGGGCATAGGCAAAGCCTCCCAATATACAGCAAAATGGCTGTTTCGGAATTCGAATCCAAAACAGCCTTTTCGTACTGCGCGCGTTACTCTGCCTCTTGCGCCCATTGTTTCAGCGTACGGTCGCTCGGCAGGAAGAACGTCAGCAGGCCGATGAGCGGCAGGAAGCTGACCAGTTGCATGACGAGCGGTAGATGGAAGGTGTCGATCAAGCTGCCGAGACCTACCGCGCCGAGCGCTCCGAGTCCGAAGGCGAGGCCCGTGATCAGATCGGACACGGTGCCGACCTTGCCGGGCATCAGCCAGAATGAGCGCGTAGTTCGGCGCAAGCGAGAGCCCCAAGACGCCGAGAAAGGTAAAGCTCATGCCGATCGGCAGCATGTACGGCATCGGCTTGCGGTCCGAATAGAAGCCGACAACCGGCTGCATGACCGAAGCGGTCATATTCAGGGCGAATACGATGACGCCGGATTGCATGTAGCTGAGACTCATCTTGTCTTTGAGAATCGGCAGGATCGCTGGAATCACCGCTTGTATCGTATCGTTAAACAGGTGCACCAGACTGATGGCGAGCAGAATGCGAAAAACAGTCGGCTTGACGTCCATCCGCACAGCCTGCTGAGCCGTAGGTGCCGGACCGCCTTGGACCTTCATGAAAAACGACTCCGTCCGTCCGTCGGTATGCGCTAATCCCGTCGCTTAAACATTCCGAGCGCTTCTCCGACGTTCACCTTGCTTCCGACTTCCAGTGCGGCCCGAGGTTTGAACGTGCCGTTCTCCATCAGAAGGACGACGGTCGAGCCGAATTCGAAGTAAGCCAGTTCGTCGCCGTGCTCCAGCCGGTCCGGCAGCGGGACGACGTATTGAATGCTGCTGACGTTCAGCGCGCCGACCTTAACGACGGCGATTTCTCCTGCGTCGTGCTGCATGTAGGTGATGAGCCGTTCGTTGCGGCTAAGTACGCGACGCATGTGCCGGAGACCGAATTCGTTGACCGGATACACCTTGCCGGGGACATGCTCCTTCTCAAGAATGTCGCCTGTGACGGGCGAATGAATCCGGTGGTAGTCGGTCGGGCTCAAGTAGAGCACGCAATAGTAGCCGTTCGTATAATTGATCATCCGGGGGCTCTCGTTGAGCAGCTCCTGAATGGTATAGTCCTGTCCTTTGACATTGACGATCAGTCCCTCATGAATCGGCCCGATGCCGGTAATCATGGCATCCACCGGGCTGACCAGCGTGTTCGGCGTCGCATCGATCGGACGAAGTCCGCTTTTGAGCCGACGGGAAAAAAACTCGTTCAGCGATCCATATTCGTGAACCGCTTTTTCCGCGTCCTGCACACGGATCCCGTACGTTTTCGCGAAGCGGGGAATCAGCCCGCGGCTGGCACGGGATTTGGCAAAAGCTCCTGTCAGCCTCGACACCGATTTACGGGAGGAGAGCTCGGTCAGCAGCCGAAAAAACGAAATCTTCATAGGGCTATGGTTCACCTGTTCCTTATTAATGTGGAAATGCGGTACAACTCTTATCTTGACATAGTACAAAAGACAAAGCAACAGCCAAACGGGTCCGAAAAAGCAAGAAAAGCCCCCGGAGGAGCCTTCCGTTCAGACGGTCAGGTCATATAAAGCTTCTACGCAAAAACTTTCGTAGCGGCGCGGTCACGATTGCTCGAAGCGCAGCCCGCATTTCTTGAAAGCGCCGCAGGACAGACACGTCGCCAAATTAACCAGGATCGGGGTGTTTGACCCGGAATATTTAATGCAATAGATGGGAGTTCGGTGCAGCGGATCGGGCGAGATCATGACGCAATAAGAACAATGCTTCACCATTTCGGTCGTGATCAATTCCGTCTCAAGCTGTGATCGAAGCAGTTTGTCCATAGTATGGCTCCTTTCCTCCGTTGAAGACAGCGCTTCCATCGCTTGCATCCTGCATACATGGTTAACAGGCGCGCAAAGGTTCCGGGTAGTACCAAGGTTCCTTTATTTTAGCAGAATCCGACAAAGAAGGCCATAGTTCGTAACCGTTTCCTAAAAAGGATTGCGATTATTTTTCAATATAAGGTAAATTTCTCCTAGTATTTCTTCAAACTTCGACATGAATACGGTACAAAAGGGCTACATCCGGAGTTGATCCCGTGGATTGCCGCCGTTTTTGTTATTGACAATTTGGTGAACCGTGGTAATATAGGTGTGTCACTAGGGGAGCCGCTTAGGCTGAGATTGGATCGATAGATCCTAGACCCTCTGAACCTGATCTGGTTGATACCAGCGTAGGGAAGTGGAGAGCGTCAGCACGCTTGCATCAAACTGTGCTTACAAGAGCCGCTTCCGTCTTATACGGGGGCGGCTTTTTTAGTTGATGCGAAGCCGTAAGCTTTACGTCATTGACGGCTTCGCGTCTGTCTATCTTGGCGTAATCCGCTTGGGCAGACCGACGTTGTTGTGTCCCGGATATGACTTACAGTTCTTCAAAGGAGAGGAAACAGATGAAAAAAGGCTTGAAGCTGACCGACATTCTGGTCACCGTCGTCATCGCCGTCGTCTTCGGTATCGTCTACCGGATATGGGGGGACGTGTACAATCTGGCGGCGGTGCCGGGCATCCAATTGGAGCAATTCGTCTATGGCATGTGGTTTATGGCATCGAGCGTCGCTTTCTTGATCATCCGCAAGCCGGGCGTCGCCTTTTTGGCGGAAGTGGCCGCATCTCTGACAGAAATGCTGCTTGGCTCGCAATACTCCGTCAGCTCGCTGACGTACGGGCTCGCGCAGGGGCTGTGCGCGGAGCTTGTCTTCGCGGCGTTCGGCTATAAGCGGTATACCGCGGCCGTTGCCGGTCTGGCCGGAGTGGCGTCCGGCGCAGGGGTGCTCGTGTTCGACTATTTCAAAAGCTACTTGACCGTATTGCAGCCGTGGAATCTCTCATTGTATATCGTGCTCCGATTCATCGGTTCGTTCCTGATTACCGGACCGCTCGCTTACGCTTTGGTTAAAGCGCTGGAGAAGACCGGCGTCACGCAGCTTGTCCGCCCGGCAAGCCTTGACGATTACAAGGCGTTGGACCGGAAATGAGCGGTGCGGACCGGATCGCGCACGTATCAGGGCTGCGCTTGAAATTTCCCGGCAGTCCGTCGCTGCTTTTCGACGGCTTGAGCTTCGGCGCCGACGCAGGGCAAAAGGTGCTGCTGCTCGGGCCTGGCGGCTGCGGCAAATCGACGCTGCTGCAGGTATTGAGCGGCCTGATTCCGCAAGCGGTCGACGTGCCGGTCAAATATGACAGCATCGGCATTCCGCCGTCCTGGGGCTATTTGTTCCAAGACCCCGACGCGCAGTTCTGCATGCCGTATGCGGACGAAGAGATTGCGTTCGTGCTCGAAAATCTTCAGGTGCCGCGCGAACAAATGCAGCGGCAGATTCGGAACTGCCTGGAGCAGGTCGGCCTGCGGCTTGAGGAGCTGCACACCCCGATCGCCGCGCTGTCGGGAGGCATGAAGCAGCGGCTCGCCATCGCGTCGCTTCTGGCGCTGGAGCCGGACGTCTGGTTCCTCGACGAACCGACGTCGCTGCTCGACCCGGAGGGCACGACCGAGGTGTGGGAAACCGTCAAGCGGGTCACCCGGGACAAGACGGTGCTCATCGTGGAGCATAAGATCGACGAGATTGTCGATTTCGTCGACCGGGTCGTGCTGTTCGATACGCAGGCGCGTATTCTGGCCGACGGAGAGCCGGGCGCGGTGTTCAGATCGCATAAGCGCGAGCTTCAGGAGTATGGCATCTGGTACCCCGGCGTATGGGAGGACTACGACCGGCGCAATGCCGCTGCGCAGCGGGAGCGGATAGAGCCGGCAGCGACGAAGGAACCGCTGCTCCAGCTGGACCGCTTCGCCGGCTATTACGGCCCGGTGAAGAAGTTCGAAGCGGCGGCGGCCGAATTGAACGCCGGCGAATGGATCGCCGTCGTCGGCGAGAACGGCGCAGGCAAAAGCACGCTGCTGCAATCGCTGATGCAACTGCTGCGGACGGAAGGAAGCTACGAACTGGGCGGCCGCACGGTCCGGGATTTCGACGATGTCGCCGACATCGCGGCTTACGTCTTTCAAAATCCGGAAATGCAGTTTGTCGCGAATACGGTATACGACGAAGTGGCGTTTAATTTCCGCCGGGACGGCGAGCCGGAACCGGCGGTCCGTGCGAAGACGGAGGAGCTGCTGGCGTGGTTCGGCCTTGAGGGCCACCGCAGCCTGCATCCGTACCAGCTCTCGCTTGGACAGAAGCGCCGGCTGAGCGTAGCGGCCGCAACCGTCAAAGCGCAGCGGCTTCTGCTGCTGGACGAGCCGACGTTCGGTCAGGACGCGGCGAATACGTTCGCGCTTCTGGAGAAGCTCGAAGCGTGGCGGCGGGGAGGAACGGCCATTATCATGGTGACGCACGATCCCGACATTGTAAGCCGCTTTGCTACCCGGGTGTGGGAGGTGCGGCAAGGCGTCCTCGCCGCGGATATGAGCCCCGAAGCTTACGAGGCGCGGCTGCGCCCGGAGCGGCGGGCGACATTCGAAGAGGTAGGGAGTTGACGAGACGTGCCATTGGCCTGGTCCTATCGGGAAACGTGGCTGCACCGCGTCAATCCGAGCTTTAAGCTGCTCGTATCGGTAAGCCTGTTCCTGCTTGTTCTGTTCACGCATGACATCAACGTACTTACCAATATCACGTGGATGTATCTGGTGCTGCTCTTTGCCGCCGCCGGACACCCATGGCGCAGACTGCTGCTGCTGTCCCTGCCGTTTGCGCTGATGTTCGTTTCTTCCTCCACCTCGATGGTGTTTTTCGGCAAGGGAGAGACGACGTGGGTGCGCTGGGGGCTCGTGCACATCACGGAGGAAAGCTTCTTCCGCGGGCTGCAAATCGGGCTGAAAACCGTAGATGCCGCGATGATCGGACTGCTGTTCGGCTTGACGACCAGTCCGGTAGGCTTGTTTTACTCGCTCATGCAGCAGTGCCGGCTTCCGGCGAAATACGCCTACAGCTTCATGGCCGCTCTGCGGCTCGTGCCGATGGTGGCGGCCGAATACCGCACGCTGCAGATGGCGCTCAAAGTGCGCGGGGTCAAGATGAGAAAGGGCGTCATCGGCTGGATCGATACGCTGAAGCGGCATTCGATTCCGCTGCTGGCGCAGAGCATCCGCCGCGCGCAGCGGATCGCGGTGGCGATGGAAGCGAAGCGCTTCTCGTCCGCCGCAAAGCGTACGTATTATTACCATATCGGGTGGTCGGGCAGCGACGGTCTACTGCTGGCCGTCACATTGACGGTCTGGGCGGCCGCTTGGCTGCTCGGCTGGAAGTTTCCGTATTTTCCGGTCGGCGACGTACGGTAGTTATGCGGCAATGGTTGGCTTACCCAATTTTAAGGAGGTAGATTGGTTATGAAATTTTCCCAACAAGTACGACAAGCGGCTGACGCAAGCTGGCAAGCCAGCTTCGAGCACCCATTCGTCAAGGGCATCGGCGACGGTACGCTGCCGCTCGATTGCTTCCGGCATTACGTGCTGAACGACGCGTACTATTTGTCCCAATTCGCTCGTGTGCAGGCGCTCGGTGCGGCTAAAGCGGCCGATTTGGCAACAGTGAACAGCATGGCGCGTCATGCGCAGGGCACTTATGAGGCGGAGCTGTCCTTGCATGAGAAATTCAGCAAGCTGCTCGGCGTCACCGAGGAAGAAAAAGCGGCCTTCGAGCCTGCGCCCACTTCGTATGCCTACACTTCCCATATGATCCGCGCGGCATATACCGGTCAGCTCGGCGACATCATCGCCGCGATCCTGCCATGCTATTGGCTGTATTACGAAATCGGCGAGCGGCTGGCGGGCTGCACGCCGGAAGAGCCGATCTACCGCGATTGGATCGCAGCCTACGGCGGCGATTGGTTCCGGGTGCTCGTCGAAGAGCAGATCGCCCGGCTGGACGAGCTGGCGGAGCAGGCAACGGCTCAGGACCGGGAACGGATGCAGAATCATTTCATTCTCAGCAGCCGGTATGAATACATGTTCTGGGACATGGCTTACCGCAAGGAGACATGGCCGGTATTATAGTCCTTATCGCAAACAGGCGCACCGCCGAAATACGACGGTGCGCCTGTTGCTGTTCCTGCCGGGGTCACGGAACCGACCGCCGGATTTCACCGAGCATATAGCCGGCGAAATCGGACAGCAGCCGCTTGTCCGGCTCCATGCGGTCCGCTCTGCCACCGTAACGCTCCAAGCATAGACGAACGGTCTCCACGTACTCCGAAGGCAGCGCCTTTAAGCCCCATTCGCCGCCCTCGCGTTTCGAAGAAACGACGCCTTCCTTGAGATAATATAACGCTCTGCACAAATTTAAGACATAATACTCTGGCGCCTCCAGGATGCCTTGGGGCGCGTCCTCTACATCGTGAAGAATGGATTCGGTGTAAAAGCGCTTATCGATAGGCTGCATCACTTCGCGCAGCGGCTTTCCGTATAAAGCAATTCCCCGATGATAAGCAACAACAAAGTGCGCCGCCAGATCAGGGTCTTCCCGGCCTCCGCAAATATAATTCTCGTCCGTCCGATACTTGTCCCTGTGCAAGGGGGAATAATGAAATTCAAAAGGCGTAGGATAAACGAACTCGTCTAAACTGCTTTCGAGGACGACACTCAGCTCGATTCCGCCTTTGTTCGGCAGCTCGTCGTCGATGACAAGCAGCTTTTTGGCGATCTGTCTCGCCGTTTCTGCTGCCAAGCTGCGTTTGGTAACAATCAGCAGGTCGATATCGCTTTTGTCCGGGTTAAAGCATCCCATCGCCAAAGAGCCATGCAAATAAATACCTGTCAGGTTGTCGTTCAACTCTTCTTTAAACAGGCTTGTGATGTTGTCCAATACCGATGGAACAGGCATACCGTTCCTCCTTACAAAATCGTTTGCCTCTCGGCGTCACTCTGCGTTGATATAAATTGACAACGTCGAAATTCCCTTATCTTTAAGGGTACAGCACGTCGAGCAGCAATTTCAAGCGAATATCATCAAAAACAAAGCCATCAAAGGCGTCTCCCTTATCCTTACAATTTGAGAATAAATAAACAAAATCAGACCGTCATCGAATTTCGTCACAGCCGGAAGCAGGTTCGACGATTTTCGTCTTTTTCGTCCATAAAACGTTCAAAAATCCTCGACTTTCGAAGTGATTTAAATCATAGAGCCTTTTGGTCCCGGACCTCTACAATAAGGACATAAGATGTCCCGCACAAGGGGAGGGAATGAGATGGCTAAACCACACAACGCCGTGCCCCAAACGCATCAAGGGGAAACGCCGGTTGTCAAACAAAAGAACGAAGAGGAAGGCTTGAGAGGCACGTTCGCTTCCGTCATGCTGCTCGGATTGTTTCTACTGCTAAGTTGGATCGGGGTCTTCGTATTGTTCTTGGTCAGGGGGTAAAATCGTAAACGGGGAACGAAACAGAGATTGAAGGAGTTGAAGGATTATGTATATTCATCGTTTGGAAAAAATTTGGCTTATTTTCGGGATTTCCATGTTAGTCTTGTTTTTAAGCGTCGTTGGAGTGGGAGCGTTTGCATTAGGGATGGAGCCGCCGGGCGATCACCGGCATACGGTAAACCCGGAGACGCTGAGTACAACACCGCCGTTCGATAACCCGGGGCTTCGCCAAATTGGCGACAAAGAGTACGAAGCGATTTTGATTGCTTTCGCTTTCGGCTACAATCCCGATAAGTTGGAAATTCCGGCGGGGTCGAAGGTTCGCTTTCAAGTGACCAGCTCCGATGTCGTGCACGGGTTTCAAGTGAACGGAACGACGATCAACATGATGGCCATACCGGGCGAGGTGAACCATCTTTCGTATACGTTCGATAAGCCGGGGGAGTACCTGGTATTGTGTAACGAATACTGCGGCGCGGCGCACGAAGTCATGATGATGAAAATCATCGTAAAATAGGCGCGCACGGTCGCTGAAAGAACCGCAACATTTTATATTGTGAAAACTATCACAATTTGTGAAGGCGGAAGCGAGCCGATTCCTTCACCGGAATGTCTTGCCTGGTCCGCAATTAAAGGAGCGTATCCTATGATTCAAAATCTGAAAAGCTTCGATCGGCGCGATTCGGCCTTGGTACTCGCCCATATTTTGTTCGCTTTCTTCGCGTTGTTACTCGGCGGCGTTGCCGGCGTTATGCAAGGGCTCGTCCGCGGGGGAATGCTTGCGCTGCCGATGGGCATCGGCTATTACCAGCTGCTGACGGCGCACGGCGTCTTGATGGCGCTCATCTTCACCACTTATTTTATCATCGGCTTTTTATATGCGGGGGTGGCCCGTACGCTTGGAGGCCACTTGCTGCCGATCGCCCGCAATCTCGGCTGGCTCGGCTTCGGCCTGATGACGCTCGGAACGTCGATAGCCACAGTTGAAATTTTGCTGAACCGGGCGACGGTGCTGTACACGTTCTATGCTCCGCTTAAAGCATCGCCCGCGTTTTACATCGCGCTGGTGTTCGTCGTCGTCGGGAGCTGGATGAGCGGCTTCGGCATCTTCATCAATTACCGCTATTGGAAAAGAACGCACCGCGGCGAAACGACCCCGCTCTTTACGTTTATGGCCGTCGTGACGATGCTGATGTGGGTTATCGCAACGCTGGGCGTCGCAATCGAGGTATTGTTCCAGCTTATCCCGTGGTCGCTCGGTTGGGTCGATACGGTCAACGTCGTATTGAGCCGGACGCTATTCTGGTATTTCGGCCATCCGCTTGTTTACTTCTGGCTATTGCCTGCTTATATGTGCTGGTATGTCGTCATTCCGAAGGTGATTGGCGGCAAATTGTTCAGCGATGCGCTTGCCCGCTTGTCGTTCATCATGTTTCTGCTCTTCTCGATTCCGGTCGGCTTCCACCATCAGCTCATGGAACCGGGAATCTCGAACGTCTGGAAATTCGTGCAGGTCGTTCTGACGTTCATGGTCGTTATTCCGTCGCTGATGACGGCGTTCTCGCTGTTCGCCTCCTTTGAGATGCACGGCCGCTCCGTCGGCGCGAAAGGGCTGTTCGGCTGGCTGAAGAAGCTGCCATGGAAAGACGTCCGCTTCTTCGCTCCGTTTATGGGGATGCTGGTCTTCATCCCGGCCGGAGCCGGGGGACTGATTAACGCCAGCCACGAGCTGAACGCGATCATTCACAACACGCTGTGGGTAACCGGCCACTTCCATCTGACGGTGGCAACGAGCGTGGCGCTGACCTTCTTTGGCATCACCTATTGGCTGATCCCGGCGATGCTGGGGCGGGAAATGACGCCGCTCATGCACCGGATGGGGATTATCCAAACGATCGTGTGGCTGGTCGGCATGTTCTTCATGTCGGGCGCGATGCATACGGTCGGTCTGTTCGGGTCGCCCCGCCGGACCGCGTTTACCACGTATCAGGATAGCCCGGACGCGTTAGGCTGGATGCCATACCATGTGGCGATGGCCGTCGGCGGCACGATCTTGTTCATCGGCGTCGTCATGATGATCATTAACGTCGTCATGCTGCTCAGCGCCCCGAAAGGGGAAACCGAGTTCCCGATCGCGGAAGCGAGCGAAGCGGCGGAAAAAGCGCCGGCCATCTTCGAGCGCTGGGGCGTATGGGTCGGTGTGGTGGTTGTCCTTATTCTTGTAGCTTACTCCGTACCGGTCATGGATATTATTTCGAATGCCAGCGTTGGCTCGAAAGGATTCAAGACCTGGTAATATTCGATACTCTATTCCTCCATTTTCTCTCTTTTGCCTCCGACACGGCCATGGGCCGGCGGAGGCCCTTTTTTTTGCGCTCAAAAAGCCCGGCGCTCGGCCGCCGGGCTGCTAACGTACAATTATCGTTTCGGGTAAAGCGGGTAATCGACGGTGGTAGGAACCTCGATCAGCATGATCCGCAGCGGTTCGCCGTCCGCAGCTTGAAGCGACACGTTCGTGTCGGCGCCTGCCCCGAGCAGCATGAAATCTTTGTGCCGGAACGGAGTGACCGCGTCTTCGGCCGAAGCGTTCGTCCAAGCTCCGCTTCCGAGGACGGCGAGAGCCGTTAACGTCCGGCCTGCCGGAATGACGTGCCGGTAGACGGCGCCGGGCTCCAGCGTCAAATCCCACATTTTGGCGTCCGCGACGAGCTCGATCGGCGATCCGTCGCCGATGACCGTTTTGCGTACGAATCCTTCTCCGGCTTCCTCCGGAAACGCCTCATGGTCAAACTGGCGATAAGTCGGCTTCCGTTTCAGCGCTTCATTCAGCTCCGGCTCGAACCAGATTTGGAAGCCTTCCATATCCGGGCCGATAAACCGCTCTTCGTGGGACACGCCCGACCCGGTCTGCATGACCTGCGCGCCGCCAGGCCCGACAACGCTTCGCGTGCCGAGCGAGTCGCCATGCTCCGCTTTGCCGGCAAGAACATACGTGATGATCTCGAACGCTTGATGGGGGTGAGACCCGATATAGCCTTCCTCCGCGGCGAAAGCCCACGCCCAATAAAACAGCGGACCGACCCGCTTGACTATCGATCGTTCGCCGGGAAATCCGATCGGCTTCTGCTCCGTAATCCGGCCTCCATCAAAGGCTCCGGTTCCTTGCATCGTGGGGGGATAGATCATGATTTGCATCAAAATAACCTCCTAAATAAGCTTAGTTTGGGCTAGGGAAAATCTCAATATTAAGATATGCGCTGCGGGTTCGCCGGAGGCAACCCACTATTTGAAGCTTTCCTGCGCAGCGATCCCGAGCTTCTTAAGCAGGCCGATCGCTTGGCGCTTCTCCTCGGCGCTCAAACCGGCGACCGCAGCTTCGATCGCTTTGCGGTGCTGCGGGAACGCTTCGTCCAGAAATGCTTTGCCTTTCTCCGTAATTTGCGCGAAACTGACCCGGCGGTCTTCCGGGCACGGCTTTCGAGCGACAAGCCCCTTTTGTTCCAGCTTGTCTACGACATAGGTGATGTTGCCGCTGGTCATCAAAATTTTGCCGCCGATCTGCTGCAAAGGCTGGGAGCCCTTATGATACAGCAGCTCCAGCACCGCATATTCGGTCGGATTCAAGCCGTACCGGCGGATGTCCCGGTGGGCATGGGCCGTGACCCATTCGCACGCCCGGGAAAGCACAATGAACAAATGCAGCGATTCGTCCCGGTTGTTCTCTGCGTTCAACGTTCGCAACTCCTTTCGCTGCCGCACGATGAGCCTGCAATCAGTATTCCTCATTCCTGAGCGGCAATACATACCTGAGTTAGATTGTTTTAGAAGTTCGGAGTGAATGGTTGATAGCGACTGTTTTGTCTTAAGTTTAAGATAATACCTTTTAAGATGATTGTCAAGTAAAAAAGCAAAACCGGTTAGGGCTTTGAGTTTGTTGGGAAAGTGATGAATGAGCTAAGCAAAGGCTTCGCTTTTTCCCTTGGATTCGGGCCGCTAGTTGGTCTCTGCTTGTCGGAGACGTAGTATGGACGGCTACGGCCTGCGCTCCGGCGCATCAACTCGTTGTAGTAGCTTTTAATCGAATGGCTTCCCAGCAGGCCTTTGTTTTGGAAGCGGATCACGTAACGGTACCGGACATGCCGGTATACGGTTTTGCCGAAGGAGAGGGGCAGCAGCGGCACGAGATCGTACCGGTTGGCAACGTGGGTGCTGTGGTTAATTCGGCGGTTAAACCGACGGACAAAATCAGGATTACCGACCTTCGGGGCTCCGAACGTGTAGACTACGGGCTGTTTGAAGGGAGTGTGAAAGACGAGGTCGAGCGCGCACAGCGTAACTAGCGAGCCGCCGATACTGTGGCCGGCCAAATACAGTCTTTTTTGAGGGGAAGCTTTGTTCAAAAAGCGCATAATCGGCTTGCGGAGCACGGATGCGTACAGCTCCGTAATACCGCGGTGCGTCAGTCCGGCGTTGCGTACAAAAGGGAACGGAATTTGATCGAACTGCAAATCTATCTTCAATTCGGATACAGCCGCCGTGCCGCGGAGTGCGATGACGATCGATTGCTTGGACTCAAGAATGAATCCGAGGTAAGGAAACTTCTTTTTGCCCAGGACGGCGGCCAGCTTATACCCGGGGGGCAGCTCGAACGATCCGTTATTGTTGTACTGCCGGATGGCCTGATACACGATAGCGGCCAGCAGGATGGCCCGGTTGGAAGCTATGTTCATTCGACATGCTCCTAACATTGGAATCGGTCGTATAGTGTATTCCGGCGCCTCCGGCAGTGAAACGGGGGAGCAAGGAGAGGGCAGCGGGCTAGTCCTCGTTCAGCTACGCCAAGGGCGGCGCTTCCACCCGGTCTCCCCGGGTCTGCGGGTGTGAGACGACAAGAAACTCGACATCGCCGGAGGAAACGTTCTTCATCTGATGCGGCACACCCGGCGGCACCTCGCAGCCTTCCTGCGGACCGAGGGTATGGAGCTCGCCGTCCACCTCCAGCTCGGCCGTCCCCGTCAGCACGAAAAACAATTGGCGCGCCTGCTTATGGTAATGCCGGACCTCGGTCGTATGCGGAGGCATCCGCTCGTGAATGACGCTCAGCTCAGGCTGCTGAACCAGATGTCAGCCGTCGCATTGGCCGCCCCAAATATAATGCGGTGCATTCGCTTTGCTGATTTTCATGGTTATCGTTCCTCTCCCTCAACTTAAATTGTCCCGCCGTTCTCCTCCGCCTCATCCAGCCAGCGCCGGCGGTAGCAGTTCATGCCGGCTTGCTCCAGCTCCTCAAGCAGGCCGTAGTTGGCCCATGCTCCCACGACGGCGCCGATGCTGGGAACAAGCTGCAGCAATTTGCGGAAATCGATCGTATCGTGGTATTCCTGCTGCAACTGCGCCGGGTTCGGATATGCCATGTGCGAAGCGTCTGTACGTCGCGTAATATCCGATATTATACTTGATACGTACGAGCATCGAAAGGATTTCAATCCGATCGAAGTGTAAAACGGTGACAAACGGTGTTGCAATAATGTGGTATAGTTTAGGGAAAAAGGAGAGGGGAAGTGTCCTATGACATGCCGCTGTGGCTGGTGTAACGAAGACCCTTTATATATCGACTATCACGATAAGGAATGGGGAGTTCCCGTTCATGACGACTGGAAGCTGTTTGAAATGCTGATCCTGGAAGGGGCACAGGCGGGACTGAGCTGGTATACGGTGCTCAAAAAAAGAGACCGGTACCGGGAGGCGTTCGACGGCTTCGATCCCAAGGCGGTAGCCGCTTACGACGATGCCAAATTGGACGAGCTGCTCGGTGATCCGGGCCTGATTCGCAACCGGCTCAAAATGCGCGCCGCCGTGACGAACGCGAAGGCTTTTCTCGCGGTGCAGGAGGAGTTCGGCAGCTTCGACCGCTACATTTGGCAGTTCGTCGGCGGCGATACGATCCGCAACCGCTGGCAGAGCCTGAAGGACGTCCCGGCCAGCACGCCGGAATCGGATGCGATGAGCAAGGAGCTGAAGAAGCGCGGCTTCACCTTTGTCGGCTCGACGATCTGCTATGCGTTTATGCAGGCGACCGGCATGGTGATGGACCATACGGTCGATTGCTTCCGGTTTGCGGAGCTTTCTGAAGCCGGGGCGGATTAATCTGGATATTCGCTAGTTCGTTCTTTATGATGAGGCCCTGCGCGGCAAAATTCAAACAGCCCAAACTACGGCCCGGACAACTCCAGCCTATCCACATCCACAGCGCCAAGAATATACTGCTAAAAAGATCGCGGGGGGGCTGCTCCATGAAAGAGCGTGATGTCGTCTTCGTGACGCCGGGTTCATTCGTCATTCCTTCAGGCAACAGCAGCTCCGTTGAACTGGTCGTGGAACAAGTCGTCCGCCGCCTGCAGAAGCACGTCCGGCTGGCGGTGATCGGGCGGCGGGGCCGGACGCTCCGCCGGACCGAAATTCGCGAAGGCGTCCTCTACAAGCGTGTGCCCGCCGCTTCGCCCCGCCGCTATGTAGAGGGCGTCAGCCGCAAGCTGAGAAAGCTGCGGCCGAAGGTCATTCAGGTGGAGAACCGCCCGCGCTTCGCCCGGTTTCTCAAGCGAAGGCATCCGGACGCGGAGGTGTGGCTGTCGCTGCATTCCGTTATGTTCGTCTCCAAGCCCCATATCCGGAGGCCCGAGCTGCGGCGTTGTCTCGCTGCGGCGGACCGGATCGTGGTGAACAGCCATTACCTGAAGGACGAAATGGTGCGCAGAGACCCGCGTGTCAAAGCCAAAATTTTCGTCAATCATCTTGGGGTCGATCCGGACCGTTTTATTTCCCGCTGGTCTCCCGAAGGGGCGGCCAAGCGGGAGGCACTGTTGTGCAGGCTCGGTCTGCAGGACCGCAAAATCATTCTGTATGTTGGCCGCCTCATTCCGATCAAAGGCGTGCATCGTTTGCTGGCGGCGATGCCCGAGATTGTGGGTAGGGTGCCGGATGCGATGCTGCTTGTGGTGGGCGGGGCTTATTACGGCTCGAAGCGGCTTACCCCCTATGTGAGACGGCTTCGGAGGGCGAGCGTGCCGCTGAGTAAGCATGTGCGCTTCGTTCCATATGTTCCGCACGGCGAAGTGGACGACTGGTTTCGTTTGGCCGATGTCCTCGTCGTTCCGTCCGCCCGCCGCGAGGCGTTCGGTCTCGTCAATGTGGAAGCGATGGCTGCGGGCGTCCCGGTCGTCGCTACCCGCGCCGGAGGGATGCCGGAAATTGTCGAGGAGGGCGTTACCGGAATAACTGTGGAGCCGGACGCTCTGGAGAGCGGCCTTGCGCCAGCGGTAATCTCCCTGCTGCAAAACGAGGACGAAGCCCGCTGCATGGGGGAGCAAAGTGTAGAGCGGGTGCAGCAGCTATTTACATGGGAGCGGATGGCGGAGCGGTGGCTTACGCTTTACAACGGGTGGTGAACGATGCCGCCTGTTTTTTTTGCGTTCTTCGCAGATCGGTGGTTCATGGCTTCAATGCTTAAACGAGCAAAAAACGCCTCGGCTTTCTTGAGCGCATGCCCATTTTTCGCCGGGCGAATGACTTCCTTCTGGGTGCATGCATATGTTACAAGTATCCACTAGCGTTGATTTCCAGTATGGCCGACCAAGGCATTACACCATATGGGAGGATCTGATATGAAACGAGAAAACCGCCGGATTAACGGCCCAAGCAGACCGATGCGCAGCAAGCGCATGGACTCGTATATCGATGAGCTCAAGTGGCTTGATGACAAGCCGCGAAACGTGAGGCAGCGAGCTGACATTGAAGATGAAATCGACGACATCGGTCACTCAGTCGTTGAGGAAAGAAAAAATCAAAAGGTTGCCGAATCGCATGCGGTTACGGACGCTCCCCGGGCAGTCGAAGGGGAAGCCAAACCGCGGTTGGCGCCAGGATCCGCCGTGTACACGGACGATTTGGCCGATGAGTCGGTAACGACGGAGAAAATCGCGCGTTACTCCGTCGACGGCACCCGGATCAAGCGAAATAGCGTCGGTCGGGACAATCTGACCGACTATGCGGTCGACAGCACCAAACTGGCGGACCGGAGCGTCACGATGCAAAAGCTTGCTTATCAGTCGGTGACATCGGATCACCTTGCTTCGGCCTCCATCTCCACGGAAAAAATTCAAGACCGTGCGATCAGCGGGGAGAAGCTTCAGGACAACAGCATTACTTCGGAGAAGCTGGCGGATAAGACGATCGATGGGATGAAAATTGCCGAAAAATCGATTTATACGAAGCATTTTGCCGACGAAGCGATTACCGGGGAGCTGATTCAACAGCAGTCGATCACGTCGGATAAAATCAGAAGCGGCTCGATTAACACGATTCATTTGGCCAACGGAGCGATCAATTCGTCAAAACTACTGGAAGGCGCGGTTACGACGGAAAAGCTGCGCGATTTTTCAATTACATCCGCCAAGCTGGTTGATGGAGAAATTGGTGCCGAGAAGCTGGCCCATCAGTCGGTCACGGAGGATAAGCTGGCGCCTTGGAGTGTGGCTTCCGAGCATTTGAAATTGAATTCGGTACTGCACGATCATTTGACGCCGGGATTAATCCGGGGAGTCAATATTTCGTCGAAGCAGATCGACGCAAGTCACCTGACGGAAGATGCGGTGCAGAACGTTCATCTGAAGGACGGAGCTGTGACTTCCGCCAAATTGTCCAAGGAAGCGGTGCAGGGGCTGCATGTGCAGGAAAGGGCGATTGAAAGCCGACACCTGCAGCACGGGGCGGTGGAAGGCCGTCACTTGTCCGTCCATGCGGTGACAACGGATAAACTGGCGCTTTACAGCGTCGGCACGCCGCAGTTGTCGGATTCGTCCGTCACCTCCGAGAAGTTGGGCGAACAAACCGTTACCTCGCGGAAGCTGGCGAAAAAATCGGTATTCAGCGAGCATCTGGCAGAAAACGCCGTCAATTCGCTGCATTTGACCGACAAGGCCGTGCAAGCCGCGCACATTGCATCTTTGGCCGTCGGTCCGGATCATCTGCAAGAGCGCTCGATCACGGCGGAGAAGCTGCAGGACCGGGCCGTCACATCTGAGAAGCTGGCCGGGGCTGCGGTGCTGACCCATCACTTGCAGGAGGGTGCGGTACAAACTACGCATCTGGCGAAACACAGTGTCACCACCTCCAAGCTGTCCGGTGAGTCGGTATCGACCGACAAGCTGACCAATCTGGCTGTGACGACGGCGAAGCTGGCTTCCGCAAGCGTAACCTCGGAGAAGCTGGGCAAGGAATCGGTGCAGGCGGAGCATGTGGCCTTCGGTGCGATTCAAAATGCGCATCTCGGCAAAGCGTCCGTGAAAACGCACCAGATTGTTACCGGCGCCGTCACCCGCGACAAGCTGGAAGACGGCGCGGTAACGTCGGAGAAGCTGGCGGAAAACGCGGTGACGGCGCTGCACCTTACGGAGGGAGCGGTGCGAGGCTCGCATTTGGTGGAGGGAGCGGTAGACGGCAGCCGCTTGGCTGCGGGCGTGGTGACGGCGAAGCATCTGATGCCCGGCGCGGTAATGGCGCCGCACCTGACGGAGGGAGCGGTGCGAGGTTCGCATCTGGTGGAAGGCGCGGTCGACGGCAGCCGTCTGGCAGAAGGGTCCGTGACGTCGGCGCATCTAACGACAGGCGCGGTTGGCGCAGAGCATCTGGGGAACGGAGCGGTGGGCGCTGAACAGCTGCAAGCGCAGGCCGTGACGACGGCGAAGCTGGCGGAAGGCGCAGTGACGGCGCTGCACCTTGCGGAGGGAGCGGTGCACGGGCTGCATTTGGCGGAAAGCGCGGTGGACGGCAGCCGCTTGGCGGAGGAGTCCGTAACGGCGGCGCATTTGACGCCGAACGCGGTCGGAGCGGAGCATCTGACGGCGGAGGCCGTGGGCGAAGCGCAGCTGCAGGCGAGGTCGGTAACGTCGGAGAAGCTGGCGGAAGGCGCAGTCATGACGCGGCACCTGACGGAGGGCGCGGTCCGTGGTCCGCATTTGGCGGAAGGTGCGGTGAGCGGCAACCACTTGACGGCGGGCGCGGTGACATCGGAGAAGCTGGCGGAAGGCGAGGTGACGGCGCAGCACCTTGCGGACGGGGCGGTCCGTGGCCGCCATCTGGCGGAAAGCGCGGTGGACGGCAGCCACTTGGCGGAGGAGTCCGTGACGTCGCTGCATCTGGCGCCGGGCGCTGTAGGCGCGGAGCAATTGGCGGCGGAAGCCGTGGGGGAAACGCAGCTGCAGGCGCAGGCGGTGACGTCGGGAAAGTTGGCGCTGCGTTCGGTGATGGCGCTTCATCTGAAGCCGGGCGCTGTAGGCGCGGAGCATCTGGCGGAGGAAGCCGTAGGCGAAACGCAGCTGCAGGCGCAGGCGGTGACGTCAGAGAAGCTGGCGGCAGGCGCAGTCACGGCGCAGCATCTCGCAGAAGGCGCGGTGGACGGCAGCCGCTTGGCAGAGGAGTCCGTGGCGGCGCTACATCTGAAGCCGGGCGCAGTGGGCGCGGAGCAGTTGGCGGCGGAAGCCGTAGGCGAAACGCAGCTGCAGGCGGAAGCCGTAACGTCGGGGAAGCTGGCGGAAGGCGCGGTGAAGACGAGGCACCTCGCAGAGGGAGCGGTGGACGGCAGCCGCTTGGCGGAGGGCTCCGTGACGACGGCGCATCTAACGGCAGGCGTGGTAAGCGCGGAGCAATTGGCGGCGGAGGCCGTAGGCGAAGCGCAATTGCAGGCGCAGGCGGTGACGTCGGAGAAGCTGGCGGAAGGCGCGGTGACGGTGCGGCACCTCGCAGAGGGAGCGGTCGACGCAAGCCGCTTGGCGGCGGAGGCCGTAACGACGGCACATCTAGCGCCAGGCGCGGTGGGCGAGGAGCAGTTGGCGGCGGTGGCGGTAACGTCAGAAAAGCTGGCGGCAGGCGCAGTCACGACACTGCACCTCGCGGAAGAGTCGGTTCGCGGCCGGCATCTGACGGCAGGTGCAGTGACGGCGCTGCACCTTGAAGAAAAGGCTGTGCGCGGCCGGCATCTGGGGGAAGGCGCGGTCACAACGCAGCACCTCGTAGAGGGAGCGGTGGACGGCAGCCGTTTGGCAGAAGGCGCGGTGACACCCCTGCACCTAGCGGAAGAGTCCGTGCGAAGCCGGCATCTTGCAGGAGGCGCGGTATTGGCCCTGCACCTAGCGGAAAGGGCAGTACGCGGCCAGCACTTGTCCGAAGGCGCGGTGGGCACGGAACAGCTGGCGGCGGAAGCCGTAGGCGAAGCGCAATTGCAGGCAGAGGCCGTGACGTCGGAGAAGCTGGCGGAAGGCGCGGTATTGGCCCTGCATCTTGCGGCAGGCGCGGTTGAAGGCCGGCATCTTTCAGAAGGCGCGGTGGGCGCAGAACAGCTTGCGGCGGAAGCCGTAGGTGAAGCGCAATTGCAGGCGAAGGCGGTGACGTCGGAGAAGCTGGCGGAAGGCGCGGTATTGGCCCTGCATCTTGCGGCAGGTGCGGTTGAAGGCCGGCATCTTTCCGAAGGCGCGGTGGGCGCGGAACAGCTTGCGGCGGAAGCCGTAGGTGAAGCGCAATTGCAGGCGGAGGCCGTGACATCGGAGAAGCTTGCGGCAGGCGCGGTATTAGCCCTGCACCTAGCGGCAGGTGCGGTTCAAGGCCGGCATTTGGCCGACGGCGCAGTAGGTACAGAGCAGCTTGCGGCGGAAGCCGTAGGTGAAGCGCAACTGCGGGCGCAAGCGGTGACGTCGGAGAAGCTTGCGGCAGGCGCGGTAGGCACGGAACAGCTGGCGGTGGGAGCCGTAGGCGAAGCGCAACTGCGGGCGCAGGCGGTGACGTCGGGGAAGCTGGCGGAAAGTGCGGTTACGGAGCTGCACCTAGCGGAAGGTGCGGTTCAAGGCCGGCATTTGGCCGAAGGTGTAGTAGGCACGGAACAGCTTGCGGCGGAAGCCGTAGGTGAAGCGCAACTGCGGGCGCAAGCGGTGACGTCGGAGAAGCTGGCGGAAGGTGCGGTTACGGAGCTGCACCTAGCGGAAGGTGCGGTTCAAGGCCGGCATTTGGCCGAAGGTGTAGTAGGCACGGAACAGCTTGCGGCGGAAGCCGTAGGTGAAGCGCAACTGCGGGCGCAAGCGGTGACGTCGGAGAAGCTGGCGGAAGGTGCGGTTACGGAGCTGCACCTAGCGGAAGGCGCAGTTCAAGGCCGGCATCTGGCCGAAGGCGTGGTGGGCTCAGAACAGCTTGCAGCGGAAGCCGTAGGTGAAGCGCAGCTGCGGGCGCAGGCAGTAACAGCGGAGAAACTTGCCGAAGGCGCAGTAGGCACGGAACAGCTTGCGGCGGAAGCCGTAGGCGAAGCGCAATTGCGGGCGCAAGCGGTGACGTCGGAGAAGCTGGCGGAAGGCGCAGTGATGGCCCTGCACCTTGCCGAAGGTGCAGTACACGCTCAGCATCTGGCCGAAGGCTCGGTGGGCGCAGAACAGCTTGCGGCGAAAGCCGTAGGTGAAGCGAAGCTGCAGGCGCAAGCTGTGACGTCGGAGAAGCTGGCGGAAGGCGCGGTGACGGCCCTGCACCTAGCGGAAGAGTCGGTGCGAAGCCGACATCTGACAGGGGGCGCGGTGATGGCCCTGCACCTTGCGGAAGGTGCTGTACGCGGCCAGCATCTGGCCGAAGGCTCGGTGGGCGCAGAGCAGCTTGCGGCGGGAGCCGTAGGTGAAGCGAAGCTGCAGGCGCAAGCCGTGACGTCGGAGAAGCTGGCTCTGCGTTCGGTGACGTCGAATCATTTGTGCGTCGAGTCGGTCGACGGGCTGCACATCAAACAGGAGACGATCTCAGGCTATCATCTGCTGCCGGGCACGATTTCCTTCATTCATTTGGAACCGTCGCTGCAGGCGCTACTGAACAGGCGGTCCGCTGAGGAAGCGTGGGAAGATGTCGCCCACATGGTCAGCGATCCGGATCGATTCGATCCTAGCGGCGAAACGGAAGATAGCTGCATCCAGAGCGAAACCGAAACACTGGAAGCGGATGAAGCAGCAATTGTTCTGGATTTGGAGGAAGTCGTAGTAACTGAGCTTGAGCCGGAGCCAGCGAAGATCCGAATTAGCACGCTGCGTCTCCCATCAGACGAAGTGGCTGCACGACATCCGGAAGCCGACGTCCCGGAGGTCAGCCAACTGCAGCCGGGAAGCGTCGGGACGGAGCATCTGGCGGCCGGAGCAGTCACGCCGGAGCATTTGTCCTTCCAGCCGGTGCAGACGGTTGGCGTCCGGACGACGGTGCAGCAGTTCGGGATGAGTCCGTTCCTGCTAAGCCTCGAAGACGAACTGACGGAAGTCGTGCTGATATTTGACCGGCCTTTTGCGGACAACAGCTATGTACTGGTAGCTTCGACAAATCAGACGAACACGTACGCCGTTATTCAACAAAAGGAGCCCGACGGCGCTATTTTGGAAGTGGTCCGTTCCAAGGATTCGTCAGAGCTGCAAGGAGTGGTCAACTGGATTGCGATCGGAGCGGCGAACGAGTAATTGAAACGGCCATGTTTTCCTCAAGGAAGACTGTACACCCCCGTAGAGCAGCGGCTTTGAAGCCGGAGCTTTGCGGGGGATATTTTTTGACCTGACCCTCGTCTGCGAAACTATTTTTCGGCCCCATTCGTATAAAAGTTAAATGCAAGGACAAGCATGGCTAATAAAGAAGAAGGACGGGCCTGGAACATGGACGATTTTGCTTTATATACGATGCTTTCTTTAATTGTTCCAATTATCGTTTTACTTACGATCATTATGTACAAGATGATTGTCGGCGAGGCGATCCCGAACAGCGATTATACTCCTATCGATCACATTACGGGAAATACGCCGATCGAATTTCACGAAGAAAAGCAGGAGAAGGAAGAAAAAGACGAGCAAGGTGACGATAAGGACAAAAATATAAGAAAAGCTCCGTATTAAAAGCCTTTTCGGGGAACAACCATTCATGTGATGGTTGAAGCTTTATATCGAAAAACGTTAAGCGGCGGGCGAAGGAATCACGATCCTTCCCCGTCGTTTTATTATGGGATCAAACGTGCCGTATAAACTATTGTAATCTGCGGATTTTGGTTTATAATCAAGAATATCACTTAAATTAACTTATTATAACGTATAAAAACTTAACGAAAGTGGAGTCCTTGGAAGGAGACTGCGCATGTTTCAAGAAGAAAGACTGATTGCGATTTTGCAGAAGCTGAACGAAAAACAGCGCATCACCGTCACGGAAATTTGCGAGTGGCTGCAAATCTCGTGGGATACCGCCCGGCGCGATCTGATTAAGCTGGAGGAGCAGGGGAGCATCATCCGTACCCGCGGAGGCGCGATGCTGCCGTCGATCTCCAAGGAGGTGCCGAACTACGAGCAGCGGCTGCAACTGGACACCCCGTCCAAGGAGGCGATCGGCAGGCTGGTTGCGACGCTGATTCACGACGGCGATTATTTGTATGCGGATTCCTCCACTACGGTTCGCTGCGCTATGGAATCTATGCGGACCCGGCGCAATGTGGTCGTCACCAATTCGATCGATCTGGCGGGCATGCTGACGCAAAAGGACGAAATCCGCATCCATCTTCTCGGAGGCCTGCTCGATAACGAGCAGCGGCTCGTATACGGGGCGCGGACGCTGGAAATGCTGTCCGAATATCAGGTGGACAAAGCGCTGCTGGGCACATGCGGCATCGCGCCGCATGGTTTGACGACCATGTTCGAGGAGGAGAGCTATTTGATCCGCCAGATCATGCGCAAGTCGGACCAAGTGATTGTGCTGGCCGATCATACGAAATTCGGCAAAAAGCTGTTTCACCGCGTCGCCGGGCTGGAGGGAATCGACATTATCGTAACAGACCGGGAGCCGAGCGACGAAATGAAAGAAGAGCTTCATCAGCATCAGGTAGAGCTTCTGATCACAGGCGAAGGAGAGCATCATGATTAACCGGTTGATTTGGATGGGATGTTTGTGTTATGCACGGAGATAGGGGTATCGCCAAAATCCAAATTTCGTAGTTCACGTCAGCAAAGAAGACGGCACCCGCCATGCGGCGAGGGCCGTCTTCTTGCGTCCGCCATCGCGTGAGGCGATCCGGAGGTTAAACCGTCTTAGTGTGCGGAAACCCGCTCGCTTCCGCCTCCAGAAGGCTTGGCCCGTTTCAGGAAGAACGAAACGATCCAAGCGGCGACGACCAGGCCGAAGGCCAGCAGAAACGCGCTCTTCATCCCGGCCATCATCGCCAGAATAGGCAGCGGAGCGTCTGTTTTGGCGCCTGCGGCGCTTTCCAGAAAATGCTTGGACCCGTTGGTCATCACCGCGACCAGCAGTGCCGTCCCGACCGCGCCCGACACCTGCTGAAGCGTGCTGATAATGGCCGTGCCGTGCGGATATAACCGCGGCGGGAGCTCGTTCAACGCATTGGTCATGACCGGCATCATCAGCATCGAAATGCCCAGCATCAACAGCGTATTCAAAATCATGATCATCGCGTACGGAGTCGACAGGGTGATCGAGGAAAATTGCCACAGCGTATTGGCGATAAGCGCCAGCCCGACGACCGCCAGCCACTTGGCGCCGAATTTATCGAACAGCCGACCCGTAATCGGCGACATAATGCCCATCAGAATCCCGCCCGGCAGCATGACCAGACCGGCTTGCAGCGGGCTGTAGCCGAGCGCGCCCTGGAGGAAAATCGGCAGCAGCATCATCGCGGAAAACATGGCCATCATGACGATCATCATAATCAGCGTCGACAATCTGAACACGTTGAATTTAAAGGTTCTCAGATCCAGCAGCGGTTCCGCCAGCGTCAATTGTCTCCAAACGAACAAGCCTAAAGAAACGGCTCCGATGATAACCGGAATCAGGACTGCGCCGCTCGACCAGCCTCCGTGCCCTTCGCCGGCGCTGCTGAAGCCGTATACGATTCCTCCGAATCCACAGGTGGAGAGCAGGAGCGACAAGACATCGATTTTCGGATTCCTCGTCTCGGTTACGTTCTTAAGCTTCAGATAGGCGATGGCGATGACGATCAGCGCGATCGGAATGACGCCGTAAAAGAGCACCCGCCAGCTGAAATGCTCGACTATGATCCCGGATAGCGTCGGTCCGATCGCCGGGGCAAAGGTAATGACGATACCGATCGTTCCCATGGCCGATCCTCTTCTTTCCAGAGGAACCATAGACAGCACGACATTGGTCAGCAGCGGAAACAGCAGACCGGTTCCCGACGCTTGCAGCACCCTGCCGAGCAGAAGCATGCCAAATCCCGGCGCGACAGCCGCCGCCAGCGTACCCAGCGTAAACAAGCCCATGGCCGTAAGGAACAAGGTTCTTGTCGTAAACTTCTGAATTAAATAAGCGGTGACCGGGATAAGCACCCCGATAACCAGCAAGTATCCGGTTGACAACCATTGCGCGGTACTAGGTAAAATCCCGATGTCCTTCATAATTTTGGACAAAGCGACATTAAGGAGCGTCTCATTCAAGATGGCTACAAATACCCCGAGAATCATAACCATAATGACCAGAAAGTTGGCTCTACTCCCGAATGTTCCTCCGCTGTCGTTTGGTTTCGTATGGTTCTCCACGTTGTTACTCCTCTCTTCGTAAAAGCATGGAAACAGCAGATCTTTTACCTTTAAATTGTTCAGCAGCTTTTCTATTGTAACATGAATCACAGGCTGTTATTTCTTTTCGATTGTGATTTTTTTATTTAGAACTAAAAAATATTTTTCACGCGTTGACATGATATCACGTTTTGCGCAGGCAGGAATTTCCTTGGTTCTGTAGAATTATGTCGAAAGTACCAATCAATCCATCGTCTGCACATATTTTAACGAATAGGGGAATCCACTAGCATGTTCCGTAAAAATCGTATGTATGCCATCACGCTTCTAACCGTATGGGTCATGGCGGCGCCGCTCGCTATGCTGCTTCCGACTGAGCGCGTATGGAGCGCGGCGGCCGCCTTGGTGCCCGACGCCAATCTGGAAAAGGTGATCCGCAGCCAGTTGAAAAAGCCGGAAGGCGACCTGACGCCGGAGGACCTGAAAAGCCTTTCCCGTCTCATGGCTTCGGACGGCAAGAAAACGCGGCCGATCGAACAACTGGTCGGGCTGCAGTACGCCGACCGGATGACGCGGCTCGATGTGAGCGGCAACCAAATCAGCGACGTCTATCCGATTAGCGGGCTGAAACAGCTTACTTATTTGGACCTGTCGGATAACCGGATCGCCGATGTGCGTCCGCTTGATTTGCCGAAGCTGCGGCACTTGTTCCTGAGCGGCAATCCGCTGCAGGACCCGACGCCGATTTGGAAGCTGACGCAGCTGGAAAGCCTGGCGGCAAGCGGCACGGGCATCGGAGCCGTGGATGGCATCGGATCGCTGGCTGGACTGCTCTATCTGGATTTGTCCGGCAATCCGCTCGGCAAGCTGGGAGAGATTGCGAAGCTTGCGGGAGTGCAGCAATTGAAGCTTCGGAATACGCAGCTTGTCGACCTCTCGGGGTTTGCCGCTCTGAAGGAGCTGCGGACGCTTGACCTACGGGATAACAAGATCACAGACATTCGTGTGCTGGCGGACTTGAGCAAGCTGAGCGAGGTGCGGCTCAGCGGTAACCCGCTGGAGGCGGCCTCTGTGGATACGGTGCGGGCGCTGCAGGATCGAGGAGTTCATGTCGAGTTTGACTCGTCTTTGTTCCCAAGCTATGAGCGCAGCATCAACGTGTTTGTCGACGACGAGCGGATCGCCTTCGAGGAGCCGCCTCTTAACCGGAACGGCTCCGTACTTGTGCCGTTTCGCGGCGTGTTCGGGAAGCTTGGGCTGCAGGTGGCATGGAACGAAGAGCAGCGTCAGGTGACCGGGATGAAGCCGGGGCTGGAGCTTGTGCTGACGATCGGGCAGGATGAAGCCCGCGTGAACGGGAAGCCCGTCAAGCTGCCAGCCGCTCCGGAGCTTCGCAACGGGACGACGCTGGTGCCGCTGCGTTTGGTAGGGGAAGCCGCGGACAAGCTGGTCGTCTGGAATCAGGACAGGCAAGCCGTTTATATAGTCGACAACGTCACGAACGGTACCGGCAAGCGGTACGACGAGAAGGGGCGGCTAATCTACAGCGGCGAACTGAAGGATGGCAAGTATAACGGAAAAGGAATTCAATACGCAAGCAGCGGCGAAATCGAATATGAAGGCGAATGGAAGGACGGCAGCAAGCACGGCCAGGGTAAGCAATACGATCCGGCGGGCCGTTTACTTATGGAAGGGGAGTTCCGGGACGATCTGCCGAACGGTCAGGGCAAGAAGTACGAGTCAAACGGAAACCGCTTGGAAGGTCACTTTGTCCAAGGCGGCCTGAACGGCCACGGCAAGCTGTTCGTAGAGGGCCGTCTGCTCTATGAAGGCGACTTCAAGGATAACGTCCTCCATGGCAAAGGAACCGTTTATTTTGCGACAGGGGAAAAGTACACCGGCGAATTCGAGCGCAATGTCAAAAAAGGCCACGGCATCGTTTATTTTGCAAACGGCGAACGGTTCGAGGGCAAAGTCGACAACCAGACGATGGTCGAAGGCAAATATTTCGTTTCAGACAAGCTGCTGTTCGAAGGAACGTTTAAGGACAATCGTTTTCATGAAGGGACGATGTATTTTTCGAGCGGAGCGGTGTACAAGGGAATGTTCGTGGACGGGGAGTTCGGCAAGGGGACGTTCCTCGATGCGCAAGGAAAGACGCTTGACCCGGTGAAGGACGGCAAGGGCTTTCGGTTCTACGCCAACGGCGATTGGTACGAAGGGGAGACGGCGGCAGGAGAGCCGAACGGACAAGGGGTGTTCCATGTTCTGACGGCCGGACGGGTCGAAGGATCGTTCCTCGGCGGCGTGATGAACGGCGAGATGAAGATATACAGCGAGGAGGGCAAGCTGGAGTTCGAAGGACGTTATGCGGACGGGGAGCGCAGCGGACAAGGCAAGGAATATAATATGGAAGGCAAGCTGCTCTACGAGGGCGGCTACAAGGCCGGAGAATACAGCGGTCAAGGCAAGGAATACGATTGGCAGGGCCGCCTGATCTACTCCGGCGAATTCAAGGACGGAACGATAAACGGTCAAGGCACGGAGTACCGGAAGGACAAAGCGGTCTACGAAGGCGGGTTTCGCGATCGGCTCTATCACGGCCAGGGCAAGCTGACGTACTATAACGGGGATACGTACACCGGAGAATTCAAAGAAGGAGCATACGGCGAGCGCGGCTCCTTCGCCGATTCGTCCGGGAAGCCGGTCGCGAACGGAGCGGATCAGGGCACAGGCGTATACCGCTTCGCCGACGGCACGGTATACAAAGGCGAATTTCAAGGCGGCCTCCGACAGGGCCGGGGCGAAACGTACAACGAGGACGGCACGCTGAACTACCGGGGCGAATACCGGGCCGGTAAACGAAGCGGCTTCGGGCAAAGCTTCGATCTGGACGGGCATGTATGGCACGAAGGCGCGTACGTGGACGGCTACGCCAAAGGGCAGGGCAAATCGTTCTACGAAAACGGCAAGCTGCAGTACGAAGGGGAATTCGATTACGGCACATGGTCGGGCAGCGGGAAGGTCTATACGAAAGAAGGCCGCCTGCTCTACGAAGGGAAATTTGAGGATGGCGAATTCCAAGGCCAAGGCAAGCTGTACTATGCCGACGGCACCGTCTACACGGGGGCCTTCGAATACGCCGAATTCGGCGAGGGCGGCAGCTTCGCGGATGCCAAAGGGAAGCCTCTGTCCGGCATCAACACGGCGCGCAACGGTACCGGCAAGTTGTATTACGCCGACGGCACGACGTACGAAGGCGAGCTTGCGGAAGGGAAGGCGCACGGACGGGGCAAGCTGTTCGACACGGACGGCAAGTCGGAGTACGAGGGCGAGTTCAAGGAAGGATACCGCAAGGACTGGTATGACGAATAAAGCGGGTTATTGTTATACAGCGGGCCTGTCTCTATTAACGGAGACAGGCTTTTTGCCGTTTCCCTATTTTTCGGTACAAGAGCCAATTTTTCGGCCCGTATGGTATTCGTCCACCAGACCTGCCCGTGGGGTGCATATCATAGGAGCATGGCATTCATCCGTACCAACCATGCGCACTCATCATACGAGAGAAAGGAGAAGCGCGATGAAAGGCATAATACTCGCAGGCGGCACTGGTACCCGGCTGCGTCCGATGACGAGAGGGGGGGGCGTATGAAAATACTCATTACCGGCGCCGGGGGGCAACTGGGCCGGGATCTCGTCCGGGTGCTCGGGCGGTGGCACTGCACGGCCTTCACCCGGCAGCAGTTGGACATCGCCGACGAAAAGGCGGTACGGCGGCTCATTGCGGAAGCGAAGCCCGAGGCGATTGTGCATGCGGCGGCCTATACGAAGGTGGATCAAGCCGAGGCGGAGCCGGAAGAGACGTACCGGATTAACGCGATCGGCGCCAGCCACGTCGCCATCTCCGCGGAAGCGGTTGGGGCCAAGATGGTGTATGTCAGCACCGATTACGTGTTCGACGGCACCAAGGGGGAGCCGTACGACGAACAGGACCGTACGAATCCGCTCAGCGTATACGGCAAATCCAAGCTGCTCGGCGAGCAGCTCGTGCAGGCCGTATGCCCGCGGCATTTTATCGTCCGGACGTCATGGCTGTATGGCAAGGATGGAAACAACTTTGTCACGAAGGTGCTGGCGCTTGCGGAACGGCAGCAGGAGCTGACCGTCGTCGACGATCAGTTCGGTTCGCCGACCTACACGTACGATTTGGCCGAATGCATCGGCGGACTGCTGGAAACGGACCGTTACGGCATTTATCATGTGGCGAACCGGGGGTACTGCTCCCGATGGGCGCTGGCCAAGACGATTCTGGAGCTGGCCGGGCACACGGGTATTGCGGTCCGGCCCGCCCGCTCGGACGATTACGCGCTGCCTGCGCCCCGGCCGGCGCATTCGGCTTTCGCGGACCGGGGGCTGCGGCTCGCCGGATTGCCGAGAATGAGAGATTGGAAAACGGCGCTGGAGGCATTTTTGCGCAACGATTGGGGGAAGACCGATGAAAACGGCGATCGAAGGAGTCCAATCGAAGCCGCTGGTTAGGCACAGCGACGACCGCGGCTTTTTTATGGAAATTTTGCGGGAGGACGACGCTTTGTTCGGACGGTTCGGTCAAGCGTCGCTGTCCATGTCGTTTCCGGGCGTCATCAAGGCGTTTCATTATCATAAACGGCAGGACGACATTTGGTTCTTTCCGAGCGGGCACGCGCAGGTCGTGCTGCATGACATGAGGGCCGACTCCCCGACGCATGGGCAAACGTCCGTGCATTATATGGGCGAAGACCACCCGTATCTGCTGTTTATTCCGCGGGGCGTCGCTCACGGATACCGGGTGCTCGGCGTCAAGCCGGCGACAATCGTTTATTTTACCAATCTGGCTTACGATCCGGGGCAGCCTGACGAATACCGCATTGCGTATGACGATCCTGCGATCGGCTTCGACTGGACGACCCGGTTCCGGTAATCGATAGGGGGTGACCGCAATGAGCCGGACTCAACAACTCGCACGCCGGAAAGCGGCCGTGCGGCAGCAGGGAAGCCGTACGGGAGGGCTTCTCGGCTACGAACAAGGGTATCGGTACGGACGGAGCGAGGCTGTCCGGAAGTTGACCCCGCCGGTTGCGCCAGCTTGGTATGACCTGAAAGTGCTGTATATCCCGCAAGGCTTTCCGGCCATCGATAACGGCGTCATTGCCGCCTTGCGGCGGACGGTCCGGGAAACCGTCGTCGGAACGTCGGATGCCATGCTCGAGCTGGCGGAGCAGCACCGGCCCGATCTGCTGCTAGTGCTGAACGGGCTTCACGTCTTTCCCGCCGATCATCTGCAGCAGGTGGGCCGGATTCGGGAGCTCGGCATTCGTACGGTGATCTGGTTCGCAGACGATCCGTATTTTTCGGACGATACCGCAGCGATCGCTCCGCATTACGACGCCGTGGCGACGCATGAGCAGAGCTGTGTGCCGTTCTATTTGTCGCTCGGCTGTTCTCAAGTTTTGTACGTGCCGCTGGCCGTCGATACCGACGTGTTCCGGCCCGTTCCCATCAGTTCCGGCTACCATGCCGACATATGTTTCATCGGGATGGCGTTCTGGAACCGCGTCCGGTTCTTCGATCAAATTGCCGGGTATTTGTCGGGCAAAAAAGTGATCGTCGGCGGCGGGCTGTGGGAACGAATGCGGTTGTACCGGCTGCTGAAGCGGAGCGTACGCGACGGCTGGATTCCAATCGAGGAAACGGTTCACTACTACAACGGGGCCAAAATCGTCATTAACCTGCACCGGGGCTGCCACCGTCACGGAAGAGATCACCGCAACCTCCGGGGTCTTTCCGGCCAATCGATCAACCCGCGCACCTATGAAATCGCCGCGTGCGGAACGATGCAGCTTACCGACGTCCGCGACGATCTGACCCGTTATTATACGCCGGGTGTAGAGCTCGATATTTACCGGTCGGCCGGCGAACTGATCGATAAGCTGGACTATTATTTAAAGCACGACGCCGAGCGGCAGAAGATCGCTTTGAACGGCTTGCGGCGGACCATGCAGGAGCATTCGTTCGTCACGCGGATCGGTCAATTGCTAGGCTTACTCGGCTACTGACGGGGCAAGCGTCAAGCAACTAACCCAAAGAAGGGAGACAGGAGCATGTCCAGAAAAACAGCACGCTCCAACGTAAAGCGAGTGTCGCGAGCCCGCCGCCGCGCCGCTTCGCAAAGCGGTTGGGAGCGCGGGTTTCGGCTCGGCTTGAGCGGCGGCTATCATTTCGGCCGGTGCGATGCTGTCATGCGGCTGCTGCCGAACGATCCGGTCGGCTGGTGGGACGTCCGGGTCATGTATGTGACCTCAGGCAAAGGCCCCCCGTATTCGCCGCTGGACGAGTCCATTATCGGGGCGCTGCGGCTGCTGGTACGCGAGCTGATTGTTCGGAAGCCGACCCAGGATTTGAAGTCCGCGGCCATGAAGACGCGGCCCGACATCGTACTCGTGCTGGAAGGATTGACGATATCCGGCGAGCGGATCGACGAGCTGCGGGCTGAAGGAATCCGTACGGCGATCTGGCTTACGGACGATCCGTATTACACAGATCTGACACTGCCCCTCGTCACGCATTACGACGTCGTATTTACGCTTGAGCTTACCTGTGTGGAGTTTTACCGCCGGCTCGGCTGCAAGCAGGTCCACTACTTGCCTTTTGCCGCGAACTCGTCGATCTTTCGGCCGAAGCGGATTCCGGCCAAATACCGGCACGATATCAGCTTTATCGGCTCCGCCTATTGGAATCGGGTAGCCTTTTTCAATCGGATGACGCCTTTTCTGGCGGCGAGAAATACGTACATCGCGGGCATCTGGTGGCAGAGGCTGCGCCAATTTCGGATGCTGCGCCGAAAGATCGCCCTGAACAAGTGGATGGGGGCGGAGGAAACGGCCGCGCATTACAACGGGACGAAAATTGTGATCAATCTGCACCGGGCAACGGACGACCCGACCTATAACTTCAACAGCCAATACATCGGAGCCGTATCGCCGAATCCGCGGACGTTCGAGATCGCGGGCTGCGGGACGCTGCTGCTCACCGATATCCGCAGCGATATTACCCGTTTTTATACACCGGGACAGGAGATCGTCACCTATGCGTCGCCCGGCGAGTTGATGCAAAAAATCGATTATTACTTGCATCATGAAGAAGAGCGGCGGTTTATCGCGCTCAATGCGCTGCGGCGCACCATGCAGGAGCATACGTATGCCCATAGGATCGCGCAAATGATGCGCATTTTGTTCGGGGGCGCTCCCGGCTGATGCGTTTAGCTTGCCTGCTGCTGCGAAATAGGCGACTGACTTCGTCCGTTTCCGCATCCATCCGCATAGGGTGTATAGATGCATGCAGATGAAAGGAGGGGCGGAGGATGGCTAAACGCATGGCGAGCAAGCGGGCGGGCAGGAGCAAGCCGCGCCGGGTCCGAAAGGGGAAGCGAAGCCTTCGGCCGATCCGCAACCGACGGACGGCCCGACGCCGTGCGCCGAAGACGGGTCGACGGCGTCGTGCTGTAAAGCCAAGGCCGCGCATTTTCCGGCGAGTCTACAACAAAGCATTCAACAAGGCATACAAGGAAGGCTTTGCGTCGGGCTTCGCCAAAGGGCTTCAAGACGGCGGAGCGCCGGAAGGCTGAACGGAGCGCCGTTACATGCCGGATATTTCTCAAGGAGGCATGTCCGGCCCTTCGATCCTGCGAGCCGGACAAGCCCTCTCGATATGTGGACAGGCATGGAACCGCCTCTTTAGGCGGCCGATTGGGTAAATGTCGTGCCGGCCCGGTTCATTTCCTAATATAGTATAGGACTTGGATTGCAATCGGGGAGGCGTCAATTGGTGGTGAGTCACTGCGATGAGGAAAGGCGGCCGTACGGGAGGCAGGAGCCGAAGAGAGTGCTCGTGATCGGCGGCGATGGGATGGCAGGACACATGCTGCTGCGGTATTTGGCCGCGCACACTTCGTATGAAGTATTCTATACGACGGAGTATGGAAAATCAGACTGCGAATACCCGCTCCCGGGAGCGGGTCTGCGTCTTGACGCGTCGGATAGCGTGATGGTCGACAAGCTGGTGGAGGCCGTTCGTCCCGAGCTGATTGTCAACGCTCACGGTATTATGTACGATGCGGCCAGGCAAAGGGAGCTTGAGGCCGTCCGGATCAATGGTCTGTTCCCGCACCAGCTTGCGGAGTTAGCCGACCGGCTTCAAGCCCGCCTCATTCAGATCAGCACCGACAGCGTATTTCTGGGGGACCGCGGCCGCTACGAAGAACGTCACGTGCCCGACGGGACGACGGCGTATGCCAGAACGAAGGCGCTCGGTGAAGTCGTTCGCGCGCCGCATCTGACGATTCGCACGTCGCTGATCGGGCCGGAGCTGCGGGAGGAAGGCAGCGGGCTGCTTCCATGGTTCCTGCGGCAGCGGGGGGAAATCCGCGGGTTTGTCCGCGTGCTGTGGAACGGGGTGACAACGCTGGAGCTGGCGAGATTTATTCATTGTGCGGCGGAGCGGGGAGACCGCTTAAGCGGCATCGTTCATTTGACCGCGGCTGAGACGATCAGCAAATACGAGCTGCTGGAGCGAATGAGGCGGATATTCGACAAGCAGGATGTCCGCATCCGGCCCGACGATGCCGTCGCGCTGGACCGTACGCTGCGATCGACCCGCCCCGAGCTTGATTTTGCCGTGCCCGGCCACGATCGCATGCTCGAAGAACTGCGCGAATGGATGCAGCCGGTCCGGTAACGGGAAGCGGCGCTTCTTTCTGGGGCAGGAGTATTGCGGAATTGTTTGATGGAGAGGGGGAAGCTCTGGTGAGACACATTCGCAAGTCTCGTAAACGGGGAGGTACCATGCTGGAGGCGGCTGCGGTGCGGACGGCGAACGTCTCGGTTATTATCCCCGTGATCAACGAGGTACAAAAGCTGCCTGCCGTGCTCCGGGAAGTGACGAAGATCGGGGCGGAGAAGCTGGAAATCATCGTCGTGGCCAACGGCTCGACCGACGGCTCGGAGCAAATCGCCGAATCGATGGGTGCGAGGGTCATCAGCTTCCCGGAACCGCTCGGTCACGACGTCGGACGCAGCATCGGAGCCAGCCATGCGAACGGGGAAATCCTGTTGTTCGTCGATGCCGATATGGTCATTCCCGCGTGCGATCTGAGACGGTTCGTTCATGCGGTGCACAGCGGAGTGGATGTGGCTTTGAACCACTATTTGGGACCGATCCATAGACGAAGGACTCATCCGGTCGTGCTGGCGAAGCATGCGCTGAATGCGGCGCTCGGCCGGCCCGATCTGAAGGGAACCTCGATGACGACGGTTCCTCATGCGATCAGCCGCAAGGCGCTTGAAGCGATCGGAGCGGGAGCGCTGGCGGTGCCTCCTAAGGCGCACGCGATGGCCGTGCAAAAGGGGCTTGTCGTGAGGCCGGTTCATCTGGTACCGGTCGGCCGCTTGAATCCGCTGCGCAAGCGGCAATGGACGTCGCTTGGCACCGATACGGTCGGTCAATTGATCGTAGGGGACCATCTGGAGGCGGTTCGCTGGTTGCTCACGACGACAGGCGAATGAGGGCCCCATAACCATTTGATGCGAAACCGCAACAGCGTGAGGTGATTTCATCGATGAGGCAGCAACAGGCGATGTTGGTTGACAATCCGGCGGTTCGAGGCCGGCAGATTCGCATGCAGCCGCCGGAAGAGAACGGCCAAGCGACCGTATCGGCTGCGCCTGCGCGGAAGAAGCGGGCGCATGGCGGGGCCGCTTACCGGCTCGGGTTTCGGCTCGGCCGCAAGGATGCGCCGCTCAAGCCTCCGGACGGCGGGAGAGGGCTGCGCCGGCTGCTGAACCGGGGTTGGTCAGCGCGGGTGAAGGAGCGCGGCTTGACCGGTTACCCGGGGGGCCGCTATCACGAAGCTGCCGCCGGGTACGTCCGGGGCTTCTTCGTGGGCATGAACCGGCCTGCGCCCAACTGGGTGCCGCTCCCGACGGAGCGCACGGTAGCCGTTATCGTATCGGCCAAGAACGAAGGACGCACGATAGCCGCTGTGCTGAAGGAAGCAAGCCGGCTCACGGACGAGATTTATGTGATCGTCAACGGCTCGGTCGACAATACGTTCCGGAAAGCCAGAGCAGCTTCCCGGGCCATCGTGTTGTCTTATCCGCAGGCGCTTGGTCACGACGTAGGAAGGTCGGTCGGGGCCAAGCTGGCAAAGGCCGACATCCTGCTCTTCACCAATGGGGACATGCCGATTCCGGCGAAGAAGCTCGTGCCCTTCATTCACGGAATCGAAAAAGGACTGGACGTAGCGCTCAACAATGTCCAGCCGTACCTGAGTCGTATTGACCGTCAGGATTCCGTCACGATCATGAAGCAATTTTTAAACACGGCGCTTGGCAGACCGGATCTGAAGGCCTGCTCGCTCACGGCCGTACCGCACGCCTTATCGCGTCGGGCGATAGAGACGCTGGGTCTTGAGCTGCTGTCGGTACCGCCCAAAGCGCACGCGCTGGCCGTACTCCGGAAGCTGCGGGTCGGCAAGGCGGGTCAGGTTAACGTCATCCGGGGCAGCAAGCGGCGGATGCTAGACAGGGGCCGCCGCAGTCCGGTCACCTCCATGATCGTCGGAGACCACCTGGAAGCGTTGAAGCTGGCCGGCGACCAGTTGGGCGAGCGGCTCGTTTATCCGGACGTGATGCGCAAACGGCACTATATCGGAGGCGATTCCTAATGGAAACCGTTAGTATCATTATTCCGAATTATAACGGGGCCAAATGGCTGTCTCCGTGTCTGGAGTCGATTCGGAAGCACGTAACCATGCCTCACGAAGTGATCGTGGTAGATAACGGCTCCTCCGACCCGTCGCTCCGGCTGTGCCTTCAACATAAAGTCAAGCTCGTCTCGCTGCCCGGTAACCGCGGGTTTCCCGCTGCCTGCAACTTCGGGCTGCGGGTCTCTACAGGCGATGCGCTGATGCTGCTCAACAACGACACGCAGATGACGGCAGGCGCACTGGACAATATGATGCGCTGCCTGTACAGCAGCGACGATGTCGGCCTTGTCGGGCCGATGACGAACTATGCCAGCGGGAAGCAGAAGATCAAGGAGCCTTTCACCTCGATTGCCGATATGGCGGCTCGCATGAATCAGCCGGACAGCCTCCAATGGCGTGAGACGGAGCGGATCGTCGGACTGTGCTTCCTGTTCAAACGGGAGCTGATGGACCGGATCGGGGAGCTTGACGAGCGGTTTTCGCCCGGGCATTTTGAAGACGACGACTATTGTTACCGTGCCCGGCAAGCCGGATACCGTCTGTTTATCGTGGGGGATGCGTTCATCTACCACCGCGGCAGTGCCAGCTTCAAATTGGAAAGCCGGGATAAAATCAAGGCCTTGCTGAAAACGAACCGCCAAAAGTTTATCGATAAATGGGGCGTCGATCCGCATGCTTTTATATGAACCGTCTGGGTAAATACCGTGGTCCCGGGCAAGCCTTGGCTTGGCGAAGAAGTGAACAAGGTTATCTTAAAGGAGAGAGTCCGTACTTAGCCTCAAGGAGGAAGGACGGACTCTTTTTCACGTGTCTATGCTTTTGGAGATAGCGCCTTCCAGCTTAGCAGCAGGCCGCCGTAAACGAGCCCGCCGCCGAAGCCGAACAGCAGGACGGTATCGCCGTCCTTCAGCTTCTCTTCCCGGGCTGCTTCCTCCAGCGCAAGCGGAATCGTAGCCGCAGACGTATTGCCGTACTTCTCGATCGTATGCAGCGTCCGTTCCAAAGGAATCCCCATCTTCTCGCATACGGAATCGATGATGCGCAGGTTGGCGCTGTGCGGGACGAACCAGTCAATGGCATCCGTAGACAAGCCGGTTTGGCTCAGCAGGTCGTTCACGCCTTTCGGAATCGTCTGAACGGCGAATTTGTACACCTCGCGGCCGTTCTGGACAAGCTTGCCGCTCGTATTGACCGGGCTGCCGTTCATATGATCGGCAAGCAGGGAGCGATAAATGTGAGGCCCGCCGCTGCCGTCGGTACCGCCCGTATAAGCGAGAAACTGCGGGCCGGAATCGTCCGAATCGTCCCGCTCAAGCAGGACCGCTCCGGCGCCGTCGCCGAATAGAATGCACGTCGTACGGTCCGTATAGTCGGTGATCTTGGATAGGGCATCGGCGCCGATGACGAGCGCCTTGCGGTGCAGGCCGGAAGCGATCATCCCGTCAGCCAGATGCAGGCCGTAGACGAACCCGGCGCACGCGGCGCTCAAATCGAAGGAGGTCGTCCGCTTCATGCCGAAATGAGCTTGAACCTGACAGGCGGTCGCAGGGAAAGCGAAATCCGGCGTGCTGGTGCCGACGATAAGCAGATCGACATCGTCTAACACGGCGCCGTAGCGGTCGGCAAGCTGCTGCACGGCCCGGATGCACAAGTGGCTCGTATACTCCTCCGGCGCGCTGATGCGCCGCTCACGGATGCCGGTCCGCTGTACGATCCACTCGTCGTTGGTTTCCACCATGCGCTCCAGATCGGCGTTCGTCAGACGGCGTTCGGGGACGTAGCTGCCGATGGCGGTAATACGGGAGCGGTAAAGCATAGCGGGGGAGGAAGAGAAAGGATGGGATTTCATAAAGGTCACCTCATTCATGAAATGGTTATGAAATTTAGTGTTATGTTCAGGTATTAGTACTAAGTACTAAAAATGATACTCTGTTTCCTCTCTTCTGTCAATCGATGGAATCGCGGCCGCCAGGTTTCGTATCCCCGTAATAGTCCGAGTACGGTGCTGCATATAATCTTAGCAATTTGCAGCGGATGAATGGGGTGATGGACATACGTAAAAGAAAGATCGTGAGGAGAAATCCAGATTGGTTTTTCCGTACAACGTGGAAGTATCTTATGGCGAGATATTCCCGGTCAAAGCTGCGCGTCCGAAAACATTATAAAAGGTATTATCGCGGTCAGATCCTTCATTTTTCGGAAGCGAAACGACTTGTTCCCGAACTATACGAGGACTTTCGGGCCCGTACAGTAAAGTCGCCCGCCGCCTTTGTCGCCGTGCTAAAGTATGGCCGTGTATGCGGCGACAAAGCTTACATCCTCTCGGCAAGATATAAGCTTCTACAAGATGTTTCCTTTGAATTTGAATTTAATGCCGAGCATCTTCAACCCATAAAAAAACGGAAAGCCTATCGGACCTGGAAATCACGTCCTTTTCAATACATTCCGGGTACCGTCGCTGTCCTCGCCTTTTGTGCCTCTTTTAACTATTTCCATTGGATGTTCGACGTATTGCCGCGAATCGAATTGCTGCGCAAAAGCGGTTTTCGGATCGATAAATTTGTCTTGAATCGTCAATGGTTTCCTCCCTTTCAAGACGAAACGCTTGCCGTTCTTGGAATTCCCAACGAAAAAATAATCGATAGCCGGGTTGACCTGCAAGCACGCAAGCTCGTCGTTCCTTCCATAATAAACCGCTATAATTTTAACACTAACACGTTTATCAAACCGAGTGTCATTCCCAAATGGCCTTGTGATTTTCTTAGAGCTACATTCCTGCATCCAAGCCATAACGATTGTTCGATGCAGCACGAATACATCTACATTAGCCGGGAGTATGCAAGGCACCGGAGAGTCATCAATGAGGAGGAAGTCGTCGATCAATTGGCTGCACTCGGATTTAAAAAAGTGACACTGGATTCTATGAAGGTTGCCGAGCAAGTCCAATTATTTTCTTGCGCTAAATTTATCATTGCTCCGCATGGCGCCGGCCTTACCAATCTGGTATTTTGCAAGCCGGGAACGAAGGTCATCGAGCTGTTTTCGACACAATATATGCCCGCCTTCTTCTGGATGGTCAGCAATCATGTTCAGTTGGATTATTATTACTTGATTGCTCACGTCAACAAAAATCATGAAAAGTTGGACTATACGGTAAATGTGGAGCAATTGCTACAGCTAATCACACGTGCCGGGCTATGAGCTTGAAGGGGAGCGCATATGAAAATTTTAGTCACAGGCGGAGCGGGCTTTATTGGTTCACATTTGGTAGATCAATATATCGATCACGGCCATGAAGTCATTGTTTTGGATGATCTGTCCACAGGACACAAAGAGTACAGAAATCACAAAGCCGAATATGTCATCGTCAGCCTCTCGGACCCCCGGCTGGAAGACATTATTTGCGAGATGAAGCCTGATCTCGTTAATCACCATGCGGCGCAAGCCAATGTTAGATTGTCTGTAAATCAACCCTGCATGGATATCGAAACGAATGTGACGAATACGGTTCGTTTACTTCGCGCGGCTGGTAGTGCAAAAGTGAAAAAAATCATCTTTGCTTCCACCGGCGGAGCGATCTATGGGAATACGCCGCGTAAAGCCATTTCGGAAGCTTATTCCTGCAAGCCGATCTCCCCCTACGGGATCAATAAATTCGCAGCTGAACAATATGTTCGCCTATACGCTGACCTATACGGTTATCAATGGACCATTTTGCGGTATTCCAACGTCTACGGTCCCCGTCAAAATCCGCATGGCGAGTCAGGTATTATCTCGATTGTTATGGAGCAGCTCAGAAGAGGGGAGAGACCTGTGATATTCGGAGATGGGGAGCAGGTGCGCGATTATATTCACGTTGACGATATCGTCGCAGCCAACCTGCTGTTTCTACAGCCGGACAACATGGCGAATGATATATTCAATGTCGGAACACAGTGCGGGACATCGTTAAATGAGCTTTTAAAAATCATGATGAAGGCTGCTCGCCGTTCGGTCCCGCCTGTATATGTATCCGCGAAAGAGGGCGATTTGAGCTGGAATGTGCTTTGCAATAAAAAGTTGAAAAAATTAGGCTGGTCGCCGAAAATTACACTGGATCGGGGAGTTGAAAAGCTTTTCCAGAACGAACAAACCACTTGACTGCTTGAAGCAAGTCAAATGGTTTGTTTTCGTTATCTTTTTTGGAATAGGGTCACACCATTCCAAAAGGTAGGATGCCCGTTATAAGCGGTAGATGAATCAAAGAGTATTTTATAGTCATTTACACTATTGGCCATAAAATCAAGTGTAGCTTGTCGAGGTTGTTCCCAGTTTGTATCGTCTACCATAACAATGCAATGATCGCCGAAGAAAGGTTCGGCTAACTGTAGTCCTGTTAATTGATTATAGTAATCATGGGCACCGTCATAAATGTAAAAGCCAATCGGATCGTTGTGCGTATGAAGGAAGTAGTCAACGTAATCCATGTCATGGAAGGCATGAGAATCGCTTTTGTAATATGAAAATCGTGATGTAAAGTCCTCTCGCGGCCCCCAAAATTCCGAGAAGTTATCGACACCGATACATTTTTTATTCGGATTATTGATCATTCCGGCAAGAAATGTGAACCCATGCCAAACCCCTATGTTCACAAAAGCATGGCGATTGTCCATTTGCGATACGCCTTTATTAATGATGGCTCCCAAGGCGAGGGTTGACATTCTTGGTATTTTGCACAGCTCGTAAAAACTTTCTTTTGTTTGTTGATCCGCTTCCGGCAATTTCGTATTCGCTAACTCAAAATCAAGCATGTTGTCGATAGGAGAACTAGGAGACATGTTCGGCTGCAGCCATGAGAATGAAATTCCGTTTATATATTTCGTAAACCTCATTGCTCGGTTCCTCCTCCAAGTTGGTGGACAATTTATTAGTACTTTATGATGCTTCCAATCTTTTGGTGAACCTATTTTCGTCCCAAACCGGATGCCGTTATGCCATAGCCGTGTCCTTCTAAGGCTGTGTTCATAAAATGTAGGAAAACGTCGTTGACCGCCAAAGGAGCTGCTAGAAACGATGACCCATTCAAGCGAATTGATGCCTCCTGCAGGTTTTTACCAATCCACATTAGATTGGATCAACCAGTCGCAGAACGAAAGGTTATTATATTCTATTTATCCGGAAACTCCGATTCCCACCGTTAGAAAAAAAGAAGAATTGCAATTGCTCGTCGGTAGACCCAAGCTCGGCAACAAGGCATTTGTTGCCATCGTGCCCAACGGACGGGTCTTGGGCGAGCGGGCGGTTATCTCACCCGACCATAAACTATTATGGGATGTTTCGATTGAATGGGCGAAAATGCCGCCGGAGCATTCCGTATTTCAGGAGCATAAGCTGCCGCCACTGATCCGAACCGATAAAACCGTTGCTTTGCTTAACCATCCGGCCGCTAAAAATTACTATCATTGGTTATTGGAGACGACCGCCCGCGTTCATTTGCTGCAAATGACCCAGATCCCAATAGACAAATATATCGTCAACCACAACTGGCTGCCATTTCAGCTTCAAACACTTGCCGCATGCGGCATACCTGCCGAAAAAATCATTCAACCGTATGGGCTTTTTCATCTGCAAGCGCGACAGCTCATCGTTCCCTCCTATGTGAATTTGCCAAATGCGTGGTCTTGCACGTATGTTCGACATTTACTTTTACCCCATATGGACATTCGGGAGGAACCTGGATACGAGCGGATTTACATCAGACGGAATTCCTATCGAAGAGTGATGAATGAACATGCCCTATTCGGTCTGCTGGAAAAGTATGGATTTCAAAGCGTCGAGCTGGAGTCCCTGCCGTTGGCTCGGCAAATCCGATTGTTTCATTCCGCCAAAATGGTCGTTGCACCGCATGGAGCCGGGCTCGCGAATCTCGTTTTTTGCAAGCCGGACACCAAGGTCATCGAATTATTCAGCCCAAGCTTTATGGAGCCGCATTACTGGTTGCTCAGCAGATTAATACAGTTGGATTACAACATGATCATTGGACATCAAGAAAATCCGAATCATTATTGGAGTGGTTTCGACGATATGTCCATAGATCCCCATCGATTAGAGGAGGTGTTGTCATGTCTGTTGTCGTGATCACAGGCTCTGCCGGGCTGATCGGGTCCGAAGCGACCGAATATTATGCGAGCCTGGGCTATCGTGTCATTGGCATGGATAACGATATGCGTCAAGACTTCTTTGGCCCGGAGGGGACAACGAGATGGAACCGAAGCCGGCTTGAGAAAAACTTGGGAGCAAACTATGTACATTATGACGTGGATATACGGGATCATCACGCGCTTAGCGAAATCTTTCTAAAGTACAAGCAGGATATAGCGCTCATCATTCATACCGCCGCGCAGCCGTCTCATGATTGGGCTGCCAGAGAGCCGCTCACGGATTTCCATATTAATGCCAGCGGGACACTGAATCTGCTTGAAATGATGCGTCTGCATTGTCCGGAAGCCGTGTTTATTTTTACCTCGACGAATAAAGTGTATGGCGACCGTCCGAACGAGCTACCGTTTTTGGAGCAAGAAAGTCGATGGGAGCTTGATTCGGGACATCCCTACTCTAATGGAATACCGGAAACGCTCAGTGTAGACCAATGTTTGCATTCCTTGTTTGGCGCGTCAAAGCTTGCGGCAGATGTCATTGTCCAGGAGTACGGCCGCTATTTTCAGTTGAAAACGGTCTGTTTTCGCGGAGGCGTATTGAGCGGCTCCAGACAATCCGGGGTACAGCTGCACGGATTCATCAATTACCTGTTAAAGTGCGCCATGACGAATAGTTCATACACCATATTCGGATACAAGGGAAAGCAAGTCCGGGATATCATCCATGCGAGCGATGTTGTCGCGGCCTTTCATGCATTCTTTCAAAATCCAAAGCGGGGAGGCGAAGTTTATAATCTTGGCGGCGGGCGTGATTCGAACATCTCCATTCTTGAAACGATCGAATGGGCCCAGCACATTACCAGCAAAAAGCTAAACTATTCCTACTGTGACCAACCTAGAACAGGCGATCACATCTGGTATATTTCGGATACATCAAAGTTCCGGAAGCATTATCCGAACTGGAGCATTCAAATCCCCGCACCTCAAATTATGGAACTGATTTATGACGAAAATAAAGATCGTTGGAAGGTCTGAACTCAAAAAAAGTCCCGGACCACTTGATGGGTGGTTCGGGAAAATATCATGATTTAATATTTATAATTCCATATTTTAAATACTTTTCTTCTCCAGCGAGGACCTCTACGCAAGAGACGATGCGTTAATCCGTTCGATAACTGGTTGTTTAATACCACGGCCGCATGAAACGTTCTTCTTTTTTTCTGTAAACGTATTTTTCTGGAGTCTCTGATCGTTCTTACATAGACATAGTTTAATTTTTTGAACCTCTTGCCTACCCGTTTCTTGAAGAACAAACATCCTCTTCTTGTGCCTACAATGGTTAGGACAGGCAGTCTCCTCTTCTCCCGAATAAGCTTGTTGTAGAGATGGAGAGACGATATCGTCATTAATTCGGTGATCGTCTGCTTCGTATTTTGTTTGCCTAAGGAGTCTTCGCGAAGCCTGTAGTGATATAAGACTTTGGGTATTTTCTCAATGGGGGCAATTTCGAACATTCGTAGCCATAGATCATAATCATAAGAAATCTTATACATTGGATTATATCGCCCGGCATCATAGAAAGCTTGTTTCGAGAACGTAACCGAGCCGTGGCACAAATAGCACATAAATAACCGATGTTTATAGATTTGTTCTTTTTCCAGCATTTGATTGTAATACTCGACTTCGGAATTGTTGCTTACGACCTCATTTCCGATTCGGCCTGTGATCAAAGAGCCTACGCCAATACTTTCAGGGTGTGACAGCAAATAGCCGGCCTGTTCCTCCAACCGGGTGGGTTCGCTGAGATCATCCGCGTCATGTATCGCAATCCAATCCCCTAAAGCATGCTCGATACCCAAATTAAGCGAAGCTGCCGCTCCTTGATTCGTTTCAGCATGAATAATTTTGACCCGATCATCGGCAATGGCGTCCAGAATTTCCCGCGTTCGATCCGAAGAACCGTCGTTAACGATAACAAGTTCAAATTGCGAATACGTCTGATTCAATATACTTTGGATCGCTTCCTCAATATACTTCTCGCCGTTATATACGGCCATCACAACGGAGATGTACATCATGAATCCTCCTCGCTTATTTGCTGATCAACCACTCCAAAATCGCCAGCAATTTGGGATATTCCCTTGAAGCTTTCAGCAGATTCAATTCCGCAAAAAAAGCATGTTTCCATTGCTCATCCCGCATGGTCTCGGATGCCTTCATGAGGTTGGCTACGGGCAAATTGCGAATCCGTAAGGTGAAAATTTGATCAAACAAAATAGGAAATGCCTGAATCAGATGGGGGTATTGATGCGGATGCTGATGAACCATCGCTTTATATTCAATAACCAGTTCGTTGACTTCAAGCAAGTTTTTGCCCATCCAGCATAAGGATTGTACGCCCACTTCAAATTCAGGATGCCGAGTAAAAAAATATTGATAATTGATCAGAGCGTCTTTCGTTTGGTTGCCGAGACTACGGGGATGTTCTTGGTGGTACACCTTCACCTTGGGGTTGTCAATAATTTTGACACCATTTCGATACAGGCGGTAGCCAAACTCCCAGTCCTCGCATCCCCAGCCTTGAAATCCTTCGTCAAACGGTCCAGCTTTGTCGAATGTGCTTCTCCTGACGGATATATTATGGGTAACGACAAAAATATACGGCAAATGATATCCTTCATAATGCACGCCATGGCGGTCAATGATCTCTCGAAAGAAGGGAGTAGGGTACGCATATTTCTTGTATTTTCGCTGAAAAATGCTCTGCTTCTTAAATAGCCTCATTTTCGAGTATTTCTTGAAAACACGCAGAATCCTTAATCTCCTATAGCGGGGATTTTTTTTACGGTTCAACCGCCTGAACAGCTTTAATTGTTCACGATTAAATTTTTTATCTAATACCGTGTAGGTATTGTAATGTTGGGCACAGCCCGTTACCACCAGATTGGGGTCGGCTTGATGGAGACGAACATGCTGTTCCACGTAAGCAGGGTCCAGAATCATCTCGGCATCGATGATGATCAGGACCTCCCCGGTAGCTGCTTCAATCCCGATATTTTTAGCTTTCGATCTCCCCACATTTTGCTCGCAGCGAATATATCGAAAATGAAATGGCGGACGATAGTTTTGCAGTCTTGGCGTTTTATCCGTCGAGGCATCGTCTACCAGAATGACTTCCATTTGTTTCGGGTCAAAGGTTTGGTTTTCCAATGCATATAGGGAATATAGATTTTGAGGATATTTATTATGGGTAATCATAACGACGCTTACTTGAATACTCATCGGCGGTCACATCCCTTCTAGGAGTCAGGCTATTTCAAGTTATATGCTTAGTTCGTAGGATGTGACACGGCAAGTTCATCAATTTCATCTAAACCAACGTTATGCGTACATTAGCTGATAGCGCAGTACGGCTATTCTTCATAGGATGTTATGAGCCGAGCATCGTGAAAGGAGGGAGTTCGAATAAAAACGATTCGCAAAGCGGTCATTCCTGCGGCCGGCCTTGGTACCCGATTTCTTCCCGTGACGAAATCGATACCGAAAGAGATGCTGCCGATCGTCGATAAGCCGACGATTCAATATATCGTAGAAGAGGCCGTTCAATCCGGAATTCATGACATTTACATTGTGATCGGAGATAACAAACGATCGATTCAGCATCATTTCGATAAGAACCTTGAGTTCGAATTCATCTTGAAAGAGCGCAACAAGCTGGAATTGTTAAGACTCGTCGAGGACATCAGCTCATTGGCTACGATTCATTATGTCGTGCAGGAGCAGGCACTCGGACTCGGTCATGCGATTGGGTGCGCTCGTCCGTTTATTGGTAATGAGCCTTTTGCGGTTCTATTAGGAGATATGGTTGTCGATAGTCAAGTGCCTTGCTTACAACAGCTACTCCATATCTACCATGAAAAACAGTCATCGGTTATCGCAGTCCAACGGGTAGATTGGTCGGAGACAAGCAAGTACGGCATTGTAGAGGGGAAGAAAGTAAGCGAACAGCTGACCCTGGTTACGGATTTGATTGAAAAACCTCCAGAGGCTCCCCCTTCAAATATAGCGATCATTGGAAGATATATTTTAGATCCGAAGATTTTTTCATTTTTAGAGGAAATGCAGGTCGGAGCAGGCGGGGAGATTCAGTTAACGGATGCCCTTCAACAACTCATACAGGAACAATTGTTATGGGCGTATGAGTACGAAGGAAAATTATATGATGTTGGCGATAAGTTAGGTTTTCTTCAGGCCAACGTTGAATTGGCTGTTAAAAACGACGATGTAAGCGAGAAATTTAAACTTTTTTTGCATAAATTTCTGAGAAGCGTCGAAGAATGATCGACTGAGGTGGATTCATTGAAAAAAGTCATTGTGACGGGTGCCGCCGGATTTCTCGGTTCGTGTCTAACCCGAAAGCTGCTGGCCGACGGAAACCAAGTGATCGGAATAGATAATTTGCTGACGGGTAGAGTTAGCAATCTGGCAGAGATACGAGACCATGCCAACTTCACGTTTATCCAAATGGATGTCGTATCGGAAAGTATGGTGAAGATGAAAAAGTTGGCAGGGGTTGAAGAAATTTATCATTTGGCCTCCCCCGCATCGCCTAAATTTTATCAATCGGCCGCTCTGGATACGATCGCTGTCAATACCATCGGAACGAAGCATATGCTGGAGCTGGCGAAATCCAATGGAGCGAGAATGGTTTACACCAGCACAAGCGAAGCCTATGGAGATCCGGAGGTTCACCCGCAGCGGGAGATGTATCGGGGGAACGTCAATACATGGGGACCCCGAGCTTGTTACGATGAAGCCAAGCGGCTCGGTGAAGTATACTGCTATGAGTATTATCGTCAATTTCAAGTACAGGTCAAGGTTGCGCGTATTTTCAACACTTATTCGGCAAACCTGCGCAACGACGATGGACGAGTGATCTCCAATTTTGTGAACCAGGCTATACGGGGACAAGACATCACCGTCTACGGAGACGGAAGTCAGACAAGGTCTTTTTGCTATGTAGACGATACGATACAAGGACTTATGAGGATGATGGAGAAGAAAGCGGCTACCGGGGAAATCATTAACCTTGGAAATCCGCAAGAGTACACGGTATTGCATGTTGCGGAGCTTGTCAAGAAGCTGGCGCATTCGAACAGCCGCATCACGTTTCATGACCTCCCGAAGGATGATCCCAAGCTGCGTTGTCCCGTCATTGATAAAGCAAAAAAACTCCTCGATTGGGAACCTCAAATTACACTGGAGGAAGGACTTGTACGAACGATTGAGATTTACCGTGCGCAGTTGAGCGAATCAGCCGGAGGGGATCGAGCGTGAAGGTGGTATGCGTTGGTTCGGGCTATGTCGGAAGTGTCACGGCTGCCGCCTTGGCGATGGCAGGGCATGCTACAACCGTAATCGATGTTGACCAGCACAAGGTCGATTGTATAAACGCAGGGCGAAGTCCGGTCTTCGAGCCCGGTCTGGATTCGCTTATTCAGCATCAAGTCGGTACGTCATTGAAGGCTTCCGTTTCCGCTCATGACGTGCATGAGGCGGATGTTGTGTTTATTTGCGTGGGTACGCCGTCGCTTGCCGACGGTACGGCAGACTTGCGCTTTGTGAAGGCTGCGGCCCGTTCTATTGGAGAGCATTTGAACACGGAGCGGTTCACGGTCATCGTCAACAAGTCTACGGTTCCGGTTGGCACGACCGAGCTGGTCGCGATGATCATCGAAGAGGCATCGGGATTAAAAGCGGAGGAGCAATTTGCAGTCCTTAGCAACCCTGAATTTTTGAGGGAAGGGTTTGCGTTAGAAGACGTTTTTTTCCCTGACCGCATTGTCATTGGCACGCTAAATCTAAAAGCAAGAACGACCATGAGGGAGCTGTATAAACCATTCGTCGAACAGCTTTATGATGAAGATGTTGCGAGGATTTTGCCACTAGAAGCCTGCAAGAACCGGCAGAAAGCCGTCTATTTCGAAACGGATGCGAAAAGCGCGGAATTGATCAAGTATGCTTCCAATGCGTTTTTAGCGGTTAAAATTAGCTATATTAATGAAGTTGCACGATTATCCGAAGCGCTCGGCTCGAATGTTGCGGATATTGCAAGAGGGATGGGACTCGATTCGCGAATCGGGGAGAAGTTTTTGCAGGTATCCAGCGGATGGAGCGGGAGCTGTTTTCCCAAAGATACGGGGGAGTTATTGGCGACCAGCCAAAAATACGGGAAGGAGCTCGCCATCGTTAAAGCGGCAATCGAATCCAACCAGCAGATGTACCAATTTTGTGTGGGCAAGATTCAACACAAATTGAAAAGCTTGAACGGAAAGACCATCGGGATTCTGGGACTAACCTTTAAGCCGGATACGGATGACGCGCGTCAAACGCAAGCGATACCGATCATTCACAAGCTGCTGCAATTTGGAGCGAAGATAAGAGTCCACGATCCGAAGGGGATGACCATGTTTCGGACTTTGCATGGCGAGCTGCCGATTACCTTCTGCGATCAGGCCGAAGAGACTGTCGACCGTGCAAATGCGCTCGTACTGTTAACGCATTGGAAGGACTATCGGCAGTTAGATTGGAAACGAATCTACGATGCCATGAAAACTCCGTATATTTTGGATACACGCAATTTCCTACCGGCAATCGAACTGCGTGAAATGGGGTTTGATTATGAAGGTATCGGTAGCCTATAGTGCCGAAGGATAATGTATCCCCTTTAAGCTGACCATGTGTTTGAGGATTACACCATGGTCTAGCTTAAAGGGGAATTTCTTTTTCTTAATGTAAAAACGTCAAGAAAGCCCTTACCTTTAGGCGAAGAACGACAACATTTATCACTGATCAACTATCATTTTGTGTGGTAAAATTGAAAGATACGACCTCGCCCGCCGAGTGAAAGAGTATGAGTGTGATTATAGGATTAGACTGAAACAAAGTATTGGACTGAAAGCATCATTAAGCTAATTGTGGGATAATCGCAGAAAGCCAAGGTCTCGAAAGAGGCTTTTAAAAATCAGGATGAATGGGAATGGACAAAAATGCTCGATTACCATGCTCTTTATGAACAGTATCACCAGCTTCTTTTCTCCATCGCCTACCGGATGCTCGGATTGGCGCAGGACGCCGAAGATGTCGTCCAGGACGTGTTCGTTTCGCTTCAGCACCACAATTCCGGCGAAATCGCCAATATGAAAGCGTATCTGTGCAAACTTGTCACCAACCGCTGCCTGAACGAACTCAAATCGTCGCACAAGGCGAAAACTACTTATATCGGCCCATGGCTGCCCGAACCAATCGTCACAGCGGTCGAAGGCAATCCCGCGGAAGCACTGGCCCTGCAGGATGACATCGCCTACGCATATCTGGTCGTCATGCAGCGGCTGACTTCGGCGGAACGGGCTGTTTTCGTACTGCGGGAAACACTCGGCTTCACATTCGAGGATATCGGCGAAATGATCGGCAAATCTGCTGTCAATTGCCGGCAACTGTTCAGTCGCGGCAAGCGCAAGCTGGACATACAGAAGAACGACGCCAGCGTGCCGATTGCACCCTTGAATCCGGAAGCTGAGGCGCTCAGCGCATCGTTCAGTGCCGCCTTTCGAGCCGGAGATATCGCCTCCATCGTCGAATTGCTGAGCGAAGACGCCATCTTGCTTACAGACGGCGGCGGCAAAGCGAAAGCCGCGGTCAATCCGATTTATGGCCGGGACCGCGTCCGGGCTTTGTTGGCTTTTTCCATTTCTCGCTATCTCCGGAATGGCGTTATCCGGTCGGTTGTCGTCAACGGCCACAACAGCTTCATGGTGATGCATGGCGGCAAACCGTTTGGCGTTTACGCCCTGGCTTTCACTCCGGACGGTTCGGCCATTTCGCGCGTTTATGTCATGATGAATCCGGACAAACTGAATAGCGCGGCCCGCTTGCTTGAACTGCCATCCTGATTTTTTTTTGCGCATCGTTGTCACAGATTTGCTCATTCAGTTGTATTCGTTAATGTACAATCAAAAAAACAATGGAGGTCAGCTATGAAGGTACTCATCGTTTATGCTCACCCGGAACAAAACTCTTTCAATGCCACAATGAAGAATCTGGCGGTGGAAACACTGACTGGAGCAGGGCATCAAGTACAGATTTCAGATTTGTACACAATGAAATTCAATCCCATTGCGGATTATTATGATTTTATGGAGCGAAAAAACAGCGAGTTTTTAAGTCTATCTGCAGAGCAAATGAATTCCTCGATTCATAAACGCTTTGCAGAAGAGATTCAGCAAGAACAAGACAAGGTGCTATGGGCGGACTTGATCTTGTTCCAATTTCCGGTATGGTGGTTTTCCATGCCTGCAATCATGAAGGGGTGGGTCGATCGGGTATTTGCCTATGGATTTGCTTATGGACATATTGACGGTGTTCCTCAAAACTTAAGCGGCCGAAAGGCAGTATGTATCATGACCACGGGTGCTTCAGAAGAATCCTATTCCTTGACAGGACAAAAGGGACCGATCAGAGATTGGATTAAACACATTGAAGTCGGCATGCTAGAGTATTCCCACATCAAAGTCTTGAATCCTTTTGTCGTCTACCAACCCGAATATATATCAGATGAGCAACGCATAAGTTATCTGGATCGGTATAAAAATTATCTGCTGGATCTTGAAGCGATGTGAGCTCGGTATAAGTACCCCTGTGCCGCAATTAATTTTTCCGTTCGTACGTAAGTAAAACGAAAAATGCAGCTCGTCCCTCGCTAGAGGGCGGGCTGCATTTTGTCTAGGAGCCTTGCAGTCCGGTAAACAGGCGAGGGTGCATCCTTACTTCCCATTCCCAACAACCCCAACAGCGAAGTGTCGCTGTTCTTTACAACAAACTTGAATGCAACCGGATACTATATAATTTTCAAACCTCTTACTTTATTGTCGATGATATTCACGTACATATAAATGTTTCTGGCGAAGGTACAGAAATAATGGAGCGTTTCGGAATATAGCTGTACGACGGCTTGTTAGAATCTGATGCGTAGAACCTGTAAAAGACCTTTGCTCGCCGTTGTTTATGCGGGTGCCAAGGTCTTTTACATTTTGTTATTCCTTAGGCATTTCGTTAAAGAAAGCTACATCATCGACTGCCAGCCTCACCGTCGGATGACCGGGCTTCGCCGCCTTGCCGATGGCGATCAGCATAATCGGAACGTAGCGTTCTGATATGCGGAAAGCTTCCATGAACTTTTGTTTGTCGTAGCCGGCCATCGGTACCGTGTCGTAGCCTTTAGCGCGGGCGACAAGCATGAGTTGCATCGATACTAGCCCGCCGTCAGTATAAACGATTTGGCGGATGGCCTCGGGCGGCATGCTCGAATACATGCCGGTATAGCGTTCAACCATCGATTTTGCCGTATCCGCAGGCATGAAGCCCGCATCGACAGCTTGGCCGTAAATCTTCTCGGCCATCCGGATGTTCTCGAGGTCTCCAAGAACGGCGATGACAGCCGAAGCCTCGACCACTTGCTGTTGATTGAATGCGATCGGAAGCAGCTTCTGCTTCAGCTCCGGCGAGTCGATAACGAGAAACCGCCACGGCTGCAGGTTAGCGGCTGAAGGAGCCAGCGTGGCTTGCCGCAATGTTTCGGTCAATTCCTCCCGCGAAATCTTGATCTCGGGATCATAGCTACGAACCGACCGGCGTTCTCGAATAACATCAAAAAAAAGTTGGTGCTCCATCGTTTGCGACGGTTGTGAAACCGACATGGTTCTCTCCTCCTTTTGGAAAAGCGGCATTCAGCATTTTGTTTCAATACAACATTAGTTGTTTGAACAACACTTGTTGTATTTATATGTTATAATAACAACCGAATGGTACGCAATCATCAATAACCATAAACCGTTGTATAGACAACACCATTTCTATAATGTCGTTTTATTGGGGAGATCTTAACCATGACAATTAAAAAGAATGAAGCTGATCCTCGTGTGATACGTACACGGCGACTCCTTCAAGACGCTTTTGCTTCATTAATTCAAGAAAAAGACTTTGAATCGATAACCGTTAGGGATATTGCAGAGCGGGCTACTGTTAACAGAGCGACTTTTTATGCGCACTTTGTAGATAAATTCGAAATTCTTGAGACCAAACTAACAGAATCATTTATGACAATCATAAATCGTAGAATAAGCGGTTACGAAGTATTAAATGAAGAAACAATTCAGAGTATTTTTCTGGGTGTATGCGATTTTCACAAGGGTCTAAGCACTATGTGCAAAAGAAGGTATAAATCGCTTGGACCTGTATTCGAAATTCAAATAAAGGAAAAAATTCAAACGATACTTCTTTCCTTTATAGACAAAGACAAGATGCTATCGAGTCCAAACGCGCAATTCTTAATAAATACAGCTTCTATCATGTTAAGTTGGGGGATGTATGGGGCGGCTTACGTTTGGAACAATGAGGGGCGTCTAATAAGTGCGGAATCATTCGTTAAACAGACTATGCCCTTAGTGATGAACGGAGCCAAAGAACTGCTGGGATAGGTCCTGTCGCTATTCCTCTATCCTGCCCGTTCAGATGAAACCATTATCTTGAATCACCGGTTGTTGTGTAACACAATGAATCATCCCGCTATCCTTGTATGCTGTACGCCGAAACCAACCAAGAAATCGGACTTTCCCGAGGGGGGCGAAACACCAAGATCCACACCGTAGTGGATGCAGTGGGTAATCCGATTCGCCTGTTTTTAACGCCTGGCAATATCCATGACTGCACGGTGGCGGTTGAAGTCCTCTCTGGCGTCACACTGTCCGGAAGCGTTGTTTTAGCCGATAAAGCCTATGGCACCCATGACATTCGAACGTATATCGAATCCCAAGACGCAACGTTCTGCATCCCTCCAAAATCGAATACGGCAAATCCTTGGGAATGCGACTTTTACCAGTATAAAGAACGGCATGTTGTGGAATGTTTTTTCAACAAACTCAAACAATTCCGTGGGATCGCAACACGCTACGATAAACTTTCTCGAAACTTTTTGAGCTTTGCTTTTTTGGCT
>NZ_FMTT01000008.1:156161-171104 GCF_900100345.1 Paenibacillus tianmuensis | reverse complement strand
AGGAGCCGGTTTGTCGAACCCGTTGCTGGAGGGCGGCTTACTGCTATTGTTGCTATTCTGTCCGAGTTTGCGTTCTAATTCCTTGACACGGATTTCCAACCGTGCGATTTGTTCGGTTTGTTGGCGATTTTGCACGAGCAAAGCGGTGATGAAAGCCGCAATCTCTGGATCGCCTTTGCTGATTTTCAAGATTTGCTCTGGCGTCGGGTTCAGATTCATCACCATCACGCAAGCCCTCCCCAAAAGTCGTTATGGGGATATATTCGACCAAAGTTCTTGAAATCCTATCCAGTATAAAAAAAGTACCCTAAACTTGGGGTACTGAGTAGTTACTTTTTAGAGTAATATAACTTATACCAGATTCTTAAATGGAATCAATATAAAGGAAGGAGCACAGTTTATTGAAAGTAATAAATCGATTTACACATGGCGACAGTCCAAAAGAAATCATATCAAGTTAAATCCCTGCTACATTCGCGAGAATGCTGGCGGGGATTTTTTCGCTCAAATGAAGTTGTACATTTATCAAATTAAAAAGAATAGGACAAAGAGTTAAATTCATAAAAAGGAAAGAGGTGAGATGTACTTGAGTCCAGCAAAAGGAAACTTCCGAGAGCAATATCTGGCAAATAAGCAGTTTGACAAGCAGTCAAAGGCTACCTAATGCATCTAAAAATTTTAACAATTCATCCCTAAAGTAACACATTTTGGATTACTCAAACCCCAACAGCGAAGTGTCGCTGTTCTTTACACCATACTTCTCCTTCAAATGATACTTAAACAAACTTGAATTTGAATGCAACCAGATGCTATATAATTTTCAAACCTCTTACTTTATTGTTGATGATATTCACGTACATATAAATGTTTCTGGCGAAGGTACAGAAATAGTGGAGCGTTTCGGAATATAATAACTCATCTTCTAAATCCCATCCCTCAGGTGCAAGGTTGATTTCACCATATTTTTCAAGAAAGTTCCTTTGCAGAAAATTCCAAAGTGAAGTGTCTTGATCTGTAGAGAACTCTCTGCCATTAACAAATTCAGTAAGATCCAGTTCGAATTGCTTTACATTTAAAATAACATGAAATAGATTTTCCTTTGGAGTAATGTGATTTGACTTGACATAAAAATCTCGTACTACTGGGTGAATTTTTTCCTTAGTAAAAAGAATTGTTTGAAATTCCTTTTTGGATTCTAGTTTTAAACCTTTGAGTATCACTTCATCTACTTTATCATCGATATAAATAACTTTAATCGTATCAAAATGGATGCCGACAGTTTTCATAAGCAACAAGTAGTCGTCTTTGTAATGAATCGGAAGTTGAATGACATGATCTTGACTCGTATTGAGTAGAAAGGGGACGATTATCCATTGACTCAGTAAGCTTAAATCATAAGTATAGATCGCGGGGGTTGATGTTTCTTTTTTTATCTTAAAATTGGTTGAATCTTCTCGTGGTACTATAATCCCCTTTATCGGTTCTGATTGTTCAATTTCTTTCATCCATCTCATAATAAAATCCTTTCTATTTGTGAATTGAATATCTTAGGAGGTTGCGTCAAAGTCCATTTTATTTTTTGCAGGGTTTAAGATAGCCATATTCTCGTTGAACCCATTGGATTGGTTGTTTCGCCAAACCTGTCTTTAAGTTTTTCAAAGTCAGATATATAAGCTTGTTCATTTGTAATAATTCCACCAATTAGCAGAACGAGATGGGAAAGGTCCAATGGTCTGCACTAACTACGGACTTTCAAAAAAAGTTGCTTTTAACAAAAAATTAAGACCTCCAATGAAAGCCTTAATTTTAAATTGAAAATTAACGTCTTGGTTTTGCCCACCTTCTACACAAATTGTTCGAGGAAAATAAAGCTTTAGACTGAAAAATAAAGTATTAGACTGGATATGGGCGTTAAACGGGCAGAATAGTTGAAATCGGTTATAATCAGAGTACATAAAAAAATTCTTAACAAAAGAAAGTTTTTTAACTATATTACTTATTGTTACTTGAGGATAAACAACTCCTCTACCGTTACCCCCAAAACTCTTGCCAGTTTAATCGCTAACAGTGTGCTAGGCACAAACTTACCATTTTCGATTGTGTTTATGGTTTTTCTGGTTACCCCAACCAAATCAGCTAACTGCTCCTGGGTAAGATTTATTTTGGCCCTTTGTACTTTTATTGTGTTTTCTAGGATATCTTCACTCATTTTATTCACCTTCGAAATTAGTCTTTTTCAAATATCAGGTAAGACACAAGGGGAGCAATGACTCCGGCAAAAATTAATGTAAACAAAACAAACCGGACCTTCAGATCAACATATAAGCTTAGCGTAACCAAAAGTACGATCACCCCTAAGAGCACCCAAAATCCTATAGCAAAACTCTTAACTCGAATCACTTGAATATATTCATCGATTAAGGTACTTGCTAACTTGCGTTTTTTTCGAAGGAGTCGTGAAAATTGTACAATTCGAATGAGGAAATACGTCCAAATGAACCAACCAATGATAGAAACAGCGGAGGTCCAACCTGATAACTTCCAGCTGGGATCGGAAGTGAAATAATGAAATAAATAGGGAAGTTGCCACACGACAAAACCAAGCAAATTACCAATAATAATTGTTCTCCTTTTAATTTCCAATTGAGTTATTTCAGATATCAAATGTGTCTCCTCCTTTAATTCTGTAACCTATATTACTCATTATATAACCTTTGTGTTACATTTTCAAGGGGGAATTTGCTGCCGGCTCTATGATTCGTCTCAGAAAAACGGTTGATTGAAATTGCCGATGAGGCATATACTTTTTAGAAGTGCGTTCAGACAAACGCCGAACTATTGAATCCTATTATGATGAAGTCGCCTTTGCTATGAGCAACACTTAAATGGAGAGCCGGATGCGCTGAGAGGTGCATGTCCGGTTCGGGAAGGAGAAACGGGGAAATAGTTCGACTACGCCCCGTCTCTTACTTCACTTCGCATGCAAGGTAGCTTTATGTACCTGGTCGCTATCATCGATTGGTACTCCCGTTATATCGTGAGTTGGGAGCTCTCTCATAGCTTGGAACGCTCTTTTGTACTAAGGGCGATGAACAAGGCGTTTCATAAAGCTAAGCCTACCATACTGAACAGTGATCAGGGCAGTCATTTTACAAGCAGTGACTACATTCGGCTGCTTAAAAAGAAAGAAATTGCAATTAGCATGGATGGCAAAGGAAGGGCCACGGACAATGCCATTACGGAGCGATTCTTCCGTAATCTAAAGTGGGAGAAGCTCTATTACCACACCTACACAACGCCTAAAGAGGTCTTTAAAGACGTTCGGGCGTACATCGATGAATACAATTGCACCCGTCCACATCAGTCACTTGATTATGCAACACCCGCCGAATTTTATGCCCACAAGATGGTACAGGTCGGTTAAGTTTGAGCTGCGCACAAACCTATTAACGAGGAGGATATGAGTAGCTTAACTTTTCATAAAGCCAATGGCAAACTCAGGCCGTTAGGCATTCCATGTCTTCGAGATCGTATCGTGCAAAGGGCAATGCTGATGGTAATGGAGCCGATATGGGAAAGTGATTTCCATCCGGTATCCTATGGTTTTAGACCGGCGCGGAGTGTTCATCATGCAATTCGTAGTACTGGCCTGCTGTTGAAGGCATTCTTTGGAGTTATGTAGGTCTTCAAGTGTGTTTGAGGACAACACCATGGTTTAACTTAAAGGGGAGCTTCTTTTTCTTAGTATTCTTGCTATTAAATTCGATTAGTTCACGAATAAAAGGTATACGTGTGTTTATCATGTCCAATAATGAAACTAAGGGGAATTACTTGGTAGTTGTTCAACCGATTTGGGACACGACTATGTAAGGTAACTTTCCCCTTAATTTTTTCTTTGGAGTGATGAGATGTGCGTAAGTTCTCGCTGGCTGACATCGAGTCAGTCGTTAGCGGCGGCAAGGCCGTGATGGTGGCGGAGGATGGTATTGTCGTAGCCGCAGTACAGGAAGCTGTGATGGCAGGCAGGACCGCGACCTTCTACCTCACCCGTGCTCAATTCACAGCAGTCAACTCGTGGTACTGGACTCCCCAGATGATCAGAGGCACGGGACTTGAGCCGGTGTCGTACGAAGAAAAGGCTCGAATCCAATCCGATTTGGGGATCGAGGAAACCAGGCTTGCCTACTCCAACCGTATTGAGTGCCAGTGTGGGCGCACGTACGGAGCATTTGAGTTTATGCAGCAGGGAATCAGTGAACATGGACAGGAGTCCGTGCAATCGATTTTCAACCTGAAGGATGTAGCTGTCATTCGCGTTAATCCACGCCAAGAAGCTATTTGCCCCGACTGCGGACAGATTTTGCGGGAACCGCATTATTACTGCTACTGGAGCTATGGGTGCTGTAGGCAACCTATGTGATGTGGATGTTGGGGTAACCACTCTGAGGACCTGATACGAGGTCCTTTTTTTGCTTGGTAGAAGTAATTCAAGGTGGATATGCAAGAACAAGTAGGGCACACGAGAGGTGTCCTACTTGTTTTTTACACCGATTGCCCTAGACGTTAGTCCAGACTAAAACTAGCCTAGAGACAAGTTCGTCCAGATCATAAAAAAACTAAACTAGGATTTGTTGAACATACACCTAGTTAGAGAGAGGAAGTCATAACATGAAAAATAAACTCGCATCGGTGCTAGCCGTTACATTGGCACTCCCCATGATTCTACCAACAGAGTCGATGGCGGCTCCCACCCCTAAGACTTCAGTAGTAGCAAGTCAACAAGGATTGGAGAAGATTGCGGCGGAGAAAGCGGAACTCCTGACGGAGTCCCATGGGGCAAACAGCGTGCAGTATGCACTGATTGATAATGGGAACATTATTTTGTCGGGTCAGACCGGTAAAAACGACATGCAAGGAAAAGAGCCGTTGACCAAAGATACTGTATACGGCATTGCATCGGTCAGCAAAGTGTATACGGCGGCTGCAGTGATGAAGCTAGTGGATGAAGGTAAGATCGATTTAGATACGCCTATCACCCAATATATTCCTGATTTTAAGATGAAGGATGAACGGTACAAACAGATCACACCACGGATGCTATTGAACCATTCCTCCGGCCTGCAAGGTGGTTCCAGTAATAGCAATGGATATTTATTTGGGGATAATAATATCTATTCCCATGATACGTTTTTGCAGCAATTGTCTCATCAAAGCTTAAAGGCGGACCCAGGTGCGTTCTCAGTATATTGCAACGACGGCTTTTGGCTGGCTGAGATTCTGGTGGAAAGAGTGAGTGGCATGAGCTTTACCGCCTTTCTACATCACCATTTTACAAAGCCGTTGCAGTTAAATCATACGAAGACGTCGCTAGACCCAGAGAAAGACGTTAAGCGGGCAGGGCTTTATTTTCCTATATATACAGGACAGCTTCCGAATGAGTGGTCGAATGGGATTGGCACGGGAGGTATTTCTTCTACAGCCGAAGACGTGGTGAGATTCTCCCAATTATTTATGGGAGAGACCAAAGGGATTCTCTCAGCCAAGGCAGTCAAGGCGATGGAGCAGGAGGAGTACAAAAAGGGAATATGGCCGGGAGATGCAGATAGTAAGTTCAATTATGGCCTCGGATGGGATAGTGTGAAGTTGTATCCATTCAGTGAATATGGGATCAAGGGCTTGGCTAAAACCGGCGCCTCGCCATTTCAGAAAGCTGCGCTAGTCGTGCTTCCTGAACAGAAGATGGCAGCGGCTGTGTTGTCATCCGGCGGCGGTAGCTCTACAAATCAAATGCTAGCTAATGAATTGCTGCTGGCGGCACTTAAAGAAAAGGGCGTCATCAAGGCCGTCAAGCCAGGCAAATCATTTGGCGAACCTGTTAAGGCCAAGATGCCGCAAGAGGTGATGAAGCAAGCAGGATATTACGGCGATAGTGGTAGCCAATTCAAACTAAACATTTCGAAGGATGGGGAATTGTTCTTATCTCCCAAACCAGAGGAAAAATATGTGTATACCGCGGATGGAAGTTTTGTCAATAAGGAGGGTACCTCCAAGCTCAGCTTCGTAACCGAGAAGAATGGACGCACCTATTTGAAGAGGAGTATATATCGAACGGAGCCAGGATTGGGGCAAGATGCGCTGTCTGAGTATGCAGCTGAGAAGTTAGAAGATAACAAGCTATCCAAGGAAACCGCCTCTGCTTGGAAGAAGCGGGAAGGCGCCAAGTTCTATCTTGTGAACGAAAAATTCAACTCTGTGATGTATTCAATGCAAATACTTACAAGCCAGATTACTCGTGAGGAAGATTTCCCCGGCTATTGGGAGGGTAAAAAAATAACAGGTCCGAACACAGCGGCGCATCAGATCCAGATCCCCGTGTTGGCAGGCCGCGAAACAAGTGAAGCCCGCTTCTATACAGAGGGCGGCCATGAATACATGGAAGAGGCCGGAATGCTATTCGTGAACGAGTCAAATGTAAAACCGCTCCCTGCAGGCAAATCGTCCAAAGTAACGCTGCAAGCGAATGGGCATGCGAAATGGTTTACGATCCCGCAAGCGGCAGGGAAAACGATGACCGTGACGCTGCCCGCGAATAGTGCATTCGCAGTATACGATGAAACAGGAGTGTGCATCAACTATAGCTTTGTGAGCGGCAACAACAAAGTACAGCTGCCGAAAAACGGAAAGATTGTATTTGCTGGCGCGCCGAACGCGGAATTTGGAATCACGTTGAAGTAAATGCAATTCAAGGTGGATATGAACAAGAACAAGTAGGGCGCATGAGAGGCGTCCTGCTTGTTTTTTTTACACCGATACCGTGAACCTCTGTAAAAAAAGGGCCCTCCCATAGCCATATGTACATGGCATTCTGGAACAGCCCTTTTACCTTTCCTTATATAACGTTAGCCGCCAACTCCACCATGGTAACCAAACTGATCTGTTGTCACGGTAAGTTCCTCTGCCAAATGTCCGCCACTAATTAACATTAGTACCATGAGCAGTGATAATAACATTTTTTTCATCATCGTTCAGACACTCCATTCAATATGTTTTTGTACTCCCTTTTTTGCTTTTCCGTCACGTATTCGTCATGTTCTTCGAATAACGGAATACATCGCTCAAATCCGGAATAGTACTGCATTTTGCGGGAAAGGTACAAAGCATACAGCAGTTCGTTGATCCCGTCTCCAATTTTTCCGTTATTAAAGCTGTAGATCGATTTCTCATACCAATAGTGAAATAATTGCGTGCCGTTAATATAGGTTATAGACGAATTTAAAGGAGGGATTCTTTGGCAAAAACGTTCTATGATTTCATCGACGAGAAGATTAAATTTGTTGGCGGCTTCCATAATACTTAGCATGTAAGGTAAAGTATATTCCGGGTGTTCATCTAAGAATTTGGAAAAATCGTGCAGAACGTTTTTGTTTCCGGTCATGAGCTCCAGCGTATACATGTTCCCCTTACCCCAAATTCGAAATTTCTCAACCTCCCTTCTTCCGGTTTCGTTCAGAAACTCAAACCATCCAAGATCGGAATACTCTTTCACATACGGTTTCGCTTCTTCGTATTTTCCTTGCATGGTTAATGTGATCCCTTTCAGGAGGAGTCCTTGTCCATAATATACCACCAAATGACGTTCCGTTTGCCCGCCTTCCAAATGATCATTTCTTAGTTTTTGATCGTATCGCTTTTTTGCCAAGGTATGTAATTCATCCGCATAGCTTTCAACTTTGTCCCAATCCCAAAACGTATAGTAAACGTTTGCCATTTGCAGGATAGCATCTAGCCGGATATGTTCCGGCAACTGATTATAGTAAGACTCGAAACGAAGCAAGGCTTCTTTATTTTCTTCTGCGCCAATCCCTATTAAAGCCAGAAATAAACGGTACTGACTCATGATGAATTGTTCATGATCACATTCTTGTTCATGATTTACGACATAGCGAAAAAAAGGTACGGCATCTTTTTTTCTCCCAAGCTTAAAGAGATGCTCTGCTATCGAATACATTTGAGAGGATGACAACGGCTTGTCCTCCGACAAAATATCCTCTAATTCCATATTGGGATGTATAATCATGTATTAACCTCCCTTAATAGTAAAATAATAACACATTGTTTTTCGAAAATACAACTATTTTTTCAATATATTGCCATTAATTCTATGTATTTTTAATAAAAGGTGTAGACATATAAGGAAAAGTGTCGCTCAACATATTTGGTAAAAAGAACAACATGCCGAAATCGTTGGTACAAAATTCAGATACTGGTCAATTCGAGTATGGGTAAAGCAAAAGGCCATCCAGAAACTTCTGGGTGGCCGTTTAACTGCGTGGCGTCAGCATGGCAAGGCTTACGAGATCACGACATGTAAGCTGCCGCTGTTTGAATGCCTTAGGCTGCCCGGTCTTTCAAGGAATCACAACCACTTTCTCTTTACAGGAAGCACAATACTTCGCGTACTGGATACAAGTCTCCAACGAATCGTCCGGCTCCATCGGCCACCAACGGATCGCCCCCGCAGGCGCTTGGGAAGCGAAAAACTCCACTTCCTTGGGGATACGGCCCACAACGATAACCTCGGTGTTCTTAAAGCCCGATTCCATTCCCTTTTGGAGGGTCTTCCTTAATTGCGTATGCTCCGTTTCCGGATGAGAGTAAGGAATCGGGAACAAGATCGAAACTCGGGTAGTGTCTTCATGAATGACATGAGCCGTTTTGCGGGCGGGATCGTGTACGGAGGTCTCCCATATACGGTTGTATGGCAGATGCTCCGGCAGCCCCAGCTCGGTCAGCCTCGAATGAATTCTATCGTGGTAAACCCGTTCCAGTTCTCTTACCAAAATCTGAATCTGCTTATTTCTTAGAAAAGTGGTGTTGTTTCCTCTTTCGTTCCGATATTGGATATAGAGTAAATCGGGAACGGCCGCAAACTTGGAACACAGAAACGTCCGAATCAGCATGTCGTAATCGTCGGCCACCAGCAACTCGTCCCGGTGGCCCCCGACCAGATGATAACAATCCCGGGACCATGCGCGAGGATGATTCGGCAACCCGACCAAGTGGCGGACGGTATTGCCGTTGATCGTCGTATGTCTGTGCGCATTTTGCCAGCGGTTCATTTCATGCAGCCAGACCCGATAAAATGCGCTGTATCCAAAACCGCAATCCCAGCCGTACCAATGCGCATGAAGATTCTCTGCGTACACCTCGGCGCAATCCCCGTAAACCAAGCCGCATTCGGGATTTTGCTGAAATGCCCGAACGATCTTCTTCAGGCAATCGGGCGTCAACTCGTCGTCATGATCCACTTCAACTAAAATTTCCCCTGTACAAAGGCCTGCGGCATACCTTTTGAGCGCCCCAATATAGCCATTGCGGGAATCTTGGCGATATCTGCGCACGCGAGGGTCCTTCAATGGAAGCAAGTCATTCTTGTAAGTCTCCTCGTCATCTCCGGAATCGTCCACAATGACCCATTCCCAGTTCGGGTAAGTCTGATTTAACAGCGATTGATAAGGACGTTGAATTCTTTCTTTTGACCTGTAGCTGGCCGTGAACACGGAGATCAGTGGCGTATCGGAAGAAAAACGGGTAGGAGGAACGGTTTTGTTTTCAGGGAGAGGATCTGTCCCTCTGAGCCAGCAATAAAACAATTTATTCGATTCGAGTTCGTCCGGCGAATGGAAGTGCAGCCAACGTTTTTTTTCCTGAACAGGCAGCGAACTTAGAGTTGTAAAAGGTTTCCATCCGTCTCCTATGGAAGCATAGACGCGCGGCTTCCGGGGGCCGGCATCGACTAATGGATCATCAGGCCCATACATTTTCACGGTGATGTGGTTTTCTTTCAGCCTCAAGATCGGTGCTTTCAATTTATTCTTCGAAATTTTGTCTGATACAAACAGATGAACCGTCAATAAAGGAATGAAGTCCGACGACAAGTTGATTCCCCTTTCCCAGATGTCGAACACAAGTTGGAGCCCAAGTGCCGATCCATTCTCTTTTTTCACATACGCAGTGTATTCCTCTGCTCGAACATTTGTCCGCCTAAAAGCCTTGTTATGAACGCACATTTCGCTTGAGAGCGCATACTCTGGGAGGTAGCAAACCTATCGTACAATGCGGGTTCATTTTAAAAGAAAGGTGGAGTCATCTTGAAACATCCGTTGGTTAGTGTCGTTATTCCCGCTTATAACCGGCCCCATACGCTAAAAATCGCCATCGACAGCGTACTCGAACAAACCTATCCGAATATCGAAATCGTCATTTGCGACGACAGCTCCAATAACGATGTGCAACAAATGCTGGAAGCGGCTTATCTGCCGTCTTATCCACAGATCAAATACCATAAAAACGAGAAAAACCTTTTTCTTGAAAACTGGCACAAATGCTTCGACCTGGCTTCGGGGGAATATATCAATTACTTGATGGATGACGACGTATTTCATAAAGAGAAGATCGCCCAAATGCTCTATTTTTTTAACGAATTCGACAACATCACGCTGGTCACATCCTATCGGCAAACCATCAATGAATCGGGGAGCTTTCTTGCGCCCATCGCCGCAACGCTCAGACTCTACGAAGAGACGAGAGTAATGGATGGAACAACGCTGGGGAACATCGCATTAACCCGCTGCTTAAATGTGATCGGCGAGCCGACGACCGTTTTGTTTAAAAAGGCGGACCTTACCGAACCGTTCGGAGTATACCGCGGGAAGCAATATTCGCTGATCAACGATATGGCTGCCTGGTTATCTCTATTGTCCAAGGGAAAAGCGGTGTATATTCCGGAAGCGCTCAGCTACTTTCGGTTACATGCCAGTCAAAACAACAGCACGCTTGGCTTCAAAGCGTTCAGCGAATGGCTCGATATAACAATCGCCTCCAGAGAAGACGGTTTTCTCGAAACGGAGGAGTTGTACAAAACCGCTCTTCTTGCTTACCGCAAACGCGTGCAAGGAAACCCACAATTTGCAGCGGACATTCAGCGAATCGATTCGATCTTGAATACGATAGAATGAGGCGCGGCGAAAATCGGGAGCCGGGTGTTCGCCGTTCCTCCCGTTCATGGGGTTCATACGATAAGGTATACACATTTTGATTGGAAGCGGATTCCAGCGGGAAGAGGTTGTCTTATGTATGAAATTCCGTTCTTGCGACCGAATTTAGTCAAAAAGGAGCGGTTGCTTTCTTATTTTGAAAAAATAGAAGCAAGCCGGATTTACTCCAATTACGGCCCCTTAAATCATCTGTTTGAAACGCGCGTGATCGCCCAAATGTTCGGCGGCATCGGCTCAGCCGTGACGGTGCATAACGCTACACTCGGGCTGATGCTGGCGATATCGCAATGCAAGCAGCCTCGGGGCAAGTATGCGGTGATGCCCAGCTTTACTTTTGCAGCGACCCCGCTTGCCGCCGAGTGGTGCGGGCTTGAGCCATATTTTCTGGATATGGAACCGGACGATTGGCAAATGAACAGAGCGCAATTGGAGGAGACGGTCGAGCGGCTGGGCGAGCAGATCGCGGTCGTCGTTCCTTACGCCACTTTCGGTTCGGCTATCGATTTATCCATATACAACAAGCTGCTGCAGGAAGGAATTCCGGTCGTCATCGATGCGGCTGCCAGCTTTGGAACGACCATTGCGGAGGATGACGTACAATTCGGCAAAGGCTTCGGTGGAGCCGTGGTGTTCAGCTTTCACGCGACCAAAACGTTTGGCGTCGGAGAAGGCGGGTTAGTGTATAGCGCGGACCAGGAGCTCATTCAGCGAATTCGCCAGGCTGGAAACTTCGGCTTCTCCAGCTCCAGAGAATCCGTTCTGTTAGGCTTAAACAGCAAAATATCCGAATATACCGCCGCTATCGCCTTGGCCACTCTCGAAGAGTTCCAGGCAGTACAGGAGAGAAGAAAAACGATCATTGGCACTTATCGCCGTGAATTGCAGCAGCAGGATTTATTGCAGCGGGGATGGTCTGCCCAAAAGATGCTGGGACAGGTGCCCCTGCAATTTTTCTCTCTGCTGAGCCCGGACTCTCTCGGCAACCGGGAAGTCATCCGGCGGTTAGCCTCCCATTCGATTGAAGCCCGGACTTACTTTTCCCCGGCATGCCATCAGCAGAAGCAGTTTCAAAGCTCCCCCCATTCCAATCTTCAGGTGACGGAACGGATTGGAGACCGTATTGTCAGTCTGCCACTCTGGGAAGAAATGAAGGAGGACACCGTCGGGCGAATTGTGAAGGTGCTTGGAAGCATTACCGAGGGGAATGCCACATGAGAAAGATCATTATCTGGGGTTCGGGCGGACACGCCCGCGAGGTCAACTGGCTTTGTGAAGAGATGGGAGTGCAGGTGCTGGGGTTTCTGGACGAACGGCCTGAAATGAAGGGCCAACTGGTGAATGGAGTTCCCGTATTGGGAACGCTTGACGATATCGAAGCGATGCGGCATGAGGTCGAGATCGTATGCGCCGGGGTCGGGGACCCGGCATTGAAGAAGCGGTTCGCTTACGATACGATCCGGTCGGGATTCCGCATCGCAGACCCACTGATCCATCCGCGTGTCCGTTTGTCGAGGAGAAATACCGTGGGGCAAGGCAGCATGATCTGCGAAGGGGCTATCCTTACTGATAATATCCGGATCGGATGCCATGTGATCATCAATCGAAGTGCCAACATCAGTCATGATACGGTCATTGACGATTATGTCACCATCGCCCCGGGTGTGAATCTGGCGGGCAACGTGGCCGTAGGCGAAGGAGCCTACATCGGCATCGGTTCCTCGGTTCGGGAGAAATGCCGCATCGGATGCTGGTCTATGATTGGCGGCGGAGCCTTCGTCAAAGGCGATATCCCCGACTTTACGATGGCTGCGGGGGTGCCGGCCGTCATCAAAAAACGGCTTGACAAGAGATAGGAAAGGAGAAAAATCATTTGGTTGACCATCTCAAACACCAAGGTCCTTACTATTGTCCTTATTGCAATAATACGACTGAACGTTTTCGCCCGTGGCCGGATATTTACGATTTTCCCAAGTGTCAATATGAAATGTGGAACAAGCAGACCGCCATATGTCCCGTCTGCTCCTCTTTCGACAGGGAAAGGTTATATAAATTTTATATTGAACGGGAAACGGAGCTGCTCGTAAGGCCGCACAAATTACTGCACATTGCGCCCGAGAAAAATTTAAGGAAATGGTTAAAAGGACTTCCGAACATTTCCTATATATGCGGCGATTTAATGCCTCAGGATGCGGAAATGGAGCGGATAGACTTAACGGCCATGTCTTTCGCTGACGAAACGTTCGATGTCGTTATTTGCAGCCATGTGCTGGAACATATCACCGAGGATCACGAAGCGATGGCGGAAATCTACCGCGTATTGAAACCGGACGGCTGGAGCATTCTGCAAGTGCCGATCGCTTTAAACTTCGAGGAGATTCTGGAGGACCCGACGGTGACCTCGCCGCAGGCAAGAAAAGAACACTTCGGCCAGGACGATCACGTACGCATTTATAATCGCGAAGGCTTCGTTGGCCGATTGGAAGCGACCGGATTTCATGTCGTTTTATTTAACTTGGCGGATAAATACGGTGTCGAGGAAGCAAACCTGTACGGTTTGTCCGAGAAAGATACGCTGTATATCGGGACCAAGCAGATTGTTCCGAACAATGAATGACAGTCTACCGAACTGCGATGAGAAGCAAAAAAGCCGGCTGCCGTTTGGTAGACGGCTTTTTAGTAAAATATACGATTCTACCTCTGCAAACGCCGAGACTCGCTGCGTATCATTACATACTATGTTAAAAGCTTCACAATCTTAAGTTTTGAGAATGAAGCTACATCCAGTATACGGAGGTGACATCTAGTTGGCCGAATCCGCATTTAGAGCTCGTGCAAGTACGGACCAAATTTTTACAACATCCGGACCGTTCTTCGTAGCCTTTCCAACCGTTGAGTATGATTTGAACGGCGAGTACAACCCAGTGGCTTCTACCTTCGTCTCCAGCCAGGGCGGCGTGTATACGATTAGCGTCAGCCTTAGGCTCACGGCGGACCCTTCCGTGGACTTCATTGCACTCGCATTGGAAGGACCTAACCAATCCGGGAAGATATTCATCCGAAATACGGATCATCCGGATCTACCTTTCTCAGTAAACCTCACCGCTCAGATGAATTTCGCTCCGGGTGACAGCACGAGGGTATTTATTCAACCCAATGCCGGAACAGTTACAGTGGTAGCCGATCCCATCTTTAGTCATTTGGAGGCTGCACGGACAAATGGAGCAGTTGGGCCGATAGGACCTCAAGGGCCTCAAGGACCTCAGGGAGGAGGACCTCAAGGACCTCAAGGACCTCGTGGTACACAAGGCACTCAAGGACCTCAAGGGCCTCAGGGGCAGCGCGGCCTGCAAGGACCTCAAGGTAATCAAGGCGCTCAAGGGCCGACAGGACCTCAAGGCACTCAAGGACCTCAAGGGCCTCAAGGACAACGCGGCATTCAAGGACCTCAAGGGCCTCAAGGCACTCAAGGACCTCGAGGCGTTCAAGGAGCTCAAGGACCTCAAGGGCCTCAAGGACAGCGCGGCATTCAAGGCTTTCAAGGACCTCAAGGCACTCAAGGTGCTCAAGGCGCTCAAGGACCTCGCGGCGTTCAGGGCGTTCAAGGACCTCAAGGCGTTCAAGGGTCTCAAGGTGTAACCGGTGCTCAAGGATCTCAAGGTGCTCAAGGGCCTCAGGGCATCCAAGGACATCAGGGAGCTCAAGGGCCACAAGGTGTAACTGGCGTTCAAGGATCTCAAGGTGTTCAAGGGCCACAAGGTGTAACTGGCGTTCAAGGACCTCAGGGTGACCGAGGGCCGCAAGGTGCAACAGGCGCCCAAGGATCTCAAGGCGTTCAAGGTCCGCAAGGTGCAACAGGCGCTCAAGGACCTCAAGGCGATCAAGGACC
>NZ_FMTT01000008.1:36494-153742 GCF_900100345.1 Paenibacillus tianmuensis | reverse complement strand
CAACAGGAGCTCAAGGACCTCAGGGTGACCAAGGGCCACAAAGTGCAACTGGTGCAACAGGAGCTCAAGGCGGCCAAGGACCGCAAGGTGCAAGTGGCGCTCAAGGGCCACAAGGTGCAGCTGGTGTAACTGGTGCCACTGGGGCCCAAGGACCGCAAGGTGCAACAGGCGCTCAAGGGCCACAAGGTGCAACTGGTACAACTGGTGCAACTGGCGTTCAAGGACCGCAAGGTGCAACGGGCGCTCAAGGGCCACAAGGTGCAACTGGTGTAACTGGTGCAACAGGCGCTCAAGGTCCACAAGGTGCAACAGGCGCTCAAGGACCTCAAGGCGCTCAAGGGCCTCGAGGTGCAACAGGCGTTCAAGGGCCACAAGGTGCAACTGGTGCAACAGGCGTTCAAGGACCTCAAGGACCCCAAGGACCTCAAGGGCATCCAGGCGGCCCAAACTTCCAAGGACCTTAAGCTGTACGACCTTTATTTACAACAGATAAGTTCCAGCAATATGAACTGGCTGTCGAGGGCATCTCTCGGCAGCCTCTTTATTTAACCTATACCCGGAAAACTGTAAAACAACGAGGATACATCGTGATCAAACCTATACCTTCATCACATCGGCCATCTGGTCGTTGCCGATCTGGAGGAAGACAACAAGAGTATGAACCTGCACCCTCATCCCTATAGACGTTTAACCGGAAGACAAACGCATATCTTCGCAAAGATAGGTTTGTTCAACAAGCAATGCTTGGTACACGTACATAGAATTACTTATAAGGCAATGACTATGTAAGGAAAGGAAGAAGACCGAATGAAAGTTGTCATCTTGGCTGGCGGATTCGGCACGCGAATAAGCGAAGAGTCCCATTCCAAACCTAAGCCAATGATTGAAATCGGGGAAAAGCCCATGTTGTGGCATATTATGAAAATTTACTCCCACTACGGATTCAATGATTTTATCATTTGTCTTGGGTACAAAAAGGAAGTCATCATTGAATACTTTTCGCATTACCTTATGAACCAATCTCATGTCACTTTTGATTTCAGGGGGGGAAATGAAGCAATCATTCATCGCAGCGTCGCCGAGCCATGGAAAGTGACGCTTGTGGATACCGGATTGGATACACTTACCGGCGGCAGAGTCAAGCGGGTGGCCGATTATATCCAAAACGAGACGTTTATGCTGACCTATGGCGACGGTCTTGCTTCGATCGACATCAACAAACTGGTCGAGTTTCATAAGTCGCACGGCAAGCTGGCTACCGTAACGGCCACCCAGCCTTCAGGCCGGTTTGGCATACTGCGAATCAACGACCGCAACGTCGTCGAAAGGTTTCAGGAGAAGCCAAAGGGGGAAAACAGCTGGATTAACAGCGGATTTTTCGTGATGGAACCGGGGGTGCTCGAATGTATCGAAGGCGATCACACCGTCCTTGAAGAGGAGCCGCTGGAAGGTTTGGCCAGGGACCGCGAGCTCGTCGCTTATAAATTCGACGGGTTCTGGCACCCGATGGATACGCTGCGGGATAAGAACGATCTGGAACAACTGTGGAAAACGGGGAATGCGCCGTGGAAAAAATAACCGCCCACACGGCCGTTAAACCGACTGCATTGCCCCCTTTTTGGGAAAAGAAACGCGTTTTCGTCACCGGCCATACCGGCTTTAAAGGCGGCTGGCTTTGCATGTGGCTTCACCTGCTCGGCGCCGAAATCACCGGCTATGCGCTGAAGCCACCGACCCGCCCGAATTTGTTCGAGGAAGCCGGCATCTCCCGGTACGTGAACTCGATCATCGGCGATATCCGGGACCGCAGCCGTCTGCTCGAAGCGCTGCGTCAAGCCGATCCGCACATCGTCATCCACATGGCAGCGCAACCTCTTGTCCGCGACTCGTACCGAATGCCGGTGGAAACGTACGAAACGAACGTGCTCGGTACCGTGTATTTGCTGGACGCGGTTCGGCAGGTGAAGCAGCAGGGCGGAGCCATTAAGGCGGTCGTTAATGTGACCACAGACAAATGCTACGAAAACAAGGAATGGTCCTGGGGCTATCGGGAGTATGAGCCGTTCGGCGGTTATGATCCATATTCGAGCAGCAAGGCCTGCTCTGAACTTGTCACGGCGGCTTACCGCAGCTCCTTCTTCCACCCTGCCGATTATGCGCAGCACGGCGTTGGCGTGGCTACCGCCCGGGCCGGCAACGTCATCGGGGGCGGCGATTGGGCGACGGACCGGCTTGTCCCTGACTGCTTTCGCGCGCTGATGAGCGGCGATCCGGTCGTCATCCGCCATCCTCAGGCGATCCGCCCTTGGCAGCACGTGCTTGAGCCACTCAGCGGATACTTACTGCTCGCCGAGCGGCTCACGGACAACGGGGCGAAGTATGCCCAAGGCTGGAACTTCGGCCCTGGCGACGATGACGCGAAACCGGTCGAACGGATCGTCCGGCAAATGTGCAGCGACTGGGGAGAAGATGCCTCTTATGTGTTCCACAAAGCGGACAGTCTGCATGAGGCCCATTACCTGAAGCTGGACTGCTCCAAAGCAAAGCTTGAGCTCGGCTGGCATCCGCGGTGGAACTTGCAGACGGCGATCGGGAAAATTACGGAATGGATGCGCGCTTTCAAGGAGGGCCGAGATATCGAGGAAATCTCCTTCCGGCAAATCGAAGAATATCGGCGTGCAGGCGGTGATCCCCCCGATGAGAAGCGGTCATTGCGGAAATACTTCTTCGAGGATCGATAGAAGTTGAACGAGCTGAGTGTCAACGCTCACGTCATTTGTCGGTGCATTTATTACCGTCAATGACGTGAGCCTTTGTATGTCAGACGCGCGTCCCTCTTTTCGTTTAAAAATGGCTGTTTGACGCTTCGAACGGATTGGCCAAGTCCTGGTATTTACCCGGGTCTTCCTTATATTTTCGTTTGGTCGCCTGTTCGATAAATTCATTGCTGGAGAAGAAATCGTAGCTCCATAAAATGTCCTTTGCTTTGTTTCTGCCCATCTCCTCCAGTTCCTGCTCGTAAGCGGCAAGCAAACCATACATCGGATTCGAAGACTTCGGATAGCATTCCTTGACGGTTTTCTGCAGAAGCCCCCATAATCCGGAATAATGGAATATGCAAAGCGGCCGGTTATTCACGTAGTGATATCCGTTTTTGATATGGGTAAAATTGCGTTCCATCAGGTTCCAGACAGCCATGTTGTAGCCGGGATGCCGCCAAATATGCGCGTTGAAATAGACCGGGGCAAAATCGAGCCATGTTTGATCCGCAAAATATTTGTCGTCGAAGTAGCAGTAATTGTACAGCCGGTCGCCCCACCAGGCAAGGAAGCGTTCGGTTTCCTCCGATCGGGTGAACGCCAAAATCCCCGAGTTATAAATGCCGGCCAGCAAATAATCGTCATTATGCCCTTTCTGATCCAACACATGCGGCGTGATCAGAATGGAGTGCTTCTCCAGCATCTCAAACAATTCCTCAAACGGATGGTACACCCTCATATCCGTATCCAGATAAAGGAAAACGCGTTCGTCCGCATAGCGCCGCATGGCGTATTGAAGCAGGTACGGCTTCATAGCGGTCGTTCCTTCGCTAACGTTATATTTGAACATCATCTTCGGAAAATTCGGTACGCCGAGATCCTTGGCCAGCACGACTTCGTCAAAATACGGGAAATTGGCCAGCGGATGAACATATTTCTCGACCAGACAAACAACCACTCGGGCTTGCGGTTCATGTTCCTTGATCGAGCGAGCCATTACTTTCGCCCGGTGCAGATTACTTGCCGAGGTGACGGTACATACGATCATTGAGCGTCCTCCCCGATAGACAAGGGCGGCAGGGAGGACCGGCTCTTTCGTTTCCGCCAAGGCTGGAGCAAGAACAGGCGGCGTAGGCCGCTTTCTTCTCGCTCTTCTTTTTCGGCGCAGCCAGCCTTTTCTTCGCAGGACGGGCGTGCGTTTTTTCAGCCTTCTCGCTCGTCTGCCCGATCTTATGCCGGTTTTCCGCTTAAGTCCACGCTTTATCCGGGAACTCTTTTTTTTCGTACGGCTGCGAACCTTCATCTCTTCTACACACTCCTTTGTCCGTTGCTGCGCAAATATTCGAACAGCCAGCGAATGGTCTCTTCCAAGGTGCAGCTTTCATCCGGGCGGTAACCGAGATGCATCAGCTTGGAGGTCGATACCGAGAATAGGTTCGGCTTGTGCGGCTCGTCTCCGGCGACGATTAGCTCCGTTTCTTCCGAGAAGAGCTCCCGGTAGATGCGCTGTACCTTGCGGGCTATATCCAGAATGGAGAACGTCTGATTTGACCCGACATTATAAATCTCGTTTTCATCCGGAAACCGGCCGATGATGGCTTCGCAAGCCCTGGCTACGTTTTCTAAACTGACGAAGTTGCGGAACTGTTTGCCAGAAGAGCGGATCGTGATCATCCCGGAATCCAGCGCCTCTTTGCAAAAACAGGCCGGAACCATCGTCCATCGGTTGACCGTCGGCGAAAGGAAGCGGCCATGCACGTTGCCGGGCCGGATTACAGCGCCTCGCAGCAACCCTTTTTGCGCATACATGGCGACATATTGCTCGGCAAACAGATGGTTCAGCGCATAATCGTTTTGCGGGCGAATCGGCGTCGTTTCGGCGATTATCCCCTCCGGTTCGGTGCCATATACCTGCAGCGTCGAGAAAAACATAAACCACCCGATGCCGCTGCTCACGGCAAAGTCCAGCAGCTGTTTGGTCCCGACGACGGAAATCTCGATGCCGGACCGGAAGCTGCGCGATATGACTTCGTTGGCGGAAGCGAGATGGATGATCATGTCCGCCGATGCTCTCAAATGGCTCAGCTTTTCCGAAGTGACATCGCATTCGATATAACGGTCCGGCTGAAGTTCCTTAACGAACGCTTCGCTCAGCGTCCGGGAGAACGGGATCACCGAATGCCCACGGGCTTTCAAATAATGACACAGGTAGCTGCCGATAAAGCCGGTAGCCCCCGTGACGATAATACGCATAACCTCCCCCCGTTTCATCTGAACACTTTATTGGAAGCGGCGAATGGATTCGTCATAATCTCCTGAAAATAAGGGTTACTTTTAAATTTCGCCCGGCTCTCGGGCGTAATGCGTTCCCCGTTATCGTAGAAGTCGAAGCTCCAGGGGGTCAGGCTAATATTCTGAATGCCTGTTTCAGCCAAATCCTGGACGTACGTTTCCATTACAATTCTTGAGCTTTCCCGGTCGGCCACCCATTTGTTCAGACTCGACGGAAGGAAGTTTTCGTAATGCGAATAGTGGAATATGCAGAGCGGCTTGTCGGTCAGCCAGAGCTGACCGGCGGCCAGATGAAGCCCCTTCCTCGCTTGTTCGTGGATGTTCCAAAACGCCACATTGTAGCCGGGATGCTTAAACATATTCACATCGAAAAAGGACGGCGCCAGATCGAGCCACTTTTGGTCGGCAAAAAATTGGTGGTTGAAATAGCAATAGTGGTATGTTCTTTCCGCCCACCATTCGACAAACCTCATGGCTTCCTCGGATCTTGTTACTCCGACCATACCGGAATTGATCGACCCGTTAAACAGATGCACATCCCACAGACTATCCGCTTCAAGCTGCTGCGGCACCAGTACGATCCGGTTGGAGTCCATCGCGTCCATCAGCTCCCGGGGCGAGCGGAACAGTCTCATATCCGAGTCCAGATACACAAATTGCCGCTCGTTCGGATAATAGCTCATCAAATATTTCAACAGATGCGGTTTCAGCGAGGTGACGCCTTCAAACAAAACATATTTGAACAAATATTGGGCAAAATTCGGGATGCCCAAATTTGCTGCCAGCACAATCTGGTCGAAATACCGGATTTTAGAGGCGGACGGGTGCGTCTTCTTTTCCGCGAGGCAAACGATAACCTTGGTCCCGCTCATATGCTCCTTGACGGACTTGGCCATAACGGCGGCTTCATGCAGGTTGTCTGCGCAGGTTACCGTGCATACAATCATAGCCGTACACTCCTTTTTCTGCGAACAGGGATTATACGTAAAATTGGTTTGAAACGGTAAATGGGTTCAAAACGCGTTGCTTCTCCATCGGCATCGCTTTGTACGTTGCCCTCGCAGCATCGGAAATGCGCTCTCCGCTCTGATAAAAGTCATAGCTCCATGATGTCTGGGCTGGAATGATCCCGCTCATCGCCGAAAGCCTTGTCGTATACATGTGCCTTAATTTGTAGACAGGGTTGCTTTGATCCGGGAAAAAGGCGTTTAAGCTTTGATCGAGCAGCCCCATTAGGTTGAATAAATTGATGCATCTCAAGGGCAGCCCGCCGACCTCGTAGCCATGGGGAGCCCGGACGATCCTCCTCTTGCTCTCATGGAGGTTCCAGAAGCCGACGTTATAGCCGGGATGTCTCATGACGGCTGCATCAAAGCAAGCCGGGACAAAATTGAGCCATTTCTGGTCCAAAAAGACGCATTTCAGCGGGTCCTCATAATGGCTTGCGATCATGTCGGCCCACCAGCTTACGAAACGTTCCCCCTCATCCGACCGTTTGACAGCGACAAGCCCTCCGTGAAACGTTCCGTCCCGCAAGGCGCCGATTTCGGAGGCTGCATCGAATCCGACAGGTTCGAGCAAATGCGGGCTCAAAATAATATGGCTCGTTTGGAGCAAGGCGGAAAGCTCGCTGAACGGGCCTGTGATATACATGTTGGTGTCCACGTAGATAAAGTGCCTTTCATTTGGAAAGGAGCTGAGCAGATAGCGGAACAATTGCCCTTTGAGCGCCGATGCGCATTGCATAGGAGTGAATTTGAAGAGGTGCTGGTAAAAATCGGGGGCCCCGAGATGCTTGGCAAGAATAAGCACGTCTACGTACGGGGTGGCATCGATCTGGGGAGGAGCCTCCTCCGCCAGACAGACGACGACGACGGCATTTTGCATATGGTGTTTGACCGAATGGGCCATCAAGACCGCCTTGGGCAGATCGGCTCCGCTGACTATCGTGCTTATCAGCATAGGGTTCAACGTCCTCCTTCGCTTTGCCACCATTCCGCGTGGCTCACGTACCATTGCACGGTTTGTACAATGCCGTGTTCAAACCGGTAGGCCGGATTCCACCCGAGCTGCGAGCGGATTTTGCTTGAATCGATCGCATAACGCCGGTCATGCCCCAACCGGTCGGGGACAAACTGGATCAGCGAGGCCGGCTTGCCCAGCTCCTGCAAAATGCGGTGAACGAGCTCCAGGTTCGTTTTTTCGTTGCTGCCCCCGATGTTATATATCTCCCCCGGAATCCCCGCCTCAATCACCCTCTCGACCGCAGAACAGTGGTCGTATACATGCAGCCAATCGCGCACGTTCAGGCCGTCGCCGTATAGGGGAAGCGGCTCATCCCGGAGAGCCCGGGTGATGAGGGTCGGAATCAGCTTCTCTGGAAACTGGAACGGTCCGTAGTTATTCGAGCAGCGGGTGACGATCACGGGGAAGCCGTACGTTTCGAAATACGCGCGGGCCAGCAGATCCGCCCCCGCCTTGCTTGCCGAGTAAGGACTGTTGGGAGCAAGCGGCGTCGTCTCCGTAAAGAGCCCCTCCGGCCCAAGCGTACCATACACCTCGTCGGTGGAAATTTGAATAAACCGGGTGACGCCCTGCCGCCGTGCCGCTTCCAGCAGCACTTGCGTGCCAAGAACATTTGTTCTAACGAAGTTTTGCGGGTCCTCAATGCTGCGGTCCACGTGGGATTCGGCAGCAAAATGCACGACTGTATCGATCTGCGCTTCCGCCATCACCTTGGCGATAAAGTCCGTATCGGCAATATCGCCGCAAACGAAACGATAGTGCGGCCCCTCTTCCAGATCGGCCAGGTTGCGCAAATTTCCCGCGTAGGTCAGCAGATCAAGATTGACGACCATATCCTCGGGGTGGCGCTCCCGCCAATAACGCACGAAATTGCTGCCGATGAACCCCATCCCGCCGGTTACAAGGAGCCGCCTCATAGCGTAGCCTCTCCTGCCATTCGTTGGGCGGCCTCCCTGAACGAAAGGTGGGTCCCCGCATCGATCCACCATCCGCTCAGAATGCCATAGGAGAGCATGCCGCGGGCCGCATACCAATTGTTCACTTCGGTAATTTCCATTTCGCCTCTCGCGGAAGGCTGGATCGTTCGGATGATGTCAAACACCCCGGCGTCATACATATAAATGCCGGTCACACAGTAGGACGATTTTGGCAATTCCGGCTTCTCCTCAATCCGCACAATGCGCGAGCGGTCCATGACTGGCACTCCGTACCTGCGGGGATCTTCAACTTCTTTTAAGAACACGCGGGCTTGCTTTGGCTGTTCCCTGAAGCGGGCGAATTCTGCTGTTAGCGAGTCTTCGAACAGGTTGTCGCCGAGAAGCACGACGAATTTTTCCCCGGGATTCACGAAGTCCTCCGCCAAGGCAAGAGCCTGAGCGATGCCTCCCGGCTCTTCCTGCACTTTAAACGACATACGGACGTTCCACTCCCGGCCGCTGCCGATATAGTCCATAAACAATCCGCCGGAATGTTTTCCTGTAACGAGCAAAATATCGGAGATTCCCGCCTCGGCCATTTTGGAAATCGCATAATGAATCATCGGGTAAGGACCGACAGGCAAGAGATGCTTATTAAGAAACCGGGTCATCGGCTTTAGCCGGGTACCTGATCCTCCGGCAAGAATGACTCCTTTCATTAAGAGGTTGCCCCTTTCTGCACAATGGTTGACATATTTTTTACCATAGTAAAATGATATGCCCCCATCGATGGAAGCTCATAGACGCTTATCTCATAAGGCGAAAAAATTGGCTCTTGTCCTTGATCTTAAAAATGAGTTGCTGGCATAGGCATTATAGAAGTAATTAAATGCCGGGAGGAATGCCTATGTCGGATCTGTTCGTTGCCCGTTCGTTAGAAGAAATAAGGTTTTGGTCCCGTATAATGAAGGAACATTCCTTTTTTCTCAGGCTGGGGTTCAGATGTGAAGATACTCAGTTGATTTATGAGGCTACTCAATTTTACGCTGTATTTGAAGAAGTTGAACGAAAATCGCACGCTTATGGAGCGAATACAGATCCGCAGACGATTGGCCAATTTAATATGGAAGTATACACGGCGGTTAGCCATATTTGGGCTTTTAAAAGAAAAGTATTGGGTTTGATCTTGAGCTGTCAATTACCTGGGGCAAACAACTTCCCGCTATTAGTTGATCATATAAGCCGCGAAGCAAACTATTTTAGGAACCGATTAGCTGAGTTGAATGCCGGACAGCTGGAACCGCTTCCCGATGCCATTATCGACGAAAACGTATTTTTCTTAAAAATCATGGCCGACCATGCCAAATTTATCGGTCATTTGCTTGATCCGTCCGAACGAAAGCTGGTGGATCAAGCGCGGGACTTCAGCCATGATTTTGACCAGCTTGTCTTTCAAGCCATAGATCTAAGCTCCATGCGCCCCCAATCCCAGACGGTTCCTCTGCTGAGCCAATTTGTCGATCAGAATAAAGTATCCGTCAAGTCTTTGCGCGATTTTAAGAAAACAGCCCGCGATTTAATAAACGACTGTCGTATAAAAAGCATTATTCATCCGCTGTTAGCTGATCATGTATTTAGGGAAGCCGAGCATTTTCTTGTCATTCTTGATATGTTTGAACAATATTTAAGAGGCCACGATGGATCGAATTCATAATGACGACGGGCAAATGAACTGGGTTAACCGATATTCCTAGTGATTTAGGAATCATCGGTTTTTTTATTTCAAAAATGCTTGGCAAAAAAAATGTTGAACTATAGGTTTACACCGTGTTTGGAATTTATATGGATCATACAATGTTAAAAAAATATGAAGGTGAAAAGAGGATGCCCGTGGGAATCGGAAAAATGAAAAAACATAAGGAAATGCTGCGACGTTCCGTTTTGCGGCGCCATCTGCCTGAAACGCACTGGTTTACCCGTGCGAGGGCTTTGCGGATGCTGAGATCGTACTCGAGGATTTTCATCAAACCCAATCATGGCAGCGGGGGAACCGGTATCGTCAGAGTCAAGAGGCTCCGAAGCGGCTACGAGGTCCGGTGCGGTCTTAAACGCACATACGTCGGTTCCGCCTCTTTGTATAAGGCGATTAAGTCTTATTTGAAACCATCCGGGCGATATCTTGTGCAGAGAGGACTTCGTTTGGCGAAATACAAGGGCTCGATTTTTGATGCCAGGATCTACATGCAGAAACCGAAGAAGAAATGGAGCATTTCCGGCATGGCTGCCCGCGTGGCCGCACCGCACCGCTTCGTTACAAATTATCAAAAAGGCGGACACGGAGTGAAGCTTAAACGAGTGCTGTCGAGACTTTTTAAGAAAAGAAAAAAAGTAAAAAGAACGATAAAAAAAATAAAAAAGATATCCCGTCTCATAGCTAGAACCATCAACAAACGGCATTCGATTCGTGAACTGGGAGTTGATCTTGGGATTGAGAAAAACGGCCGTATATGGATTATCGAAGCCAATTCAAGGCCCGGCCATATGTTGTTCACTCAACTTTCCAACAAGACCCCGCTGTATAAAATTATGAAAAACAAGCGCTTGATTCGGAGACGGTATTTATGAATTGGAAAGGAAATCAGCCCATGAAAAAGACAGAACAACTAAAACAAATGATCAATTCTCCAAATTTGGAGTTTATCATGGAAGCCCATAGCGGGCTGTCGGCTGCCATTGCCGAAGAGGCCGGGTTCAAAGGGATTTGGGCCAGCGGATTATCCATCTCCGCAGCCATGGGAGTAAGGGACAACAATGAAGCTTCCTGGACGCAGGTGCTGGATGCTTTGGAATTTATGAGCGACGCGACGTCTGTTCCAATCTTGCTTGACGGGGATACCGGCTACGGAAACTTCAACAATGCCAGAAGATTGGTTAAAAAATTGGAACAGCGCCAAATTGCAGGGGTTTGTATCGAAGATAAGCTCTTTCCGAAAACGAACTCCTTCATTCATGCCAAAGCTCAGCCGCTTGCCGATGCGGATGAATTTTGCGGCAAAATTAAAGCCATGAAAGATACGCAATCGGACGAAGATTTTGTCGTCGTGGCAAGGGTGGAAGCGTTCATTACAGGATGGGGGCTGGAAGAGGCATTGCGGCGAGCGGAGGCATACCGGCAGGCGGGTGCTGACGCTGTTCTCATTCACAGCAAGCGGTCGGACATCGCGGAAATCGAATCGTTTATGAAGGAATGGGGCGGAAGACTGCCGGTCGTGATCGTGCCTACGAAATATTACACGACGCCGACTGTCCGGTTCCAGGAGCTCGGGATCAGCCTCGTCATCTGGGCAAATCACAATTTGCGGGCATCGATTGAGGCGATGAAAAAAGTATCCGGCCAAATTTTTCAGGAGAAGAGCCTTGCCCATGTCGAAAACGGTGTCGCTACGCTTGAGGAAGTATTCAGGCTTCAAAGAGCCGACGAGCTTCAGGCGGCAGAGCAAAAATATCTTCCTTCGACGGACAAAGATTCGGATGAACGCTCATGATCAACACGAAATTATTTGGAAAGGAAATAAAAAATCTGGGGTATCAGTTGTTCAGCGGCGTTCCGTGCTCTTTTTTGAAAAATTTAATCAACTATGCCATCAATGAATGCGAATACGTTGCAGCAGCAAATGAAGGAGATGCGGTGGCCATTGCATCCGGCGCCTATGTGGGGGGCAAGAAGTCGGTTGTTCTCATGCAAAATTCGGGTCTGACCAATGCCGTGTCCCCCTTGACCTCGCTTACCTATCCGTTCCGGATTCCGCTGCTTGGATTTGTCAGTCTCCGCGGGGAAGCGGGTATTCCCGATGAGCCTCAGCATGAGCTGATGGGCAGAATCACAACCGGGCTGCTGGATTTGATGCAAGTGGAGTGGCAGTATTTGTCTAACGATTTGGAGGAGGCCAAGCGTCAACTGTTACAGGCTGACGAGCATATCGCGAACGACCGTTCATTTTTCTTTGTCGTTCGAAAAGGGACGTTCGATGAAGAGAGGTTGCAAAAGCAACAATCGTCGATCCATGCGAATCAACTCACAACGCACCGTCATGCGGAGCTTCAAATGCCGACGCGGTATGAAGCTTTAACCGTCATCAATGCTTTGAAGGACAGCCAAACCGTTCAGCTTGCCACAACCGGAAAAACCGGGCGGGAATTATACGAAATCGAAGATGCCGACCACAACCTGTATATGGTAGGCTCCATGGGCTGCATCGGTTCTTTTGGACTTGGGATGGCCTTGACCCAAAGCAGCAGGGATATTGTGGTGATTGACGGAGACGGCTCCTTGCTTATGCGAATGGGAAGCTTGGCTACAAACGGTTATTACCATCCGTCCAATATGATTCATATTGTGCTTGATAACAACGCACACGATTCGACAGGAGGACAAAGCACGGTATCCCATAACAGCGATTTCGTCGCCATTGCCGCTTCCTGCGGCTACATGAAGTCGCTATATATTCATAATTTAGAAGAATTAGAGGCTTCCTTGAGCGAATGGAAACAAACGAAGGGCTTGACTTTTCTATATATGAAAATAGCTAAAAAATCCAAGGAGCAGCTTGGACGTCCCCATATGAAGCCTTACGAAGTAAAAGAACGGCTGCAGCGGTTTTTGAAATAGACATCCTTTGGCAGTAGGGAAGGGAATGTGATGCGGGCTGTGAAAAGAATGATTCTGCTTAACCCCGGACCGGCGACAACAAGCGATAGCGTCAAGCTCTCACAGGTGGTACCGGATATTTGTCCCCGTGAACCGGAATTCGGCGATTTGATGGCCGATATTTCCACAGAGCTCACATGCTTGGTCGCCGATCCGGAGCATTATGCGACGGTATTGTTCGGCGGCTCCGGCACGGCGGCGGTTGAATCGATGATCAGCTCGGTCCTCGGGGAACAAGATACCATCGTCGTCATCAATAACGGGGCGTATGGGAAACGGATAGGTGAGATTGCGGAAGCTTACGGGCTGCATTATCTGGAATTTAAAAGCCCTTCCGATGACGCGATCGATTTGGATGTTCTGGAAAAGTTCATTCAAGCCTCCGACCGGACGATTTCGCATCTCGCCGTCGTGCATCATGAGACGACAACCGGTCTGCTTAACGATATTAAGGCGATTGGCGAATTATGCAGCCGGTATCGAATCGACATGATCGTGGATGCCATGAGTTCTTTTGCGGCTGTTCCGATTCGAATGCAGGAAATGCATATCCGTTATTTGGCCGCAAGCTCCAATAAAAATCTTCAAGGCATGGCGGGCGTTTCCTTTATCGTAGCGGAAAAAAACAAATTGGAGAGCTTAAAGCACAGGAAGCCGAGAAATGTTTATTTGAATCTTTACGCCCAATATAAATACTTTTCGGAATTTCGGCAAATGCGGTTTACACCGCCTGTGCAGACCTTGTATGCCCTTAAACAAGCGATTGAGGAATTGAAACAGGAGGGCGTGAAGGAACGATACGCAAGGTATGTGAACTCGTGGACCACGCTAATTAACGGCATTACCCGATTAGGATTAACTTACCTCGTCCCTGAACAATATCACGCCAAAATCGTCACTTCCATCCTCGAACCGGATTGCGCCGCCTTTCATTTTCAAGAGATGCACGATTATTTTTACAGCGAAGGGATCACTATTTACCCGGGTAAACTCGATCGGTTGAATACCTTCAGAATCGCAACGATGGGGGATATTGCTTATACCGATATCGAAACGTTCCTGGAACGGCTTGAGCATTATCTCACAAGCATCGGTTTTGCAAAACGGGAGGAGGAGACGGGTGATGTCAGCGACAAAAGATAAGTGGCTGAAATATCGGTTCTTGAAAAAATACGAACAGTTGGCGCCTTACGTACCGGGAACGAAACTAATGTCGAAATCGGCTCTTTGGAAGCTCATTTCCAAATATCGACGGGTTATCTTGAAACCGGTAAGAGGCAGCCGGGGGCGCGGTATCATCCAAGTATCTTCGATAGGCGGCCATACGTATGCTTTGCACTTTGAGAATGTCAAAATCAACATACAGGGGAAAGAAAACACTTATAAATATATACAAAAAAAAATCGGGTCCACCCGTTATATGATTCAACGCAGAATTGCTCGTCCGACCATCGGCGGCTGTCCTTTTGATATGCGGGTCATCATACAGCGGAAAGAGAACTCTAGGAAATGGAAAGTAACGGCGAAGATCGCCAAAGTTGCAGGCAGAGGCTATGTCGTCTCGAATAATGAGAGAAGCAAAGGAAGGTTGCTTCCCGTGAAGACGGCCATTCGAAAATCGACAATCCATCATCTTTCTTCTACAAGATTGCAGTCGAAGATGAAGCGAGTTTCTTTAAGAGCGGCTAGGAGATTAAGAGGTTTATTTCCACGCCATCGGATATACGGGTTAGATGTGGGATTTGATCTGAAAGGCCATCCGTGGATCATTGAAGCCAATCTGTATCCGTCCATGTCCCATTTTCTTAAGCTAAAAGATAGAACAATGTACCGCCGGATTATGGCGTATAAAAAGAGATGATCCAAAGCTTCACAGACACCATGAGTTTAGTTTCAGAAGGGCTTTCTGACCTCGCCTATTCGGGTGAGGTTTTAATTTTGCAGTTTGGGCTTGGCCGAAAGATCATAAAAAAGACGCCTCCATTCCGCCAAAAGCGGAGGAAGCGTTATTGAATCCCTGCAGCAGCCAAGTTTCTGTTCCGGCAGTCTGCGGTGATCATGTTGAGTGGTTACATGAACTTCTGCGCGTCCCGGATGTGCTGCTCGTAAGCTTTATCGCATACGAGCAACCCGTCAGGGGTGGAAACGATGATTAAATCTTTCACTCCGATGACAACGGTTTTGAGGTTTTCCGTGTAGACGATGCTGTTGTGCGTAAAGAGAGTGGAAGCGTCCCCCATCAAGAGATTTCCTTGTTCATCGGGTTGATGCACGCGTTCTAACGAGCTCCAGGAGCCAATATCGTCCCATTCGAAATGAACGGGGATCGTATAGATCGATGAAGCTTTCTCCAGGATAGCGTAATCAACGGATACTTTGGGCAAACGCGAGTACACGTTATCCCACTGCCCGCCGCATCCTTCGAGCAGCGACCACATCTCCTGTTGGTTGCGGCTCATGAAGTAGGCGATGGTCGAAGGCTTCCAAATGAAAATCCCGCTGTTCCAGAACACATTCTTTTGCTCCATCAATTGCTTGGCCCGTTCCGAGGGAGGCTTCTCGATAAAAGCTTTCGCTGTAAGCGCGCGCCCTTCTTCCGTCGGTTCTTCCGTCAGGATATAGCCGTACCCGGTTTCCGGACGAGTCGGCACAATGCCCAGGGTGACGATGGAGCAGCCCGAAAGGGCGATGCTCTCCGCTTGCTTCAGCGCCTCCCACAGGCTGTCTCCTTCCGGAATGTATTGGTCGGATGGGGTCGTGACCAGCACGTCATCCTCGCCTTTTTGCAAAAAATGCAACGCCGACAAGGCGATGCAAGGAGCGGTATCTTTCGGTTCGGGTTCCAATAGGATATGTTCGCCCTTCAGTTCGGGAAGCTGTTCGCGAACCATGTCGCTGTATTGCTTGGTCGTTAAGACATAAATGGACGTGCTCGGCACATATTGGAGAAATCTGCGATAGGTTTGCTGCAGCATAGTCTCCTCAGAGGTCAAGGCAAGAAACTGTTTCGGTTTGGACCTCGTGCTTCGCGGCCAAAATCTTGTTCCTTGTCCGCCGGCCATGATGATAATGTTCATGATTTATCCTCCTTTGCAGACTCGTCCGTCCCAGTCCCTTCATTCTGGCAGAGAAACACCGATGTAAGGTATTACATTATATTAAACTGGCGGGACCATTGAAACGTCTCCTATCCCTTGTACTTTCGTACAAATTGTAAGCAGAGGGGGAATCAAGCCGGTGACGGAGCTTCTGATCGAGCGTCATCTCGAGTTCAGTTTACCGTTCTAAGTGGACATATTGCCAAATCCCGATTCTATTCATAACTTATATTAGGCACTTACCCAGTAACAAGTACGTAGTGTAGAACGAGGGGGGTGAATTATTATGGAAATCGAAAAACGGAATGGATATATACCGCAGCCGATAAGGAATGATGGTGCTGGATGGTGGGATTTTGGTCCACGGGACGTTATGCGAGACATTGAGAACCCTGACATGCTAGTTCCGCCCGCCACCGATGCCGGGTCGTTGCCCAATCTGAAGTTCTCTTTCTCTGACACCCATATGCAGTTAAATCAAGGCGGCTGGTCGCGGGAAGTGACGGTTAGAGAGTTGCCGATAGCAACCACGATTGCGGGGGTGAATATGGCCCTGACTCCGGGCGGTGTACGTGAGTTACATTGGCATCAGCAAGCGGAATGGGCTATCATGCTTGTGGGGCGAGCACGCATTACAGCAGTTGACCAGAACGGTAGGAACTTCATTGCCGACATTGGTGTAGGCGACCTATGGTACTTCCCTCCCGGAATTCCGCATTCTATTCAAGGGTTAGAAGAAGGTTGTGAGTTTTTGCTCGTCTTCCCTGACGGTAAATTCTCTGACCTCAATACTTTATCCATCTCCGATTGGTTCGCACATACGCCACAGGACGTACTATCGGCGAATTTTGGTGTTCCAACAAACGTTTTTGCCCATATCCCGAACCATCAGCGATACATTTTTCAAGCAAACGTTCCCGGTCCACTCGAAAGTCAGCAGGTAACAGACCCACAAGGTACGATACCAAAAACCTTTACACATCGACTACTCGCACAAGAGCCGATTGTAACTCCGGGCGGGAGTACCGTGCGTATAGTGGATTCAACCAACTTTCCTATTTCCACTCAAATTGCCGCATCGTTATTGGAAATCAAACCGGGCGCAATAAGAGAAATGCATTGGCATCCAAACAATGATGAATGGCAATATTATATCTCAGGTACGGCACGTATGACGGTTTTAGCACCCAATGGTACGGCTCGTACTTTCAATTATCGTGCTGGGGATGTAGGATATGTACCATTTGCATTTGGTCACTATATTCAGAATACTGGTAATCAAAGCGTGTGGGTATTGGAGATGTTTAAGAGTGACCGCTTTGAAGATGTTTCGCTAAATCAGTGGATGGCGCTTACACCTCATCAACTAGTACAGGAGAACCTAAATGTAGGACCAGAATTCATGAGCGCATTACGAAAGGAAAAATCGTATATAGTAAAATATCCAGGGTATTCCTATTATCCAAGAACGAGTAGATAAGAAGATATTCATTTTCACAAACGATAGTAGACAATATGCATAAGCATAACCTTTTACAGTTTTGGCACTTCGGTCTAAAATAGGTGCAATCGCTTCTGCCGAAGTGCCCTGTAAATGTAAATACAGCGCCTGATAACGCTCGAACATGCGGCGCTACGCTCCCCAAGTGAATAGTTCTGGTTATTGACGTAGTAGGCTCTGCGCTTTAGAACCGGACGTTTTCCTTGCTTTTTCGGCTTGTTATGAATACTTCGCGCATCTCGAATGGCTTGGTTCTTTACTGCGGATGGAAGTTTGGCATCGACATCCTTGGAGGTGAACTTTGGAAAGGTGCCCGATGTTTCCGCTTGTTCGGTGAGGAGATTGACCGTTTTGATGTATTCGTCCCCATCTCCTTCAGCAGGGGAACATCGTTTGGGAATATTCGAATTTGAACGGTTACAGTTTGCATCGCTTCACCCCCTTTTCTTTTGCTCTTCAACATAACGTTGGATGGTTTCGCTCGAAACATTCCCTGCCGTGCTGACAAAATACGAACGCGTCCAAAGGCTTGGCAGATGCTCCAAGTGCTTAAATTCTTGACGCAAACATCGCGAGGTCGTACCTTTCAATTTTGCCATAACGTCCGCTGGAGAATCCGTTGGCAGCACGTTTAAGAATAGATACGCATGATCCGGCATGACTTCCATCGCAACAATAAGCCAATCGTTTTCCTCGCACAGCTCTTGCACAAGCTCTTTAAATCGCGCTTCTACCTGACTCACAAGTACCTTTCTTCGGTATCGCGGGCAAAACACAAAATGATAGTTGATGAGTGATACAGTTGTTGTTGTCCTTCTATATTCTTGTCCCATACACCGATTGTATCGGTTTAAATGAAAAACTGCAACAACATAAAAGAATGTAGAACAATTAAGCTTTCTGATTGAAAGCGTTTTCTATCTATACTGGAAAGTCAAAAATCACATTCTGGCGAATTTGATTCGAAGCTTGCGACGAATTCAGTATATAATGGATACGAAATGGTGACCGGTATTTTAGGGAGAAAGGCGATGGAAAGATTTTATGTCGATGCGCATGCTAAAAATATTAACGATTCTGCTCCCGCCTCTGGTCATTGGCGGGTTCGAGTATATACGCCATGACTTCCTGCTGGACGTGCTGTCTATGGAGACGGGCAATTTCTACATGACGCTGCTTACGCTGCTGCTGTCGTTCTTATTCGGCAACTGGATGTTCAACCGCATCCAGGCCATGAACGCGAAGCTGGCCGTCGAACAATCGAAGCGGGCGGTATACGAGGAGCGTGAGCGGCTCGCTCAGGAGCTGCATGACAATATCGCGCAAATTTTGTTTTTCCTGAACGTGCAGTTGAAAAAAGGTCAGATCGAAGAGGCACGCTCCGCCGTTTCCGAAATCGACCATCATCTGCGGCAGGCGATCTTCAACCTGCGGACGGCACCGGAGGAGGGGGCCGATTTCGGCTCGCGTCTGCGGACGTGGCTGGAGGAATGGAGCGGCATGAGCGGCATCGCCGTCAACCAACGGATTACGGTTCCGGAGGAAGGGATATCGCCGTCGGCGGAGGTGCCTTTGTTCTCCATTATCCGCGAGGCGTTCACGAACATCCGCAAGCACTCGTATGCCGACCACGCGGAGGTGGAGCTTGGCCCAACGCAGGACGGGCGAAGCTGGAGACTGCGCATTGCCGACAACGGTAAAGGCACGGAAGGCGATGCGGGACAGCGGCCGAACCGGTACGGGGTATCGATTATGCGCAAGCGGGCGCAGGAGTTGGGGGCGGAGCTGGAAATCCGGGCGAAGGAAGGGCAGGGGCTGGAGCTGATCGTTACCGGACCGCTGCGGGAGGTGAAGCTGTGATGATGAATTACCGGGTGCTGATTGCCGACGATCATCCGTTAGCGCGCCGCGCCATTCGCACGCTGATCGACGGGGAGGACGGCTTCGAATGGATAGGGGAAGCCTGCAGCGGAGCCGAGGCCATCGAGCTGTGCGGCCGGCTGCTGCCGGATCTGGTGCTGATGGACATTCAAATGCCGGGGATGAGCGGCCTTGAAGCGACCAAACGAATTAAACAGCAGTATCCGCACATCCGCGTCGTCATGCTTACGGTGTCCGATGACGTGGCCGACCTGTTCACGGCTGTCCGGCATGGGGCGCAAGGGTATCTGCTCAAAAACATGGACCCCGACGATTGGATCGCCTACTTGCGCGGCTTGCTCGACGAGAACAGCGAAATTTCCCGCGGCATGGCGGACCGGCTGTTTCATTCGTTCCGTTCGGCCGGCAAATCCGCGGCCAGCGACATCGGGCCAGGTGTGCTCTCGCAGCGTGAATGCGAGATATTGAGCTGCGTCGCCAGCGGGCAGAGCAACCGCCAGATCGCCGAGACGCTCGTGATTACGGAGAACACCGTCAAGAACCATGTCAAAAATATTTTGTCCAAGCTGGCCCTCGACAACCGGGTGCAATTGACGGCCTATGCGGTACGTCACGGATTGACACAGATCGGACAAAAACAAGGGGGAAAATAGCCCGGTCGAGCCATTCTTCCGATAAGCGGTATACGATAAATTACAGTAGGATAAACTGACTGCTTAAAGAGAAAGGGGATTTTAGTTATGAAAAAATTGCATTTTGCGCTCGCGCTCGGACTGCTTGCTTCCATGCTCGGAGGAGGCTTCGCCAGCGCGCATGTGGTCGTGCTGCCGAAAGAGACGACGCAGGGAAGCTATGAGAAATTTGCCGTTCGGGTGCCGACGGAGAAAGACATTCCGACGGTTAAAATCGAAGTGAAGTTTCCACTCGACGCCGTATCGATCTCCAGCTTCGAGCCGAAGCCCGGCTGGAAATACGAGCTGACGAAGGATGCAAACAATAAAATTACCGGCGTGGTATGGATAGCTACCGGCGACGGCTTGGGCGCGAAGGAATTCGGCGAGTTTTACATGCAGGGGAAAGTAGCCGATACCGCTACCACGATTACGTGGAAGGCGTACCAGACCTACAAAGACGGCAGTGTCGTCGAATGGGTCGGCGCCGACGGCGCGGATAAACCGGCTTCCGTGACGAAAGTGAAAGAGAAACCGGCCGGAACCGGAACGGACAGCCACGGCCACACGACAGCGCCAGCCGCACCGGCGGCGAATAAGGCTGCGTCCGAAGCTCCCGCCGCGTCCCAAACGCCGCTTTACTTGTCCATCGCGGGCGTCGTGCTCGGAGCCGCAGCGCTGATCGTTTCGCTGATGCGCAGAAAAGCCTAGTCCATCAACAATCGGACGGCTATATGCAAGGCCCGTTTCCATCGTTTCGATAGGAAACGGGCTTTTTGGCTTGTCTTTTCCCCCGAAAAACGGTTAAACTGGTGAAAACGCCATTCTAACTACACCACGTCAAAAAGGAGAACAGTCATAGGATGCCGTCAAAAATTTTGAAAGAATTTAAAGAATTTGCGATTAAAGGGAATATGATCGACCTGGCGATCGGGGTGATCATCGGAGGCGCGTTCGGCAAAGTCGTCACATCGATCGTTAACGATCTGGTTATGCCTCCGATCGGGCTGCTGCTCGGCAAGGTGAATTTCACCGACCTGTATATTCGTTTGGACGATAAGCCTTCTGCGACCTTAGCCGAAGCTAAGGCATCCGGAGCAGCCACGTTTAACTACGGATTGTTCCTCAGCACGCTGCTTGATTTTCTGATCGTTTCGTTCGTCATCTTTGTCGCCGTTAAGCAGATCAACCGGTTCCGCCGCAAAGAAGAGGTCAAGCCCGACCCGAAAGAAAACATGAAGGAATGTCCGGAATGCTTGTCCGAGATCCCCAAAAAAGCATCCCGTTGCAAATACTGCACCGCCGTTCTCGAAGCTCCGGCTGCGGAACGCGCTTAGCCCCTACAGCTCAGACAGCCTGCGCTCCTGCTTGAGACCTTAGGAGCCTGGCTTTTTTCTTAAGAAATTATTCAGAAAAACCTCCATTTGTTCTAAAGATATTTTGGATATCCTAAGTACATCAAATCCCATTGGACGAAACAAACGGACTCTTACATTCGTTTGATATAGTAATAAATGAAGGGCTACAGGTTCGAACCGCGTCTAAATGGTTAAACTTAGAGCAACGAGGAGGGCAATGCATTCATGAGTTTTCACGCCAACGTTCAAGAAAAGGTGCTTTTTTTAAATAAATTTATTCAATCTCCGAAAGAAATGGGCAGCATTACGCCCAGCTCCCGATTTTTGGCCCGTGCGATGACCAAGCCTGTTCCTTGGGCTCAAGCGCAGGTTGTAGCGGAGCTTGGAGCCGGAACAGGCGCGCTAACCCGGTTCATCCGGCAAGCCAAGGGGCCGAAGACGAAGGTGCTCTTGTTTGAAAAGGAACAACTACTGAGGGAGCAGTTGGAGGCGCAGTTCCCGGAGTTTTCCTGTCATGCCGACGCCTGTAGCATGGGGCAGGTGCTGAATCAGCAGGGGATCGAGGGATTGGATGCCATCATCAGCGGTCTGCCCTTCTATAATTTCCCGCAACAATTGCGCGATCGGCTGATCGAACAGATCACGTCGTCACTTAAGCCGGGCGGCCGGTTCATCGCGTTTCAATATTCGCTGCAAATGAAGTCCCAGCTTGAACAAGATTTTGACATTGAGACGATCCGCTTCGTCCCGTTTAACTTTCCTCCTGCATTCGTGTATGTGTGCCGGAAGCCGGGAGGAACGGCGAAATGACTTACGATACGCTAATGCTGTGGATCGGGCAGTTCGGGTATTTGGCTTTGTTTTTCGCGCTGTGGCTCGGCATAGTAGGGATGCCGATTCCCGACGAAGTCGTCGTGATGACCGGCGGTGCAGTAACGGCCAGCGGCCTGCTGCATCCCGTGCCCGCCTTTCTCTTAACCTATCTCGGCGTCGTATCGGGATTATCGCTCGGATACGTGCTAGGCCGGTACGCGGGCACCCCGGTATTGGAGCGTCTGCGGAAAAAGAAGAAAATGGAGAAAGCCATCGAGCTGTCGGAAAAGCTCAATCAAAAATACGGCAGCATGGCCCTGGTCATCAGCTATTTTTTCCCCGTTGTCCGCCACGTCCTGCCTTACCTCGTCGGAATGAACAAAATGTCGTTCCGCCGCTATGCTCTCCTTTCCTACACGACGGGGTTCGTATGGACTTTCGCCTTTTTCTTCATCGGACGGCTGACGGCCGGTCACGCCCAAGAAATCGGCATGCTCATCTATAGCTACGGGCTCAAGCTGCTGTGGATTCCGCTGGCGCTTGCTACAGCATGGATTCTTATCAAGCTCGCGCAGCGCAAAAAAGTTGCAGGAGGGTGATTCCGTTGCAGCAAGCGAACAGCGTATTGGTAGCTGACGACGATCCGGATATCCGGGATATCATTCAAATTTATTTGCGGAACGAAGGCTACCGCGTACTGGAAGCCGAGGACGGAATGCAAGCCTTGAAGCTGGCTGAACGGGAGAAGGTGGACATCATCATTTTAGATATTATGATGCCCCAGATGGACGGCATTCGCGCTTGCATGAAAATCCGGGAGAAGAGCGACGTTCCTATCATTATGCTGTCGGCCAAGGGCGAGGATCTGGACAAAATCACCGGTTTGTCCACGGGTGCGGACGACTACGTCGTGAAACCGTTTAACCCGCTGGAACTGGTCGCCCGGGTCAAGGCCTGCCTGAGACGGCAGCACATGATCGGCAAGAAAGCGGAGCGCGGCCGGGTGGAGGTCGGCGACCTCGTCGACCTCGTCGTTGATCCGGTCCGTCACTTGGTGACGATCCGCGGCAAAAAGGTCAATCTCACACCGATCGAATTCGCGATACTGGCTCTTCTGGCGAAAAACCGGGGCCAAGTATTCTCCGTCGATGCGATCTATGAGCAGGTGTGGAAAGAAGACGCTTTCCATTCCGACAATACCGTCATGGTGCATATCCGAAATCTGCGGGAAAAGATCGAGGATATCCCGCGGGAACCCCGGTATATTAAAACCGTATGGGGAGTGGGCTATAAAATTGAGTAGGGTACGTTTGCCGAAACGGCCGTTTTCGGTCACGCTTCGCGTAAAGCTGATGCTGACCTTCGTCGGATGCCTGTTGTTGAGCACGCTGACCTCGACTTTATTGGAAAGGGTTTACCAGCAATTTCAGCCGAACGATGCGGACAATTACGATTCGATCCGAAGGACGGTGAACGAACGGCTGGCCAAGCTCGACAAGGAATGGGCTGCCTTGAGCGGACCGGGCTCGGACGAACGGACGGCGGCTTCGCTGGTCGAAGAGGCAGGAGAGGGAGGCGAGCTGAGAGCATACGTAACGGACGAGTCCGGACGTGTGCTTTTTCGCTCTTCCGAAGCTCTGGAAAGCAAGCTGAGCTTGTACGAGCTGCTGATGTCGGCCAAACAAGCGGACAACAGGCAGCCGGGCGCGGCGTACACGGCGGTGCTGCCGGCGCAGTATCGGGACCAAGCCGTCTATTTGATCGTTTCCAGCAAGTTGGTTCCGCAGCCGGGGAATGTGTACGAGATGAACGAGATGTTCAGATTTTTACTGTTTGTCGTCCTGTTCGTGCTGTTCTTCTACGCTCTGACCTGGCGTAAAATGAGGCAGATTCGCTACATCAATCGCGGCTTGAACGATATCGCCCACGGCGAGCTGTCCGTGCGGCTGGCGACGAACAGCCGGGACGAGCTTGGCTTGGTCGCGGCCAATATCAATTCCATGGCGGAGCAGCTGGCCCGGCAGCAGGAGAAGGAACGGCGTCTGGAAAAATCGAAAATGGACTTGATCACGAACGTCTCCCACGATTTGCGGACTCCGCTCACAAGCGTCATCGGGTATTTGAACCTGCTGATGAATCCTGTGCAAACGAATGCCGCCGAGCGGGAACGGTATCTGACGAGCGCTTACAATAAAGCGAATCAGCTTAAAAAGCTGATCGACGACTTATTCGAATACACCCGGCTCTCCGGGGGAGAGACTAAGCTGGAACGGCGCAAAATCGACATTCACCATTTGCTGGAGCAATTGGTCAGCGAATTCGAGCCGATCGCGGAGCAGCGTCAGATTGCTATCGAATGTCGGCTCCCGCCAGCCCCGTTGTACGTCCTTGCAGATGCGGAAAAGCTCGTTCGTGCGCTGGACAATCTGCTGATGAACGCCGTTAAATATTCCGTCGCCCCCGGCCGTGTCACCGTGACGTTATCGGCCTACCCGAAGCGTGCGGCCATCGAATTCGAGAACGAAGGGCGGCCGATTACGAAGGCGCAGGAGGAATTGCTGTTCGAGCGGTTCTATAAGGCGGATGAATCGCGGACGGGAGATTCATTGCCAGACGGCGCCGGACTCGGGCTGTCGATCGCGCACAACATTGCCGGGCTGCACGGAGGCCGGCTGGCGTTCCGGCACGAGCAGGGGCGGTTTGTTTTTCGCCTGGAGCTGCCTCTGAACGAGTAATGCGGGCAGCTTCGCGGGTTACAATAATTTAGCAAGCGGAAATTCCGTATGTTCTTATTGACTTTACATGAATAATTTTGTACACTAACATCGTTTCATACCATTAGATATAACGTTTCCTTCAATTTCATAGAAACACTTCTTATCAAGAGAGGCGGAGGGACAAGGCCCGATGAAGCCCGGCAACCGTTCCTTAACAGTTCGGAAATTCAGAACTGTAGGAAATCAGGTGCCAATTCCTCCAGAACTGAACCAAGGTTCTGGCAGATGAGAGGGACATGAGTTAAACCGCTAACCCTGTACCTCGTCGTGCAGGGTTTTTTTGCGCAAGCGAACGCGCTCGTTTAACCGAACAAGGGCCGTTTATTCCGGGGAGGAATACGATTTGATTCAGTTGAAAGGCATTGCGAAAAACTACGATGTCGGGGGCAAACAGGTTACGGCGCTGCGGAATATCGATTTGACGATCCGCAAAGGCGAGATTTTCGGCATCATCGGCCATTCGGGGGCAGGCAAAAGCACGCTGATCCGCACGATCAACATGCTGGAGCGCCCGACCGCCGGGGAAGTTGTCGTGGATGGCGTCGAGATAACGAAGCTGGGCACCGCTAAGCTGCAATTGGAGCGGCGCTCGATCGGGATGATTTTTCAGCATTTCAACCTGCTGTCGTCCGCGACGGTAGCGGATAATATTGCGTTCCCTTTGCGGCTCGCCAAGCTGCCGAAGGAGCAGATTGCCCGCCGGGTGGAGGAATTGATCGGACTCGTCGGATTAACCGGTCACGGCAGCAAATATCCAGCGCAGCTGTCGGGCGGCCAGAAGCAGCGGGTCGGTATCGCCCGCGCGCTGGCGACGAATCCAAAGGTGCTGCTGTGCGACGAGGCGACGTCGGCGCTCGATCCGCAGACGACCGGCGCGATTTTGTCGCTGCTCCTGGATATTAACCGGCAGCTCGGCATTACGATCGTCCTGATTACGCACGAGATGAACGTGATTCGCACGATTTGCGACCGGGTAGCGGTCATTGACGGCGGAGAGATCGTGGAAGAGGGACCGGTGACCGACGTGTTCCTGAAGCCGCAGCATCGGACGACTAGGGAGTTCGTCGCTCAAGTTTCCGATGTGGCTGCGCTCGGACTGGAGACTTCCGGGAGCACAGCGGCGAGCAATCGGACGCTTGTCCGGGTGACGTACATCGGCGAACAGACATACCAGCCGGTGCTGTACGAAACGATGCGCGAGAAGAACGTGCCGTTCGTCATCCTGCAAGGGACGGTATCGAAGCTCAAGGATACCCCTTACGGACAGCTTGTCGTTGAGCTGCATGGGCAGGAAGGCGTCGCGGAGCAGGCTATCGCTCTGCTGCGCGGCCGCGGATTGGATGTGGAGGTGATTCAGCATGGATGAACTGCTTAATCTGGATTGGGGAGCGATCGGAGAGGCGACCTACGACACGTTGACGATGCTTGGTCTGTCCATGGTGTTTACCGTGCTGATCGGTCTGCCGCTCGGCATCATCCTCTTCTTAACTTCGCGGGGACAGCTTCTCGGGCAGCCTGTCGTGTACGCGCTGCTGTCGCTCGTGGTCAACGTGCTGCGCTCGGTGCCGTTCGTGATTCTAATGATTATGCTGATTCCCTTCACCAGGCTGGTCGTCGGCACGTCCCTCGGGGTATCGGGCTCGATCCCGCCGCTGGTCATTGCCGCGGCACCGTTCTTCGCCCGCCTGGTGGAGACGTCGCTGCGCGAGGTGGACCGCGGCGTCGTGGAAGCCGCGCAATCGATGGGCGCGACGTACTGGCAGATCGTATCGCGGGTCATGCTGCCCGAAGCGCGTCCGGGCTTGATCGCCGGGGCGACGATTACGGCGGTCACGCTCGTATCGTATACGGCCATGTCGGGGGTCATCGGAGGCGGCGGTCTCGGCGACCTAGCGATCCGGTTCGGCTACCAGCGTTTCCAAACGGTCGTGATGATCGTTACCGTGCTGCTTCTGCTCGTGCTGGTTCAAATCCTGCAGTCGCTGGGCGACCGGCTTGTCCGGAAATTTCAGCGAAAATAAGGATTTTAATATACAAAGGAATCGATACTATAGGAAAAGGTGGAGGAATCTTACTATGAAAAAAATGATGATCACCGCATTGTCCGTCGTGATGGCTTTCTCTCTCGCTGCTTGCGGCACCAAATCGGCAGCTCCGCAAACGGGAGGAGCGACACCGGCTCCCGAGAAAAAAGAAGTGACGCTGAAGGTGGGCGCAACCGCCTCGCCGCATGGGGAAATTTTGAATTCCATCAAAGCGAAGCTGAAAGAACAAGGCGTCAACCTGGAAGTGAAGGAATTCACCGATTACGTACAGCCGAACGTACAGGTGTTCGAGAAGCAGCTGGATGCGAACTTCTTCCAACACACGCCATATCTGGAGCAATTCAATAAAGACAAAAGCATGAATCTCGTTACAGTATCCGGCGTTCATATCGAGCCGTTCGGCGGCTACTCGCAAAAAATTAAAAAGATTGACGAGCTGAAAGACGGCGCAACCGTTGCGATTCCGAGCGATCCGTCCAACGGCGGCCGCGCGCTGGCCCTGATGGAGAGAAACAACCTGATTAAGCTCAAAGAAGGCGTTGGCGTCAAAGGAACGGTCAGAGACGTCGTCGAAAACAAGAAAAACCTGATCATCAGAGAGCTGGAAGCTGCCATGCTGCCGCGTACGTTGGGTGAAGTCGATCTGGCGCTCATCAATACGAACTATGCGCTCGAAGCGAAGCTTGTTCCGACGAAGGATGCGTTGTTCATCGAAGCGAACGATTCCCCGTACGTGAACATTCTCGTATCCCGCCCGGACAACAAAGATTCCGAGGCGATGCAGAAGCTGGCTAAAGCCCTCACGTCCGAAGACGTGAAAAAGTTTATTGAAGACAAGTACAAAGGCGCAGTCGTGCCTGCGTTTAAATAAGCTATAGCGCTAAGCTGAGCGGGACCTTAGGGTCCCGCTTTTTTGAATTTCAGGAGGCAACGGGGCATCGATTGGCGTCCTTAGAATGGATTGTCACGCCTTCGAGGGATTGATATAATTGACATAATGATAATATCGATAGCAGAGGTCGTGACGCATGCAAAGTGAAAGACAGCCCTTGTACGTGCAAATTCAGGAGCACTTCAAGCAGCTCATTTCCTCCGGAAAACTGGCCGACGGGGACCGGATTCCTTCCGAGAAAGAGCTGATCGCGAGGTTCAACGTGAGCCGGATTACGGTAGCCAACGCGCTTGCCCAGCTCGCCAAGGACGGGTGGATTTACCGCATTCCCGGACGCGGCAGCTTCGTCGGCAGCGGAGAGGGCGCTTCGATCAGCCCTCAAGCTCAAGCGAACGGTAGGCCGGACGTGACGGGAGTACAGGGCCCTGCCGCCGCTTCCCAAGCCGACCGGACGGCGGGCGCAGTACGCAGAATGATCGGTCTCCTCATCCCGTCCATAGCCGATTATTTCGCGCTGCGGCTGGTGCAGGGAATCGTGAGCACGCTGAACGATACCGGCTATTATCTGGCTACCGTCCTGACGCACAATTCCAAGGAGAGGGAGCGGGAAGCGATCGTCGAGCTGACCCGCATGGGGGCGGTCGGCTTGATTATTTTCCCGGTCGATGCGGAGATGTATAACGAAGAAATATTGGCGCTCAAAATCAACAAGTTTCCGTTCGTATTAATCGACCGCTACTTGCCCGGGGTGGAGACGAATTTCGTTTGTTCGGACAGTGCGCTTGGCGCCAAATTGGCCGTCTCGCATCTGTGGGAGCTCGGGCACCGGAAAATCGCAATTTGCTCGGACTCGCCGCTGCCGACCGTATCCGTAGACGAGCGAATCGCCGGGTACATGGAGGTGCTGAAAGAGCAAGGCGCGATGATCGATCCTTCGCTGATCTTGACGGACTTTCGGATCGACGATGTCCGGCTGGACGAGCAGCACCCGCTGTACCGGCATTTGCAGAGCAACACGGCCACGGCTTATATCGCGCTGAACGCGAAGCTCGGCATTCATCTAGCGATCCTGTCCCGGCGGCTCGGGCTTCGCGTGCCCGACGATCTGTCCATCCTGACGTTCGACGATCCTTCCCCGGGGCTGGAAGAGCCCGGACGGTATACGCACGTTGCCCAATCGGAAGGAGAGATCGGAAGCCAAGCCGCGGAAATTTTGATCCGGCTGCTGGATCGCCCGCAGAACAAGGACAACGGGCAGTATACGAAAATCATCTTAAGACCGGAGCTTGTCGTAAGAGGCTCGACCGGCCCGGTTAAACCGTCCTAGCTTTTAGAGAATCCGTGGCAGATTGCGCTGCGGAGCGGAACTTTACTATAATAGCTGTCCTTATAATCATGCTGCGTCTGCAAGTCTCCGCCAAGAAGTACGCTTGGCGGGGGCTTTTTGCCGTGCGCATCGTTTAAATTTTATAGCAAATATGCATATTGATAATATATTTGATATATCGTACATTGGAGGTATATCTTAGCGATAGAAAAGGAGATCGGACATGAGATTTGTAGAAGAAAAGCTGGAGCGTCGCATTAACGAATTGGCGCACGCCAGATACCGGGATCGCTTCCCGTTGACCGATATTCGCATTGTGGAGCAAGCATCTTCCCCGCAGGAGGCTCGGGAGCAAGCCGGAACACCGGTATCGGTCGGCATCCGTTGGGGAGGACGCGACCAGACCGCTTGGTTCGTGAGTGCGCTGACGTTTCCGGAGGCATGGAAGGATCGGGACGTCGTAGGTCTGATCCGGCTCGGCAACACGGGCGGGGGCAATTGCAGCGGCTACGAGGCGCTTGCTTATTTGGACGGGGAGCCGGCGCAGGCGCTGGACCGGAACCATGGGGAGCTGTTTATCCCGGCTGAAGCCGTCAATAAGGGCGGCACGGAGCTGCTCATTCAAGCCTGGAGCGGCCTGACGCCGCCGGATGCGGGACATCAGCCGTTCGATCACCGGATCGACGAGTTGGATCTCGCTTGGCTGGACCCGGCCACGGACGACCTGTACTATACGGCGCTGCATGTGCTGCAAGCGGTGCGCTGCCTGGAGGACCGCAGCAACGAGAAGCATGGCATGCTGTCGGCGCTCGACGATGCGTTCCGGCTGCTGGATTGGCGCGCGCCGGGCTCGGACGGTTTTTACGCTGCGGCGGAACAGGCTTTGGCGCTGCTCAAGCAGCGGCTGGAAGAGCTGCCGCGCGGGGAACGGCCTCAGGTAACGGCGGTCGGACATTGCCATATCGACGTCGCTTGGCTGTGGAGATTGAAACATACGCGCGAGAAATCCGGCCGCTCTTGGTCGACCGTGCTGCAGCTGATGGACCGCTATCCGGAATATATCTTTTTCCAATCCCAGCCGCAGCTTTACGCTTATTTGAAGGAAGACTATCCGGCCATCTACGAGAAAATCAAGCGGCGCGTCGCAGAGAACCGCTGGGAAGCGTCCGGAGCGATGTGGCTTGAGTCGGATTGCAACATCCCTTCCGGCGAATCGCTCGTCCGGCAGCTGCTGTACGGCAAGCGGTTTTTCCGCGAAGAGTTCGGCGTGGACAACCGGATTTTGTGGCTGCCCGACGTGTTCGGCTACAGCTGGGCGCTGCCGCAAATTTTGAAGAAGGCCGGCATCGATTACTTTATGACGACCAAAATCAGCTGGAGCCAATATAACCGCTTCCCGCACGATACGTTCCATTGGCGGGGCATCGACGGTACGGAACTGCTGACTCATTTTATTACGACGCCCAACAACGACGGCAGCTGGTACTACACCTACAACGGCAACGTGACCGCGTCCAGCGTACAGGGGCTGTGGGACAACTACCGGCAAAAGGAACTGAACGACCAACTGCTGCTCGCCTACGGATGGGGCGATGGAGGCGGCGGACCGACGCGCGACATGCTGGAGGCGGTGCGGCGCTTCGAGGACATGCCGGCGATGCCGCAGGTACGCCAAGGCCGGGTGGAGGAGTTTTTCGAAGCGCTCGATGACCGGGTATCCGATCACCCGCGCCTGCCGTTATGGGACGGGGAGCTGTACCTGGAATACCACCGCGGCACGTATACGTCGCAAGCCTACAACAAGCGGATGAACCGCCGGATGGAGGCGCTGCTGCACCAAGCGGAATTCGTCAACAGCCTTGCGATGCTGCTGAACGGCGAGCATGCGTATCCGGTTGAAACGCTGCAGAAGAGCTGGATCATTACGCTTCGCAACCAGTTCCACGATATTATCCCAGGCTCCTCGATCGGCGAAGTATATGAGGACAGCCGGGAAGAGTACGCGGAAGCGGAACAACTGGCGGTCGCGGCTTTGGAACAAGGTACTCAGGCGATTGCAGGCGGTAGCGGGCAAGACGGAGTTATTGCTGCGGAAGAGGTTGTCGGTTATCGGGTGATCAACCCGTTAGGCTGGGAACGGTCGGCGCTTGTGGAAATTCCTTTGGACGCCCTTCCAGCTTCTGCCGAGCAGTTAGCGTGGTCTTTGCCAAGCGGCGAAGCGCTGGAAAATCAGCTTGTTCGCGGCGCCGACGGACAGCCCGTCTCGATGCTCGTTCATACGCCGAACGTTCCTTCATTAGGCTATACGACCATCATCGGCAAAAGCACGAACAGTGCTTCGGCGGCAAACGGCGACGAGTGGAGCATCGGCGAACGGCTGTTGGAGACGCCTTTTTACCGGATAGAGCTTAACGGCAGCGGCCAGATCGTATCTTTGTACGATAAGCGGAACGCGCGGGAAGTGCTCAAGCCGGGAGAAGCGGCCAACGTGCTGCAGGTATTCGAAGATAAGCCGATGGCGCACGACGCTTGGGATATCGACATCTACTATCAAGAGAAGAGCTGGACCGTTGAGGAGCTGACCGAAGCCGTCGTGGAGGAGCAGGGGCCGCTGCGTGCCGTGCTTAAGCTCGTATGGCGTTACCACCGCTCCGTCATCGAGCAGAAAATGACGCTGTACCGCGACCATCCGCGAATCGATTTTTGCACCCGGGTTGACTGGCACGAGAAGCAGCACCTGCTCAAGGCAGCGTTTCCGGTCGACGTGCGGTCGACGAAGGCGACGTACGAGATCCAATTCGGCAACGTGGAACGGCCGACGCACTGGAACACGAGCTGGGATTGGGCGCGATTCGAAACGGTGGCGCAGCGCTGGGTCGATCTGTCCGAAGGGGGCTACGGCGTCAGCCTGCTGAACGATTGCAAGTACGGCCATGATATCCGCAATCATGTGCTGCGTCTCAGTCTCATTAAGTCGGCGGTATCGCCCGATCCGGAAGCCGATCAAGGGCTGCATGAATTTACGTATTCACTTTATCCGCATAAAAACGGTTGGCTGGAGGCGGACACGCACCGTCAGGCGTGCGAGCTCAACATGCCGCTACTTCCGGTGCAGTTGAACGGAGCGGCGCATACGGACGGACTTCCTGAGCAGTTGGGACTGTTCCGCGTCGATGGCTCCCATGTCATGATCGATACCGTCAAAAAAGCCGAAGACGACGAGACCTTCATCGTCCGCTTGTACGAGTACGGTGGCATTCGGGGAGACGTCCGGTTTGGCGCGGATGCGCGGATCGGAGAGTTCGTTTCCGTGGAAGAGACGAACCTGATGGAGGAGCAGCCGCAAGCGGTGGAGCATAGTTCGCATGAGCTTAAGTTGTTCATGAAGCCGTACGAGATCAAGACGCTGCGGATCGCTCTGAAAGCGTAGCGCGAAGCCCATTTTTAAGTGCAAACGCACCAGCAAGTGCTGCCTTTCATAAACTGAATTTGACTGTATCCCTAGACCTTGTAATGAAACCAAAACCCGGGCAAGGAGGGGTGACACTTTGAAAGGCAGCGATCACAAAAGTAAATTTTTGCTCACCAATCGCGAACGTGAGGTCTTTGAACTGCTTGTGCAGGACAAAACGACAAAAGATATCGCACAGCAGCTGTTTATTAGCGAAAAGACAGTCCGTAACCATATTTCCAACGTCATGCAAAAGTTAAATGTCAAAGGCCGTTCGCAAGCAGTTGTCGAGTTGATCAAGCTTGGGGAACTGCAGATTTAAAGCATTCGCGAAGCAACCACACCAGCCTTCTTTTTCCGCTTTCCTTACGGGGAAGCGCGGGAAGAGGGCTATTTGGTTTTCGGTGGAACTTAGCGTGAAGCGTTGATTTTATTGGGTTTTTGGATGATGATCTGTGAAGAAAAAACTGAAACTTTCTCATAAGATAGCAAAAACAAGCGATGTTGATGGTCAGCATCGCTTGTTTTTGCTATCTTAATTTCCATTGTTTCAAAGTCGGCTTTACACTTGGCTCTTATCATAAAATCTATGCCCAGTATCAAATAGAACGTTCTTTAAAACAATAGATTGATTGTCGTGGGTTAAAGTCAGGGAGATAATAGGCAAGCCGTGCTGGAGTTGTATCTTCATGACTGCAGCCTTACCCCTGAGAAGAACTCTTCAACCACCTCTACATCACTTCGGCTGGTGTGGAATACGTACAATTCAGGTGTCGGATGCAGCTTGTGCAAATACTTGTACCCGTTCCACGCTTCTTGCGGATTGTCGTAATCCTGAATCACCGCCATATCCTCCAACTGGCGTACACGGTTATTGGAGCTTACTTTGATGGCCTCCACCAATACAAAACGACCCGGATGCAATTCGGTAATTTCTCTCCATTTCATCGGCTTCACCTCGCTTGGTTGTCCTTATTTCATTATAGCATAAACGTTAAAAGAGAGATGAATAGGGTAGTGATTCGCACGAATTCCACTCAAATTGTGGTAAAATAGATTCAGGAATTACTGTAGGAGGGATTCGGCAATGAAATGACAGCAAGTCTGAGAATTGTTTCCCGATCAGTATGTGTTGCTCTCCATACCCAATGCGGGCGATTCCGGCAGAGGAAGCGAACAAGGCTTTCCAGTTTACGAGGCATATGGGATTGGCGGAAAGGCCCCCTTTTTTAAAGTGGCAGGTCATACCCTTAGGAGGAGAAGATGAAGGATCCGAAGATGCTTGAAAAGAAGGAACAATTGCTGCAACTGGTGAAGGGCTTTTGCGAACAATATCTGGATGAAGATTACGAGCAGCTGTCGTGCAAAATGGTAGAAAAGCTGGGGCGCAAGCGGACGGTTCCGTTTATGACGGGCAAGCTGGAGGTTTGGGCGGCAGGAATTATTCATGCGATTGGAACAGTCAACTTTTTGTTCGACAAAAACTTTGAGCCTTACGTATCGGTTCATGATATATGCGGATATTTCGGCACTGCTCAAAGTACAACTTCACAAAAATCGAAGTCAATACGCGATATGTTCAAAATGGGCTATTTTAATGACGAATTTGCAACGAAAAGGTCGCAGCAAAACAATCCGTTTAACAATTTGGTATCCATAAACGGATTTATTGTCCCCGCAGATTTTCTGAAGAACAAAGAATAAGCAATAACGAGGCAATGAACTCGAAAGTATTTCTTAAAAGTTCATCTCAGTGTACTTCCAACCTTATGCAAAAGTTAAAAGCCAAAGTCCGTTCACAGGCACGGACGAATTATACCCGACAAAAAATACCCTCATCCCGCAAAGGATAGAGGGTATTTGCTCGTTGTAAGTGGACTGGTTGGTTTGGTTCGATCAAACTTCCATAATAATGGGAAGAATCATCGGCTTTCTTCTGGTTCGCTCATATAAGAATCGTCCAAGCGCATCTTTTACATTTGATTTTATCGTAGACCATTGGTTCTCATTCTCGTGAGTTAATTTGTTGATCGTATTGGACACTATGCGGCTTGCCTCGTCGAGCAAGCCTTCCGATTCGCGGACATAAACAAAGCCGCGGGAGATGATGTCGGGTCCGGAGAGGATCTTGCCTTCCTGTTTGCTGATTGAAACGACAACAATCAGGATGCCGTCTTGAGACAAATGCTTGCGGTCCCGTAGGACGATGTTTCCGACGTCACCGACGCCTAAGCCGTCGATAAGCGTGTTGCCTGCCGGAACTTTTCCGCGTTTGCGGGCCGCGCCGTTCTGGATTTCAACGACTTCGCCGTTGTCGACGATGAAGATGTTGGCCGGGTCGACGCCGACGGCTTGCGCCAGCGTGCTGTGCTGACGAAGCATCCGGTATTCCCCGTGAATCGGGATGAAAAATTTCGGACGCATCAGATTGATCATCAGCTTCAATTCTTCCTGGCTGGCATGTCCGGAAACGTGCATACCCGTCAGTGTACCGGAGCCATAGATGACGTGGGCACCGAGACGGAACAGCTCGTCGACCGTCCGTCCGATATTTCTTTCGTTCCCCGGAATGGGCGTGGCCGAAATAATAACCGTGTCCCCGGGGAGAATTTCCACCTGCTTGTGGTTCGAGCGGGCCATGCGGGTCAGCGCCGACATCGGTTCGCCCTGACTGCCCGTAGACAGAATAGCGATACGGTCGGCCGCGTATTTATTCACTTCGTTCGGCTCGATCAGCATACCGTCCGGAATGTTCAGATAACCGAGCTCGGAGGCGATGGTAATCATATTGACCATGCTGCGTCCGATGACGACCAGCTTCCGATTCGAAGCGATAGCCGCTTCGATGACCTGCTGAAGCCTGTGCACATTGGAGGCAAAGGTGGACACGATCACGCGCTGACGTGAGGTCCGGAATACGTCCTCCAGATTGCCGCCGACGCTTTTCTCTGAAGGGGTGAACCCTGGACGTTCCGCATTTGTGCTCTCGGATAGCAGGGCGAGAACGCCTTTTTTGCCAATATCCGACATGCGGTGAAGGTCCGCATATTGGCCGTTAACAGGCGTTTGGTCGAATTTAAAATCGCCGGTGTGAACGACGGCGCCTTCAGGGGTATCAAGCACGACCCCAAGGCTGTCCGGAATGCTGTGATTCGTTTTGAAGAACGAAGCGACAATTGTTCCGAACTTTAATACGGAATCAGCATGAATTAACACCCGTTCCGTTGAACCCAACAGCCCGTGTTCTTTTAATTTTCCTTCAATAAGTCCCATCGTCAGTTTGCTCGTATAGATGGGTATGTTGAGCTGCTTGAGGATATAAGGCAACCCGCCAATATGATCCTCATGACCGTGCGTAATGACGAGCGCCCTGACTTTATTCCGGTTCTCAATCAGATAGGAAATATCCGGTACGATAATATCGATGCCGGGCAGCTCCACATCCGGAAATTTCGAACCACAATCAATGACAACAATGTCGTCTGCGTATTGTACCACATACATGTTTTTGCCAATTTCGCCTACGCCGCCCAAGGCAAAAATGGACAACTTTTTTTCTGAACTAGCCAAGTTAAACCTCCTCGATGGAATTGACGACGAACATACAAATCAAACTCAAAAGATCCGAACCAGTCACTTGCCTTTATTATAACACAACTCTCGGAAAAAAAGTAAATGTTGGACGAACCGTTGAGAAAGGCGCGTTATTTCGCCTCGGACCGGCCAGGGACGGGGACATGAATGATCGGTCCGATCGGCGCCAGAACGAGCAGCGAACCTCATACGATGCGGCTGGCAAGGCTGCCCGCTTCGTTTCGGGGCGGACACGTGCTGCGGGACAAAGAGAGCATGGCAAATGCCGGCGCTTTTGATACAATGGAAAGGAAATACAGTCAGGCACGGCACAAAAGACGGAAGGGTTGTACATTAGCCGTTATTCCATATCATTACAGTGTATTCAAGGAGGAATTTTTATGAGCGAGCAAGCATCAGGATTGCAAAAGCGGCGTTTCGAGCAGCCGATTGACGCCGAGCTGACCCTTCGGGGCGAGGTAACGGTACAGGAGAAGGTCGACAGAGGGTCGGCGCCCGTCGTGATCATGGCGCACGGGTTTAAAAGCTTCATGGATTGGGGCTTTCAGTCTTATGCCGCGGCCGAGCTGGCCCGCCGCGGATATTACGTCGTCCGGTTTAATTTTTCCTGCAACGGGGTGAACGAGCGGGATTTCGACGAACTGGACAAATTCGCCGTGAACACGTACTCCCGCGAGCAGGCGGATCTGGCGGTCGTCTGGGAGCTGCTGCAGGAGAAGCGTCTGCCCTTTGCGGAGCAGGCGGACACCGGCCGGGTTGCCTTGCTCGGCCACAGCCGCGGGGGCGGAAACAGCATCGTGTTTGCCGCGGAGCACCCGGATGTGCAGGCCGTCGTCACGTGGAACGGCATCGCTTCGGCCGACTTGTTCGACGACGCGTTTAAGGAAGAAATCGTCCGCAATGGCGTCGCCTACGTGGCGAACGCGCGGACGGGGCAGAGCATGCCGATTCGGCAAACGTTCTACGATGACTTGAAGCAAAATGCGGAGCGCTTCGATATTACCGCGCGGCTCGCCGGACTGAAGACTCCGGTGCTCTCCGTACAGGGCGACGCGGACTCCGACCGGCTGAAGGAGGGCTTCCGCAGGCTGCGCGAGGCCGCTCCGAACCAGTCGTTCGTGACGATTGCAGGGGGAACGCATACATTTGGCACGGTTCATCCGTTTGCCGGAACGACCCCGCAGCTTGAGGAAGCGCTCGAAGCGACCGCTCGTTTTTTGGACAGCCGGATGCGCATTGCCAGCGAAAGGGGCAGGCAGGATTGAGCGCAGAGCGAAAAGCCGGGACATCGGTCCCGGCTCCAGCTGTGGGCCGCTTATACAGCGGTGTAGCAGGCTCACCGGACCGCCGGGCTTACTCGGACGAGGCAGGCGTCGCCGCATCGCGCAGCAGCACGTCCAGTCGTCGCAGTTGCTCCTCCGCAACCTCCGGCGTCCAGCCAAAGCGCTTCGCCATGTAAGCCGTCGCCAACTGCTTCCAACGCTGCACCCAGGCAATATCGAAATACAGCGCGCCGGTCCGGCGGACGAAAAAGTCCTGCGGTGTCGCGACCATTTCCTCATCGATGCCGTAGGCGAGCGAAGCCAGCACATCCAGCGGCAGGCCGGTTTGCTCCGCTTCTTCGCGCAGGAGCGTGCAGCGCTGGAAGACGCGGTCCGCGTTGGAGCCATAGCGCTGCACGACCGACTCGGCTTGCCGCTTCGTCAGACCAAGCGCTTCGCCGTCGCGTACTTTTGATTCCGCGAACGCCTTGAATTGCGCGGAGCCGCCGACGTCCCCGCCGGACAGCTTGATCCGGTCCGTCGTACAGCCCGGATACGAAGCGCGGCCTAGCTCTTGGAGCTGGCCTGTGACCAGGTTGACGGTGCGCTCCGCCATTTTGCGGTAGCCGGTCAGCTTGCCGCCGGCAATAGTAATCAGACCCGAAGGAGCGATGAAAATTTCATCCTTTCGCGACAGCTCCGACGGCGATTTACCGTCTTCGTGAATGAGCGGCCGCAGCCCGGACCAGCTGGACTCGACATCGGCCGCCGTCAGCTTGAGGCTCGGAAACATGAAGTTCGCCGCCGTCAAAATATAATCGCGGTCGGCCGTCGTCATCCGCGGATGAACGAGATCGCCGCTGTAGTTCGTGTCGGTGGTGCCGACATACGTTTTGCCATCGCGCGGAATCGCGAACACCATGCGGCCGTCCGGCGTATCGAAGTAGATCGCCTGCTTGAGCGGGAACCGCCCGCCATCGATGACAAGGTGCACGCCTTTGGTCAAATGCAACCGCTTGCCCTGCTTCGAGCCGTCTTTTTCCCGGATCATGTCGACCCAAGGTCCTGCCGCATTGACGATTTTGCGGGCAAAGATGTCATATGTTTCGCCGTTCAGCTTGTCGACAACGCGCACGCCCTTCAGCTTCCCGCCCTCATAGAGCAGCTCTTCCACCTTCGTATAGTTGACCGCCAGAGCGCCGCGGTCCGCAGCGGCTTTCATCGTTTCAATCGTCAGCCGGGCGTCGTCCGTGCGGTACTCGACGTAGTACCCGCCGCCCTTCAGCTTGTCTTCGCGGAGCAGAGGCTCGCGCCGCAGCGTTTCGGCTTTGGACAGCATGATCCGGCGCTCGCTCCGCTTGACGCCCGCCAGCGAATCGTACATCATCAGCCCGACGGAGGTTGCCAGCTTGCCGTAGGTGCCGCCTTCGATCATCGGCAGCAGCATCCACTCCGGCGTCGTCACGTGCGGCGCGTTCTCGTAGACGATGGCCCGCTCTTTGCCGACCTCGGCCACCAGCTTGAATTCAAGCTGCTTCAAGTAGCGCAAGCCGCCGTGAATCAGCTTCGTGGAACGGCTCGACGTGCCCGCGCCGAAGTCCTGCATCTCGACCAGTCCGGTTTTCAGCCCCCGGGTTTGCGCGTCGAGCGCGATTCCCGCCCCGGTGATGCCACCGCCGATGACCAGCAGATCGAGCGGGGCACTGGCCATCTCCCGAAGCCGTTCTTCTCGGTGTTCCCCTGAAAATTGCGCCTGTTTTGTCATGTGTATCGATCCCCTTTCGCAATGTACGGCCGCCCAGTTCCGGGTAAAAGCAAAAAAGAGAAGACGTGAAGCAACTCTACGTCGGCGCGTCGCTTGCTGCACACGCGCTCCTGAAGAGCTTGCTCACGGTCTTCTCTTGATCTCTGACCTGATTAACTTGTTGGTTTTATCATAGCACGGCACCGGCTTCGGATCAACCTTGACAGCGAAATCGGGCGTATGATAGATTCCCTTTGCAACCTTTTTCCTATTATATTAGCGGACTATCCTCGGGGGAGGAATCGATATGACGAAGCCGGGCTAAATGTTGGTTTTGGACCAAGGAAGCACGAGAAGGGTCCATCATAGCGCTGCGATCGGCCGATACGTTTCTTCTCGAAAAATGTCAAATTTTCTTATTTTGTTCTTTATCAAAAAAGCAAGCCCGGAAAATGAAAAAAAGACGCATATTTTGCCAATATCCTGAATGTTTCGTGTCTTTTCGGTGTATAATGGAATTATATGAACCTATTATAGTAAACTATATGCATATAGCTTTACGCGAGGTAAGTCAAGGAGGAAACGGTTATGGATAAAATTTCGTCTCTGTCGGAGCTGCTGGCGGAGCAGAAAGCATCATCGTATATCGAAATTCCCGGGGCGATGTCCCGGACGTTCGGACAGACGACGCTTTCGACCACGCTTCCGATGAGCAAACTGTTCGCCATCTACGAAGTGGATTTGGAGGTTCAACGCTCCATCGTTCCGCAAAACTTGTCCAAGATGATGGACTATATCATGCTCTATCTGGATCACGGACAAGGCATTTATTTTCCGGGCATCATCCTCTCGGCCCGTGGCGCGGGAGAGTATGATGAGCAGGCGCAGGTCTACCGTTTGCAGGCGATCGAGAAGCTGTACGTCGTGGACGGCCAGCACCGGCTTGCCGCCTTCCGCCGGCTGATGGAAACGCTGCAGGGCGCGATGGCCCGGGCGAAAGACCGCCGGGAGTACGACCGCATGGAGGAAATCAGCGCGAAACTGAGCAAGCTGTATGCTTTCCCGATGTCCACCATGATCTACCTGGACATCAATGCGCGTCAGGAACGGCAGCTGTTCTCTGACATCAACAAGCTTCCGCGCAAAATCGGCGGAAATCTGGCCGTTCTCCGCGAGCAGCGCCGGTTCTATCACGTGCTGGCTTCGAGGCTGGTGGAAGATGCGTCTGTGATGAAGAATCTGCCTGTCGACATGTTTACGGAGCGGGGCAAAGGGCCGGAGTATTTGTTCTCCTACCACCTGCTGATCGAAATTTTGATCGGCCTGTTCGAAGGACGGCTCAAGTCGGCGGCGCGCAACAACGGGTACTATTTTGAGGAAAAAGAGATCGAAGAGCATATGAAGCTGGCGTCGCTTTATTTCGAAAGCTTGCTCAAGTACTTGCCGGAGCCGGAAAAGGGCGAGCTCTGCTGGACGGAGAACCTGCAGATCGCGCTGTCGATGTTCTTTCACGAGGAAGTGACGAAAACCGGCACGTTCAACAAATACGCGCTCGATTATGCGCTCAAAATTTTGCCGCATATCGACTGGAGCGCCATTTACAGTGGGGACGAGAAAGACCGTTTGCCAAGACGCTCGCGCATCGTAAAAGCGTATCAGTTCGTCAAAGATTTTTACGTGGAGCACCACATGTTCCTGATCCGCGACGATGCGATGGGGCAGCAAGCTTTTCCGGGAGATAGCTCTAAGGAGGACGTCGGTTAATGGATGGTTTAAATTTGCAAATGACCATACATCCGTTTTGCGATCGGTTCGGACTCGCAACGGTAGCGATACAAGTGCAGGATCTGCTTAACTACACCACCATTGATCCGATGGTGCAGCGGAAGCTGAGCGGAGGACAACGCCGCAAAATTTCCAACTACTTGCAGGAGCGCGAGCTCGACCGCGTCTTTTTCGGTCCGGTTACCTTAAGCTTGCGCGACGTCAGCAGCTTGGCTAAGGTGCAGAGCGGCCTGTACCTGCGTCCGGGCTCGAAGCTGAGCATTCTGGACGGCCAGCACCGCATTCTCGCTCTCGGCTACGTGAACGAGCAAATGCTCAAAGAAGCGCGCAGCCTGGAGAAGAAAGTCGCCGCCATGAAAATCAAGCACCGGAAAGCACCGGACAATGTGGAGATCGCAAGCGAGCTGGAGCAGCTGGAAGGCCAGGTCGAGCAGCTGGAACGCCGCCGTCTGGAACTGATGGAAAGCGAGCTGGCGGTGCAAATCTACATCGGGCTGAGTGAGGAAGAAGAGAAGCAGCTGTTCGGGGACATCAACTCCAAGGTTCAGCTCGTCAGCAAAGAACTCGGCCATTCGTTTGACTCGATCGATCCGCTAAACGTCGTCATTCAGCAGGTCGTGGACCACAACGTCTTCTTGAAGTCTGCGGGCGTCGAGCGTCGGGCCAACCTGACCGCTTACAACAAAAACTTTACGTCGTTCAGCTGGATGTACTCGACCGCGACGATGCTGTTTACGGGCAAAATGCAGCCTTCCTACGAGCTGGCGCGCCGGATCAAGCAGGACCCGTCCACGTACATCGAGATTTTGCACCAGTTCTACAGCACGCTGGTTCCTCTCATGCCGGAGCAGCCGGGGGTGCCGCAGTACACTTCGGCGTCCCGCGCCATGCAGGAAAGCGTCGCGCTGTATGCGCACCGTCATTTGTTCACGGACGGCAAGTATACGAAAAACTGGACCAACTGTCTGAACATCTTCGAAGGCTTTGATTGGACGCACGAGAACGAGCAGCTGATCGAGCGCTTCGGAGTGCTGGACAATGGTAAGCTGAACCTGATTCACGAAAAATCGCTGCGCAAGCACGGCAAGCTCGTTCAATTGTTCCAAGAGCTGCACGGCGATCCGGCCGAGGAAGGCGAAGCGTCAGCATAAGGCAGTTTGAAGTGGAAACATAAAATTAGGCGTCCCTGCATAGCGGGGGCGCCTTTTTGATTTGTCCGTTGATGGCGGAGACGAAGTGACGAGACGAGCAGTCACCGGCCCAATAATTATACCGCGCTCAGCTTGTTCACGATCAGCAGCGCCGCCCCGGTGGCGAGCGCTTCTTCACCGAGCGCGCCTTGGCTGAACACAACCTGATATTTGGGATAATAATACGTTCTTTGAATCGCGACTCGCGTCGCCGTATGGAAAAAGCCGGCATGGCCGCCGATCAAGGCGCCGCCCAGAATGACCTTTTCCGGATGCAAAATGTTAAGCAGGTTGGACAGCCCGATGCCGAAATAGGTGGCTGCCTGCGTAAACAGCTCCACCATCAGCGGATCGCCGGCCTGCAGCGCCTGCTGGAGATGGGCGAAGCCGATCTTCTCCGGATCGGGTTCCAGCCGGAGCAGCAGGCTGTCGCGGCCTTGCTTGAGCCGGGCTTGCGCCTGCTGCTCCAGCGCATGAATGGAAACGTACGATTCGAGCGTGCCGAAGTTGCCATGATTCCACAGGCGGGGGCCGTCCGTTTGGATGATCATTTGGCCGATCGACCCTTCCATGTCCACCGCCCCATACACGACCTGCCCGTTCGTCATCATGGCCGACCGCAAGCCGACGCCGACGTGAACGTATAGCAAATGGCGGTAGTCGCGCTCCCGGTCCGACCACGATTCGCCGATGAGCGCCGTATTCGCTCCGTTATCGAGCACAACCGGAAAGCCGAGGCGGCTTTCCAGGTAGCCGGTAACGCTGACATTTTTCCAGCCGGCGGCGGCAAAATGAAGCGGCTCCAGCAGCATGCCGGAAGCCTGGTCCAGCGGCCCGACGGCCCCGATGCCCATCCCGAGCACCTTGTCGGCCGGAAGAGAGCGGCGGTCCAGCATGTCGCGGGCCTCCGCCACAATCTCTTCCAGCAGCACCTTGGGGGTAACGTCCTCCGTCATGACCCAGCGCTTGCTGTCCAGCTTGTTCAGCTGCAGGTCGAACAGAATGAGCTTGGAATACATCCGCGATATATCCAATCCGAACACATAGGCATAATCGGGATTTACCGTATATAAAATTGGCCTGCGCCCTCCGGTCGATTCGCCGAAGCCGGCCTCCGCAATGACCCCTTGGGCCGTTAATTCCTCCAGCGTCCGGGTTAAGGTACTGCCCGTCAGCCCGCTTTTCTCCAGCAGATCGATCTTGGAGACCGTCCCCTGCTTGCGGATCTGCTCGAAAATTTCTTTATGCTTGCGCCCGGCAATGCGCTGTTCAATGGCGGTCGTCATATTTTTCCTCCGTTGCCAGAAGGGTCTTTTTCGTTTTCAACCGTTAATTATACTACAGTCTCTGGCGGCCCGCTATCCTTCCTTGAGAAAATGGAAGCCCGGCCTCAGCGCTGACGGCCGATTCGAACAAAAGCGTGCGTTCAGGCGGGATCTTCTGGTAAAATAGGGCTTAGTTTGTCCAGGAAAGCTGGGATAGAAGGGACGAAAGCGAAATGACCGAATGGTTCGAAAAAAGCTTCGGACGGGATTATATGCTCGTCTATAAGCATCGCGATATGCAAGGCGCTTATGAGGAAGTGCGCCGGATGATGGAATGGCTGGAGCTGCCCGAGGGAGCGGAGGTCCTTGACCTGTGCTGTGGCATGGGGCGGCACTCGATGGCGCTGAACGGATTCGGTTTTCGGGTTACCGGAATGGACTTGTCGGAGGTGCTGCTGTCGGAAGCGAGAAAGCTGGATACCGCAGGCGAAGTGCGCTGGGTTCATGGGGATATGCGCAACGTACCGATAACCGATCAATTCGATGCGATCGTCAACTTGTTTACGTCGTTCGGTTATTTTCCCGGCGATCGGGACAACGAGCAGGTGCTGAGGGAAATGTACCGTCTGCTCGCGCCAGGCGGGCGCTTCATTATCGATTATTTGAATCCGGCCTATGTGGCGGCGCATTTGGTGCCGCACTCGGTTCGAACCGTCGAAGGAATCCATATCGATGAGAAACGCCGGATCGAGGACGGATTCGTGCGCAAAACGATCGTGCTGCAGGACGGAAGCGGATCGGGCGACCGGGTTTATGAGGAGCAGGTGAAGCTGATCGGACGGGAGCGTTTCCTGGATATGCTGGAGCTGGCAGGGCTGAAAATCGACGCCGTTTACGGCGATTACGACGCTTCGGCTTACGAGCCCGACCGATCAAAACGAATGATCTTTGTCGGCAGGAGGGACGCATAATATGGACGGATCGCCATCAAGCCGCCATGGGAGCGTGACAAAGCACGGCGACGTGCTGCAGATCAAGGTGCCCCTGCCGTTTCCGCTGCGCTGGGTGAACAGCTATTTGCTGCCGGGAGAGAGTGGTTGGACGCTGATCGACCCGGGGCTGCGGACGGAGGCGGCCGAAGCTGTCTGGACGTCGGCGCTTGCGGAGCTTGGGCTCGGCTACTCCGACATCGACCGCATCGTGCTGACGCACCATCACCCGGACCACTACGGGCTAGCCGGATGGTTTCAAGAGCGCACCGGCGCGCCCGTGCTGATGTCGCGGAGCGGCCTTGAACAGACGCGCTTGCTCTGGGGAGACGGGCAGCCGATGACGCAGCGGATCATCGGGCTTTTCCGGCGGGAAGGGCTGCCGGAGGAGATGATGAAGCCGCTGGAGGAGCATATGCAAGGCTTTGTCCCGTCCGTTTCGCCGCAGCCGGAGGTCACCGTCGTGGAAGCCGGGGAGCGTGTAAGGCTCGGCCACGAGGAATACGAAGCGATCGAGACGCCGGGGCATGCCGCAGGGCATTTGTGTTTTTACCGCGCAGAGTCAGCCGTCATGTTCTGCGGGGATCACGTGCTTCCGCAAATATCCCCGAACGTCAGTTACTTGCCCGACGGGATCGACGAGAATCCGCTTGCCAGCTATTTGTCCAGCCTGGAAGCGATTCGCCGATACGAGGTGCGGCTCGCTTTTCCCGGTCACCGGGAGCCTTTCGGTTACCTGCAGCAGCGCGCCGACGAGCTGATCGCCCATCATGCGGAGCGTCTGGATGCGATGCTGTCGAAGCTTGCGGAGCCGGCCACGGCGTACCACGTATGCCGGGCGACCTTCGGGGAGCGGCTCAGCCTGCACCAGCTGCGCTTTGCGCTGCTGGAAACGATTGCGCACCTGATTTGGCTGCGCGAAGCCGGCAAGCTGACCGAAAGCGTGCGCGAGGGGCTTGTAATTTACCAGAAAGCGTAATATTATTCTAATCCACCGGTTTCGACCAATCAGCTGCAATGCGGCATGGTTCCGTTTTTCGAACGGAGCCTGCCGCTTTTTGACGTGGACCAGGTGTGAGAAAGTAAGTTCTGGAATAAAAAGGGGGTCATTGGGGAATAGTAGATGATCTGTAACGCGATTTTCGTTAACGGTTAGAGGCTGGACTGCGGACCCGCTGTCCCAAGCGGACCTGCAAACCGTAGCCGAATCGCTTGCGAACTTGAAATAAGTGGCAAAGCATGAAATAGATTCACAGTTAAAAACGGCGCTCTCTCCTCGGAGAAGCGCCGTGTTCCATTACGTCTGCGTACTTTCCTTCTCTTGCTGCTTGCGGTGTGCGATGCGGCTGCTGGCGGACGCCGCGATGGCGCCGACGATATCGTCGAGGAACGTATGCTTGTGCTTGCCGCTCTTATCGTTCAGCCGTCCGACCAGCCCCGGCTTGATTTTGTCTATATATCCAAAGTTGGTTAGCCCGATGCTGCCGTACACATTGACGATGGACAGAGCCAGGATTTCGTCGCAGCCGTACAGCCCCTCGTCGTTTTCAATCATCTCCTGGAGAGGGGAAAACAGCTTGCCCTCTTCGGCCAGTACGTCAAGCTGAATCCCCGTCAAAATGGCATTCTGCACTTCCCGTTTGCCGAGGACCTGCTCCACACTCTCCCGACATTCGTCCATCGTCAGGTTGGAGTAATAGTCTTTTTGCAAAAAATAAGTAAGCTCCGCCATATCTTCCATCGTGACGCCGCGCTTCGTCAGCCACAAGGCCGAAGCTTCGGCAACCTGCTTACTGTTCAAGCTGTAGCTCATAAAGACCTCCTTAGGAATCCGAGAAAAACCGGAAGTGGTTTTTGCCTTGCTGCTTCGATGTGTACATCGCCATATCGGCGCACTGCAGCAGCGTTTCGATATCCTGCCCGTCTTCGGGATAGCAGGAAACGCCGATGCTGCTCGTTATGCTCATGGTTTGGCCGTTCAATTCGAAAGGCCGGGTTAGCGTCTGCGTGATTCTGCCGACGATCTTGGCAATGTCCTCCCGGTGCTCGAACTGCTGCAGCAGCACGACGAATTCGTCGCCGCCCATCCGGCAGACGGTATCCGGTTCCCGGATGGAATGTGAGAGACGGGAAGCGGCCATGGTCAGCAGCTCGTCGCCGGTGGCATGGCCGTATGTATCGTTAATGCGTTTAAAATCATCAAGGTCCAAGTAAATGACGGCCAGCTTATGGTGATAGCGCTTCGCCATATGCAGCGATTGTGTAAAACGGTCTTGAAACAGCCTGCGGTTTGGCAGTTGGGTCAACGGATCGTAGTAAGCCAGACGGGTCAGCCGTTCCTCCTGCTTCTTGAACGCCGTGATGTCTTTGGCTGTCAGCGCGGCCTGCCATCCCGAAGACTTGCATGCTAACGGATATCCTTGTCCATCAAGCCATACGAGAGCTCCGTCCGGCAGCACGGCCCGAAATGTCATCGCGAATGGTTCGCGCTCTTGAAGCAATTGTCGGCATGCCTGCTGCAGCGGAAGGAGATCGGTTTCGTACACCCAACGGAACAATGCCGAACCGTAGTTGGGCTCCGGGGACAAGCCGACCGGCGAACCGGTTTCGTCGAATACCCACAGCCAATCCGGAGATTGAAGCACAACGGCCCGGTATAGGTCGTCAGGCACGAAATCAGGAAGACGGTTTTCCATGGGAAATCACCTCATTTTGGAAAAACACATCTATATTATAGGCTTATAGTACTGTATAAATCAAGGGTATATCCGTCTAAAGTACCATAAATCCAATTTTCTTCCGAATCGGACAAATGGATGGCATAAACTTGTCTGCCGCCCGTATACATAAAAGTAAAAACGGACAACACCCCAATACCAAGGAGGAACACGCAATGAAACAATACAAATGGATACGATGGGCCGCCGCTGTCGGAATGGTCGCTCTGCTTGCGTCCGGCTGCTCGCCTTCGGGAAAGAAGGAACAGTCTCAGCAAATCGATCCTCCGCCAGCCGGTGCGGACGCCATGGCCACAAGCGGCAAAGTGTCCCGGACGATTGCCAATCCGATGCAGGTGACGGTTTACGCCAAGGATGAAAAAGGGTTCGTCGCCCCGATTGCCGTTCAAGTCGAAAAGACCCAAGGCGCCGCCCGCAAGGCGCTTGAATACATGGTGGACGGCGGTCCGGTACAAGGACGTCTGCCGGCCGGATTTACAAGCCTCCTTCCCAAAGGTACCGAAATCAAAGGCATTAACATTATGGAAGATCAAAAGCTGGCTATCGTTGATTTTTCCAAAATGTTTACGGATTATAACCTGCAGGACGAAAGAAAAATTATGGAAGCCGTCACCTGGACTTTGACGGGCTTTCCTTCGGTAGAGAAAGTACAACTCCGCGTCGATGGCAAGCCTTTGAAAGAGATGCCGGTCGGCAGCACGCCGCTGGACGAATCGCTGACCCGGGCGATCGGAATCAACGTGGAGAAGCCGGAAAGCGTAGAGTACGGACAATCGACGCCGGTTACGCTGTATTTCTTAAATCAGAATCAGGAAAATTACAGCTATTACGTGCCCGTCACCCGGCTCGTCCCAAGGACGGACAACGTTGCGGAAGTGGTCATCCGGCAGCTCATTGCGGGACCGGATCAGAAGAAGGGCTTGGTTGCCGTCATGGCTCCGGGAGCCGAGCTGCTGAAAGTGGAAAAAACGAACGACCTGATTACCGTCAATTTCTCGGACAACATGCTCGGGCCGGATAAAAAAGCACCTGCCGAAGCGTTGAAAGCGGTTGTCTTATCGCTCACGGAAAATACGAACGCGGCCGCCAAGGTGCAAATCCTGGTGAACGGCGACGCCAAAGTAAACGCGACCGACAATCAGAGCTATGCGAAGCCCGTATCCCGCCCTCAGACTGTGAATCAGCTGAAGCTGTAGCTTAGCGCGATGCCTCAAAAACGAACGCTCCTTCCTGTGCGGCCCGGCTTCCGGAAGGAGCGCTTTTTCGTTTCCGCCCGCCCGTTTGGTTTTCCTGGGGCGCTCTGGTACAATGGGAACGTAAAAGCCAAAAGGAGGAAATGAGACTTAAATGAGAAGCGACGGGAGAAGAGTCGATCAGGCGCGTCCTGTGAAAATTACGACCAATTATAATAAACACGCCGAAGGCTCGGTGCTGATCGAAGTGGGAGATACGCGGGTCATCTGCACGGCGACGGTGGAGGAACGGGTTCCGCCGTTTATGAAAGGGCAGGGCAAAGGATGGGTGACTGCCGAATACTCGATGCTGCCCCGGGCGACTTCGGTCCGCAATCAGCGCGAAGCGGCCAAAGGGAAGCTCGGCGGACGCACCATGGAAATTCAGCGGCTGATCGGCCGGGCGCTGCGTTCCGTCGTCGATCTGGAAGCGCTGGGCGAACGTTCCATTACGCTGGATTGCGACGTGATCCAGGCGGACGGCGGCACCCGGACGACGTCAATCACCGGCGCGTTCGTCGCCATGGCAATCGCGATGGATAAAATCGTGCGGGAGCGGAATTTGAACCGGTTCCCGATCACCGATTTTCTCGGTTCCTTGAGCGTGGGCATCATTCAGGAGAAGCCGTGCCTGGACCTGAACTATGAAGAGGATTCCAAAGCGAAGGTTGACATGAACGTAGTCATGACTGGCCACGGAAAATTCGTTGAGGTGCAAGGAACCGGCGAAGAAGCCCCGTTCTCCCGGCAAGAGCTTGACGCGCTGCTGGCGCTGGCCGAAACGGGCATTCAGGAGATGATTCGGGAACAAGCGCTTGCGCTTGGACCAATTGCCGAACGCATTAAAGGGGCATCTCATGCGGCTCGGAGCTGAAGTCGTCATCGCGACGACAAACGCCGGTAAACTTAAGGAATTCGAGAAGATGTTCCGGGAGAAAGGCATCGCGGTCAAAAGCCTGCTCGATTACCCGGAGATCCCGGATATCGTCGAGGACGGAGATACCTTTGCGGCCAACGCCCTGATCAAAGCCAGAGCGGTGGCCCGGCGGCTCGGCGTTCCTGCGGTGGCGGACGATTCCGGCTTATGCGTGGATCGTCTGAACGGCGCGCCGGGGGTATACTCCGCCCGCTACGCGGGCGAGCCGAAGGACGATGCGGCGAATAACCGCAAGCTCGTTGGCGAATTGGACAAGCTGGAGCCGCTGCCCCGGCCAGATCATGCGGCTCATCCCGAAGCGCTCAGCCCCGCCCGTTTCGTCAGCGCCATTGCGCTCGTGGATGCGGAAGGAACGCCGCTTGCCGAAGTCGAAGGGACGTGCGAGGGCGTCATTATTCGCGAACCGCGCGGCAGCGGGGGCTTCGGGTATGATCCGTTGTTTTACGTCCCGCAGCTCGGCCGGACGCTGGCGGAGCTGACGCTTGAAGAGAAAAATGCGCTCAGTCATCGCGGTCAGGCCATTCGCAAATTGTGGAACTTCTTGGCCTGAGGAAGCCGTACGGCTATTACTGAATCGATACTTTGTAATGGCGGAGCCACATGTCGACTTGGGCCAAATAAGCGAACAGCTGCGGCCCGGTCATCAGCTGGCCGAACCAAGGCAGCTGGAAGCGGCCTTCGTCGTCCTCGGCGAGGGTGCGGATTTTGGCCGTATCGATGAACGGAAGCAGAGGCGAGGAAGGATCGTTTAAGATGTCCAATACCCAGGAGCGGACGGCGGTCAAGTAGTTCGGATTGTGCGTTTTTGGATACGGGCTTTTTTTGCGGGTCAGCACGTCTTCGGGAAGAATGCCGCGGAGCGCTTTACGCAAAATGCCCTTCTCGCGGTCGCCGGCCGTTTTGACCTCCCACGGAATATTCCATACGTATTCGACCAGCCGGTGATCGCAGAACGGCACGCGCACTTCGAGACCGACAGCCATGCTCATCCGGTCTTTGCGGTCGAGCAGCGTCGGCATAAAGCGGGTAATGTTCAAATAGGACATTTCCCGCATCCGGTTTTGCTGTCCGTTCTCGCCGGCCAGACGGGGCACTTCGGAGAGAGCTTGCCGGTAGCGGTCCTGCACGTATTGGGCGGGCTTTACCCAATCAACGAATTCGGGAGAGAGCAGGGCGATGCGTTCGGGGGTCGCCAGCGACCAGGGGAAGGTTCCGGCATTCAGCGCATCCTCCCGGTGAAACCAGGGGTACCCGCCGAAAATTTCGTCGGCCGCTTCGCCGGATATCGCCACCGTGGCGCCTTTTTTAATTTCACGGCAAAATAAATAAAGCGAACCGTCCACATCGGCCATTCCGGGCAAGTCCCTGGCCAGCACGACGGTTCGGAGCGCCTCGACCAGTTCCGGCGTATCGAATTCGATCGCATGATGCACGGTTCCGAGGTGTTCCGTCATTCGCTTGATCCAAGGCGCATCCGCATTCGGCTGAAAGGCGCTTGCTTGGAAATGCTTATCGTTGTCGACATAGTCGACCGAATAGGTGTGCAGGACTCCGAGCCCTTGCTGCGCATAGTATTGTGCGGCAAACGTCGTTAGCGCGCTGGAGTCGAGCCCGCCGGACAAGAGCGTGCAGATCGGCACATCCGAAGCGAGCTGGCGGATCACCGTGTCCTGAACCAGCTCGCGCACTTTGGCGGCCGTCGTCTCCACATCGTCCTCATGCGGCTTGCTTTCCAGCTTCCAGTAGGCGCGTATACTCAGGCCGCGCGCATCCATGACCATGCAGTGCCCCGGCTTCAGCTCCTGCATATTTTTATAGACCCCGTGGCCTGGCGTGCGCGCCGGCCCGACGGCGAAAATTTCCGCCAATCCTTCGCCGCTGATCTGAACCGTAAAGTCCGGATGCGCCAGAATGGCCTTCGGCTCCGAACCGAACAGCAGCCGGCCTTCCGAATAGGAATAGAAAAGCGGCTTGACGCCCAGCCGGTCGCGTACGAGGAATAGCGACTGCTCTTCGTGGTCCCAAATGGCAAAGGCGAAGATGCCGTTGAGCCGGTCGACGCAGGCTCGGCCCCATTCGACGAACGAAACGAGCAGTACCTCGGTGTCGCAGGTGGTGGCGAACCGGTGGCCTCGCTGCTCCAGCTCTTTTTTCAATTCGGGCGCATTGTATAGCTCGCCGTTATAGACGATGGTTATTGTATTATCCCCGACTTTCCGAGTCATGGGCTGGGCTCCGCCCGCAGGGTCCATGACGCTCAGACGGCGGTGGCCAAGCGCGCAGCGGGGTGTGATCCAGCTGCCGGAGGCATCCGGACCGCGCGAGGCGAGCGTATCCGTCATCATTTCGAGAACGGACGGATACTGGGTCAAATCTTTGTTCCAATCAATCCATCCCGTGATTCCACACATAGCTTTCATCCTCTCCGGTCTTCCAGAATCTGTCGCTCCCGTGAGGGGGCCAAAGATGACAGCAAGATGTTAAAGGTTATGCTTGGCGGGAGCGGATGATGTCTGTCCGGGCAAGCCGCGCTGCGGAAAACTTGATGAAAAAATGGACAAACGGACGAAGAAAAGTTACACTTAGCGTATAGGTGTATTTTTATAACGGCCTGCGTTTTGGAAGCCGATGTATAGAAAACGTCGGTTTTGTCTCACGCTATAGCTGGAGGAACGATAGGCAGGTAGACAACTGATCAACAGGTAAAGGTGGTTCATCATTAATGAAAAGAACGTTCTCAGAACAACAGAAAGAATACAAGGAAGCCAAAGACAACTTCGAGAAGGCGAATAAAGAATTCGAACAAAAGCTCGCTACGACAAAAAAACTCGGTAACGTAACTCCGGAAGTGATGGAGCAGCTTGTCGGCGATACGGGACTTCATATTGCATTGAACCGGCTCGGTGCGGCGGAAGCCGCGCTTCTGAAATGGTCGCACGAGATGATTCAGAACGAACGCGACTATTTGCAAAATAAAGAGCAGGTCGACCGCATGTACGGTTTCATCGATCAAAATCCGCACATTAAAGCGCAGCTCATCCAAGCCGCGATGAAAATGGAATAGATTTCGGGAAATGGAACGCTGAACAGCGCCTGCATAACGGGCAGCCCGGATGCCGTGTTTAACGCATCCGCGGCTGCTTTTTCATGTTCGCATAACCCGCGTCCGAATCCGGCATCCTAATTAAGGAGAAGATGGAATGGACGGGAAATCATATCGCGGCAGGAGATTTTGCTTTCGTTTCTTTTTTGGAGTAAACTGGCATTCATAAAGAAGCTCAGCAAGAAAGGCGGTGTTTCATGAGCGGGCAGACCAATGGCAATGTGATTCTTTTTCCGAAAACCGTCGAATATTATCAATTCGAACTGACCCGGCTCCTTGAAGCGGAACGCTACGGAGAAGCGATGAAGCTCCTCCGCTTTTTGCTTGCCTGCCAATCCGACGACGACCGGGCGCGGGAAGAATGGCGGTCCTTGCTCGACTGGCTGCAGGTCATGTTTCCGGACCTGGCGCTGGGGCAGGCGGACGAAAGCCAAGAGCTCAGCGAAGCGGACCTGCTGCGGCAGCATTTGCACGCCAAGGGCGAGCAGAAAGGCGACTATGCGAAGCGGCTGCTGGCCAGCCTGCGGGAGCAGCGGGCCGTGGACAAGCAGCTGCTGGCTTTGGATCAGCTCGCGTTCCTGGAAGACGAAGCAATCGACGAAGAGCTGATCGGGTGGTTGAAGGAGGATGCCGGACGGCATCCGCTGATCCAGTTCAAGACGCTGCAAACACTCAGGAAGCGGGGCGCGACCGGCAGTGTAACGCTGCACAAGAACGGCGAAGCGGCGGTCGTCGAGATCGAGGATACGCCGGAGGCCTTCGATCAGTTTCCTTCGCAGATTCAAGAGATTATCAACCGCGTTCAGGAGATCAGCGAGACGCTGCACCCGGCGCTCTCGTATTTTGCATCGGAGACGTGGAACGAATTTTTGGCGTTTATTTACGGAACTTCCGCTTACAGGCAAATGCTGCGGCAGGATGCGGCCTGTGTGGACGTATGGGCTGCGGCGCTGCATTTGACGTTGCTCGAACAAGTATTTGAAGGCGGAGACAAAGCGGAGCTGTTCGAATTGTACGGGATCACGTCAAATCTGGCGTTTCAGTGGGAGCAGGCTTACCGGATAATGCAGCAATTCGCCGCAAACGTATTCACTCGGAGATTATAAAATGGCGCCGCGGGACGATTTCCCAACGTTTCCGCGTTTGAAGCCTTGAAAACCGCATTTATTACGGTTATAATATAGTGGTTATATCGGCGGGCTTGTCCGGACTGTACCGCGACTCCGCCAGAACGTGACAAAATTGCGATGGATAATTTTTGGAGGGGAAAGCATAAAATGAAAGCAAGCTGGGAAAAAATAGAGAAGAACGTAGCCGTTCTTGATATTGAAGTGGACGCGGACCAAGTAGCCGCCGCTCTGGACAAGGCATTCAAAAAAGTTGTGAACAAAGTTAACGTTCCTGGTTTCCGCAAGGGCAAAGTGCCTCGCTCTATTTTCGAATCGAAATTCGGCGTGGAAAGCTTGTATCAAGACGCTCTCGATATCATCGTGCCTGACGCTTACATTGCAGCCGTTCAAGAGACGGGCATTCAGCCGGTGGACCGTCCGGAAGTGGACGTCGAGCAATTCGGCAAAGGCCAAGTTCTGAAGTTCAAAGCGAAAGTTACCGTGAAACCTGAAGTCGAGCTTGGCGAGTACAAAGGCATCGCGCTCGAAGCTCCTTCCGTCGACGTAACGGCCGAAGAAGTGAACGAAGAGCTGGAAAAACTGCAAAAGCGCCATGCGGAACTCGTTCCGGTAGAAGCAGGCGCAGCCGAGAACGGCGACAACGTCGTAATCGACTTCGAAGGCTTTGTGGACGGCGTTCCTTTCGAGGGCGGCCAAGCGGAGCGTTATTCGCTTGAGCTTGGCTCCGGCAGCTTTATCCCGGGCTTCGAAGAGCAAGTCGTCGGCCTGGAGAAAGACGGCGAGAAGGACATCACCGTAACCTTCCCGGAAGACTACCATGCGGAAGAGCTGAAAGGCAAAGAAGCCGTTTTCAAAATCAAGCTGCATGACATCAAGCGCAAAAACTTGCCTGCGCTCGACGACGAGTTCGCTAAAGACGTGAGCGAGTTCGAGACGCTGGACGAGTACAAAGCGGATTTGGAGAACAAGCTGAAAGAGCGCAAGCAAAACGAAGCTGACCGCAAAAAAGAAAACGATCTGGTAGAAAAAGCTTCCGAAGCTGCGCAAGTGGAAATTCCGGAAGTCATGATCAACGACGAAGCGGAGCAAATGGTGAAAGAATTCGAAAACCGTCTGCGTACGCAAGGCATGAACATCGACATGTACTACCAGTTTACCGGTCAAAGCGCCGACGACCTCAAAGGCCAAATGCGCGCTGACGCCGAGAAGCGCGTACACAACAACCTCGTGCTTGAGGCAATCGCGAAAGCGGAAAACCTTGAAGCGACGGAAGAAGAAATCAACGCCGAGCTGGAGAACCTGGCCCAAATGTACGGCCGTTCCGTTGACGAAATCCACAGCATCTTTGCTTCCAACGGCAATTTGGGATCGCTGCTGCAAGATATCGTCAACCGCAAAACCGTGAAATTCCTGGTTGACAACAGCAAAACGGCTTAATTCGGAAATTATATAAACGCGAAGCGACATGCAAAGGCACGTGTACATCCATGCGTGCCTTTGTTTTACCTTAAACCGCGTTTGACGGTTTCCCCGAAACATGCACATAAGAAGTACATAAGCATAACATAATAAGCGTTACATACGAAGCAAACGGACCATTACATATGCGGTACATTGTGAAATACATAGTCGGCAGCGAAGCAGTCCTGTCCCGTCGGGTGTACGTTAAATACCCGCAACGCTTGTGCGTATCGGAGAGGAAATGACTTTAGTCTTTAAACGTGCTACAATGTTTTGAGTAAGGCTCGAAAATGTTTTGCATTTTATGAAGTAAAGGGGTTGGGACGATGACTCTGGTACCTATGGTTGTGGAACAGGAAGGCCGCGGCGAACGCTCTTACGATATTTACTCGCGTTTGCTGAAGGATCGTATTATTTTTTTGGGCAGCGCGATCGATGACGACGTCGCCAACCTGGTTATTGCCCAGTTGCTTTTCTTGTCGGCGGTAGATCCCGAGAAAGATATTCAATTGTACATCAACTCCCCCGGCGGTTCGGTGACGGCCGGTATGGGTATATATGATACAATGCAATTCATCAAACCGGACGTTTCGACGATTTGCGTCGGTATGGCCGCCAGTATGGGTTCTTTACTGCTTACGGCAGGAGCCAAAGGCAAACGCTTAGCGCTTCCGAACAGTGAAGTGATGATTCATCAACCGCTTGGCGGCGTCCGCGGGCAGGCATCGGATATTAAAATTCATGCCGACTGGATTATCAAAACGAAACAGAAGTTAAACCAAATCTATGTGGAGCGTACGGGGCAGCCTTACGAAAGAATCGAACGCGACACAGACCGTGACAATTTCATGAGCGCCGAAGACGCAAAGGCGTACGGTCTCATTGATGCGGTTATCACTCGCAGTGATCTGACTTAGAAAAGGAGTGATCCCATGTTTAAATTTAACGATGAAAAAGGCCAGCTCAAGTGCTCGTTCTGCGGAAAATCCCAGGAGCAGGTACGCAAGCTGGTTGCCGGGCCCGGCGTTTATATATGCGACGAGTGCATCGAGCTTTGTACGGAAATCGTTGAGGAAGAATTGGGTCACGAGGAAGAGCTCGACCTGAAAGACGTACCGAAGCCGAAGGAAATTCGCGCAATTTTGGATTCCTACGTCATTGGGCAGGAACAGGCCAAAAAATCGCTGTCGGTTGCCGTATACAATCACTACAAACGGATTAACTCGCAGCAAAGCAAGCTCGAAGATGTCGAACTGCAAAAGTCAAACATCGTCCTTGTCGGTCCGACGGGCAGCGGGAAAACGCTGCTGGCTCAAACGCTGGCCAAAATTTTGAACGTCCCGTTTGCGATCGCCGATGCAACGTCTTTGACGGAAGCCGGATACGTAGGGGAAGACGTCGAAAACATTTTGCTGAAGCTCATTCAAGCGGCTGATTACGATGTGGAAAAAGCCGAGCGCGGCATCATTTATATCGATGAAATCGATAAAGTGGCCCGCAAATCGGAAAATCCGTCCATCACCCGCGATGTTTCGGGCGAAGGTGTACAGCAAGCCCTTCTGAAAATTTTGGAAGGCACGGTTGCATCCGTACCGCCTCAAGGCGGGCGCAAGCATCCTCATCAAGAATTCATCCAAATCGATACGACGAACATCCTGTTTATTTGCGGCGGGGCGTTCGACGGGCTTGAGCAGATCATTAAGCGTCGGATCGGCAAAAAAGTGATCGGCTTCGGCACGGACGGTCATAAAGCCGACCTGAAGCCGGGCGAATATTTGTCTCTTGTGCTTCCGGAAGACCTTCTGAAATTCGGTTTGATTCCGGAATTCGTGGGCCGTTTGCCGGTTATCTCGACGCTGGAGCCGCTGGACGAAGCAGCGCTTGTCCGCATCTTGACCGAGCCTAAAAATGCTCTTGTCAAGCAGTACCAAAAGATGCTGGAGATGGATAACGTGTCCCTTGAATTCGAACCGGAGGCGCTGGAGGAAATTGCGAAAGAAGCGATTAAGCGCAATACCGGGGCGAGGGGACTGCGCGCCATTATCGAAGGCATTATGCTGGAAGTGATGTACGAGGCGCCATCCCGCACGGAGAACTCCAAATGCATCGTGACCAAGGAAGCCGTACAAGCGAAGATCACACCTCAGATCACCGCAGCGGACGGCCAGTCCATGAAGAAAAAAGAAGAAAGCGCGTAAGCGCCGGATATACAAAAAAACTAAACGCCTCCAATCCGCAGGGACCGATAGATTTGTCCCCCGGAGCGGAGGATGTTTGGCATCATGGGAGAGAAGAAAACACATGTTCCATAGAACGGAAACGGTTCCGGTTAAAGTCGGCAATCTAACCATCGGCGGCAGCAATGACGTGATCATCCAGAGCATGTGTACAACCAAGACGGCGGATGTAAAGGCTACGGTGGCCGAGATTCATCGGCTGGAGGAAGCGGGATGCCAGATCGTCCGCGTTACAGTCAACAATAAGGAAGCGGCGGAAGCGATCAAAGAAATCAAGAAGCAGATTTCGATTCCGCTTGTGGCTGACATTCATTTTGACTACCGGCTCGCTCTGCAGGCCATTGAGAACGGGGTTGACAAAGTAAGAATCAATCCGGGTAACATCGGCCGCCGCGAGAAGGTGGAAGCCGTCGTCAAGGCCTGCAAGGAGCGGGGAATTCCGATCCGGATCGGCGTCAATGCCGGTTCGCTTGAGAACCATTTGCTGGAAAAGTACGGCTACCCGACGCCGGAAGCGATGGTCGAAAGCGCCCTGTATCATATCAGCATTCTCGAAGAGCTCGATTTTCGCGACATCATCGTCTCGCTGAAGGCATCCGACGTCCCGATGGCGATTGCCGCTTATACGAAAGCTGCGGCAGCCTTCCGCTACCCGCTGCACCTTGGCATTACGGAGGCCGGGACACTGTTCTCCGGCACCGTGAAGAGCGCCGCAGGCTTGGGCGCGCTGCTAAGCATGGGGCTCGGTTCGACGATCCGGATTTCGCTCAGCGCGGACCCGGTTGAGGAAGTCAAGGTATGCCGCGAGCTGCTGAAATCGTTCGGGTTGATCACGAACGCCGCCACCTTGATTTCTTGCCCGACTTGCGGCCGATTGGATATCGATCTGTTTTCTATCGCGAATGAGGTGGAAGAGTATATCTCCAAGCTGAAGGTGCCGATCAAAGTATCCGTACTCGGCTGCGCGGTTAACGGCCCCGGCGAAGCCAAGGAAGCCGATATCGGCATTGCCGGCGCCCGCGGCGAAGGCTTGTTGTTCCGTTACGGCGAGATGATCCGCAAAGTACCGGAAGCCGAGCTGCTGTCCGAACTGAAGAAGGAAATCGACATTATCGTCGAGCATTTCGAGCGTACAGGCGAGATTCCCGGCCGAAAGCATCATACGGCGGTTTAATACGGCACATCATAAGTACACCCGCACATTGCAGGCGGAGGGAAGCGAGTTAAGGCTTCCCTCCGAGCATTGGCGGGTGTATTTTGTTTGTTTAAAGCTTGGCGTCAAAGAAAATCGGGAGCTCCTCAACACCATAGACTAGCTTCCAACCGGGCCAATGGGGCCCCTTAGAAACCGCTCGTATAGGTTTCCGGCGTACTGCAAACAATGAGATTAGGAAAATACGGATAAGGGGGTGCAGTCCATGAGAAGGAAATGGTGGGCGTCCGTCGCAGGATGGCTTTGTCTATGCGTCATCATTCCGGCAACCGCTGCCGGACAGTACAAATCCATCGAACCGGCGGCAGGAACGAAACAAATCGCCGTCGTTATCGACGATTTCGGCAACGGTCAAGCAGGCACCGATCAAATGATGGAGCTGCCGATTCCGTTTGTTGCGGCGGTCATGCCTTTTTTGCCGACAACGAAACGCGATGCGGAGTGGGCGCATAAGCTGGGCAAAGAAGTTATCGTACATCTGCCGATGGAGCCGCGGAACGGAAAGCCGGAGTGGCTCGGTCCGGGAGCGATATCAACGAGGCTGCCCGACGATGAAATCCGGCGCAGAGTCATTGCCGCCATTGAGGATGTGCCGCATGCGGTAGGCATCAATAACCACATGGGATCGAAGGCCACGTCCGACGAACGGGTCATGCGCATTGTGCTGACCGTATGCAAAGAGCGCAACTTGTATTTTTTGGATAGCCGGACGACCGACAAGAGCGTCATCGGTAAGCTGGCGAAAGAAATGGGCGTGCGCACGGCGGAAAACAATTTGTTCATGGATGATACCTACACCCGGAGCCATATTCTCAAGCAGGCGGTAAAGCTGCAAAAGCTCGTCCGCGACAATGACAGCACGATTGTCATCGGCCACGTCGGTCCTCCGGGGAAGCATACCTCCGAAATTTTAAAGCAATCGATTCCGACCCTGCAGCAGCTTGGCGGACATTTCGTACCGGCGTCGCAATTGATGAAATAATGGTTTCAATGCAAAAAAAGACCGCGAACTGCCGTGAAATCGGCTTGTCCATGCGGTCTTTTACTATTTTTGCTGCTGCATATACTGCTCGACGCCCGCAGCGATGGCGTCCGCAATGCGCTGCTGGGACTGGACTTCGGTTAGCATCCGGCGGTCTTCAGCATTCGTAATAAAACCCATTTCCACGATCACTGTTGGCGCCTTCGAATACTTCAACAAATAAAACGTCCGGCCCGGCACAGGTTTGTCGTCCGTACCGTATAGCGCGTTCAGCGCTGCTTGCACGGCTTTGGCGAGCTGCTCGCTTTGCGGTTTTATTTGATGAATGAGGATCGCGCCTTGTTTGGAGGAATTGCGGGCAGAGTTGACGTGCAGACTGATCATGATTTTGGGCTTGACCTCATTACACAGATGGCTGCGCTGAGCCAAGTCCTTGATATGTCTCGAACGAGTCTTCAACCATAAGTTTTCTCCGCTTAGCGCATAATCGTCCATCCGGTTCATTAAGACGACGTACCCTTTTCTGCGCAACGTCTCGTACGTTTTTTTGGCGATCGCCAAATTGATATCCTTCTCCAGCAAGTCACCGTACGAGGTGCCCCCGTCGATTCCGCCGTGCCCTACGTCGATTAAAACGTCGACGCTCGATATGGCGGGATTGGCAGACTTTAGCTCCGGCAAGTACCAGGATTCGGGCACCGATGCTTCCGTATGTCCGGCTTGAAAAGTCAGGACGGTCAGCGCCAGCATTGCGGCAACGGCAAGTTTCATCGCCCGATTCCATAGATTCGGCCACGACATCCGCTGCTCCTCCTTTCGCGAAAAATCGTCCGCAGCTTATTTCGTATCACATGGTTTTAGCATTCCCCAAAAAGTTTCTTAAAGCACAGCGATTAATGCTACCATGACAGGGCAATACTACCAATTATATGAATGCCGTAGCGGCTGGTCAGGCGGCCGTGAGCAATAGGAGGGATTAGATTGAATATCAGCGTCGTTTTGATGGTTATCCAGTTGTTTTTTGCCATCGTTATCGGTATGTATTTTTGGAATTTGCTGCGCAATCAGCAGACGAACCGTTCCGCCGTCGACAAGGAATCGAAGAAAGAGCTGGAGAAGCTGCGCAGGCTGCGATCCGTCTCTTTAAATAAACCGTTAGCCGAAAAAACAAGACCGACTGCCATGGAGGACATCGTCGGGCAAAAGGAAGGACTGCGTGCCCTGAAAGCGGCGCTGTGCGGCGCTAATCCTCAGCACGTGATCATCTACGGTCCGCCCGGCGTGGGCAAAACGGCCGCCGCCCGCGTCGTATTGGAGGAAGCGAAAAAAAATCCGGAATCGCCCTTCCGTCCGGACGCCAAATTTACCGAGATCGATGCGACGACGGCGCGATTTGATGAGCGGGGCATTGCCGACCCGCTCATCGGCTCGGTTCACGATCCGATCTATCAGGGAGCGGGAGCTATGGGAGTCGCCGGCATTCCGCAGCCGAAACCCGGGGCGGTAACGAAGGCGCACGGAGGGATTTTGTTCATTGACGAGATCGGTGAATTGCATCCGCACCAAATGAATAAATTATTAAAGGTGCTTGAAGACCGCAAAGTATTTTTGGAAAGCGCATATTACAATTCCGAAGACACGAATGTGCCGAGTTATATTCACGATGTATTCCAGAACGGCCTACCAGCGGATTTCCGGCTTGTAGGGGCAACGACGCGCAACCCGCAGGATCTGCCTCCGGCGATCCGCTCGCGCTGTATGGAAATTTACTTCCGTCCACTCCTGCCTGAAGAAATTGGCTCGATTGCCACCAAAGCGCTGAAAAAAATCGGATTTCCCGACTGTCCTTCCGCGATTGAAGTCGTTAAGAAATATGCGACCAACGGGCGCGAAGCGGTAAACATTATTCAGCTGGCGGCAGGGTTAGCGCTGACTGATCAGCGCCGAGAGCTGTCGGCCGCCGACATCGAATGGGTTGTCAACAGCTCGCAAATTCCGCCGAGGCCGGAGAAAAAAGTTTCCCAGCGTCCGGAAATCGGGTTGGTTAACGGCCTGGCCGTATACGGACCGAATCTCGGAATGCTGCTTGATATCGAAGTGACCGCCATTCCGGTGGTACAGCCGGGCACGGGCCAATTTACGATTACCGGTGTCATCGATGAGGAAGAGATGGGCGGCGGGTCGCGGACGCTGCGTCGCAAAAGCATGGCGCGCGGCTCCGTCGAGAACGTGCTTACCGTCCTGCGGCGGCTCGGCTTACAGCCTTACGATTACGACATGCATATCAATTTTCCGGGCGGCATTCCGATCGATGGACCGTCGGCCGGCGTATCGATGGCCGTAGCGATTGCTTCCGCTATCAAATGGATTCCGGTCGACAACCATCTGGCGATGACCGGCGAAATCAGCATTCACGGCAAGGTCAAGCCGGTAGGAGGCGTTATCGCCAAAGTCGAAGCTGCTTTTCAGGCTGGAGCGACCAAAGTCATCATTCCGAAGGAAAACTGGCAGGAAGTTTTTGCGGGGCTTAGCGGATTGGAAGTCATTCCGGTCGACTCGGTGGAGGAGCTGCTTCATCACGCCCTGGGTATTGAAAGCGCCCATCTGGCTGCCGAGCCTCCTGCCATGCCTCAAGAGACAGTCAGCGGCGCTTCCGTTACGATTTTGCACGCCGATGCGCTCGAATAGAGCGGTTGGCGTCTCTTTGTTCGTAAGAGCAGAAACCGGCGGCGGCCCCCGATTGGTGTTTTAAAATCAATTTTGATAAAATGTAAATCACATGCATGTAAGTATAGTCTGGAGGTGCTCGCGGATGGGAACGAGCAAACAGAAATTGCGACGCTTGCCGCTGCTCCCGCTCCGGGGGCTGCTGGTGTATCCGAGCATGGTTCTGCATTTGGACGTGGGCAGGGAAAAGTCGGTGCGGGCCTTGGAGAAGGCTATGGTCGAAGACAGCATGATCCTGCTGTGCTCGCAATCCGAGGTGAACATCGAGGAGCCGAAAACCGAGGATATTTACCGGATCGGCACGATATCGAAAGTGCGGCAAATGCTCAAGCTGCCGAACGGAACGATCCGCGTGCTTGTGGAAGGCGTCGTTCGCGCCGAAATTGCGGAATTTCTGGTTAACGACGAATACTACGAGGTACATGTCAGGGAACTCCCTGAGCAGGAAACGTCCGATCCCGAAATCGACGCGTTGATGCGCACGGTGCTGAACCAATTCGAACATTATATCAATCTTTCGAAAAAAGTGACCCCGGAAACGTTGGCTGCCGTATCCGATATTGACGAACCGGGGCGGCTCGCGGACGTGATTTGCAGTCATTTATCGTTAAAAATTAAAGATAAGCAAGAAATTTTGGAAACGGTCGATGTCCGGCTGCGGCTTGAGAAGCTGCTCGGCATCCTGAACAACGAGCGCGAGGTGCTTGAGCTCGAACGCAAGATCAGCCAGCGCGTCAAGAAGCAGATGGAGAAGACGCAGAAGGAATATTATTTGCGCGAGCAAATGAAGGCGATTCAGAAGGAGCTCGGGGAAAAAGAAGGACGGGCAGGCGAGGTAGAGGAGCTGCGCAACCAGCTTACGCAAAGCGACGTGCCCGAGAAGGTTAGGGAAAAGATCGAGAAGGAAATCGATCGGCTCGAAAAAATGCCGGCGACTTCCGCCGAAGGCTCGGTCATCCGCAACTACATCGATTGGCTGCTTGGCTTGCCTTGGTCCCAATCGACCGACGACGACCTCGATATCCGCAAGGCCGAGGAAATTCTGAATCAGGATCATTACGGCTTGGAGAAGCCGAAAGAGCGCGTCCTTGAATATTTGGCCGTGCAAAAGCTGGTCAAGAAGCTCAAAGGACCGATTCTGTGCCTTGTCGGTCCTCCCGGTGTCGGGAAGACGTCGATCGCCCGTTCGATCGCCAGGTCGCTCGGCCGGCAGTTCATGCGCATTTCCTTGGGCGGCGTGCGCGACGAAGCGGAAATCCGCGGACACCGCCGCACGTATGTGGGCGCGATGCCGGGCCGGATTATTCAAGGGATGAAAAACGCGGGAACGAACAATCCCGTCTTCCTGCTGGACGAAATCGATAAAATGGCGATGGATTTTCGCGGCGACCCGGCTTCCGCTCTGCTGGAAGTACTGGACCCGGAACAAAACAGCACGTTCAGCGACCACTTCGTTGAAGTGCCGTTCGACCTGTCCAACGTCATGTTCGTGACAACGGCCAACGCCGTGCACAACATCCCGCGGCCGCTACTCGACCGGATGGAAGTGCTGTACATTCCGGGGTACACGGAAATTGAAAAGCTGCACATTGCCCGCAACTACTTGCTGCCGAAGCAGCAGGAGAACCACGGTCTGCAGGACGGCCAGCTGGTCATAGACGAAGACGCGCTCATGAGCACAGTGCGCGAATATACGCGCGAGGCGGGCGTCCGCAACTTGGAGCAGCAAATTTCGTCCATCTGTCGGAAGGCTGCCAAGGAGATCGTCGGCGGAGCGACTGCCGTGCATGTGAAGGCCGACAACCTGAAGGAGTATCTCGGCCAGCCGAAATTCCGCTACGGCATGGCGGAGGAGCGTGATCAGGTCGGCGCGGTGACCGGGGTTGCCTGGACGGAAGTCGGCGGCGAAACGCTCGTTATCGAAGTGACGGTGATGCCTGGCAGCGGCAAGCTGACGCTTACCGGAAAGCTCGGAGACGTCATGAAGGAATCCGCTCAGGCGGCTTTCAGCTACACCCGTTCGCGGGTGGAACAATTCGGAATTCAGCCGGACTTCCATGAAAAGTACGATATCCACGTGCACATTCCAGAAGGCGCCATCCCGAAGGACGGCCCGTCCGCCGGCATTACGATGGGCACGGCGCTCATCTCGGCCTTAACCAATATCCCGGTCTCGCGTCACGTCGCGATGACGGGAGAGATCACGCTTCGCGGCCGCGTGCTCCCGATCGGCGGCCTGAAGGAAAAAGCTCTCGCCGCTCACCGCGCCGGCATTCGCACGGTTTTGCTGCCGAAGGATAATGCCAAAGACATCGAAGAAGTTCCCGAGAGCGTGCGCTCCGAGCTGACGTTCATCCCGGTCGCGCATATGGATGAAGTGCTCGAACATGCTCTGGTCAAGCCTGTAGGCGTATAATAACAGGCGTTGGGTGGATGGGTTTTGGTTTATTACTGAATCTCTTCAAAGGAAAGGGAGGAAATGGATACGGAAAGTTTACGGCCACCTTTGAAATCAAGTTGTATCCGCTAAGGATAATAATAGACAACTTGAATTTCAAGAGCGGTGGAGTAGCCATTTTTTCCCGGCCCGGCAGGAAGGAAGATAATAATATTTTCCCATCCTTCCCAACGCTCCACCAAGAAATGAGTGAAACGTATGAAGGTCAATCAAGCTGAATTCATCATCAGCGCGGTTGGTCCGAGCCAGTATCCTATGGATGCCTTGCCGGAGATTGCTCTGGCAGGGCGTTCCAATGTAGGGAAGTCTTCGCTGATCAACCGGCTGATCAACCGCAAAAACTTGGCCCGTACCAGCTCCAAGCCCGGCAAAACCCAGCAGTTGAACTATTACAAAATTAATTCCGATTTGTTCTTCGTCGATTTACCGGGGTATGGGTATGCGAAGGTGTCCAAAACTGAACGTGAAAAATGGGGCAAATTTATCGAAAATTATTTGCTCCACCGGGAATTTTTGAAGCTGGTCCTGCTCGTGATCGATCTTCGCCATCCGCCGTCCAAAGACGACCAAGCCATGTATTCGTGGCTGAAGCATCACGACACGCCGATTTGCATCGTGACGACAAAAGCGGATAAAATTCCTCGCAGCAAGTGGCAGCAGCATATGAAGATCGTCAAGGAAACGCTGGGAGCGGACAAGTCGGACCCGGTCATCCTATTTTCGTCCGAATTGGAACTCGGGAAAGACGAGCTGTGGCAGATCATCGAACAGAAGATCGGCTATGGCGCCGATACGGCAGTGGAGGGACAGCCCGAGACGCAGCCCGAATCCGCCGAGCAAGAACATTAGTATACTGCCCTCCGAGGGTAGAAAACCAAAAAGGCTATTCCCTGATCTCCGGTTTCTTGTGCCGGTAAACGGGAATAGCCTTTTTAAGCTTGATCTTACGGTTTAAGCTCATAATCCCAGCACATTCGCGGGGGCGCCGGAGGCAAGTGCAAGCAAGATCCCAGCAACCAGTCCGCCGACCGTATGGCGTAAGCGAATGCGATGATTTTTCATTCAGCGGATGCCTCCTTCGTATAATCTGCCGCCTTTTACCCCAAACTTGGAGCAAGAGACTTTGGATTCCATCCCGAGCGAGGAGCGTCAGAGCGAATTGAACCTGTTAACCCGTTTCAGCTTAAAAAATGCGGCCGCCATCCTGTTAGGCTCCATCCTGCTTATGCTCGGCGGAATATATGCTTTCACGTCCCTGAAAGTGGACTTGCTGCCGGATGTGGAACTACCCACGTTAACGGTGCAGGCCGTGTATCCCGGGGCAGCTCCCGCCGATGTGGAAGAGCGGGTGACGCGCGAGCTGGAACGAAGCTTGAAAGCGCTCAGCGGCCTGGAATCATTAACGAGCCAATCGATGGAAAGCTTCGCCGTGGTGCAGATGAAGTATCCGATCGGGACGGATATGGAGTTGGCCTCCCGTCAGGCAGAGGACGCATTCAAGGGGTTGAAGCTTCCCGAAGGCGTGACGCTCAAAGTGACGCGATTGAATTTCAGCACGCTGCCTATCCTGAACTTGGCCGTATTCTCGAAGCAAAGCGATTCCATTGAAGAGCTTATTGTTCAGGACATTCAGCCGGAACTTGAAAAAATCCCCGGCGTCAGCAGCGTGGCGGCCGGCGGCTTAAAGGAAAGCTATATCCGAATTGCCGTCGATCCTGCCAAAGCCAAAGCGTATAATCTAACCTTAACCCAAATTCAGCAAAAAGTGCAGGGGCTATTTTTGTCCTTCCCGGCCGGTTCCGTGGTTGAGAACGAGCTGGTCATCCCGGTCCGGGTCGAGCAGCGCGCCGCGGGCATTCAGGAATTGAAGCGGCTTGCGCTCGAGGTGCAGACGGGCTTCCCGCCTGTCCCCGCAGAGATCGCGCTGGAAGATATCGCCGCTGTGCAACCGATAGAGGAAGCGTCCGAGTTGGTTCGCTACAACGACAAAAGCGCTCTGGCCCTATCCATTTCCAAAAAGCAAGATGCTAATACGGTCCAAATCGCCGATCAGGCATTTGCCGTGTTGAACAAGCACCGGGACCGGATCGATTACGCGCTCGCTTTCGATCAGTCCGAGGGGATCAAAAAGTCGGTCGAAAGCCTGCAGAGAGAAGGTCTGTACGGAGCGCTTTTCGCTTCTTTGGCGGTGCTTCTGTTCTTGAGAAATCTAAGAGCGACGCTCATCGCCGTCTTATCCATTCCTTTGTCTTTATTGATCGCATCGATCGTCTTGAACCGCATGAACATTACCCTGAATATCATGACGCTGGGCGGCATGGCCGTTGCCGTAGGGCGGGTGGTCGACGACAGCATCGTGGTGATCGAAAATATTTACAGGCGGATGGGCCAAAGAAAGCCCGGCGAAGACCGTACGCAAATTACGCTGGATGCAACCAAAGAGATTATGGGCGCGATCACATCGTCCACCTTGACGACCGTCGTCGTTTTTTTGCCGCTCGGCTTCGTTGGGGGAATTACCGGGACGTTTTTTAAACCGTTTGCGCTGACCGTCATCTTTGCGCTCGTCGCTTCGCTGCTTGTCGCCGTTACGCTCGTTCCGATTTTGGCCAAAGCTTCGTTCGGCCGCATCCGGGAGGCGGAGGAGCGGGAAAGCGCGCTGCAGCGGGGGTATGCGGTAGTGCTCGCCTCGGCGCTGCGGCACAAATGGACCGTCATCGCCGTTTCGTTGGCGGTGCTTGCCGGGTCACTGCTGCTCGTGCCGAAGCTCGGATTTATTTTTTTGCCGAACGAAAAGCAGCGGATCGTCGCCGCCGGAGTACAGCTTCCGCCCGCTTCCCAGCTTCAGAAAACGAACGAAATTTCCAAAGATATTGAAAAGATGCTCCGCGAACAGGCGGACGTTTTCGAATACGTATTTACAACCATCGGCGGGCTTGATTACCGTTCCGGTCTCAGGCAGGAGAATCAGGCGCAGTACATGATGAGCGTGAATCGCTCGGCCGATATGGAAGCTGTAGTGAAGACGATCGCGGTCAAGATGGATGCTATCGTTAAAAAGAGCTCGCCGGAGGGAACTGTAACGGTGCAGGCAATGAGCTCCGGCGGCCCTATGACCGGAACAAGCGTCGAAGTCCGGCTGTTCGGCAGCCAACCGGACCGGCTGGGAGATGCCGCCAAGCAGATGGAGGACCGGCTGAAGCAGATGCCTTATCTGCGCTCGGTCAAAAACAATTTCCGCGAAAAGCAGCGGCAGTGGACCGTCCGCATCGATCCCGGGAAAGCCGCCGCGGCAGGAGTCGACCCCCAGATGGTGCTCGGACTCGTCGCGGACCGGACCAAGCCGGTCGAGATCGGCACGTACAAGCTGGACGGCAAGCCGCAAAAGCTGCAGGCCACCTATACGGCGAGTCCTGCCAGTGCCGCTGAGCTGGAACAAATGCCGCTGTTCGGTAAGAAAGGCCCAGTGCTGCTTCGCGATATAGCGGCCGTCGAAGCATCCGATACCGTATCCGCGATTCAGAAGCTGGACGGCAAGCCTTATGCCGCGGTCAGCGCGGAGCTGACCGGAAACAACATCAGTCAAGCGACGCAAGACGTAAAGGACGCGGCTTCTGCTGTCCCGCTGCCGGAAGGCGTTACGCTAGGTTTCGGCGGCGGCAGCGACGACACGGAGAAGACGTTTAAGGATCTGGGCGTGGCGATTGCCGCAGCCATCGGGTTGGTTTATTTGGTTATGCTCGTTACCTTCGGCCAAGCGCGTATTCCGTTCATCATCTTGTCTTCTCTGTTGTTCGTACCGGTCGGCGCAGCTTTCGGCCTGTATTTGACCGGAGAGCCGCTGTCGGTCAGCGCCATGATCGGGCTATTGATGCTGGTCGGCATCGTCGTGACGAATGCGATTGTACTGATCGACCGGGTGCGTCAAAACCGCGACAGCGGGTTAAACATACGCGAGGCGCTTATCGAAGCGGGCAAAACGCGGCTGCGTCCTATTCTGATGACCGCATTCGCTACCGTCTGCGCGTTGATTCCTTTGGCGTTGACCGAATCGGAGGGCAGTTTGATTTCCAAAGGGCTTGCCGTCGTCGTGATCGGGGGCTTGGTTACATCGACGCTGCTGACACTGGTCATCGTACCGGTAATGTATGAATTGTTTTTTTATCGTCAGCGCCGCAGGGAACTGCGGAACAAAAGGAGGTAAAACGAGTTTTTAAGCTTTTATGCCGTCCTTCTGCGAGGAAAACGCGGATTTTTCTGATTTCCGGCGAAAATCAATGGCTGCCTGGCAGGAATATTAAATAATTATGTAGTATAATGTATATAGACAATAGAATCAGGCTCACAGACATATGGTTTGAAAAAAATGAATCGAGGGATTTTTATGGCAATTAGGTTAGCGACCGAATACGTCAAAACCTGCCTGCAGCTTACGGAAGCCGAGATGGCCAAGTTCATTCGGATGTTTGTCGATCACGGAGCCTTTCTGCAAGTCAAAGTACTCGAAAACGGAAATCAAGAGGTGGTATTGCCGGACGACGCCGGCGAAGAAATCGTGCTGTCGTTCGAACGGGAAATGAACTTGTATGTATGCCGGGGAACATGCCGCATCCGCAACAAAAATTTGGTCAACCTGATGCGCAAAGCCGTAGCCGAATTTAAAGGCGATGCTGTTGTGCACCGCATTTATGCAGCATATACAATGGTCTATACGTACAAGCAAGGCGCGGTTGTCCGAATTACCGAGAACAAGGACGCCGTAGAAAAAGTGATTTACGAATATCGGGACACCGTCGGACAATTGGAGCAGCTGTTCCATAAGAATGAGGTGGAGCAGGAAATCCAAATGCTCAAAGCCCAAGTGAATCATCTGCTCGACATGAGAAACGAGATGCAAGAAGCCGCCATCCGCGAGCATATCGACGGGCGTTTGCACAAACTTACCCATCGCTTGTTCGTACTCGAAGCTTAACATATATTCTTTTGGACTTCTCGATCATAGCGGAAAAGCTCTTCCTGATCGCCCATAACAAGGGCAGGGAAGAGTTTTTTTGTATTTTTATGCATCGGAAGGTATTTTTTTACTCGGGAAGCAAAAGAAAAAAAAGGAAAAGTCGGGCTTATTCGGCGCTTTACGGCTTACACCCCGGGCGGACTTCGGGCATAATTTATTGTTGTGTGCCGCCCTCCGGCAGGTAAATATAGCCTGTGCAAAAAAAAGGGTTGCATTTCTGTTCAATAGATGTTATTTTTATCTTCGTTGAAAACAAAATAGGAACCAGGATTCACTCAGGACATGTAATGTTGCGAGAGATTATTCCCTCGGGAAGTGAATGACGTAGGTCCTAGCGGATGAAATTTTCAAAACATTTTATTCCTAGGAAGGGGGAACCGGAAGATGGAATATTCAACTTTCGGAAGACACGTAGCTGTAGACACTTGGGGAGTAGATTTTGATCTTCTCAACAATGCTGAATGGTTACAAGCACAAATGGTAGAGGCTGCTGAGGTATGCGGAGCAACCGTTTTGTCGGTACAATCCAAACAATTTGAACCCCAAGGGGCAACCGTTCTGGTCATGTTGTCGGAAAGTCATCTCTCCATTCATACGTATCCTGAGAGAGGATTTGCTGCCCTTGACTGCTATACTTGTGGTGAGACGGTAGACCCTCAGCTCGCGATTGAGCACATGCTGTCCGTGCTGAAGCCGGAAGTATCTCATGCGAAGAAACTGGTTCGCGGTATGGGTGAACTGCAAGTGGAAACACCGGTATTGAAGCAAGCTGAATTGGTGAAATAATTACAAGCGCATATACAATAACCACGGATGATTCCGTGGTTATTTCTTTTGCCCCGGGCCCATACACTCTCAAAGAGAGCTTGGTTCCTGCGGCGTCCGTCCGCCGCAGGCAGAGGAGGGGGACCCGGGTTGAAAAGATTCAGAAAAAAGCTGTTCATGTACCTGATCGTAGCCGTGCTGATCATCTGGCCGGTTTTGCAAATCGCGGAGCTGATCGGTCGTAAGGCACCGCCCGAAAAAGCGGAGAAGCTACTGTATCAAGTATCCCTCTTTCAAATGGAGTTGCTCGGCAGCTACTTGCAGGAGACTGGCAAGCTCAAGGATACCGATTCACTCGGCGCGCTCCGCCAAGCTGTTTACTCGGCTTCGTTCGCGCACGATCATCTGGCGCTTGCCTACGGCGAAACCAGCTTGGCGAAGCTCGATTCGCTCGCCCAGCTTATGCAATATTTGCTGCGCCTCCAGGTCGGCGGCTCCCGAACTCTGCGTGCGGAGGAGGCGCAGACCCTCGGAGATGTTTCGAAGCTGTACGCCGACCTGTATCAGACTTACGGCAAACTGATGTCGAGCGGCGCCGACATTGTCGATTCGCAGAACGACCGTTTGATGAAATCCGACAAAGCGATCGCCGATCTCCTGCGCAAAAAGCTGCTGCAATAATCGCCGTAATCGTATAGGCCCGCGCGTTTCGGAGGAAACTAAAAATGGCGGCCTTAGGCAGGGCAGGACGGGTGGTAGGCAAGGTAGGAGTAAGAAGTTGCTGACAGGAGAGGGAAGTGGCAGTTGACTGATACATGGGCAAGGTGAGCGTGATTTCAGTCACAGCCTGCTTCAGTCAGGCGTGATAGGATGTTGAGGAAAGTTAGGGAATGATTGATGTTCTCGGCAGAATGTGACGGTGTGGCATATGGGGTTCGCAGCTCGCTCCCACCGAAGCGTGTGGGAGTCGAGCTCATCGCAGTGAAGCGTGTTCAGGAGACGGCGGCTTCCTATGGGAAGCCAGCCTCTCCTAAACAGACGCGATCCCGCCATAATAACAACTCTCAAGCGCGTCTCTGCGTCTCCAACGTTCTTTACCCGTTCCCGCACGCCGTTAAGCGTATCCTTGCGTTAACCAGCCCCCTCTCCATAGGAGAGAGGGCTGGTTAACGCAAGGAGGAAAAGCGCTCATACCACCAACTGTGCATCGAAGCGCGGGGGTCCAGGGGGCGAGCCCCCTGGGGTCCCTGTTGCTTCCGATGCCGGTTTTGCTCCGCAAAACCCTGAGGGGGATTTAGGGGGATGGAAACCCCTCTTCCCTGTAATAAAACTTTCAAAATTATTGTCGCAAAAACTCGGACTTGTTCCGCATGGTGTGATATAATAAACTGACTTTACGAGGAGGAGGCAGGTGAACCAGATGCATATCGTCGTGGCGGGTTTAAATTATCGCACAGCACCGGTGTCCATCAGAGAAAAATTTGCATTCGCCGAAGGGGATTTGCCGCTGGCGCTGAAGGAGCTCAAGGAAACGAAGAGCGTCATGGAGTGTGTCGTCGTGGGCACCTGCAACCGGACGGAATTGTACGTGGCGGTCGACCGCCAGCCCTGTGCCCATTATTTGCGGGGCTTTATCGAGAAATGGTTCGGCGTGCCGCGCGGAGAGTTTCAGGAGTATTTATACATTTACGAGAATGAGAAGGCGATTGAGCATTTATTCCGCGTAACGAGCGGTCTCGATTCCATGGTCATCGGCGAGACGCAAATTTTGGGACAGGTTCGGGACGCATTCCTGCTGGCTCAGCGCGAGAAGACGACCGGCGTCCTGTTCAACACTTTGTTCAAGCAAGCCGTAACGATGGCAAAACGGGCCCATTTCGAGACCGGCATCGGGGAAAATCCGGTATCCGTCAGCTATGCGGCCGTCGAGCTGGGCAAACGTATTTTCGGCAGCTACGCGCATAAGAAAGTGCTGATTATCGGCGCGGGTAAAATGAGCGAGTTGACCGTGAAGCACCTGTACGCGAACGGAGCCGACAAAGTGATCGTCGTGAACCGGACGCTCAGCCGGGCGCAAGAGCTGGCGGACAAGTTCCGGGGCGTGGCGGGCACGATGGACCGGCTGCTGGCGCACTTGGAAGAAGCCGACATCGTGATCAGCTCTACCGGAGCGGCCGGTTACGTGCTGACGGCCGAGCAGGTATCCTGTATTTTGCAGCGGCGCCGCTCGCGACCGCTGTTCATGATCGATATCGCGGTTCCGAGAGACCTCGATCCGCGGCTTGGCGAGATGCCGAACGTCTTTTTATACGATATCGACAATCTTCAATCGCTCGTGAATTCTCATTTGGAAGAGAGGCGTAAAGCTGCGATACAGATTGAGAAAATGATCCGTGAGGAAATGGCGGTCTTCGAGCAGTGGACGAAAACGTTAGGCGTCAGCCCGGTTATTCAAGCGCTGCAGACCAAAGCGGCCACGATTCACGAGGAAACGATGGACAGCTTGATGAAGAAGCTGCCGGATTTGGACGAACACGAATTGAAAGTCATTCGCAAATTAACGAAAAGCATCGTCAATCAGATGCTGCGCGATCCCATTGTCCGCATTAAAGAAATGGCTGCTGAGCGTCACGGGGATGACGCGCTGGACATGTTCACGAAAATTTTTGCTTTGGAAGAGCCTTTGGCTGAGCAAAAACGGGTGGAGCAGGCGGTACGGAAGCAGGAGGCGGGGGCGGCGCAGGATCGGATCAAAGAAGAACTGCTATCCAAAGTGCGGGCCGCGGCGCCTGCCGAAGCGCTTGACGTTCTGGCCAAAGCTTGACCGGAAAGGAACAGCATGGTCACTCAAACCTGGTTGTACGATGTCATTTTATATATTTATGCCCTGAGCCTCCTGTTTTACTTCTCGGATTTTGTCGGTCCGAACCGAAGTGCAAAGCGGATGGGGACAGGGTTGCTTTCTTTTGTGTGGGTGCTGCAAACCGCCTACTTAATCTACAGCTTGGTCACGCACGGCAAACTGTCGGCGTTTTCCATGTTCGAAACGCTTTTTATTTTATCTTGGCTGCTTGTGACCGTCTCGCTGATCGTGAACCGCTTTTTCCGGATCGAGCTGTTTGTGTTTTTGGTAAACGTGTTCGGATTCGCGACATTTGCGCTTAACGTCTTCAGCCGGCCGGGACTGGCGCCGACCTTGGCGCATTGGAACATTAACGACGAACTGCTGTTCATTCATATTACGCTGGCGATTTCCGGCTATGTCGCATTCGTCGTATCCGCCATTTTTTCCGGCATGTACTTGTTCCTGCACCGCAAGCTGAAGGAAAAGCAGTGGTCGCAGCAGATGCTGCGTCTGCCAAGCTTGGAGAATACGGACCGCTATGCCTTTGTTTCCGTCGTCATCGGAGCTCCGCTATTGCTGCTTACGCTGTCGCTTGGGATCGTCTGGATCGCGCTTGAGGGCGATTTCATGCTGTTCTTCGATCCGAAGGTGCTGAATTCCTGGTTTGTGCTGTTGGCCTACATTTTTTATTTGTTTCAACGGTTGGTGATGAAAGCGGCAGGCAACCGGCTGGCGTTGTGGAATTTGGCCGCGTTCGTCATTACGCTGCTCAACTTTTTGTTGGCTAACGAATATTCGAACTTCCATCAATGGTCTTGAGGGGGCGTAGGAAATGACGAAAGCTGGCGAAGGAAGGCTCCCGGGGCCGTCCCCCGGCGTCAAATCCTACTATCCCGCTATGCTCGATCTTGAAGGGCGGCCATGCACCGTTATCGGCGGCGGCCGGGTGGCGGAGCGCAAGGCACGCGCGCTCCTGGAGGCGGGGGCTCGCGTCACCGTCGTGAGCCCTGTTTTTACGCTGCAGCTGGAAGCGTGGGCGGCCTCGGGCGCGGTGCGCGCGCTGCGCGAGCGGTACGCGCCCGGGCTGCCCGCGCTGGCCGAGGCGCGGCTGGTGTTCGCGGCCACCGACGATGCGTCGGTGAACGCGCAGGTATGCGCCGAGGCCGAGGCGCTCGGCAAGTTCGCGAACGTGGCCGACGACGGGGCCGGCGGCGGTTTTCTCGTCCCGGCCGCGGTCCGGCGGGGACGGTTGACGCTCGCGGTGTCCACCGCAGGCGCAAGCCCGGGTTTGGCCGCGGCGCTGCGCCGCAGGCTGGAGGAAGCGTTCGGCGAAGAGTATGCGCCGTACGTAGAACTGCTCCACGAGCTGCGCGACATCGTTCAGCAGGCCGTCCCGGAAACGGGCGAACGGCAGGAGCTGTTCCGCCGCATGCTGGAGTGGGAGCTGCTGCCGCTGCTGCGAAGCGGCCGGACGGATGATCCGGCGGAGCTGCGCGCCGAACTGGCGCGCAGGGTGCTGCAAGATCCGACGCCGGGAGGCATGGAAGCGATCGGCGACTGGTTGCGTGTAGATGCGCGGCAATTGGGATATGAATGAGTACAGTGGTACATAGCGAATACAGCACTTCCGACTTTGCAGGGAGAAGATAAGGGGTTGACTTCACGCATGCGCACCATCGTAGTAGGCACCAGACAAAGCGCGCTTGCTTTGACGCAAACCGGTCAGGTGATCGATCACCTGCGTGAGCTTTGCAAGCGGCACAGCATCGAAGCCGAATTCGAGCTGAAAAAAATCGTCACCAAGGGCGACCGGATTCTGGACGTCACACTTTCGAAAGTCGGCGGCAAGGGCTTGTTCGTCAAAGAAATCGAGCAGGCGCTGCTCGACGGTGAAGTAGATCTTGCGGTACACAGCATGAAGGATATGCCCTTCGAATTGCCCGAGGGACTTGTGGTCGGCGCCGTTCCTCTGCGGGAAGATCCGCGCGACTGCTTGATCACGCGGGACGGCCGCGGGCTCGACGACCTGCCTCAGGGCGCCAAGGTCGGAACCAGCAGCCTGCGCCGGGCTTCCCAACTGCAGCATTACCGCCCCGACTTGCATATTGAGTCGATCCGCGGCAATATCGACTCGCGGCTGCGCAAGCTGGAAACGGAAGGCTTCGATGCCATCCTGCTCGCCGCCGCCGGACTGCACCGGATCGGTTGGCAGGACCGCATCAGCGCTTACCTGCCGCCAGAGCTGTGTCTGCCGGCGGTCGGACAAGGCGCATTATGCATCGAATGCCGCGACGATAACGAGTTTGTACTCGACCTGTTGTCCAAGTATAAGCACGAACCGACGGCGGTTGCCGTTGCCGCGGAGCGCAGCTTCTTGGGCCGTTTGAACGGCGGCTGCCAAGTGCCGATCGGCGCTCACGCGCATTTGACGGAAGGAAGCGGCCCGTCTATTGTACTGACCGGTATGGTCGGATCGCCAGACGGCAAGCGGGTGCTGAAAGAGACGATGACCGGAGACGATCCGCAGCAATTGGGTCTGCAACTGGCGGAAGCGTTGATTGCGAAAGGTGCTGCCGAACTGCTTGCATTAGCTGAAGAATAGGGGAGAAGCGGTTGTGAACAAGGGTGTCGTTTATCTTGTCGGTGCTGGACCGGGAGATCCGAAGCTGATTACGCTGAGAGGCTTGGAGGCGATTCAGCGGGCCGACGTAGTTGTCTATGACCGGCTGGCAAGCCCCCGTCTGCTCAAACATATGAAAGCCGGGGCGGAGAAAATTTTTGTCGGCAAACTGCCGGACAAGCATATGATGAAGCAGGAAGAGATCAGCCGCCTGCTCGTCGATTTGGCGCTGCAGGGCAAGACGGTGACCCGGCTTAAGGGCGGAGATCCGAGCGTATTCGGTCGCGTAGGCGAAGAAGCGGAGCTGCTCGCGGAGCACGGTATCCGCTTCGAGATTGTACCAGGCATCACGTCCGCAATCGCCGTCCCCGCTTATGCAGGCATCCCGGTGACGCACCGTGATTTTACTTCGTCCTTTTCGATCGTAACCGGTCATGAATATAAGAATAAAACGTACTCCCAAGTGAATTGGGATAACTTGGCGCAAGCCTCCGGCACGTTGATCTTTTTGATGGGTGTCGCCAATCTGGAGCAAATCTGCACGGAGCTGATCCGCGGAGGAAAATCACCGCAAACGCCGGTCGCTCTAATCCGGTGGGGCACTTGGATGGAGCAGGAGACGCTAGCGGGTACGTTAACGGATATTGTCGACAAGGTAAGAGCGGCAGGCTTCCAATCCCCGGCCGTCACCATAGTCGGCGAAGTGGTCAAGCTGCGCGACAAGCTGGCCTGGTTCGAAACCAAGCCGTTGTTCGGCCGTCGTATTCTGGTTACCCGCGCGCGCAGTCAGGCGAGCGAGCTGTCCTCACAAATTGACGAGCTTGGCGGGGAAGCCGTGGAATTTCCGGTGATCCGCACCCGGCCGCCTTCCCGTCCGGAAGCGCAAGCGGCGCGGGACGAGGCGCTTAACCGTCTTTCCACATACGATTGGGTTCTGTTCACGAGCGCGAACGGCGTCGAATTTTTTATGGAGCGACTGCGGGAGCTGCGGCTCGATATTCGGGCGTTGGGAAATGCCCGGCTGGCGGCGGTCGGTCCGAAAACGGCGGCGGCCTTGGCGCAGTACGGATTGCTCGCGGAGGTCGTCCCTTCGGAATTCGACGGGGACGCTTTGCTGGACGCCATTGCCCCCGAGCTGCGCCCGGGGCAGAACGCGCTGCTTGCGACGGCGGATATCGCCAGAGCTTATTTGCCCGAACAAGTGCGGGAGCGCGGCTTAAACGTAACCAAAATCGATATCTACGAAACGGTGTTGGATACTGAGGGCGGCTCCGAGATTATTGAGCTGCTGAAGCAAAACATGCTGCACATCGTTACTTTTACCAGTTCCTCGACGGTTACGAATCTGCTGCGCGCGCTGCAGGAGCTTGGCGAGACGGAACCGCTCAAGCTGCTGCAGGGATGCAAGATCGCTTGTATCGGTCCGAGAACGGCGGGTACCGCGCAGGAAGCCGGACTTCAGGTCGATTATTTGGCCAAGGAAGCGACCGTTGCTTCCTTGGTCCGGTGCTTATACGAGAAGGAGGAGTAAACCATGAGTTTTCCACTTGTACGCAACCGGCGTTTGCGTAACTCGGCTGCGCTTCGGAACTTGGTTCGGGAGCATACCGTTACGCTGCACGATCTGCTCTATCCGATATTTGTGACGCACGGAACGAATATTAAGGAAGAAATCCGCTCGATGCCGGGCGTCTACCATTTCTCGCTCGACCGGCTTGAAGAGGAAATCCGCGAAATCGTCGACCTGGGTCTACAGGCCATTGTGCTCTTCGGCGTTCCGCACGAGAAAGACGCGCATGCCAGCTCAGCCTATGATCCGAACGGCGTCGTTCAACAAGCGTCGCGTTTAATCAAAACATGGGCTCCGGAGCTGCTTATTGTTGCCGATACCTGCCTATGCCAGTTCATGGACCACGGCCACTGCGGCGTCGTTCATTACGACGAGGCGAAAGGGCGAGCCGAGGTGCTGAACGACGCGTCGTTGAAGCTACTGGTCAAAACGGCGGTTTCGCAGGCAGAAGCTGGCGCCGACATTATCGCGCCGTCGAACATGATGGACGGCTTCGTCTACGCGATCCGTCAAGGGCTTGACGAAGCGGGCTACGAGCAGGTGCCGATCATGTCGTACTCTGTGAAGTACGCTTCGTCGTTCTACGGTCCGTTCCGCGAAGCGGCGCATTCCACGCCGCAGTTCGGCGACCGCAAAACGTATCAAATGGACCCGGCCAATGTGCGGGAAGCGCTGCGCGAGGCGGAATCCGACGTGGCCGAAGGCGCGGACATGCTGATGGTCAAGCCGGCTCTCGCCTATATGGACGTCATCCGCGAGCTCCGCGACCATTTTAACCTGCCGCTCGTAGCGTATAATGTCAGCGGGGAATATTCCTTGATTAAGGCTGCCGCCCTACAGGGCTGGGTCGACGAGAAGTCGATTGTTCTGGAGACGATGACTTGCTTTAAGCGGGCAGGCGCCGACATGATCATTACTTATTTTGCCAAAGATATCGCTCGCTGGCTTCGGAATTAGACTGCCGCCACGATACGTGATTATGATGAAGAGACCGTTTCGTTATCGGGCATTTCTCCCGGAGCGGAGCGGTCTTTTGCATAGCGGCACTGTCAAACTTTTGTCGGAAACTGTAGCCTGACACACGTTGTTACCTCGTTTCAAATAGGGCATAATGGGAAGTAGACTATGGGAGTTTACGGAAAAGAGGATGCACCATGAGTTATAACGATACGTTTATTCGAGCCTGTCGCAAACAGCCTGTCGAAACGCTGCCCGTATGGTATATGCGTCAAGCCGGCCGTTACGACCCCGGATACCGGAAAATTAAAGAGAAGTACAGCCTGCTGGAAATTTGCAAGCAGCCGGAGCTGGCGGCAGAGGTCACCTTGATGCCAGTCAAAAAACTGGGTGTGGATGCGGCGATTTTATATTCGGACATTATGAATCCGGTCGCTTCCATTGGCATCGATTTTGATATCGTGAAAAATATCGGTCCGGTCATCGACAACCCGATCCGCTCGGCGGCGGACGTGAACAAGCTGAAGCCGATCCAGGTAGAGCAGGATTTGTCGCATATTTTGCGGACGATTGAGATTTTGGCGGCCGAGCTGAAGGTGCCGCTGATTACGTTCGCCGGCGCGCCGTTTACGATCGCAAGCTACCTGATCGAAGGCAGGCCGTCCAAAAGCTATATCCACACGAAAGGCTTAATGTACGGAGAGCCGGAGGTATGGTTCAAGCTGATGGATAAGCTTGGCGATATGGTGATCGCTTATCTGAAAGCGCAGATAGCCTCAGGGGCCAAAGCGGTGCAGCTTTTCGACAGTTGGGTCGGCGCGTTGTCCCCCGTTGATTTCAAAACGTACGTTCTGCCGACGATCCGCCGTATTTTCGCGGAACTAAAGCATTTGGAGCAGCCGAAAATTTATTTCCCGGGCGTCAGCTCCGGTGAATTGCTGCCTTATCTGCAAGGCATCGATGCCGATGTCATCGGTCTCGATTGGCGTGTGCCGATCTCGGAGGGCCGCAAGAGAGTAGGCTCGTTCTATGCGGTGCAGGGCAATCTCGATCCGTATGTATTGACCGCTCCGATGTCCGTCATTCAGGCGCAAGCCAAAGCGATTATTGACGAGGGCATCCGGGAACCGGGCTATATCTTCAATCTGGGTCACGGACTGTTCCCGGAAGCGTCGCTGGAGAAGCTGAAAGAACTGACAGATTTCATTCACGACTATTCTCGTCAAGCTCTGAAAGCGCAAGGCTCGACGAAACAGGAAAGCGGTGTATAGCATGAGCGCTGCGCAGCTAAAACGGATCGGTATTCTGGTGATGTCTTACGGAACGCCGGAAAGCCTCGATCAAGTGGAAGCTTATTATACACATATTCGTCGCGGGAATCCTCCGACCCCGGAGCAGCTCAAGGATTTGACAGATCGCTACGAAGCGATTGTGGGAGGCTTTTTCCCGCTGCGGGAAAATACGGATAATCAGGTGCAAGCGTTGGAGGCCCGGCTGAACGAAAAATACCCGGACACGACGTTCGTATGCTATCAAGGGCTGAAGCACGCGTCCCCGTTTATTGAGGACGGCGTGGAGCGGATGGTTCGGGATGGGATAACGGAGGCCGTCGGCGTCGTGCTGGCGCCGCATTATTCGGTCATGAGCGTGGGCGGCTACATCAAGCGCGCGCAAGAAAAGGCGGATTCGCTGGGGCTTTCGATACGTTTTGTGAAGAGCTATCATCTTCATCCGGCGCTGATTGAAGCGCTTGTACAGCGGGTGGAGGAAGGCTTGGGCCGGTTCGAGGGCGTGGCAAAGGACGATGTCAAAGTGATTTTTACGGCGCACAGCCTGCCTGAGAAAATTCTTGAAATGAAAGACCCGTATCCCGATCAACTGCTGGAAACGTCCAAAGCGATAGCCGAGCGATGCGGCATTACCCATTGGCAGTTCGGATGGCAGAGCGCCGGACAGACCGGCGTGCCTTGGCTTGGGCCCGATATTCTCGACGTCCTGTACACCGTGAAGAAAGAGGAGCAGGCCGGGCATGTGCTGATTTGTCCGATCGGTTTTGTATCCGATCATCTGGAAGTGCTGTACGATCTCGATATTGAAGCGCAGAAGACGGCACGGGAGCTCGGACTGCGGCTGGAACGCACCCGCTCGCTTAATACCGATCCGCTGTATATGGAAACGTTGAGCGACGTCGTCTATGCGCAGACCGAGAGGAATTGATACGATGGAGGAGAACCGAAGTCCGAAGCATGTGGTTATTATTGGGGGCGGGATCACGGGATTGAGCGCCGCTTATTATTTAAAGCAAAGCATCGAGACATCCGCTGCACCGTTGAAAATTACCATCATGGAAAAGGGCGATTCGTTCGGGGGCAAAATTCAAACGCTGAAGCGTGACGGATTCGTCATTGAGAAGGGGCCGGATTCGTTTCTGGCCCGCAAGCTTCCGATGGTCGAGCTGACCCGCGAATTAGGCTTAGAGGATCAATTGACCGGCATGAACCCGGACTCCCGGAAAACGTATATTTTGTCCGGTGGCAAGCTGCACCGGATGCCTCCCGGCCTGATGCTCGGCATACCGACCCAAATGGGTCCGTTCATGCGTACGGGACTGTTGTCATTGAGAGGCAAGCTCAGGGCTGCGATGGATTTAGTGCTGCCGAAGCGGACATCGCCCGAGGACGAATCGCTGGGGCATTTCTTGGAGCGCAGACTGGGTGTAGAAGTGCTCGGTCAGATCGCCGAGCCGCTGCTGGCGGGCATTTATGCCGGCAATACGTACAATTTGAGCTTGCGGGCGACCTTCCCGCAATTTCATGCGATTGAGCAGAAGCATCGCAGCTTGATCCTCGGTATGATGAAGAACCGCAAGACAGGCGGCGAAGAAAGCCGAACGCTTCCCGAGGTGGCGCGCAACACGATGTTTCTTTCCTATAAGGAAGGGCTTGAAACGATCGTTCATGGCTTAATCGATGCGCTCGACAACGTACGGTTCGTCAAGCAGTGCGGGGTGGCCCGGATCGAGCGGACCGACGACGGATACCGCGTCATCCGCGAAGACGATTCGGTAGAGGAAGCGGACGGGGTTATCGTCGCGCTGCCGGCTCACGGCATCTCCAAGCTGCTCGGCTCATCGGTCCCGGAGGTCAAGGAGCTGGACCGGATCGAATACGTGTCGGTCGCCAACGTAATTCTCGCTTTTGACGAGAAAGAGCTCGGGCGCGAGCTCGACGGTTCGGGCTTCCTCGTCCCGAGACGGGAAGGGCGATTCATTACCGCATGTACGTGGACGTCCAAAAAGTGGCTGCACACCGCGCCGAGCGGCAAAGTGCTGCTGCGCTGCTATATTGGGCGCTCCGGCGACGAGCGTTGGCAGCATATGTCGGAGGATGAGATCATCCGCGCGGTACGGCACGATTTGAAGGAAGTTATGGGGATTTCGGCGGAGCCTTTGTTTACGGAAATGACGAAGCTGATGCATTCCATGCCTCAGTATCCGGTAGGTCATCTGGACCTTGTTCGCGGGGTACGGCAGCGTTTGGCGGACAAAATGCCGGGCGTGCTTATTACCGGAGGCGCGTTTCATGGCGTCGGACTGCCGGACTGCATTCGTCAAGGCAAGGAAGCGGCCAAGGAAATGGCGGAGCGGCTGCAGTTATCCTCAAAATAGGTTAGGAGTGGAATGGATGAACGATCAGCGAAAACGTTCCGATGCGCGTTCGGCGCGGGCGTTCGAGGAAGCGAAGCAAGTGATTCCGGGCGGAGTCAACAGTCCGGTTCGCGCGTTTAAATCGGTTGGCTTGACTCCTTTGTATATGCATAAAGGGAGCGGCTCGCACGTCTTCGATATCGACGGCAACGAATTTATCGATTACATTGGCTCATGGGGCCCGCTCATTATGGGACATGCCCACCCGGAGGTCGTCGAAGCGATAAAACGGACCGCAGAGCTCGGTACGAGCTTCGGCGCGCCGACGGAGCTGGAAACTGAGATGGCGAAGCTGGTTATCGAAAGAATGCCTTCCATTGAGCTCGTGCGGATGGTCAGCTCCGGGACAGAAGCGACAATGAGCGCGCTCAGGCTTGCCCGCGGCTATACGGGAAGGAGCAAAATCCTGAAGTTCGAAGGATGCTACCACGGCCATGCGGACTCGCTGCTGATCAAAGCGGGTTCCGGGGTTGCCACCCTTGGACTGCCGGATAGCCCCGGCGTACCTGAAAGCGTAGCGGCCAACACGATTACGGTTCCGTACAACGATCTGGATTCGGTACGTACGGCTTTTGAACATTTCGGCGAAGACATTGCCGCCGTTATTGTGGAGCCGGTCGCCGGAAATATGGGCGTCGTGCCGCCGCTTCCCGGTTTCTTGGAAGGATTGCGGGAGATCACGTCTTCCTACGGTAGTTTGCTGATCTTTGACGAGGTCATGACCGGCTTCCGCGTAGGCTTGAACAGTGCGCAAGGACGGTTTGGTATTACGCCGGATCTTACCTGTCTGGGTAAAGTGATCGGCGGGGGGCTGCCGGTTGGGGCGTACGGAGGCAAACGGGAGATCATGGAGCGGATTGCCCCGTCAGGCCCGATTTATCAGGCTGGAACGTTATCCGGTAACCCGCTGGCGATGGCTGCGGGGTATGCGACGCTTAAGCTGCTGGGAGCACCCGGCGTTTATGAAGAGCTGGAACGCAAGTCCGCCCGTCTGGAAGCAGGAATGCTTCAAAATGCCCGGGAGCTGGGCGTTCCGATCACGATCAACCGGATTGGTTCTATGGTTTGCCCGTTCTTTACCGATCAACAGGTGACCAATTACGAAACCGCCAAACAATCGGATTTGAGCAAGTTCAACCGGTATTTTGGCTTGCTGCTCGACTACGGCGTCAGCATTCCGCCTTCCCAGTTCGAAGGCATGTTCGTTTCGGTGGCGCACTCCGACGAAGATATCGAGACGACGATTGAGGCGCATTACCAAGCGCTCAAGCAGTTATAATGTAAAAACGGACGGCACGTCCACTCCCGAAGGAGGGGAACGTGCCGTCCGTTTGTTTTGTTGCTACAGATTTATTTAAATGATCATGGTGTTTTGGCCGGCGGTTCAGCTGTACCCGAACCCGATTGGTCCGGCGTTTGCGTTTGATGTTGCTGGCGGGTTGGCGTTGCATCCGGTGCATTCGTCTCAGCCGATTTCTCGGTCGTCTCGGCCGGTGTGCCGCTTCCAGTTCCTGGAGCCGAAGTTCCGGCAGGGGAACTCGGGACGGTTCCCGTAGAACCGTTTCTGCTTCCTCCCGCCGCCGACCCGCTGCCCGTGCCCGTCGGCGACGTATTGCCCTGTCCGCCGGACGGCTTGTCTGGATCTGCCGTTTCCGTATCTGACCCGGTGCTTCCTGTGCCGGGAACACCAGGCTTTTTGGTACCCGGCTCCTTGGTTGCATTGCCGCCGGGTTTCGCGCTCTCGCCTTTTTCCGTACTTGTCTCGCTCTTTTCATTCGTTTCCGGTTTATTTGCAGCAGGCTTGTTTGTTTCCGGCCTTGTTTCGGTTTTCGTCTTTGTCTTTTCCGTATCCGTCTTGGTAGCCGGTGTCGGATTTTGCTGCTGCTTGCCCCGCTTTTCAGCCTGCTCGCGCAGGAAGTCGGGGTGGTCGTAAGAGCCGCCCGCATCGATCTTGTCGATGCCGTCCCAGACGTGGTCCGCTTGCACCGACGTCGGGTCGTCGTAGACAAGGAATGCGTTAGGCAATCTGCGCTCGCCGTAACGGCTCGATGGCTTGGTAAGCAGTTCCCCGTCGACAACGAGCTCGGACGAAGCGCCTCCATCCAGGTTGCCTGCATTGACGCAGCCTTCTTCCAACAGAAGGTCCTGCACTTCCTTGAGCGTCGCGCCTACGCTGTGCGCCTGCCGTCCGTCGATGACGATGAATATGACGGTGCCGTCCGCTTTTTGTCCGACTGCCGTTCGGGGTCCGCGGCCCCAGCCGCCGTCGCCGCTTGTGATCAGCGGCTTGCCGTTGGCGATCAGACGCGGATGGAACGAGACGGCATCCGAGATGCCCATTTCACGCAGTTCGATAATATTGTATTTTCCGACGACGAGAATTCCATCCTTCGTAAAGCCGACGATGTGCTGCGGAATGCTGCCATCCTGATCCGTATAAATGACCTCGCCCCCGGAGATAATGGCGCCGAACGCCGCAAAGCCGTTCCCGAGACCTTCCGGATCGTCGAAACCGCCGCCATTGACGCCGGCCACGGCCCCTGTCCGCTGTACCATCGCGGTGATTCTTTCACCTTCTCCGGACTTGGGAGGCGTCATGACACGGATCGTCTTGGGATCAAAGACGTACATTTTTTTACCTACCCAAAACTTTCCCGAAATATCTTCGACCTTAATCAGCTCATCGATGGAACGGGCTTTCGCCTGATGATTGCGAATTTTGATCAAGCTGCTGTCCTGCTTTTCCCTTGCGGCTTCCTCGTTGAAGTCCTGCAATCGCTTGACCATCAAATCCCGCTGCTCCGCACCGACGAAAATCCATGCCCAACTCCGGTGCTGCGTCGTAATGACCGTTTCCGCGAGCCATTCCCTGATCTTGCCTCCCGGCGGGGTCAGAAATAAAAAGCTAGCTGTCAAAAAAGTCAGCACCGTGAAATAAAACAGCGCTTTTTTCCAACTACTCCATTGTCGTATTTTTCGCAGAGTACTGCTCAATGTTTTAACCTCTCCCATGCGTAAATTAAGGCATCTCGTGTCGAATTTTTTTTATTTTTTCCTATGCTATTCTATCATATGAAAAGAAGATATAACAACATTCACTAGAATGTAAGATCCGGCGGAAGTGGCATTGTAACCGCTTTGCGTTCGCCGCGAAGGATTGATAGAATGACCATAAGCTATACATTTGGAGGAAACGCTCATGTTAAATCGGTACAGTCTGTTCGGTACCACGCTCGAATTGATCGTTGTGGCGGGCGTGTTTTTCATTTTGTTTGCAGGAATCGTTCTGACGGCATGGCTGCAATGGGGACGCCGGAAGAAACGGGTGGCATCCGAAGCGGGCCAATCCGAGAGGCGGCTGCCATGACCGCATGGCGTCGCAAAGGCCAGTGGCTGGAATGGACGGCGAGCGCCGAGCCTTCGACTTTAGAGGAAGTGAAGGCGTTTCTGCCGGATGCGATCGACGAGCGGACGGTGAAGAAGCTCTGGAGCGCCTCGGGCGTCGAAATCCAGGGACGCCGCATTTTGCTGCGGCTGTTCCCCGAGGAACCGCTGCAATATATGCCGGAATGGACGGGGATAGAAGTACTGTTCGAAGACGACTTTTGCCTCGTGGCGGATAAGCCGGCCGGGATGAAAGTGCATCCGACCGGGGAATCGGAGGGCGGAACGCTGCTCCATGCGGTTGGCTGGCATCTGGAGTCGATGGGACAGTCATGCCGGCCCCGGCACATTCACCGGCTTGACGAAGATACGACCGGTCCGGTGCTGATGGCCAAGTGTCCATGGGCGCAGGTCCGATTGGACGAAGCAATGCGGGAGAAAAAAGTCGAGCGGACCTATGTGGCCCTGGTGCACGGGCGTCTCTCTCCGAACCGAGGCCGTGTGGATGCGCCCATCGGCAGGGACCGGCATCACGCGACGCGCCGGCGCGTTTCTCCCGGAGGCGAGCGGGCCGTTACCCATTACGAGGTGGTGGAGTCTTATCGTTCCGCGACGCTTGTGCGGCTCAGGCTCGAAACCGGACGGACGCATCAAATCCGCGTTCATCTAAGCCATCTGGGGCATCCGCTGATCGGTGACACGCTGTATGGCGGACGGCGCGAGGGCATGGAGAGACAGGCGCTGCACGGCGAGCGGCTGATGTTTCCCCACCCGTGGAGCGGCGAAAGCATCGAAGTGCAGTCCCCGTGGCCCCCGGACTTTACTGCGCTCAATGAGCGATTGAAAAAATAGTAGTCATGCTCCTTCCCCTGAAGCCATATAAATTGTAGAGACGAAGGCATAGGGCCATCTTTCTTTTTATGGTTATATCAGAATTTCGAACTCGCCGGAGCCGATGCGGGATTCTGTGGAAAAGGCAGGAATTACGGAGGGAGGATTTACATTGACGACGCAGCATAACGGATTACGCTTCGACATTTACGAGCGCGTGCATTTGTCCGAAGGGGCGATCGGCATTCAAGACTTGGAAGGAGTGGAGCTTGTTCCCCATATTCAGGTCATTCCGCAAGGGGACCAAGCCCTGCTTCGCGGCAATCTGTTTTTGATCGGGACCTTTATCGATGAGTTGGGCCGCAGCGATCAGACGTTGGAGCATCTGATACCGGTAGAGATTACGCTGCCGATGAACCGGGTTCAACGGATGGAGGATATCGCCGTCGAAATCGAAAACTTTGACGTCGATCTGCTGTCATCCCGCAGCTTGAACATTACGGGAGTGCTGTCGCTCGCCGGTCTGGAGCTCGTGTCGGATGCGGACCAGGAGGCTTGGCGGGAAATGGAAAACGAAGTGGTGTTCGTTCACGAAGCCCGCGACCCGCATACGGTTACTCTTGCGCAGACGAAGGATGAGGCATTCGGGGACGTTTCCGGCTTTTTCAATTCGGCGGACCAAGCTTCGGCTGAAACGGAATCTTGGGAGCTGCGAAGCGAGAAGGTGGAGCCGACGAGCAAGTTGCCTGCAGGGCCGCAGGCGCAGAGCGTCCCGCAGCCTGCGCCGAACGTGTTTCAAGCGGCACAACAAAACGTCCCGCAGCCTGCGCCCAACATGTTTCAAGCGGCACAACAAAACGTCCCGCAGCCTGCGCCGAACGTGTTTCAAGCGGCCCAGCAGAACGTGCCGCAGCCTGCGCCGAATGTAAATCCAGCTCCGCTGTCTGTCCAAGAGGCGGCGAAGGGTCCGGAGACTTTCAAGCCGCAGGAAGCGCAAAAGTCGAAAGAAGCCCCGACCGCCAAATCCTTCGGTGATCTTAAACCGACCGCGGCGCCGGATAAAGATCTGAAGGTAGGCGTCGGCGGCAAAAAAACGCCCGAGCCGCCTACGGCTCCCGCACCGCTTTACAAGTCGTTCGGGCTGTCCAATTTGTTTAACCTCGGCTCTTCCCAAAAGGAAAAGCGCGATCCGGAAGAAACGTTTGGGGAAGAATCGGAGTCCGTGGCGGAGAAGGTAGAATGGAAAAACCTGCTGCTCACTTCCAACGGCGAAGAGCAGGGATTCAAAAGGCTCCGGCTGTGCATCGTGCAAAAGGAAGAGACACTGGAGTCCATTGCTAAGCGCTACGATCTGAACCCTCGCGAAATCGCGCTTTATAACCGCCTCGGAGATCATGAAGTATCCGAAGGGCAGATCGTGTATATCCCGAAATGAAGCTTTTTTTACAAAAATCCCCTCGACCGAGCCGAAACAGGCTTGACCCGGGGGGTTTTTGGTTATACTTGTATTGACTCTGTCCTGACTATTGTTTATCATAGTACGCATAGATGCAAGCAAAAACGCGGAAAGGGAATAGTAGACAGCGAACCCTTCAGAGAGCGGAGCCGGCAAGAGCTGGAAGGTTCCGCAGGACGTACCTGTCGAAGTCGCCCCGGAGTTGTCGAATTGAAAGCGGAAGCTCTAGATTCGGCCGGTCACAGCCGTTATCTGTTCAAGTGCCGCACGGATGAAGGGAAGCCTCCAGCTTCTCGGAGCACGGGCGGAATAAAGGTGGTACCACGGAAGCGAGAGCCTTTCGTCCTTTGCGGCGGAAGGCTTTTATTTGTTTGTCACCAGTTCTCCGATGGTACGGTAAAGCTGAAAACTAAAAAAAACCACAATTATGTGTACTTGGAGGTTGCAGTGTATGGAAGAAACCAAACAAGCGGCGCCGGAAACGGCTATGCCGACAACCTACGATCCGAAGGAAGCCGAGAAAAAGTGGTACGACTACTGGCTCAAGGGACAATACTTTAAAGCGGGGCAGCGTCAGGATGCGAAGCCATACACGATGGTTATCCCGCCGCCGAACGTTACCGGTATGCTGCATATCGGCCATGCGCTAGATTTTACGCTCCAGGATATTATGGCGCGGACCAAACGGATGCAGGGCTACGACGCCCTGTGGCTGCCTGGCTCCGACCATGCGGGCATCGCGACGCAGACGAAGGTGGAGCAAAAGCTACGCGAGGAAGGCGTGACGAGGTACGATCTCGGCCGCGAGAAGTTTTTGGAAAAGGTATGGGAGTGGAAGGAACATTACGCCGGGACGATCCACGAGCAGTGGGCCAAAATGGGCTTCTCGCTCGATTATTCCCGCGAACGGTTCACGCTGGACGAAGGGCTGTCCAAGGCGGTCCGCGAAGTGTTCGTCCGTTTGTACGAAAAAGGGCTGATCTACCGAGGCAAATATATCATTAACTGGGACCCGGCCGCCCGCACGGCGCTTTCCGACATCGAAGTCGAATACAAAGAGGTGCAGGGCGCGCTGTATCATTTGAAATATCCGGTGAAGGACAGCGATGAATTCATCGTTGTGGCGACCACCCGTCCAGAAACGATGCTCGGGGATACGGCCGTCGCAGTCCATCCCGAGGATGAGCGCTACAAGCACCTGATCGGCAAAACGCTTGTGCTTCCGATCATCGGCCGCGAAATTTCGATCGTCGGCGATGAATATGTCGAGAAGGATTTCGGCAGCGGCGCGGTCAAAATTACTCCAGCGCACGACCCGAACGACTTCGAGGTGGGCAGACGCCACGATCTTCCGCAGGTGCTTGTGATGGACGAATCCGGCAAAATGAATGAAAATGCCGGCAAGTATCAGGGCATGGACCGCTTCGACTGCCGCAAGCAGATTGTGGCGGATATGAAGGAGCATGGCGTGCTGATCAAAATCGAGGAACACGTGCATCAGGTCGGCCACAGCGAGCGCAGCGGCGCAGTCGTGGAGCCGTATTTGTCCACGCAATGGTTCGTTAAAATGAAGCCGCTCGCCGAACGCGCGATCGAAGCACAGAAATCCGGCCAAGGCGCGAACTTCGTACCGGACCGCTTTGAAAAAACTTATTTACATTGGATCGAAAACATTCGCGACTGGTGCATTTCCCGTCAGTTGTGGTGGGGACACCGTATTCCGGCCTGGTACTGCGGCGATTGCGGCGAAATGATCGTCTCCCGCGAGGACGCTTCCGTATGTCTGCATTGCGGCGGCTCGCATCTGACCCAGGACAACGACGTGCTGGATACCTGGTTCAGCTCCGCGCTGTGGCCGTTCTCCACGCTCGGCTGGCCGGAGCAGACGGAAGATTTGAAGCGTTATTACCCGACCGATCTTCTCGTGACGGGCTACGATATCATTTATTTCTGGGTAGCGCGGATGATTTTCAGCGGACTCGAATACACGGATCAAATTCCGTTCAAAGACGTGCTGATTCACGGGCTCGTCCGCGATGCGGAAGGCCGCAAAATGTCCAAGTCGCTCGGCAACGGAGTCGATCCGCTTGAAGTGATCGAAAAGTACGGCGCCGACGCCATGCGGTTCATGATTTCGACCGGTTCCACGCCGGGACAGGATCTCCGCTTCCGCTGGGAAAAAGTCGAGCAGGCGCGCAACTTTGCCAATAAAATTTGGAACGCATCGCGCTTCGTCCTGATGAACCTGGGCGATTTCAAAGCGTCGGATATCGATCTGAGCGGTGAGCTTGGTACGGCCGACCGTTGGATTTTGCACCGCTTGAACGAAACCGTCCGCGAAGTGACCCGACTGATCGATGCGTATGAATTCGGCGAAACCGGACGACTGTTGTACAATTTCATTTGGGACGATCTGTGCGATTGGTACATCGAATTCAGCAAGCTGTCCTTGTACGGCAGCGACGAAGCGGCGAAGAAAACGACGAAATCCGTTCTGGCCTACGTGCTGGACCGCACGCAGCGCTTGATTCACCCGTTCATGCCGTTTATCAGCGAGGAAATCTGGCAGCATCTGCCGCATGAAGGCGAGACGATTACGCTCGCTGCCTGGCCGACCTTTGAGACGCGCTTTGAAGCGGCGGACGCGGTGCGCGAGATGGAGCTGCTGATGGACATCATCCGGACGGTGCGCAATATTCGTGCGGAAGTGAACGTGCCGATGAGCAAAAAGGTCGAGCTGCTCGTGAAGCCGGCCGGTGAAGAGGCGCTGGCTATTCTGAAGCGCAACGAAGAATATGTGCGGCGTTTCTGCAACACGTCCGCGCTTTCCATCGAGCTTGAGCTCGCAACGCCGGACAAAGCGATGACAGGCATCGTAACCGGGGCGGAGCTGTTCTTACCGCTTGCAGGGCTGATCGACATTTCCCAAGAAATAGCGCGGCTGGAAAAAGAGCTTGCTACGCTGCACGGTGAAGTGGACCGGATCGAGAAGAAGCTGGCCAACCAAGGCTTCGTTGCCAAAGCGCCGGCCAAAGTCATCGACGAGGAGAAAGCCAAGCTCGCCGATTATGCGGACAAACGGGATAAAGTGTCGGCCCGGCTGGCCGAACTGAGAGGATGAGGCATCATGAGCGAAGCACAGCTAAGCGTTAACGAAGGGCCGTTCCGGACGGCCCGGGAAGCGATCGACTGGGTTGTCCGGTTTATTCCTTTGGCGGGAATCAAGCCGGGGCTGGAACGGATGGAGCGGCTCATGGAGCTGCTCGACCATCCTCACCGGCGTCTCAAGTTTATTCATGTCGCCGGTACGAACGGCAAGGGTTCGGTTTGCGCCTATTTGACTGAAGTCATCCGCGCATGCGGCTACGACGTCGGGACGTTTACTTCTCCTTACATTGAAAGCTACAATGAGCGCATTCGTCTCAATGGGGTCAATATCCCGGATGAAGACCTCCTGAAGGTGATCAATAAAGTCAAGCCGCTCGTCGATCAGGTTGCGGAGGAGTTTGGGCAGCCGTCGATGTTCGAGATCTCGACCGTGGTTGCGATCGAGTATTTTGCCCGCACCGCTTATCCCGACTTTGTCGTCTGGGAAACGGGGCTCGGCGGACGGTTGGATTCGACGAATATCGTGACGCCGCTTGTCTCCGTCATTACGAATATCGGTCATGACCATATGGAGTTTCTTGGCGATACGCTGGAGAAAATCGCGGCCGAGAAAGCGGCCATTATTAAGGCAGGCGTCCCGGTCGTCAGCGCGGTGGAGCAGCCGGAGGTCGTTCGGGTCGTCGAGGAAGCGGCGAAAGCCAAGAATAGTACGCTTTATTTGCTGGACCGGGAGTTCCGTTATGAAACGATCTCAACCAAAGAAAACGAGCAGACGTTTCGGTTTACCGACACGTTCCGGGACCTTCCGGACGTCGCCATCTCCATGAACGGCCCGCACCAGTTGAAAAACGCGGCGGTGGCGCTCATGACGCTTGAGGTGCTGCGGCAATATTATGCGCTGATCGTGGAAGACGAGGATTTGCTTCGCGCCATGAAAGCGACGCAGTGGCCGGGGCGGCTGGAGATGGTATCGCAGGAACCGCGCATTTTGATCGACGGCGCGCACAACCCCGAGGGGGCCGAGTCGCTTGCCGCTGCGCTGAAGGGAACATATTCGTACAATAGGCTCCATTTTATGATGGGAATGTTGACGAACAAGAATCATACGGGCTATTTGAGGCATATACTACCAATAGTGGATACGCTTATCCTAACCGAGCCGAATTGGCTGAAAAAGACCGCTGCCGAGGATCTGGCCGGACTTGCCAAATCGCTTCTGGCGGAGTGCGGGAGGCACGACGTAGAAGTGATCGTGGAACCCGACTGGAAGACGGGGCTGGAGAAGCTTAAACGCTTGACGACACAGGACGACCTGGCTGTCGTCTCCGGCACGTTATATCTAATAGGGGACGTCCGTTCCTGGATCAAGCATCAATCCGATTCTGAAAAAGGCTGGTGAACGCAGGCGTGAATACATCGGAGCATATCCATTTTATCGGCATCGGCGGGTACGGCATGAGTGCCATTGCCAAGGTGATGCTGGAAATGGGTTACCAAGTTTCGGGATCTGATTTGGCGCAGCAGGAGCTGACAGAGAAGCTTGCGGCCAAAGGGGCGCAAGTGTTCATCGGGCACAAGGCGCAAAATGTGAAAGGCGCGGACGTCGTCGTGTATTCCACGGCTTTGGCCAAGGATAATGTCGAAATGGTGGCGGCGGAGGAACTGAACATTCCGATTCTGCACCGTTCACAAATGCTGGCGAGACTGATGAGCGCCAAAAAAGGCATCGCGGTTGCGGGCGCGCACGGAAAGACGACCACGTCGTCGATGATTGCGCTCGTACTTGAGCGCTGCGGCTCGGACCCGACCTTCATTATCGGCGGGGAAATTATGAACGTGGGAAGCAACGCCAAGGCGGGCAAAGGCGATTGGGTCGTCGCGGAAGCGGACGAGAGCGACGGTTCGTTTTTGCAGTACCAGCCTGCCATCGCCTTGGTAAACAATATTGAAGCGGATCATCTGGAAAACTACGACGGCAATTTTGAAAATTTGAAAAAAGCCTATGCGCAATATTTGAGTCAGGTGAAAGAGGACGGCAAGGCCGTCGTTTGCTTGGACGACCAATACTTGAAAGAGATGATCTCCAGCGTGAATAGCGAGGTCCTCACGTATGCGATTGAAACGGAAGCGGATTTTACGGCTCGGAACATCGTTCTTGGCGACCGTAAAGTATCGTTCGATGTCATGCGCGGCGCCGAGACGCTCGGAACGATTCATCTGTCCGTACCAGGCAAGCACAACGTCTACAATGCGCTCGCTACGCTGATTACTTGCATGGAAGCGGGGCTATCCTTCGACCGGATCGCGGAAGCGATTACCGAGTTTCGGGGGGCCAAGCGGCGTTTCCAGGTGCTCGGAGAAGTCGACGATATTTTGGTGATCGACGACTATGCGCACCATCCGACCGAAATCGAAGCGACGATCCAAGCGGCGAAGGCGACCGGCAAACGGATTGTCGCCGTATTTCAGCCTCAGCGGTACACGAGGACGTACTTTTTGTTCGAGCAGTTCAGCCGCGCGTTTCCCGAGGCGGACGAAGTGATCATTACCGACATCTATTCGCCGGCGGGCGAGAAGCAGATTGAAGGCATCGATTCGGCGAGGCTCGTCGAGCTGATTCGTCAGAACAGCAATGCCAACGTGCGCTATGTCCCGACCAAGGAGCAGGTGCAGACCTATTTGCTGAAGTCGGTGCGCCCCGGAGATTTGGTGATTACGATGGGCGCAGGAGACATATGGAAAGCGGCGGCCGGTCTTGCCGAGGCATTGACGGAACGCTTGGCTTAGCAGTAGGAAACGAAAACCCCCGGAACGCCGTTCAAGCGGCGAAGCTGGGGTTTTTTTGCATGGGACCGCGAATTGGCTGTCTGCGTTGACTGCGGTTCTATTTGCGGACCGATTCTCATAGTCTAGTAATACGAATATGGACAAGGGAGAGTTGGCGCAATGAACAAGACCAAGATGACGTTTCGTTTCCACAAGGACGGGCAGCGGCAAGAACGGCAGGATACGGGGAGCGGGTCGCAGGTCATCCCCCTTCGAGCGGAAGAATATACCGTCGTGGAGCAACCGGCTGACGAAAGCCGCAAGGAGTCGGACAAGCCGCCGGTAGAGAACGGAAAAATAAGAGGATCGATGTGGACCGGACCTGCGCTTAACGAATACACGACCGATTTTGGCGGTTGGCAGAGCTCTTTTGAGACTGAGACGCACCGCGTGGAACAATTGATTCGCGAATCGGGCGGCGGCCGGTCGTTCGATCCGGAAACGGGTTACGTCGAGCGGCCGGTTTCGACCAGCGGCATGGAGCGAACGCACCGGCCTTATACACAGGAGGAATCGGCCTATTTCAGGAGAACCCACGGCAACGGCTCTTGGATTCGCATTACCGCTTCCGTCGCCGGTGCGGTGGTGACGGGCGTCGCCTTCGGTTTTTTAGTCTTGTCGATGTTTTCGGGCGGTACGGACTCCGGCAAAACAACGTCTCCAGGCAGCATGACAACAGCCCAACAGGGGACGAAGGGAGCCGGGGCCGGCGGGACGGCTTCCACAGGGGAGACGACCGGTAAAACGGGCGCTGAGGGTTCGGCAGCCCCGGCGAGCGGTTCTGCGATCGGCGTGGCGGTGCAGATCCCGGCGAAATCGTATGCCGTTCTGCAAGGCGGGGTATTCAGCAGCGCGCAAGGAGCGGAGGCCGCGGCTGCGGATTTTCGCAAGAAAGGACTGGCAGGAGCGGTAGATGAGGGTGACAAGCACCCCGTCTATGTGGGAATGGCCGGAACCCGGGACGAAGCCCTGGGGTTGTCGCAAGCCTATCAGCAAAAAAACATCGAGGTGATTGTCAAAACACTCGATTTGCCAGCGGTGACGAAAATCAAATGGAACGGCAAGCAAGCCGATGTGTTTTCCAATTATATTGCGCAAGGGGATAAGCTCGTGAAGCTCATCGCGGCACAAACGATCAGTCATGCGGCCGACGCCAAACCGGAAGCGCTTGACGATAAGGTGCTGCAGTCGATCAAGACGACGCATCAAAGCTGGTCCCAGACGGCTGCCACCGTCAGTGATGGTCTGGGCGAAGCCGGGAAGAAGGCACTGCCCAAGATGAACAATTCCTTGAATACGGCCGTGGCATCATTTGAGGAATACAAGAAGAACCCTTCTCAGGCCTTCCTGTGGCAGGCGCAAACGGCTGCCATGCAGTACATCGTGGCGGAGAAGGAATTGCTCAAGGCGGTCGCGCTTTCTTAACCGGCAGGCGGATTAATCCGCCGACGGAGGCGCACGGGAAAGAGCCGTCCGGACCGTTTTCGGTTCGGCGGCTTTTTCCGTTGGGTATAAAGGACCTTGCTTACTTGCCGGTAGAGGTCCGTCCGGGCGTTTGCGGTTCTGGGGCAGTTTTCTTCGGCTTCTTGGCATCCGCCATATAGCGATCAATCAGCGCGGCGGCTTCCGCACGCGTGATCAGCCGTTCCGGCTCGAAGCGCTCCGCCGTCACCCCGTCGATCCAGCCGGCCCGCTTCAGGCTGGCGATGGCATCCACGGCCCAGAAGCTCGCCTTCACGTCCCGGAACGGCGGCTGCGCGCCCGGAACATGCGGCGCCTTCGCCAGCCGCTGAAACATCGCCGCCGCCTCCGCCCGGGTCACGGGCTGGTCGGGCCGCAGCGTGCCGTCGGGGTAGCCCTCCAGCACGCCGGCCTTCACCGCCCGATCGAGGGCGGCGAAGGCCCAATGCCCTGCGCTCGCGTCGCGGTACGCGCCTGCGCCGGCCCCGCAGCTCCCGCCGCCGTCGCCGTAAACCCCGCCGGTGACCGTGCCGTTACTGGCGCAGGCGCTCCCTTCCGGCTTCGCCGCCGGCAGGTCGAACACCCGCCCGAGCAGCGTCGCCCACTCCGCTCTCGTCATCATCCGGCCGGGCTCGAAACGCCCGCCGGTGCCTTCAACCACGCCTTGCGCTTTCAGCCGCAGGACGGCGTCCCGGGCCCAGTGTCCCCAAAGATCGGGGAACACGCTGCTTTGCGGCGATATGTATGCTTCAATGCCGCGGGCAATGCCGAGCGCCATCGTCTGGCGCATCGACTCACTGGCTAACAGTTCCGTATCCGCGGCGTTCGAAAGAAACGCCGTCTCCACGAGAATGCTCGGAATCGTTCCCATCCGTACGACATATACCGCACTGGGAACAAGTCCTTTGTTCTCCAGTCCCGTCGTTTGGACGAAAGCGTCCAGCACCTGCTGCGCAAGCTCGCGGCTCTCCGGCGTGAGCGCCTTCATCTCTTCGCTGGCGGGGTAGCTGCTCTGAGGGTAGGTGTCATCATAATAAAGCACCATGGCCCCGCGCGTGCTCGCGTTAAAATTCGAATTGGCATGAACGGAGACGAATAGATCGGCTTGCTGTCCATTGGTGAAATCGACGCGTCCCTTGAGCGAAACATAGTCGTCGGTGTCCCGGGACATGACCACCTCATACCCTCGTTGGACAAGCAGGTCACGCAGTCGACGGGCAATGTCCAGGTTCACTGTTTTCTCCTTCAGGCCGTTTACCCCGATCGCCCCGGGATCGGAGCCGCCATGTCCTGCATCGACGACAATTTTCGCAGCCGAGGCATGCCCCGGCAGCACCAGAAGGGCGAACGCGAGCAAAGCGGCCCGCATCCAAGGCTTTCGCATCTTCCGGTTCACTCCTTCCTTGTTCCGGCTTCTACATCCTGTAAGCGTTAAATATTCCTTCAAGTTAAGCTGTCCTTAGTTATATAAGTCCGCTTGTCCTTCGTGAGTTATGGTATAATGACGTGTGACATTTCGAAGCGGCCGATTGCATTTTCTACGAAAGAGGTATCCTATATTTTGAAAAAGAATACGCTCACGTTCATCCTTATGCTGCTGCTCGGGCTCGTCGCCGGAACGCTCATCGGCCAACTGCTGTCGCCGTATGCGGTATTGTCCTTTCTGACCAAATCCGTAGAGCTGACCTGGCAGCCCAAGGCCGATTTGTTGGTCATTCGGTACGATCTGAATCTGCATATCCGGTTGAATCTGATCAGCATCGTCGGGCTGGCGGCCGGCTTTTGGCTGTTCCGCAAACTTTAGGGCGAAGCGGACTCGGACGGCAAAGCTCCATTTTACAAGCTTTCGAAACGAGGGAGCGGTTTATGACGTTCGCGGTATCCGAAACCTTGATTCAGGCTTCATCTTTTCCGCGTCGCCAGGAGCTGATCGATCAAGTGGGGGTTTACGGAAGCGCAATGCACCTTGCGAAAGAGGGATACAAGGTATCGGCTTGGCTTGCCGAGATGAAACGTGTGGATAAAATTGGAGGACCCAAATGAAAACATTAGTGCTTGCATCATCCTCACCTAGACGACAAGAATTAATTCAAATGTTAAAACTTCCGTTTGAAATTATTACCAACGATGTTGACGAAACAATTTCTACGGACTTGCCTCCAGATCGAATTGTCGAAGAACTATCGCTTAGAAAAGCTAAGGCATCTACTGCAAGGGTTACAGATAGTCAATCCATTGTAATTGGTTCTGACACGATCGTTGTCTATTCACAACAGGTATTAGGAAAACCCAAGGATCAAGAAGACGCTTTTAGGATGCTAAAACTAATTGAGGGAAAGACTCATCAAGTCTATACGGGGATAACTTGTATTGACGTTGGAGAGTCTAGAATAATTACAAGATCAAAAGTGACCGATGTTCGAATGAAAGCATTATCTGATGAACAAATACGTGCCTATATTGCTACTGGTGAGCCAATGGATAAAGCAGGTGCGTATGCAATTCAGGGCATTGGTTCAACAATTATTGAGTCAATCAATGGCGATCATTTTAATGTCGTTGGAATGTCATTGAGTTTACTGTCTGAATTGCTTGAGGAATTGGATGTTAAAGTATTATAAAGATAACGAATCAGTCAGTTGATTATGCCAACTCTTTGACCATGCAGCTAGACACCGCTCCCATTTATTTTGATACTCGCATTGTATTCGACTATGAAAACAAATCAAATCTTACGATATGTAGAACCGGACGTACCCTTCATCCGGCGGACTGAAATCGACTCCGCTTCCCGAAGAGATATATAGGTTTTACAGCTTGTCCAATGCGCATTAGTCCGGTATTCGTCGTGTTTTGCAGGTCGCTGTCATTTGACAAAACATCATGCTATAATGAGAAATCGGACATCTCATAGAAAGAAGGGAATGCATGGAATCGCCCAATATGACCTTGCGCGATGTCCCCAGCGAAGACCGACCGAGAGAGCGCATGATGTTGTATGGGGCGCAAGCACTGAGCAATGCGGAACTGCTGGCCATTTTGCTCCGCACGGGTACATACAAGGAATCGGCCGTTCACGTTGCCCAGCGACTGCTTATCCAATGCGGCGGTCTCCGCATGCTGACGGACATGAGCATGGAGCAGTTGACCGAAATCAAAGGCATCGGCGAAGCCAAAGCGCTGCAGATTCAAGCGGGCATCGAGCTCGGGAGAAGGCTGGCGCGAAGCACGATGAACGAAACGGTTACGATTCGCTCACCGCAGGATGTCGCTGCGCTGCTGATGGAGGATTTGCGCTATTTGCAGAAAGAGCATTTTGTGTGCCTGTTCTTAAATACGAAAAATCACGTCATCGGGCAGGAAACCTTGTCGATGGGCAGCTTAAACGCCTCCATCGTACATCCCCGTGAAGTGTTCCGGGCCGCCATCAAGCGCAGCAGCGCTTCGATCGTCTGTGCCCATAATCATCCGAGCGGTGACCCTACGCCGAGTCCGGAGGACGTGGAAATCACCAAGCGATTAGTCCAAGCGGGCGAAATTGTCGGGATTGACGTGCTGGATCATATCGTCATCGGCGACAAGCGCTACGTGAGTTTGAAGGAGCTTGGATTCATGTAATATAATGAAAGAAACGGCCGGACGGCAGTCGATTCGGGATTGGACGAACCTTGGCCGTTAGGCCGTCAATGCGTTGCCGCACCAATGCGGCAGCTCCTCGTAATCCGCATCAAACAAACCATTCCGCGTGATCAGCGCCTCAAATAGAGAAGGGAGCACCAACCATGTTCGGAGGATTCACAAAAGACTTGGGTATCGACCTGGGAACCGCAAATACGCTAGTTTATGTCAAAGGCAAAGGCATCGTCGTGCGCGAGCCGTCTGTCGTCGCGATTCGCACGGATACAAAAACGATCGAGGCCGTAGGCAATGACGCGAAGAAGATGATTGGCAGAACGCCGGGCAATATCCGCGCGATCCGCCCGATGAAGGACGGCGTCATTGCCGATTTCGAGACCACGTCGACGATGATCAGATATTTCCTCCGTCAAGCGCAGAAACAGCGCGTCTTGTTCCAACGTCATCCGAGCGTTATGGTGTGCGTTCCCTCGGGAATTACCGCAGTGGAGAAGCGCGCGGTAGAAGATGCGACGCGCCAAGCCGGCGCCCGAGATGCGTTCACGATCGAAGAGCCGTTCGCTGCGGCCATCGGCGCCGATCTTCCGGTATGGGAGCCGACCGGTAGCATGGTGGTGGATATCGGCGGGGGGACGACCGAGGTCGCCGTCATTTCCCTCGGCGGCATCGTCACCAGCCGTTCGATCCGTGTGGCCGGCGACGAGATGGATGAAGCGGTCATCCAATATATTAAACGCACATACAATTTGATGATCGGCGAGCGCACGGCGGAGCAGATCAAGATGGAGATCGGCTCGGCACTGCCGTTGGAGCCACCGACCCGTCTTGAAATCCGCGGCCGCGATCTCGTGTCCGGCCTGCCTAAAACGATGGCTGTGACATCCGACGAGATTACCGAGGCGCTTGGCGATACGGTGAACAGCATCGTAGAGGCCGTCAAGGTTACGCTTGAGAAATGCCCGCCGGAACTGGCGGCCGACATTATGGACCGCGGCATTGTGCTGACCGGCGGCGGGGGCTTGCTCCGCAATCTGGATAAGCTGCTGTCCCGCGAAACCGGCATGCCGGTGCTGGTCGCCGAGAATCCTTTGGATTGCGTGGCTATCGGCACCGGGCGCGCACTGGAGAACATTCATTTGTTCAAGACGAGAAGCGGCCCTACAAGCAGGTCCAGGCGCTAAACGCAGCCTCAGGTTGGAAGGTGTAGCCATTGAAACTACTGGGGAATAAAAGACTGCTGATCCTGATGCTCGGCCTCATCTGTTTTATTGCGCTGATGGGATTGACCTTTGGTCAACCGGGCTATAAAACTTGGCCGGAGAAATTTGTTAAGGATGCCCTCGCATGGACACAAGGATTGATTTATAAGCCGGTCGCCTTTGTAGCCGGCGTTTTCGAAGATGTGAATCGGCTGCGTACGCTTCATGAAGAAAATACGGTACTGCGGGAAACGTTATCCAGATACGCCCGCGACACGACGCGCCTGAACGATTTGGAGCTGCAGAACGAGCGGCTGCAGGCGGCGCTTGGCTTCACGGAGCGGCAAAAGTCGATGAACAAGTACAATTTCCGGATTGCCGAAGTGGTGACGTTTCAGCAATCGAACAAGACGATTACGATCAATTTGGGAGAAAAAGACGGCATCCGCCCGAACATGGCCGTTCAGTCGGTTGAAGGCTTGATCGGCCGCGTCGTTGCGGTTTCCAATTTCTATTCCGACGTCCAACTGCTTACAGGAATCGACGACAAGGCCACTTCGAACTCCAAGGCAATTTCCGCGTCCGTCAAAGGAAGAGAGAATGAATCGTTCGGAATAATCGAGCGGTATGATCCCGATAAACAGAAGCTGATTATGACAAAAATCGACCCGCAAGATAAGCTACAGCCAGGGGACACGATCATTACGGCCGGGAAAGGGCTTGTTTTCCCGAACGGCATTGAAATCGGCAAAGTGACGGAACGGTACGAGGGCGATTCAGTCACCCACGTAGCGGAGATCGCGCCGTTTGCGTCCTTCAACCATCTTCGCGAAGTCTTCGTCATCGAGATGCCGGAAGGTTAAGGTGAGCCGATGAATCATAAAAAATTATGGTTGATTCTCTCCGTTTTGTTTTTGCTCGAAGGAACGCTTCTCCCGTGGCTCGTTCCCGTCGCCTGGCAAACGAAGGTTCAGGTGGACCCGCATTTCGTACTTGTTATCGTTTTATTTATCGGATTGTATATCAATCGGCATACGGCGCTCGTTTACGGCCTCGTTTTTGGTATGCTGCATGACTTCATCTATTATTCGCCCATGCTCGGGCCGGTATCGTTCGGAATGGGCCTTGCCGGATATTTGGCCGGCATGCTACAAGGACGCATTTATTCAAGCATCGTGATCAGCATGATCGTGATCGGGCTCGGCAATTTGTTTTACGATATGGCGATCTACGGTTTGTTACGGCTGTTTCGTGTCACACATACGAACTTAGAGTGGGTATTCCTTCATCAGATGCTGCCAAGCATGCTGATCAACCTGTTGTTTGCGCTTGCCATCTACGTGCCGATCCGGAAGCTTTTCGAGGGTCTTCCGGTGAAGCAGACGGAGGAAATGGAATAATTTTTTTAACGCAAGGCAGCAGGAGAACGCCCGCGCCAAGCCGAATTGTATAGGCTTAGGAGGTAGGAGCGGTTATGGCGGCAGCTAAACATCATGTGACGATCAAAGGTGTGAAGGACGGATTGGTGTTTTTGCTCGATGATGCGTGCGAGTTTTCCGATGTGGTCGCCGAGTTGAGACACAAGCTGGAGAAGACGCACCAGCAAATATTAACCGGTCCGATCATTCATGTGTATGTCAAGCTCGGCAATCGGGCGGTGACCGAGGAGCAGCGGGAACTGGTGCGCAGCATCATCAGTCAAAAGGGCAACCTGCTTGTCCAATCCGTAGAGACGGCGGATCCTTCGCACGAGCGAGCGCCGCAAGGGACCCCGGACGTGAAAATCGTTCGGGGGATCGTCCGTTCGGGGCAGACGTTTTCGCATGAGGGCGACATTTTATATTTAGGGGACATTAACCCGGGCGGAGCTATCATCAGCTCGGGCAGCATTTATGTGATGGGTTCGCTCCGCGGCATGGCGCATGCGGGGGTCGACGGAGACGAAAGGTCCGTGATCGCCGCTTCTCACATGAGGCCGACGCAGCTTCGCATCGCGGGAATTATAAGCCGTCCTCCCGACGAATGGGGTCTTGGGGACGCTTTCGATACGTACATGGAATTCGCATACGTGAAGGACGGCAAAATGGAAATCGACAAAATCCATCATTTGCACAAGTTCGGCTTGAATGTACACGCTTGATGGTAAAGGAGTGGGACCTATGGGAGAGGCAATCGTTATCACGTCCGGCAAAGGGGGCGTCGGCAAAACGACGACGTCCGCAAATATCGGAACGGCTTTGGCGCTGCAGGGGAAAAAGGTCGTCATGGTTGATACGGACATCGGTCTCCGCAACTTGGACGTCGTGATGGGCCTTGAAAACCGCATTATATACGACTTGATCGATGTCGCCGAAGGACGGTGCCGACTGCCGCAAGCGCTTGTGAAAGATAAGCGCTTCGATGAGCTGTATATGCTGCCGGCCGCCCAGACGAAAGACAAGCACGCGATTTCGCCGGAAGCGGTTCGGCAAATTGTGGTCGAGCTCAAGCGCGATTTCGACTTTGTGATTATCGATTGTCCGGCCGGCATCGAGCAAGGCTTCAAGAATGCGGTTGCGGGCGCAGACAAAGCGATCGTCGTCACGACGCCGGAAAACGCCGCCGTACGGGATGCCGACCGCATCATCGGTCTTTTGGAAAAAGAGCCGAACGTCGAGTCGCCGAAGCTCGTGATCAACCGCATTCGTCCGAATATGGTCAAAAAAGGCGAAATGCTCGATATCGACGAAATTTGCTCTGTCCTTGCCATCGATCTGCTTGGCATCGTTCCGGATGACGAGTATGTCATTAAAGCTGCGAATCTCGGTGAGCCTACCGTGATGAATCCGGATTCGCGCGCAGCGATCGCTTACCGCAATATCGCCCGGCGGATGCTTGGCGATTCGGTACCGCTGATGCCCATGGAAGAGAAAACCGGCGTATTCAATAAGATGAAAAAGTTTCTCGGAATAGGATGAACGTCAGGTGCTGCACAAGCTGAAAAAAATCGATGTGCCCATCGTAGTCATACTTCTCGCCTTCATGGTCATCAGCACGATGCTCGTGTACAGCGCGACGCTGAACTCAAGAACCATTACGTTTGAACCGACAAAAATAATCGTTATTTACATCGTATCCATTATTGCTTTTTTGGTTACGACCTTGATCGACTACAGGATACTGACCAAAGTTTCCTTTTATTTATACGGATTCGGCGTGTTTCTTCTCATTGCCGTTTTAATGTTCGGTGAAAAGATCGGCGGGGCCAGAGGCTGGTTTTCGCTTCCGGTCGTCAAGCTCGACTTTCAGCCCGTGGAATTATTTAAAATTATTTTGATTCTAACGCTGGCGATGTTCATTGCTAGGCGCAAAGGGGAGCCGCTTGGGCTGCTTCAGGATGTCATTCCCATCGGCTTGATTACGTTCATCCCCGTAGTTCTGGTCGCGGTCCAGCCGGACCTTGGCAATGCGATGATTTTGGTTGTCATCTTGTGCGGAATGTACTGGATCGGCAACATGAGGCTAAGCTATTTGCTGATTGGGGCACTGGTCATCGCTGGGGCTGCCTATTTGTTCTTGTACTTGTTTGAGAATTATCATACAGATATTCAGCAGTTTTTCCAGGCCCAAAAATGGCCGACCCACTGGATGGACCGCATCAATACATTTATTAGTCCGGAAACGGCCAGCAAGGACGACAAATGGCAGGTGGACAATGCCATCCGCGCCATCGGCTCAGGCTCGCTGCTCGGGGAAGGGTATTTGAACGGATCGTCCGTTCATAGCAACCGCATTCCCGTCGTCTACACGGATGCGATATTCGTAGTTGTCGGCGAAGAGTTCGGTTTTGTCGGAGCGTCCGTTTTGCTGCTGATGTATTTTGTATTGATTTACCGCATGATTCTCATCTCAATTTACTGCAACCACCTCGCCGGTACCTACATTATTATCGGTATCGTCTCCATGATGGTTTTCCAAATTTTCGAAAACATCAGCATGTGGATCGGCATTATGCCTGTGACCGGTATAACGTTGCCGTTCATCAGTTACGGGGGAACCTCGCTGCTGATCAACATGATTGCGATGGGACTCGTCATGAGCGTGCGGCTGCATGATGACAAGCTGCTTGAGGACGAGTGAACAAAGATGATACGAAGCGATGTGAAGCACCCTGCTAAAGGGTGTTTTTTTGTATAAAGAAAAGATGAGGTTTCACAGAACCGAGCCCGTTTATTCCTACTCCTTGTCCGTATATTTGCGGGTACAAGCTCATAGGATGGAGTATAGCTTGAATGCGGGAGGGGTAGGGGGATGGAAACGAGAAAAAACGTCCGGGAACGCCGGTCCGAAAAAATACGCAAGCTGCAGGAAGGCGGAAGCCGCCGACCAGGCAGAGAAACGGAATATGCGCATATTGAGTTTCCGTCTGGAGGTGAGATTCGCGAATGGGAATGGGACCGGGATAGCTTGGGCATTGGGGGGGAATGGAAATTCCGATCCGACGACCCGCGCGGATTGCCCGGACCTTATACCCGGCAAGAGGGGCCGCTGAGGCCGGACCTATACGCTCCTGCCGACCCCGAGGAGGAATGGAACCGCAAATGGCGGCGGGAACTATCCCGCATGAGCCGGGAGGACGACGGAGGATCGTTTTTTCGTCCGGGCTCCCGCACCGGGCGGCTTGCGGTCCGGCTGTTGATAAGCGGGATGCTGTTTGCTGCCGTATGGGGCATGTTTCTTCTCGATCGTCCTTGGGCGAACAAGGGCAAGCAGTGGGTAACCGCCGCTTTAACCGAATCGTTCGATATGGTCGCGCTTGCCTCATGGTACGAGAACAAGTTCGGCGGCGCACCGTCTTTTCTTCCGGCGATGAACCCTGCGAAGCACACGGAGGCGCAGAAGGTCGCTATTGTATCAAAGCACTACTTTCCGCCCGTCGCCGGAAAGCTCATTGCTCCGTTTACACCGATGCAGGGCGGGGTTCTTGTGGAAGCGGCGACGGGCTCGCCCGTGGCGACCATCGATACGGGGCTGGTTACATTTGCCGGTCCGAAAGAAGATATCGGATTCGCCGTGGTACTTCGGCATGCAGACGGTATGGAGTCGATATACGGGCATTTGGAGCCGGGAAAGGTGCAGCCGGGAGATTGGTTTAAAGGAGGAGAGTCGATTGGTACGGTAGCGGAACCCGCAGGGGGGCAGGGAGCGGGAACGTTCTTTTTTGCCGTTTCGAAGAACGGTAAGCCCGTCAATCCGATGGACGTGATTTCATTTGATTAGACGGGGGAGAGGCAGGCCGTGGAATGAATGGTTTGGCATCCGCTACCGGTTTCATCCGCTGTTTTCGATCCTGCTGCTGCTATCCGTCTGGACGGGATATTTTATCGAAACGGCAACGCTGTTCGGAATCGTTCTCATTCACGAGCTCGGACACGTCGCGGCTGCCCGAAGCTTCGGCTGGCGGATCAGAGAAGTGCAGCTGCTGCCCTTCGGGGGTGTCGCCTCGATGGAGGAGCCCGGCGGCGTTCCTGCCGCTCAGGACCTCGTCGTCGCTTTGGCCGGACCGCTGCAGAACGTCTGGATGATGGCGGTCGGTTCATTTTTGATTGCGGTGGGTCTGTTTTCCGAGCCATGGGGCTCCTATTTCGTACAGGCGAATCTGCTGATCGCCTTGTTCAATCTCCTTCCGGTGCTGCCGCTGGACGGAGGCAGGGTTATGCAGGTACTGGTCGGGCTGTGGCTGCCTTATCAACGAACGATACAGGTGACAGCCGGGGCCAGCCTGCTGCTAAGCGCGCTGTTGATCGGCGCCGCCGGCGTACACCTGTTCTCGGAAAAAGGCGGCATACAGCTCAATTGGCTGATGATCGGACTGTTTTTGCTCTATTCCAATTGGTACGAATGGCGCAGCACGCCTTACCGCTTCATGCGTTTTCTGGTGCATCGCGAAGCGAGGTTCAAGGACATAAGAGATGGAAAAGGAGAGCTTGCCGGACCGATCGTGGTGCCGGGAAACCGTAAAGTGACCGAGGTCGTCCGGCTGTTTATGCGCGACCGTTATCATTTGGTTTACGTGCTGGATGACAAAGGGCGCATTCGCTATGTCGTTCCTGAGCGCGCGGTGCTCGCTCATTACTTTGACGAAACAAAAAGAGGAAAGTCGCTTGCCGAGCTTTTCGCCTAAAGAATATGGTACAATAAGGCCGAGGTGTTGCTGCACATGAAACGTATATTGGTGAAATGCGACGAAGCGCATACCGAGGTAGCCGTTCAGGAGAACGGCAAGCTCATGGAATATTACAAGGGCGAGCGAAATCAGGGGCAATTGGCCGGAAATATATACATCGGGCGCGTCGTGCGGGTGCTGCAGGGCATGCAGTCGGCTTTTGTCGATATCGGGCTGGAGCGCAACGGATTTTTATATATCGACGATTTGCTGCCAGCTCATATGGATAAGCAGCCGAAGGAAAAGCCGCCCATTCATGATTTGGTCAAAGTGGGACAACAAATTATGGTTCAGGTCGTCAAGGAGCCTGTCGGCACCAAGGGGGCTCGCGTGACGACACATTTCTCGCTCCCAGGCCGCTTCGGCGTCTACATGCCGTTCGCCGATTACATCGGTGTATCCCGCAAAATCGACGGCGCCGCCGACCGCGACCGGTTGAAACGGATGGCTGAGCGTCATCTGCGGCCCGGGGAAGGCTTCATCGTGCGTACGGCAGCTCTCGGAGAGCCCGAGGAAGCGCTGGCGGCCAATCTTGAGGAGCTTCGCATTCGTTGGCAGCAGCTGGAGAAAACGTCCCAATCGAACGGAGACGTGCCGCGCAAAATTTATAGCGATCTGGAAATGCTGCCGCGTTTGCTTCGCGATTTGGTCCGCGACGACGTACAGGAGCTGGTAGTAGGCTCTGAGCGCATGCTGCAGGAGGTGCGCGGGCTTATTGCTTCCCCTCGTTCCGAGGGACTTGCTGATCGGGTCAAGCTTCGCCCTCATACCGATCCGATTGCGGAATACGGGGTGGAGAAACAGCTCGAACAAGGACTCCGACGCAAGGTTTGGCTGGACAACGGCGGGTATTTGATCGTAGACCGTACGGAGGCGCTGACCGTCTTTGACGTCAATACGGGAAAGTACACGGGATCGATCGATCTGGAGCAGACGGTGTTCGACACGAACCTCGAAGCGGCCAGAGAGATTGCGAGATTGCTGCGGCTGCGCGATATCGGAGGGCTGATCATCATCGACTTCATCGATATGGAAACGGAAAGCTCCCGCCAGCAGGTGCTCGAGGAGCTGATGCGGGAAACGAAGAAGGACCGGACGAAGACGGTCGTTGTCGGCTGGACTAAGCTCGGGCTGGTGGAGCTGACGCGCAAAAAAGTGCGGGACAGCAAAGAGGCGGCGGCTCTGAAGTCGTGTCCGACCTGCGGAGGCAGCGGTTTTGTTGACTATAGTCAATAAAGTGTTGCATGTTGCCTACGCTTTATGATATTATATCTTGGTATGTTGCTATAGCATGCTGTAACCGCACGAAGCGGGTTATGTCAAGCGTTTGTCCGGCTCGGACAAACCACCTGGCTTTAGGCGAGTCTGAGACATGAGGAGGTGCAACAATGTACGCAATTATTGAAACTGGTGGTAAACAGTACAAAGTCCAAGAGGGCGATGTTCTTTACATCGAAAAACTCGAAGCAGGCGAAGGCGAAGCGGTGACGTTTGACCGCGTATTGGCCGTATCCGGCGCTAACGGTTTGGTGGTAGGCGCTCCAATTATTTCCGGCGCTTCCGTATCGGGTAAAGTTGAAAAGCATGGCAAAGGCGAGAAAATCATCGTTTACAAATACAAAGCGAAGAAAAACTATCGCCGCAAGCAAGGCCATCGTCAGCCTTACACTAAAGTTGTGATCGAAAAGATCCAAGCGTAAGAAGCCATGATTCGGGTCGCGATAACACGGGGGCCGGGCAGGCGGATTGAGCGTTTTACTGTTGACGGACATGCGCAATATGACGAACCGGGCAAGGACATTGTTTGTGCCGGCGTCTCTGCCGTTACCGTAGGAACGGTAAATGCCGTCGAAACGCTGATGGGAATTCAGCTTGGAACGCGCATGAAGCACGGGCTGCTTCAAGTCAAGATTCCGGTGGAGCTTGAGGCGGACATCGACGAAAAAGTACAACTTTTGCTGGAAAGCATGGTCGTCATGCTGAGATCTATTGAACAATCGTATGGTGCATATATAGCGATGCAAGATACATCATCATTCGAGTAAGGAGGTAGACAGACATGTTGCAATTGAATCTTCAGTTGTTCGCATCCAAAAAGGGTGTAGGTTCCACGAAGAACGGCCGTGACAGTATTGCGAAGCGCCTTGGTGTTAAGCGTGCCGACGGTCAAAAAGTGACGGCAGGAAGCATCCTCGTTCGTCAACGCGGAACGAAAATTCACCCAGGCAACAACGTGGGAATCGGCTCGGACGATACGCTTTTTGCTAAGGTTGAAGGCGTTGTGAAATTCGAACGGTTAGGCCGCGATCGTAAGAAAGTGAGCGTCTACCCTGTGTCGGCTGCTCCTGTAGCCGCAGCAGTGGAAGTTTAATTCCCATCATCAACGTCCAAACCCCTGGCGAACGATGCTCGCCGGGGTTTTTTCTTAATTAGACCCGGAATATTTTGGTAAGTTCATTGGAGGGATACCGTGAATTTTGCCGTACAGCGTGCTATACTGGGAGGGTAAAGGACGAACCGGAACGGAGAGGGTAAGCGTGACGTCAAACGCACAAGGTCGCACCAATGATGTACAATTTTACGATGCGGCGAAGCCGGTGACAGCGCTAGGGGCCTTGTTCGATGGGCCGGATTCGGACGTTCGTTTGCTTCGGTTATTCAATCATTACCGGCATGATTGGATGAACGATATCCAAATTTTGATGGGCTACGTGCAGTTGAAAAAGTATGATAATTTGCTTCCGTTAATGGAGAAGATAAAAGAGAAGGTCAGGCAGGAGAGCTATGTCTTCAAGCTTGGGATTCCTTCCTTAGTTGTGCATTTGCTTGCATTTCAGGCAGAGGTTAAAGAACTGCGTCTTGAATTGGCATTGGAAGAAGAAATCCATATGCAGGAGCTTGTGCAGCCGCTGGAAGCGGCCGATGCCGTTATGGCGATGCTGGCTTGTTTCAGAGAAGAAGCCGGCGACTCCAAAGACGAAGAGAATGTTCTTGAATTACGATTGGCCCGGACGAAAGACCGTTTGAAGCTGACGGCCCGTTACGAAGGGAAATATGCTGCACAGCGGCTGCAGCGTAAAGAAAGATTGCTAAATGAAATACATGAAAATTTGGAAACGTATTACAGCGAACATACGGCTGTGTGGACATTGTGGTGGTCCTACCGGCATTGATACATAAAGAGGGTGAACCTGATGTTTGTAGACAAGGCGAAGATTTATGTTAAAGGCGGTGACGGAGGCGACGGTCTGGTTGCTTTTCGGCGGGAGAAGTACGTTCCCGAGGGAGGACCGGCCGGAGGCGACGGCGGCGATGGCGGCGATGTCATTTTCCGCGTGGATGAAGGATTGCGCACGCTTGTGGATTTTCGCTACCAGAAGCACTTTAAAGCGCAGCGCGGTGAAAAGGGCCGCAATAAAAGCCAGCACGGGGCGAATGCGGATGATATGATCGTGCGGGTTCCGCCGGGAACGGTCGTCATCGACGACGATACGCAGGAGATCATTGCCGATCTGACGCGTCACGGCCAGCAAGTCGTCGTAGCCAAGGGCGGACGGGGAGGCCGGGGCAACACCCGGTTTGCGACATCGAACAACACGGCTCCGGAAATTGCCGAGAACGGGGAAGAAGGCGTCGAACGTTGGGTGGTGCTTGAACTCAAGGTCATGGCGGACGTCGGTCTGGTCGGCTTTCCAAGCGTAGGGAAATCGACGCTATTGTCCGTCGTATCCGGCGCCAAGCCGAAGATCGGGGCGTATCACTTTACGACGTTGACTCCGAATCTCGGTGTGGTCGAGGTAGGCGACGGACGGAGCTTCGTCATGGCGGATTTGCCCGGTTTGATCGAGGGGGCCCATGAAGGAGTAGGATTGGGTCACGAGTTTTTGCGACACGTCGAGCGGACGCGGATCATTGTCCACGTGGTGGACATGGCGGCGACTGAGGGACGCGATCCGTTTGAAGATTGGGTCAAAATCAACGACGAGCTGAATCTTTATAACGCGAAGCTGGAAGAACGGCCGCAGATCGTCGCTGCCAATAAGATGGATATGCCCGGTGCGGAGGAGCAGCTTGCCGAATTTAAGCGCAGGCTTGCCGAAATCGGCAAAGAATTGGACATCTATCCGGTTTCCGCCCTTTCCCGGACCGGCGTGCAAGAGCTATTGTACAAAGTCGCCGATAAGCTGGAGACCATTCCGGAAATGCCGATGGTGGAAGAATTGGTCGAATTGTCGGAGCGCAAGGTGTACCGCTTGGAGGCCGAGGAAGGCGAGGACTTCACGATTCGCCAGGAAAACGAGGTCTTTGTTATCGATAGTCCGAGCATTGAGAAGCTGATCAAGCGGACCAACTTCAGCACTCATGAATCGGTTATGCGGTTTGCGCGCATTCTGCGTAAGAAGGGCGTCGATCAAGCGCTGCGTGAGCGTGGCGCGAAGGACGGCCAGACGATTCGCATCGGGGATTTCGAATTTGAGTTCGTAGAACAGGAATAGAACAAACGAAAGCATCAATCTCATGTGAGGTTGGTAGTGATATTGTTTTCAGAAAGGGCGCTCCTCTAGGGCGCCCTCTTTGTTTTTAACGCACGGGAAGAAGGTCAAACCTGCTGCGGGTCGATGAGCTGCGTCCAATGCACAGCAGAATTACCGGCTTCGTCGTAGCCTGCCGTTCCGACCCACACGTGGGGGTTCGGCCCTTCGGTAAAATAATGCTCCAGCAGCTTGCGGAAAATAAACGGGATGTCGCGATGGAGCACCTGATGGCGCGGAATCCAATGCAGCTCCCCCTCGTCGGTCGAGCCGACGTCTCTTTTTAAGGCTTCGGCCGTGTAGATAAACTGCTGACGCACCTCCTGCTGGTTGAGGCGGATCAAGATGTACTGCAGCCGCAGATTCGCAATATCTTCCGCCAGCAGTCCGGTTTCCTCGTGAATTTCCCGGAGAACCGCCGCCGCCGGATCGCCGATTTCGTGCGGCTCCATATGTCCGCCAACGGCCGCCCACAAGCCGGGGGACAGCGTCCGGTTAGGGGAGCGCTTCATCATCAACATATCGTTTCCGTGAAATAAAATAGCCGTAGCCATCAAACGCGCTCGTATCAAGCTTCGTCCTCTCCTTTATGATAACGCAGATTTGCTGAATACCACTTTATCATAAAATATCGAAAAAAGCCTATTGCGGGAAGTCCGCGATTTGCGCTATAATGTCCACTAGGTAAAAACAATCGTCTTTTTAGAGAGGACTATTCCAGTGCCGGAAAAACAAGCCGTTCAGGATAGCCGGATCGGGACGGAGCGCTACTTTTTGGTGCGTGAAGATATACTGCCCGAGGCGCTGATTAAGACAGTACAGGCCAAAGAGCTGCTGGCCCGCGGAGAGGTGAAAACCATTCACGAAGCGGTGGAGCAGGTGGAGCTGAGCCGAAGCGCTTTTTACAAGTATAAGGACGGGATTTTCCCGCTCAGCAAGCTCGAACGGGAGCGGATCGTGACGATCTCGATGGATTTGGAGCATCGGCCGGCGATTTTGTCCCGGGTGCTCGCGATGATTGCGGGCCTTGAGGGCAACGTGCTGACGATTCACCAGACGATCCCGCTGCAGGGCGTAGCCAACGTCGTCATCTCGGTGGAAACGTCCATGATGGGCGAAACCGTCGCCTCGCTGCTCGACAAGCTGTGCAGCCAGGAAGGGGTAAGCCGGGCCGCATTGGTGGGGCAAGGCTAGAACTCATTTTTGGGACCATCTACTTTATGCACTACTACAATCAGGAGGAACCCTATGAAACCTGTCAAAGTTGGATTACTTGGTCTCGGTACGGTCGGTACCGGGGTCGTTCGCATCGTGGAAGGACATCAGCATGATCTGATGAGCCAATCGGGCTCGCCGATCGAGATCGTTAAAATTTTGGTGCAGGACAAAAACAAAGCCCGCAATATCAGCGTTTCGTCGGATATGCTTACGGAAAATCCCTGGGATGTCATCGAGAACCCGGAGATCGACGTCATCGTCGAAGTGATGGGCGGCATCGAGCTGACGAAACAGCTGATGCTCGGCGCGCTGGAGCGCGGCAAGCACATCGTTACGGCAAACAAAGACCTGATGGCGCTGCACAGCCCGGAAATTTTGGCGAAGGCCGCCGAGAAAGGCTGCGACGTCTTCTACGAAGCGAGCGTAGCTGGCGGTATCCCGATCATCCGCACGTTGATCGAAGGCTTTTCTTCCGACCGGATCACGAAGATTATGGGGATCGTCAATGGGACGACCAATTATATTTTGGCGAAAATGAGTAAGGAAGGCGCGGCTTACGCCGATGTGCTGAAGGAAGCGCAGGAGCTCGGCTACGCCGAAGCCGATCCGACCTCCGATGTCGAAGGCCTCGATGCAGCGCGGAAAATGACGATTCTCGGCACGCTCGGCTTTCACGCTAACGTTGCGCTTGCGGATGTGGAAGTGAAGGGCATCTCCGGCGTAACCAAAGAGGATATTGCGTACGGCAAACGTTTGGGTTACGAAGTTAAACTGCTCGGCATCGCCGAACGGCAGGACGAGCATATCAGCATCAGCGTTCAACCGACGATGGTGAAGACGTCGCATCCGCTGGCGTCCGTCAACGGAGTGTTCAACGCCGTCTACGTGCATGGAGAAGCGGTAGGAGAGACGATGTTTTATGGTCCCGGCGCGGGCGAGATGCCGACGGCAACGTCGGTTGTGGCCGACCTTGTCGCTGTCGTCCGCAACCTGAATCTTGGCGTGAACGGCCGCCGCGGGTTCATCCCGTACAAAGAGAAGAAGCTGAAAACCGACGAGCAGATCGCTTCCAAAAACTTCATCCTGCTTCACGTCGCCGACAAAGCGGGCGTGCTTTCCCAAATCACGCAAGTATTTGCCGAGCACGGGGTTAGTCTGGAGTCGGTTCTACAGCACCCGAATGCAACGAATCCGCTTGCCGAAATCATCATTGTCACGCACGATGCCAACAAGGCGGCGATGAAAAAGGTGCTGAAACAATTCGAAGCCATGGACGTCGTTCATGCGATCAAAAGCGTATACCGAGTGGAGGGCTGATCGAAATGAGATACATGGGACTGCTCCAGACCTATAAACCATATTTGCCGGTGAACGACAATACGCCGCTCCTCACTCTGCAGGAAGGCAACACGCCGCTCGTCCGTGCGGAAAATTTGTCGAACGAGCTCGACCTCGACATTTATTTTAAATATGAGGGCCTGAACCCGACCGGCTCGTTCAAAGACCGCGGGATGGTTATGGCCGTTGCCAAAGCGATGGAAGAGGGCAGCCGCACGATTATGTGCGCCTCCACAGGTAATACGTCGGCGGCGGCAGCCGCTTACGCGGCGCGTGGCGGGTTGAACTGCATCGTGCTTATCCCGAATAACAACATCGCGCTCGGCAAGCTGGCTCAGGCGATGATTTACGGCGCCAAGGTCATCGCCATTGAAGGAAACTTCGACCGTGCGCTTGAGATCGTACGCGAAATTACGGCCAAGCATCCGATCACGCTGGTGAACTCCGTCAATCCGTTCCGGATCGAGGGCCAAAAGACGGCGGCGTTTGAGGTGTGCGACCAGCTCGGCAAAGCGCCGGACTATCTCGCGATTCCGGTTGGCAATGCAGGCAACATTACCGCTTACTGGAAAGGGTTCAAGGAGTACTACGAGAATGGCAAATCGAAGTCGCTGCCGAAAATGATCGGCTTCGAAGCCGAGGGCTCGGCGGCTATCGTACGCGGCGAACCGATCCCGAACCCGGAAACGATCGCAACGGCGATCCGCATTGGCAACCCGGCCACCTGGAAAGGTGCGGAGGCGGCAGCCAAAGATTCCGGCGGTCAAATCAATTTCGTGACGGATGAGCAGATCTTGCATGCCTACAAGACGATTGCCGCGCGTGAAGGGATCTTTGCCGAGCCGGCCTCGGCAGCGTCGATCGCCGGCGTCATGAAGCTGAAGAGCGAAGGCTATTTCGAGAAGGGCCAATCCGTTGTCTGCGTGCTGACGGGGCACGGTCTTAAAGATCCGAACATCGCCATCAAGAGCGTCAGTGCGGAACCGATGGTCGTGCAAGACTCTGAAGCAGCGGTCATGGAAGCGATCCGCAAGCTTGAAGGTTAGGAGCGTCGCGGTCACTATGGAAAACGGCAGCAGGAGAGTGCGCGTCAAGGTGCCGGCCAGCACGGCCAACCTCGGCCCTGGCTTCGATACGCTGGGAATGGCATTGAATTTGTATGCTTGGATTGAGATGGGGCTTGCCGAGACGACGCAGATCGAGCTTTTTGGCGACCAGATGAATGGCGTGCCTGCGGATAAAAGCAATCTCATTTACAAAGTAGCCCAAATGGTGTTCGAGCGGGCGGGTGTCCGTCATCCGGAGCTGTACATTGCGATGTACAGCGACATTCCGCTGACGCGCGGCCTCGGCAGCAGCGCTTCGGCCATTGTCGGCGCGCTGGCTGCGGCTAACGCGCTGATCGACCGTCCGTTTACCGACGACGATTTGTTTCAAATGGCGACGGAGCTGGAGCAGCACCCCGACAATGTCGGGGCCTCGCTGTTTGGCGGTATCGTCGTCGCTTTCTGGGACGGCAAGCGGGCGGAGCATATCCGCATCGAGCCGCATGAACAGCTGGAAGTGCTGGTGGCAATCCCGCACTTCCAATTGCCGACGGACAAAGCTCGCGGGGTGCTGCCGCGCGAGCAGAGCCTCAAGAACGCCGTCTTCAACGTCGGCCATTCGTCGGTGCTGGTAGCCGCCCTGTGCACCGGGCGGCTTGATATGATCTCGCGCGCGATGAAGGATGCGCTGCATCAGCCTTACCGTGCCCCGCTGGTGCCCGGGCTTGCCAAGATCCTCGCCGAAGCGACGAACCACGGCGCGCTCGGCGTCGCGCTTAGCGGCGCGGGTCCGACGATGCTGGCGCTCGTCGACCGCCGCAGCTCCCGGAAGGCGGAGCTTGAGGCGTTCATGCGGGGAGCGTTGAAGAAAGAAGGGATCGAGGCCTCGACGATGTGGCTGAGTCCCGACAGAGCGGGAGTTCAGGCGCATCGATTGACCTCTGCGGACAGCGGACGAACATTATTTGAAATGATAAAGGGAGAGAACCGGGCATGAAGCGAATATCGCTCCTCGGACCTGGAACGTACACCGAAGAATCCGCACATCATTATCTTGGTCGGGACGTTTTTGAGTATGTAAATTACAAATTGATTGCGGATGTGTTCGAATCGACGGTAAATGGTGTGACCGATTACAGCGTGATTCCGATCGAAAATACGTTCGAGGGATCTGTCAGCCTGCATGTGGACTGGCTTGTACACAATGTCGACCTGCCGATTCAGGCGGAGTGGGTATATCCCATTTCGATCAATCTGCTGCGTTTGCCCGGCGGGCCGGGCGGTTCGGACGAGCTGGAGGCAGCTTGCGGAGCGATCCGCAAAATTTATTCCCACGGGGTCACACTGGCGCAGTGCCAGCAGTTTCTGCGTACGCACTTGCCCAATGTCGAGCTGGAGCCTGTCGGCAGCAACGGCGAGGCGGCGCGCATGGTCAGAGAGCTTGGCGATCCAGCTGCTGCCGCCCTTGCGCCGCTTGGCGCCGGGGCATTGTACGGGCTCGAAACGCTGGCAGCGGGCGTGCAGGACCATCAGAACAATTTCACGCGTTTCGTGCTGATCGGTCACGAAAAGCCGCAGCTCAAAGAGACGGCCGACCGGAAAACGACCATCCTGGTCACGCTGCCGGAGGATTTTCCAGGGGCGCTGCATCAGGTGCTCTCGGCGTTTGCCTGGAGGCGCATCAACTTGTCCAAAATCGAGTCGCGTCCGACGAAGAAAAAGCTGGGAAGCTATTATTTTTATATCGACATCGAGGCTTCGATGGATTCCGTGCTGCTTCCTGCGGCTCTGCAAGAAGTTGAGGCCATCGGCTGCCAAGTCCGGCTCATGGGCTGCTACCCTACGTTTTCTTACGGAAACGAAACGGCAAAAGTCTAGTTCTCTTGGCATAAGTCGCTCAACTAAACGGCGAGTACGGCAGCAAAAAGAATGCGGAATTTCGGCGGGAGTGCCGATATTTGCGGTAAACTGGTGAATTGGGGGAAACCTGCTTGACGCAGGGTTCTTTTTTTTGGAGCTTTGTTTTGTACTGGGGGATTTCTCTCTATCGCGGATCGTGAGAGATGCCGGTGGTTTCGTACCATTTTTTTCGATTCGGATGGTCAAATGCCTACTTTGCTGCATAAACTGTAATGTCATTTTGTTCCGGAGCGCCAGCGGGCTTCACGGAGCCGGTTCCGGGCCGGAAATCAAGCGGTTTTCTTAAGTCAATACGACTTCCGCACAACTGAAGGAGGTTTATGCAGTGAAGATTCATATCGTCAAGAAAGGCGAGTCGCTTTACGGGTTGTCCCAAAAGTACGGCGTCGAGCTCGACAAGCTGATCGCGGCCAATCCGCAAATCACTGATCCGAACGTCGTCGATGTCGGGCAGAAGGTGAAAATTCCTCATGCGCCGAAGCCGGTAGCCCCCCCGCCAACGGATTATTTGTATAAGCATGTCGTGGTTCAGGGGGACTCGCTTTGGAAGCTGGGCAAAGCGTGGGGAGTTCCGCTTGCGGACATGATTGCGGCCAACCCGCAGCTCAAAAATCCGAATGTATTGATGACCGGAGATGTCGTCTACATTCCGAAGCCGGGCTCGAACCCGAACCTTCACCCGACGGCGGCACCGCAAGCTCCGCTGCCTGTCGAAGCGTCACCGATCTCGGAGCTTCCGCTTGCGCCGAACGTAGGCATGCCTAATGTGGGTTCGCAGCCGGAGATGGAAACACCGCATATGGGACCGCTCCAGAGTTTGGGCATACCGCACGTCATGCCGCTCTCAAATATCCCGCAGCCGAATGTGACACCATTTTCGACTCAGCCGAATATTCCACAGCCCAAAGTGGAGCCATTATCGGTGCAGCCGAATATCCCGCAGCTGAACGTGGCACCGTTCTCGGTGCAGCCAAATATCCCTCAGCTGAACGTGGCACCGTTCTCGGTGCAGCCAAATATCCCGCAGCTGAACGTAGCGCCGTTTGCGG
>NZ_FMTT01000008.1:0-35164 GCF_900100345.1 Paenibacillus tianmuensis | reverse complement strand
CGAACGAGCCGATGCCACAGCCGTTTAGCGCAGCACAAAAGCCGCAACCGTATGAGGCTCCACAACCGTTCCAAGCGGCGCAGAAAGGCAAGCCGAGCGAGCCTGCTCTAAATCCGTATCAAGTAGCTCAGCCGCAGCCCGGGTATCAACCGTTTCAGCTTGGATACCAACCGCCGCCGCCTTCCGCGTCTTTGTTCCAGCAGTACAATGTTCCCGCCGTTGAAGCGATGGCTCAGCAGCCGCATCCTCCATACGGTAAAGGCAAAGAAAACGTTTGGAAGGAACCGGAGCTCCCGCCGATTCCGCAAATGCCCGGCGCAGGAATGATGCCTTACTATACGGCCCCGGCAGCGCCTCCGGCATACCCGTCTTTATCTACCGGTCAAGCGCCGGTTATTCAAAGCGGCTGCGGTTGCGGAGGGGGGCTGGCGGATTTGCCGTATGCGCTGCCGCCGGAATCGCCTCCATTTGCGCAGATGCCTGCCCAGGCGTCCTTGATGCCTCAATGGTCGCAGGCAGCGCCGATTTCGCTTGAGCCGCCTTTGCCGCAACCGAATATCCCCGGTCCGTTCCAGCCCTATGGCCAGCCGATGGACGAATACCCGTTCATGCCGTTTGTCGGTCCGGGACCTATATTCTGTGAACGGGTCGTGCCGTTCCACGGATACCCGGGATTTCCGTCGTATCCGGGCTATGTAAGTCCTGTGGCTGTCTCGTACGGAAGCCCCTTTCCTTGGGGGCAGCCGCCGGTATACGATAAGGGGAGAGAAGGTGAGAGGGAATCGGGAGAGAGCGCTCGTTCCGAAAAGGCGGTCATTTCGCAAACCGATACTCAGTCCGAATCTAAAGCGGCTCGTCCCCCGAAACGGAAAAAGAAGCAAAGCTCGGCACGTGCCGCGATCAGCAGCTTGATTGAGCGCAATCGCCGTCAGGCGGCCCGTTCGGTCAAACCGAGAAGACCCATGCCTTGGCTCGGCAACTAAATATAAAAAAAAACAGCCGGAAGCCTAAGCCTCCGGCTGTTTTTTTATGAGCGCGTTACATCTTAATGCCCAATACGTGGTCCAGCGGAATAAAGCCGATTTCCCGGCTGTCTTTGCTGTGATTTCGGTTATCTCCCATAACGAAGATGTGGCCTTCGTGGACCGTCCACTTGTGCTCGCCGAGAACCTGCATCGGCTCGTTCAAGTACGGTTCCTCCAGCACCTCCCCGTTACGGTATACTTTATCGTTTTTGAGCTCCAGGACATCCCCAGGCTTGCCGATGACCCGTTTGACGTACATATTCGGGTCCTCGCTCCCGCGAATGAACTTCAACAATGGGTGTTCCAGCACATCGTCCTTGAGCGTACGCTCTCGCTCTACCCGGCTGTCGATAATAACGATATCTCCGTACTTCGGCGCATAGCGGAACGTATGCGACAGCTTGGATACATAGATGCGCTGGTCGTTGTGCAGCGTAGGGTCCATCGAATGGCCCAGCACATGAGTCGGTTGAAACACGAAGATGCCGATCACAAGCGTCAGTGCGAAAGCGGCTGCGATGGAACGAACCCACGACCAAATTTCTTTGAATAGAGAATGCATAAACAACCGCCCTTCCTTTCCGCTGTTCGTATGCAACATAGTATACATGGAAAAAGTATAAACGTCGATCCCCATGGGAAAAATAGTAAAAAGGCTTCAAGTATTTCTAAACACCACGGACAGAAGGGGATCGCCATGATGTTGCTCGGCTTTTGGAATCAGTTAAAGAAGCAATTGAAAAAAAAGCTGCGCCTGAAACGCCGTTGGCTGAATCTGGCTGTCGTTTTGCTTGCAGTCGGCTTGTTCGCTGCAGGTGCGTGGATGCTGCGCGGCTCGCTATATGACAAAAGCGGCGGGCAGGGTCAAGAACAGTCCGTCTTCAGCCGCGCCGTCGAAGCCAATGTGCAGCCGGAGGAAGAAGTGCATGCGATGGTAAAAGATTTGAACGGGCAAAGGGATGCATTTGTAAAAAAATCGTACGTTTGCGGCGAAGAACTGCAGCGGGTCGGCATTATGAACGCAGCCGACATTTTGGCCTACCACAAAGCTCATCCGTCGATGACCGTGAGTCTTGGGAATTCAGACCGGGTTTATTTCATTGAGAAGGTGGAGGACTTGTCCCCGCAATGTAAAAACAACTCTTATTTCGGGCTGGATGCCAAAGGCAATTTGTCGTTGTTCGAAGGGGTGCCGGGGGCGGGAGGACAAAACGTGCTGCGAACATTTTTCCAGTTGAACATTCGGCATCTGGAAAGCAGCTTGCCCCGGGAGACGGTTAAACAGCTTTATCAGGGGGTTCGGGTAAGAGATTTGGCCGATTATAACAGCGTGCTCTCGACCCTGAGCGATTATGCGATCGAAGAAACGGAGAAAGCGATGCAAGTGACGCCATCCCCATAGAGGAGAGGCGCTCCATCCCACAGGAACGATTCAGACAAGCCCTGTCCTATAACGAAATACGTCGAAGTCCGCTGCGGCATTGGAGGCCGGGCGGACTTTTTGACGTGTTCATGGAAGGGATAATCTGCTATAATGGCAGGTGAATACATATGTTCGCTTCTTGCGGTCTGAGAGCCGCATATCGGAAAGCGAATGGGGGAGTGCGCGTCTTGCGGATTTTAGGTATTGACCCGGGGATCGCCATCGTCGGCTTCGGGTTTATCGATAAACAAGGTCATAAGCTGGTTCCCGTTCAGTACGGATCGATCCAGACGAAAGCCGGTACGGAAGATGCTCTGCGGCTAAAACAAGTATACGAAGCGACGGTGCAACTGATCGAGAAATATAAGCCCGATGCGGTCGCGATTGAAAAGCTGTTCTTTAACCGGAACGTCACGACAGCGTTGACCGTTGGGCAAGCCCGCGGCGTACTGATGCTGGCGGCGGTACAGCAGGGGCTGCCGATTGCCGAATATACCCCTTTGCAGGTGAAGCAGGCGGTTGTCGGCTACGGGAAAGCGGAGAAGAAGCAAGTGCAGGAAATGGTTAAAATGTTTCTGCATTTATCTGCCGTGCCGAAGCCCGATGATGTGGCAGATGCGCTGGCAGTGGCCATTTGCCATGCCCATTCTTCGGGATTACAACAAAAATTGAACGGAGCTTACAAGCGATGATCGACTTTTTAAGAGGGACGGTGGCGCACCGCGAAAAGGAATATGTGGTGCTGGACGTACGCGGCGTCGGCTACCGCGTTTTTTGTGCCAATCCATATGCGGTAGGAGCAGATAAGGACGGCGCGGAAGTGACAATGTACATTCACTACCATGTACGGGAAGACGCTCACCTGCTGTTCGGATTTTCGTCCAGAGAAGAGCAGTCATTGTTCCGGCTGCTGCTTGATGTGAACGGCATCGGGCCGAAGGTAGCCATCGGCGTACTGGCGGGAGGCCGCCCCGAAGTGATCGCGGCGGCCATCGGGCAGGAGAATATTTCGTTCTTGACCAAGCTGCCGGGCATCGGGAAAAAGACGGCGCAACGCATGGTGCTCGACCTGAAAGATAAGCTGGGCGCATGGACTTCGGCCGAGGCGGACGGTGTCGGCTTTGGTCTGCCGGAAATTGCCGCGGCAGGGCTGACGGCAAGCGGCGCTTGGGGCGAGGCGAAGGCGGCGCTGCTTGCGCTAGGCTATACCGAAGCCGAGGCGGACCGGGCGGGACAAGCCGTCAAGCCGAAGCTGAAGGGCGACGAGACGGCCGACGCGGTAACGAAGCTTGCGCTGCAGGCACTGTTTCAGCAGTCGCTGATGAAATAAGTCGTGTGGATAGTTGACGCGGCAGACGGCGTCCGCCTTGGCGGACAGCCGACAGGAAGGAGAGGCGCAACATGGAAGACCGCATCATCTCGGCGCATCTGATGATGGAGGATCAAGGGGTGGAGTTCAGCCTGCGTCCGCGGTATTTGGCTGAATATATCGGTCAAGCCCAGGCGAAGGAAAATTTGAAAATATATATCGAAGCGGCCAAAATGCGCAAGGAAGCGCTCGATCACGTGCTGCTGTACGGACCGCCGGGTCTTGGCAAGACGACGCTTTCGAATATTATCGCCAACGAGCTTGGCGTCAATCTGCGGACGACCTCGGGACCGGCGATCGAACGGCCGGGCGACCTGGCGGCCATCTTAACCAACCTCCAGGAAAATGATGTGCTCTTCATCGACGAAATTCACCGGCTTCACCGGACGGTAGAAGAGGTGCTATATCCGGCGATGGAGGATTACGCTCTCGATATCATCATCGGCAAAGGGCCGAGCGCCCGTTCGGTGAGGCTCGACCTGCCGCCGTTTACGCTGGTGGGCGCGACGACGCGCGTCGGGCTGCTTTCGGCGCCGCTTCGCGACCGGTTCGGCGTCGTCAGCCGGTTGGAATATTACACGGTCGACGAGCTGTCCTATATCGTCAGCCGGACCGCCGATCTGCTGCAGGTTCAGATCGTAGGCGAAGCGTCCCGGGAAATCGGGATGCGCTCGCGCGGGACGCCGCGGATCGCAAACCGGCTGCTCAAGCGGGTGCGCGACTTTGCCCAGGTGAAGGGTGACGGCATCATTACGCTCGACATTACGCAGGCGGCGTTGTCGAGCATTCAAGTCGATCCGCTGGGACTCGACGAGATTGATCATAAGATGCTGCGGACCATCATTTTGAGCTTTCAGGGCGGTCCGGTCGGGCTGGATACGATTGCTGCATCGATCGGAGAGGAAAGTCAGACCATCGAGGATGTCTACGAGCCGTATTTGCTGCAAATCGGATTTTTGCAGCGGACGCCGCGGGGACGTATGATAACGCCGAGCGCGTGCAAACATCTCGGGCTGCCGATGCCAAGCCGCTCTTAAGCGGAAGTATCGGCGGTTCCGTCAAGAAAGGGGAATCGGCGGTTTATGCATAAAACGAAACGGCCGCTCGATCGTACGGGACTAGCTCCTGTAGAGAGGGTGGCGCGTCGCTTAAGATCAGGAATGAAGGTGCCGGCAGCGCTGCTGCTTGCGGCAGCAATCGGCTTGGCGGGACCAGAAGGAGGCATGTTGCCTGCCGCTTACGCGGCGGTGTCTGTGCCGAAGCTCGACAATATTCGTGTCGCTTTATTTATCGATACGGGCAAATATGTTAGTCCGGCCGCCGCGGTTACGCTGTCGGCGGACGCCGGGCTGCAGCTCGGCTTGCACGGAGCCGCCGGGGCGAAGCCCGTCCATCAAGCGGCGGCCAAAACGCCGGTTCGCGTTTATGCGGACGGCTATTACGCGCAGCTGCCCGAGACGGGCGACGTTACGGCCGCGCGTTCGCAGGCGCAGAAGCTGAAGGCCGGAGGAACCGCCGCGGGCGTCGTACAGCGCGTGAAGCGTGGCCAGTCGGCGTACCGGGCCTATGTGGGCCCGTTCGCCACGAAGGAAGCGGCCGCGTCGGCCGCCGCAGGCCAGTCCGGCGCTACCGTCAGCGGGCCGCTACGCTGGAGCGCGGGCAGCTTCGCCGGCGAGGCGGAAGCGAATGCGCAGGCGGTAGCGCTGTCGCAGGCGGGCTTCGACGCCGATGTGGCGCTGACCGAAGCCGGATACGCCGTATTCGTTGGCGAAGCCGCCGACAGCGCGGCGCTGCAGGCGCTGAAAGCGCAGATTGCGGCGGCGCTGCCTACTGTGGCGCTTGCGCCGGTGGACACTGCGCAGAGCTACGTGCTGAAGCGCAGCGAGTTGGATATGGGCGGCCCAAATGCCGGCGGTCCCCTTGCGGCCTTCGCCTTCGGCGGGGGCGCGAAGCTGTGGGCCGCGGCTGCGGATGCGCAGGGCGGCGTCACGGTCCGCGAGCGGTTCGAACGCGCCTACCGCGGTGGAATTGAAGTGTCCCGGTTCAACGGCAAGCTTGCCGTTGTCAACGAGCTGCCTTTTGAGCAGTATCTCGTTTCGGTCCTTGGCTCCGAGATGAGTAAAGAATGGCCTTTGGAAGCGCTGAAGGCGCAGTCTGTCGCCGCGCGCACATTTGCGCTCAAGCAGGGCGTCAAATACCAGATCGCGCACGTCACCGATACGACCACGGATCAAGCGTATAAAGGAGTAGCGGGAGAGTTCGCCGTCGCGCAGCAAGCGGTGCAAGTGACGCAAGGCGAAGTGATCGTAGATAAGAACGGGTTGATCAACCCGCTGTATTACTCCAATGCGGGGGGGATGACGGCGGCTCCGACGGAAGTATGGGGCAACGAAGTGGCGTACTTGAAGAGCCAAAAATCCCCGGACGAAGGAGCTCAAGCGGGCAAAAAAGTGTGGTACCGGATCGTTTTGCCGAACGGCAATACCGGCTACATCCACTCCGACTACGCAAGGGCGACAGGGCAAAAAAATCCGGGCGGTTTGCCTTATTACGAGTCGACGGCAACCGGCGTGAGCGTCCGGCCTGCACCCTACGTCGACAATACGACCAACCCGACAGCGTTCAAGGTGGACATCGGTGACCGATTCGTCGTCATCGATCAAGAGATCGAATCGAACGCTTACTCCTGGATTCGCGGCCCTTACAATGCGGCGAAGGTAAAGGAAAAGCTTGGCGCGTCTTATACCGGCGGAGCATTAAGCCGGCTTGAAGTATCGAAAAGAGGGGTGTCCGGCCGCGCACTCGAAGTAACGGCGAACGGACAGCCGCTTAAAGCCGCTTATCCGGATTCGCTCCGCACGTTGCTCGGCGGCCTGCCCAGTACCCGGTTTGATATTGAAGAAACGGGACGCTATACTATATTGGGAGCAGGGGGGGCGACGCGAAGCCAGACCTCCGCCTCTCAGCCCGTCGTTGTCGCAAGCAGCGGCGGAACGGGAAAACAAACCGACGAGCAGCTCTTTATGATAAATGCGCAAGGCAAAGTTCGGTTGGCTACCCGAGACCCGCAGTTTATTTTCAAAGGTACCGGCTATGGTCACGGACTGGGGATGTCCCAGTGGGGCGCCAAAGGCTACGCCGAGCTTGGGTACGATTACCAGAAAATTTTACTGACGTATTACACGGGCGTCTCGATTCAGAAAGCCGCTCCTTGAGGTACTGCCGACAATGTCGTTCGAGCAGGGCATAAAAAAGTTGAACGAAATATGAAACCAACAGAAGGATGAAACGTATCATGCAAGTGGACTTTTTCGATTACCATTTACCCGAATCGTTAATTGCGCAGACGCCGCTTCCGGACCGGACGGCCTCGCGCTTGCTCACGCTGGAGAAGCGAACAGGGGAAATCGGTCACCATAAGTTTGAACAATTGGAGCGGTATCTTGAGGCGGGTGATGTGCTCGTGCTTAACGATACGCGGGTCATTCCGGCCAGGCTGTTCGGAGTGAAAGCGGACACGGGTGCCAAAGCCGAAGTGCTGCTGCTTAAGCCGCTAGAAGGGGACCGCTGGGAAGCGCTCGTCCGTCCGGCAAAACGTCTGAAGACCGGGACCGTGCTGCATTTTGGGGGCGGTGCTCCGTCCGAAGCAGACAGAGGTGCGGAGCCGCCACTGCTTGTCGCTACCGTCGAATCCGAAGGCGACATGGGCAGCCGGGTGCTGCGCTTCAGCTACGAAGGTATTTTTAACGAGCTGCTCGACCGCTTGGGACATATGCCGCTGCCGCCGTATATTAAAGAACAGCTGCCGGAGCGCGAGCGGTACCAGACGGTGTATGCGAAGCATCAAGGCTCAGCCGCGGCACCTACAGCGGGGCTTCATTTCACGCAGGACTATTTGAATCGACTGGAACAAAAAGGGATACAATTAGCATATGTTACGCTTCATGTCGGACTGGGGACGTTCCGTCCCGTCGGGGCCGAGACCGTCGAACAGCATGAGATGCACGAAGAGTATTACGAAGTATCCGCAGAAACCGCCAATCTTGTCAATGCCGTCAAGCGAAAAGGCGGACGGGTGGTTGCGGTGGGGACGACTTCGGCCCGGACGCTGGAAACGGCAGCGGGTGAAGATGGCACGCTGCAAGCGGGAAGCGGCTGGACGGGAATTTTCATTTATCCAGGTTACCGGTTCCGCATCGTCGGTGCGCTGCTAACCAACTTCCATCTGCCCAAATCGACGCTGCTTATGCTGATCAGCGCGCTCGCAGGGCGGGAGAACGTGCTCGCCGCTTACCGCGAAGCCGTTGAACGGGAGTACCGCTTTTTCAGCTTCGGCGACGCGATGTTCATTCATTAAAATGAGTAAAATTGACCGGAAAAGAAAGAAGTGATTGGATTGGCCGTTACCTATGAGCATATCAAGACCTGCAAGCAATCCGGCGCGAGACTGGGCCGGGTGCACACGCCCCACGGGGTGATCGAAACGCCGGCTTTTATGCCCGTCGGCACCCAGGCTACCGTGAAGACGATGTCCCCCGAAGAGCTAAAGCAAATGGATGCGCATATCATTTTGAGCAATACGTATCATTTATTCCTGCGTCCCGGCCATGAGATTGTGAAGAAGGCGGGAGGACTGCACCGCTTCATGAACTGGGATCGTCCGATTCTGACGGATAGCGGGGGCTTTCAAGTGTTCAGCTTGAGCGAGATGCGCAAAATCAGCGAGGAAGGCGTGCAGTTCCGCTCGCATTTGAACGGGGACAAGCTGTTCATTTCGCCTGAGAAAGCGATTGAGATTCAAAATGCGCTCGGTTCGGATATTATGATGGCCTTCGACGAATGCCCGCCTTATCCGGCGGAGCACAGCTACGTCAAGCAATCGCTCGAACGGACGACCCGCTGGGCGGAACGGTGTTTGAAAGCCCATGCCCGGCCGAACGAACAGGCGATATTCGCGATCGTCCAGGGCGGCATGTTCGAGGATTTGCGCAAGCAGAGCGCGCTTGAGTTGACTTCCATGGATTTCCCGGGGTATGCTATTGGGGGACTCAGCGTAGGCGAGCCAAAGCCTCTGATGTATGAGGTGCTCGATTACACCGTTCCTTATCTGCCTGCCCACAAGCCGCGCTATCTGATGGGCGTAGGGTCGCCCGACGCTTTGGTGGAAGGGTCGATCCGCGGCATTGACATGTTCGACTGCGTGCTGCCGACGCGCATTGCCCGTAACGGTACCGTGATGACGAGCGAAGGGCGGCTGGTTGTCCGCAATGCGAAGTTTGCCGAAGACTTCGGTCCGCTCGATCCGGAGTGCTCCTGCTATACGTGCAGGCATTATTCGCGGGCTTACATCCGCCATCTGATCAAAGCCGACGAATCTTTCGGCATCCGGCTGACGACGTACCATAACCTTCATTTCCTGTTGGAGCTGATGCGTGGGGTGCGCCAAGCGATTCGTGAAGATCGGCTGCTTGATTTCCGCGACGAATTTTTCGCGAAATACGGCATCGACGAGAACAGCAAAGGGTTCTAAAAGCCCGGTGAATCTGGAGCGCAGCCGCTTCGGATTCACCGGACTTACCACTTGGTATACATAGAGAAAGTCTGTAGAAAGGGGGGAATCAGACAATGTGGTTAGCGGCAAATGAAACGGCGGCGGCTCCGGGGATCGAGGGATATCTCGTGACTTACGGCCCGCTCGTCCTGATGTTCGTCGTTCTTTATTTCTTACTTATCCGCCCTCAGCAAAAACGTCAAAAGACGCGCAACATGATGCTGGGCAACTTGAAAAAAGGGGATAAGGTCGTTACGATCGGGGGCATGCACGGCACGATCCTGGAGCTTACGGACGATACGGTCGTCCTGCGGGTGAACGACGTCACGAAGCTGACCTTCGAACGTTCGGCCGTGAATGCGGTATCGGCTTCGGCGGCAGCTTCCGAAGAAAAATAGTTTTCCCATCGTGCTTCGCTGCACACGCAAACAAGCGAGGTCTCAACCCGTCCGGATTCCGGCGGGTTCAAAGAGATCTCGCTTTTTTTGTTTCCTTCCGATTCATTTCTTCAAATTGATGCCGATCATTCCGCCCAGCGCCCCAGCCAGCAACCCTACCACCGCAAGCACCAGCATCTCCTTGGAAAAACTTGCGTCGTACGCCAGAAATCCGATCATCCAAACGACCACGGTGTACATAGCCCCCAGCAGTCCCCCGTGATACCAGCCTTTGCTGCCGCTGCGTTTGCCCGATACCGCGCCCCCTATCAGCAAGGCGACTCCGTGAATAAACAGCGTCGCGCCCAACCACGATTTCTCCGGAATATTCGTACCCAGCAATACAAGCGAAGCGAGCAACGTTCCGGCCAGCATGAACGCCACGGCATATACCAATCCGGCAAATAAGGGCGAATTTTTCATCATCCCTCATGACCTCCTGTTCCAAGCCATTCTATGTTTCATTGTATGGGCATGTACACCGAAATAGTACAGCTTCTTCGACTGCGGAAGCATCGATTTGTTACCAGCAATTCACCCGCATGACAATCGTTCCCCGGGGCTACAATAGGCATTGAACTGCATTCGGGGAGGCCGAGTCCATGGATCTACTGCCGCTTTTTTTTCGCACCATTCTGATCTATGCGATCGTATTTTTTACCCTGCGCATTATGGGAAAAAGGGAGATCGGCAAGCTGTCGGTTTTTGACCTCGTCATTTCCATCATGATCGCGGAAATTGCCGTGTTCGTGCTGGAAGATATGAAGAAGCCTTTAATCGAGGGCATTCTTCCCATGGCAACGTTGGTCGTGGTTCAATTGGTCATTGCTTTTGTTTCGTTGAAAAACGAAAAGCTGCGCCGTTTGTTTGAAGGCAAGCCTTCCTCCATTGTTCAGAACGGCAAGCTGAATCGGAAGGAAATGAAGCGCCAACTATACAATTTGGACGATTTGTTGCTGCAATTGAGGGAAAATAAAGTGACAAACCTTGCAGATGTGGAATTTGCCATTCTCGAATCGTCGGGTAAGCTGACCGTGGTCGAAAAAAATCAGGAGACGGAACCGTCCGCTGAAAAGCCGGCGTCGTTTCGTTACGAAGGACTTCCTTTGCCGCTGATTATGGACGGGAAAGTACAGGACGAGAACTTGACCAAACTTGGCCAAACCCGGTTTTGGCTTAAGAGCCAGCTTCAGGATAAGGGAGTCAAAGATTTTAAAGACGTATTTTTTTGTTCCATCGATCATCGGGGCCGCTGGTTTATCGACAAAAAAAGATGAACTGAGGCTCCTGTTATTTCACAAACCGTTTGCCGAGCCACAGAATACGGAAAACGTCGTCACGGTTAATGAGTTTGAGCAGCATGGCGATCAGCAGATAAATGACAACCCCTGTCAGGCAGGAGAAGGCAAAACGGGTAAAGCCGCTGGCGATCCAAGGCGTATACATTACGACATAGCTGGCGAAGCCGGCGACCGCCATACTTATTCCGACTTTCAGGAAATCCCCGGCCTGCATGCGAAACTGAAGCAGACGCACGACGCTGTTCCAATGCAGCAAGGTAACGAGCATGATATTCACGCTGATGGCGACAACCGCACCCAAGATGCCGAATTCCGGACGACTGGCCAAGAAGTAAATGAGCGTCAGCTTAACAATAGACCCGACGAGCGTATTGATCAGTGCGCTTCCGGGTCTTTCGAGCGCTTGGAGAGTGGATTGCAGCGGCGCCTGAAAATAAATGAAAAGCGCCGCGGGCGCCATCATCCGAAGCATCGCCCCGACCCCGGGCTGCCCGTACATATACTGGCAAATCGGCTCTGCCAGCACATACATCAATACGGCGAAGGGGGCGCCCGTCACCAAGGCAAGCTTTAACGATTGGTGCAGCCGCATATGGATGGTTTTCATGTCGTTCTTGGCCGCCGCCTCGGATAACGATGGGATAAGCGACACCGCGAGGGAAAAGGTAAGCGCGCTGGGCAGCATTAGCACCGGAATAATCATGCCTTGCAATGCTCCGTACTGCGCCGTTGCCACACCGGTTGCTACGCCTGCAACAGCGAGGCTTTGAATAATCAGAATCGATTCGAGAAAATACGAGCCGGAGCCGACCAGCTTGCTTCCGGTGACGGGCATAGCTAATTGAAGAAGACTTTTCAGGCTCTCGAAGCGGTTGAGCGACCGTCGAGCTCCAGTCTTTGCCCGGTGAGGCGTCACTCGCTGCGACCGGTTATGCCGGTATAGCAGCACCAAAACGAGCAGGGCGCACAACTCGCCGACCATGACGCCGAACATCGCTCCCGCGGCGGCAAATTCGATGCCGTAAGGCAGCAGCATGAATGCAAAGGCGAGCACGGTAACGATGCGGACGAGCGTCTCGACCACTTGGGACAGCGCCGTCGGAATCATGTCCTGCCGGCCTTGGAAATACCCGCGGAATACGGCCGATATCCCGACGAGCGGGATGATCGGCGTCATACACAGGAACGTGTAGTATACCCGGGGGTCCGTGAACAGATGATCGGTAATCCAGCGGGCGCCGAGGATGATGACGGCTGTGAAGACAAAGCTGATTATAGTTGCCAGGGCAAGCGCTACCCGAAAGATCGTGCGGACCCGGGCGGCGTTGCCTCCGGCTTCGGCCGCAGCGATCAATTTGGCTATCGCGACCGGGATGCCTCCCGTGACGATCGTCAGAATGACGATGAGAAACGGCCACCCCATTTGATAAAGGCCGATTCCCTCCGGACCGATGACACGCGGAAGCGTAATCCGGGGAATGAAGCCGAGGATGCGGTTGACAATGCCTGCTGCAAGGAGGATGAGCGTTCCTTGGATAAACGATTGTTTTGTCAAGGGACCGACCTTCTTTCTTCCTGGATGGGCTTGTATTCCCGTACGTTATTAATGGATATGCACAACCTGTCCAAGAGCATGCAACAATTTTTAGAGCGCGCCGCAGGCACAAAAGGCAGGAAAACGATCCGGGACAGCGAATAGGTACAATAACGAGGCTGCGCACGCGGGAGGGTTACAAGATGGAAAACGACAGTTGGAAACAGGATCGCAGCGGCGGCAAGGGTCCGGATTCTATGGAAGCGGGAGCGGAGCATACCTCCGCTTTGGAAACGGAACCGGGAGTCGGGAACGAGCATACGGGAAGTTCGGAGTCTCGGAATCTGGAAGAAAACGGGGCGCGGGAAGCTGCAGCCGAAAAGCCGCTTACGGAGCCGGTCCCTTATATGGAGTTTTTTTACTCGGAGAGGGAAAACGGCGATCACCCGCAGGAACCGACGATGGAAGAGAAGGTTTCGACCTCGCGTTCACTCGTGGATGAAGAATCGGCCGGTCCGAAGCCGGACGAGCCTCAGGGGGAGATCGATACGGCTTTGGCTGAGGATCACGAGGAGGAGTGCGAGCCCGAAGCAGTCGATCTGCCGGAGCTTTGGATGAAACACATGGAATCGGAACCGGACCCTGAACCGGAAGAAGAGCCTATGAATGACGAGGAGCTCAGCCGGGTAATCGAGGAGATTTGCCGTAGCAAAGCCGAGGAGTTCCGCATGATCGGTTACGAGCAGGTGATAGGAGAGGAAATATGGGAATGCGTCAGCGACAAATACCGTAAGACCGGCGTTCCTCCACTGCACCGGATCGTCAACGATATTTTATCTTTGAAGGCGACGCAGTTTATGAACTGGATGACCATGAGCATATACAAGGATGCCCATCGCTAGCGAGCGGGCTTCTTTTTTCGCGCGTCATTATGGAAAGGAAAAAAGAGGCAAATTGACTCGTTTTTCGGACGTAGGTATAATAGGAATATTGAGTATGGAAGGAGACTTTTATGGACATCAAAAGAATCGTCGCTTTTTTCGCTATCGTACTGATCGTCTTTGCCGCGATCGGAGTGACGAGTCCGCAGCTTGTCAAACAAGTGAAGCTGGGGCTTGACCTGAAAGGCGGCTTTGAGATTCTGTACGTTGTGGAGCCGATTGAGCCCGGGAAGCCGGTTACTCCCGAATCGCTCAAGCAGACCGCGATCAGTCTGGAGAAGCGGGCCGATAGTCTCGGGATTGCCGAGCCGGAAGTAACAACCGAGGGAAGCGACCGCATTCGCGTGAAACTGGCCGGGGTGTCGAATGAAGAGGAAGTCAGAAAAATCATCAAAGAGCCTGCGCAGCTCACCTTCCGCGGGCCGGACGGCACGAAGGAAATGCTGGGGAGCGACTTCGTAGAGGGCGCTGCCCAAGTCGGTTTCGACCAACAGAACCGTCCTATGATTTCGATCGAAGTCAAGGATAAAGAGAAATTCCGCAAGGTCACGGAGAAGCTGATCGGTCAACCGCTTGGCATTTATTTGGACGAGCACCAGTTGTCCGCGCCGATCGTACAGCAGGTGCTGACCGACGGCAAAGCGACGATTTCGGGCAATTATACGTATGACGAAGCCAATAAGTTGAAAGACACGATCAACCTTGGCGCGCTTCCTCTGAAGCTTACCGAGAAATATACGCAGAGCGTAGGCGCTACGCTTGGCCAATTGTCCCTGCAGGAAACGGTTAAAGCCGGCCTCGTCGGTTCCGTGCTGATCCTGCTCTTCATGCTGATTTTTTACCGGGTGCCGGGCCTCGTCGCCTCGATATCGATTATCACCTACGCCTGGCTGCTGCTCGTCGTCTTCGACTGGATTAACGCGACGCTGACGCTGCCGGGGATTGCGGCGTTTATTCTCGGCATCGGGGTGGCGGTCGATGCGAACATTATTACAGCCGAGCGGATCAAAGAGGAAATCCGCAGCGGCAAAAGTATTCTTTCCTCGATGAAAGCAGGCTCGAAGCATTCGTTTAGAACGATTATGGATGCCAATATTACGAACATCATTTCCGGCTTTGTACTATTTTACATCGGTAACGGAGCCATCCGCGGATTTGCGCTTACGACGATGCTCAGCATCGTGCTTAGTGTAATCACAAACGTCTTCTTTGCGCGGTTTTTGACCTTGCTGCTCATCCGAAGCAATTTGTTCAAGAAGCCGGTCTATTTTGGCGTAAAGGAGTCGGAAATCCGTGAACTCTAAAACTAAAATACTTTTTGATTTTGTCAAAAAACGCAAAACGTTTTATATCATTTCGCTTCTCGTCTGTATCGTTGGCGCCGTCGTGTTGGCGGTCAGCGGTCTGAACTACGGGGTGGAATTCCGGGCAGGAACGTCCATGGACATCTCGGCCGGACAAGCGATGGATAAGGCCAAAGCCGAAGAACTGCTCAAAAGCGCCGGCGTCGAAGCCGGTGTGATGACCCTTGGCGGGGACAACAACAACCGCCTGTCCATGAGGTTTAACGATATCTTGCCCGAAGCAACCCAGAAACAGATTCAGGAAAAATTCAAGGCAACCTACGGCGACAGCGTATCGCAGGAAGTCAATACCGTTACGGCGGATATGGCGATGGAGCTTCGCAACAAAGCGCTCATCGCGATCGGGGTAGCCAGCTTGGCCATTTGTCTCTATGTCACGATTCGCTTTGAGTGGCGGTTCGCGATTGCTTCGATTATTGCGATTCTGCACGACGCCTTTTTGGTCATCAGCGTGTTCGCGATATTCCGCCTGGAAGTGAACCTGCCGTTTATGGCTGCCGTGCTCACAACGATCGGTTATTCGGTTAACGATAAAATCGTCGTCTTTGACCGGGTTCGCGAAAATCTGCGCTTTGCCAAGCTGAAGACGCCGGACGATTTGGCGACCTTATTGAACGAGAGTATCTGGCAGACGATGACAAGAAATATTAATACGGTCCTTACGGTATTGATTGCCGCCGTTTGTTTGCTTGTGCTCGGCAGTCCTTCCATTCAGCTCTTCGCGCTTGCGAAGATCGTCGGTCTGGCCAGCGGCGCGTATTCTTCCATCTTTATTGCAGGTCCGCTTTGGTACGATATGAAAAGTAAGGCGCTCGGCTCCAAAAAGAGCTCTGAAGCGAAAGCGTAAGATCCGCTTTTACCGAAGCCATGGTTCATCTGCGGCCGGCCGCGTGAAACGGCAAGTTTCCGCGGCCTTTCTATCAATCTCATGGAGGAGTGGCCCATGACGGAGGAACGTTACAAGCAAGCGGCAGCGGGCGCATGGATCGGCATAGCAGGAAATCTTGCCCTTGCCCTTCTGAAAGGCGTGACCGGCTATTTGGCCAACAGTAAAGCATTAATGGCCGATGCGTTCCATTCGGCGTCGGATGTTGTAGGATCGGTTGCGGTGCTGGCCGGGCTTCGTGCGGCCAAGCTGCCTCCCGACGAGGATCATCCGTACGGACACGGCAAGGCGGAGCCGATAGCGGCCATTATTTTATCGGTACTGCTGCTTGTGGTCGGCGTGGAAATCGGCATTTCGGCTGCGAAATCGATTTATGGCGGCGTGCACGAACCGCCGGAAGGCTTCGCGCTGACGGTGCTCATCTTGTCCATCATTGTCAAAGAAGCGATGTTTCAATACAAGTTCCGGCTTGGGAAGAAGCTGGCTAGTCAAGCCCTGATCGCTAACGCTTGGGAGCACCGCTCCGACGTTTATTCCTCGATTGCCGCGTTTGTCGGGGTCGGGGGCGCGATGCTCGGTTCCTATTTCGGAACTCCTTACTTGTATTACCTGGACCCGATTGCGGGTCTGGTCGTTGCGGTTATGGTGCTTCGAATGGGATACCGTTTATTGATGGGTACAGTTCACAGCACGATGGACCATGTACTGCATCAAGAAGATGCAGCAGATTTGCTTGAAACGGTACAGCGCATTAAAGGTGTTATCGCTGTGGATCAATTGCGGGCGCGGGAACACGGCCATTATGTCATTGTCGATGTGAAAATCAGTGTCAATCCGCGCATCTCGATCCAGGAAGGGCATGATATTGCCAAAATCGTCAAGTATACGCTTATGAAACGATTTTTGCATGTTTCCGACGTGTTCGTTCACGTCAATCCGTATGATGCAGGTTATCCTTACAAGAGTGCGGATTCGGAGCCTGACGATATGCCCACGGTGCTTCACTAAGAGGAATAGGGGGAACGGCCGTCATGCTTCAGGCGAAAGCAAGATGGAATATCGGCGCGGCAGACGGCAAAGCGGCTGAAAGGTTGGCGGAGGAGTTTAATCTGCCGCCGATCATTTCAAAACTGCTCGTTGTACGGGGAATAACAGATTCCACGCAAGCCGCTCATTTTTTAAACGGAGGAACGGATCAGACGTACGATCCGTTCCTTTTAGATGGTATGGAACAAGCGGTGGAACGAATTCGAAAAGCGATCGACAACGGAGAGCATATTCGCATCTACGGCGATTACGATGCGGACGGTGTCAGCAGCACGACGCTGATGGTTCATCTGCTGCGGCAGTTCGGCTGTACGTTCGATTATTACATTCCGCATCGCGTTCACGAAGGCTACGGTCTCAACACCGCTGCGCTTGACGCGGCGAAGGAACAGGGCGTCGGGCTGATCGTAACGGTCGATACCGGAATTAGCGCCGTGAAGGAAATCGCACATGCAAACGAGTTAGGGATTGATGTCATCGTCACGGATCATCACGAGCCGCCGGAGGTGCTACCGGAAGCCTACGTACTGATAAATCCGAAAAAGCCGGGTTGTCCGTACCCTTACAAGCAGCTTGCAGGGGTAGGCGTCGCTCTAAAGCTCGCACAAGCGCTGCTAGGCCGTTGGCCTGAAGAGCTGCTGGAATTTGCCGCTATCGGTACGGTGGCTGATCTTATGCTATTAACAGACGAAAACCGGATTATCGTAAAGCAAGGCTTAGAGCGGGTGAGATCGACATCGATTTATGGCATTCGAGCACTGCTGGAAATAGCGGGTATTCCGGTTCGGGAGGTTACCTCTGCGCATATCGGATTTGCTTTGGCGCCCCGCATCAATGCAAGCGGCCGTCTGCTCAGCGCGGATACGGCGGTCAGGCTGCTGACGACGACGAGCGATCAGGAAGCGGATCAGCTGGCATTCGAGCTGGATCAGCTGAACAAGGAACGGCAGCGTATTGTCGACGAAATGACCAAGCAGGCCGTAGACATGGTCGAAAAACGCAAAGCGGACGGCGGACTGCCCGATGCTATCGTACTGGCTCGCGAAGAGTGGAACGTCGGTGTGATCGGCATCGTTGCCTCCAAGATCGTTGACCGCTTTTACCGGCCGACCGTTATTTTAGGCATAGATCCGGAAACCGGTATGGCCAAAGGCTCTGCGCGTTCGATCGCGGGCTTCGACATGTACCGCGCCTTAACGCATTGCTCGGATTTAATGGATCATTACGGCGGTCATCCGATGGCGGCTGGCATGACGCTTGCAAGGGATCATTTGCCGGAGCTCGGCCTTCGGTTGGAGCAGCTGGCGAAAGAATGGCTGACGCCGGATGATTACATACCGCAGCTGGATGCGGATATGGTCTGCGATTTCAGCGACGTAACCTTGGAAAGCATCGGACAGCTGGAGCGGCTTGGACCGTTCGGGATGGGGAACCCGTCCCCGCGTTTCGTGTTCGGCGCTCTTGCTTTAAATGACATGCGCACGATGGGCAAGGAGCAGCAGCATTTGAAGCTGTCGCTCCGTTCCGCGCAGGATGAGACGGCCGCCGCGATGGATGGGGTCGGATTCGGCAAAGCTTCTTTGTCGGAATGGATATCGCCGTCGGCACAGCTTGAAGTGCTCGGGGAGCTATCCATCAACGAATGGAACGGGGTGCGCCGTCCGCAAATTATGATCCAGGACGTGCGCGTGCCGGAAATACAGCTGTTCGATTGGCGAGGGACTCCGAAGCCGGAAAAGAAGCTGGCGGAGCTGTGCGAACGGCTTGAACGGCATAATTCGGGGCAGCATGGCTCTTTGCCTGCCATAATCGTGTTTGAAGAGGCGGTTCCGGCTCCGCTTCAATCCACTTCTGCCCGATACACGCTGTGGTATGCCGACATTCACGGCCGGTTTCGGCCTGCGAACGAAAACGCAGGACTTACGGCATTATCGGGGGCTTCGGACGTGTTCATTTACTCCCTCCCGCAGAGGATGGAGCAGTTGCACGCGCTGGCCGTCGAAGCGTCCTCTGCGCAGCGGTATTACGCTGCGTTCGGAGGCACCGAAGAGGATAAGCAAGGTAGCATCATGCCGGGCCGCGAGATGTTCAAAGCCGTATACGGCGCCGTCATGGCATTGCGACCGGAAACCGCGAATCAGTCCGCAGGCAGCCAGATTGTTCCGGCGATTGCGAGACGTTGCGCGCTTTCGCCGCATCTCGTCCTTTTTATATTGGACGTTTTTACCGAGCTTGGCTTGATTGAATCGGAAGGGGAAGGGTACAGAGTTGTGCCCTCCTCCGAGAAAAAGGATTTATCCGCCTCGCTGCTTTATCGCAGCCGTTCAAAGCGGCCGGACGTAGAACAGGAGCTTCTGTACTGCTCCGCAAAGGAGCTTCGTTTGAAGCTTCTGAAGGGACCAGGACCAAACCATTCCATGATGGAGGAAATCGTATGAACTTCAAAGATTATATTCGCGTTATCGAAGACTTCCCGCAGCCGGGAATCAGTTTTAAGGACATCACGACATTGCTGAGAGACGGCCAAGCCTATAAAGCTGTTATTGAAGAGCTTGCCCGCCGCTTGAAGGACAAAGAGATCGATTGCATCGCCGGACCGGAAGCGCGCGGTTTCGTGGTCGGCGCGCCGCTCGCGATTGCACTGGGAGTCGGCTTCGTGCCGATCCGCAAAAGCGGAAAGCTGCCGGGGGCGACGATTGAGGCAGATTATGCACTAGAGTATGGCAAAGACAAGCTCGCGATGCATAGCGATGCGATTGCTCCGGGGCAAAAAGTGCTGATCGCCGACGACTTGCTGGCCACAGGCGGCACGATTGCGACCTCGATCAACCTGATCAATCAGTTGGGCGGAGAAGTGGTCGGGGCGGCGTTCCTGATCGAGCTTTTGGAGCTTAACGGACGGGAGAAGCTGGACGGGGTCGAAGTATTTTCGCTCGTGCAGTATTAATCTTGCTCATAAGAAATTTTGTTCCCGCGAACAAGTTCGTTGTTAATAAAAACGTTAATGAGCGTCAAACACCACCGGACGTACGCAGACAAGGCAACCGCCGTGACTGAGCTGTTTGCGGATGCATACGGTAAAGCAGCACAAAAAGCCTATCCTCAAGGATAGGCTTTTTGCTTTGTAGAGAAAGGCGGAAAGTCGATGGCTGCAGAACTGCCTGTGAGGCACTTGGTAATTGGCGAGCAGCAGTTGAAACAACTGCAAAAAAATGTCTGGAGCAACCGTTTCGTTCAAGGAAGCATGGTGTCCGAGGGAACGAAAAAGGAGATCGAGGTTCGCTACCGGGGCGGACATACGCGCGACTATCCGAAACGTTCCTATGAAGTGGTTCGCAGTTGGAAAACGTACCATTATAATGCCGAGTACGACGATCCTTCATTGATTCGGAATGCGTTGTCGTTTCGCTTTTTCGAGTGGATCGGAGTGCCTTGTCCTCAAACCAGACATTGCTTGCTGCAGCTCAACGGCCAAAATTTAGGAGTTTATCTGGAGATTGAAGGGGTCGACCGTTATTTTTTCCGAAGACGGGGAATCTCGGTTCAGTCGCTATTTTATGCCGTAAACGACGATGCGAACTTTAGCTTGTATTCGGACGATTCGAGCCGCAAAAAATCCTCCTTGTTTTCAGGCTACAAGCAAATGATCGGATCCTCGGATGACCGCAGCAAGTTCACGTTGTTTATCCGCAAGCTGAATACGCTCGGCTCGGACAGCTCGAAAGCGCTATTATCGTATTTGCAGTTTCGCTTGGACATCGACAATTACCTCCGCTGGTTGGCAGGGGCCGTTTTAACCGGAAATTATGACGGATTCGATCAGAACTATGCCATATACCGGCACCGAAAATCACAAAAATACCGGATCATTCCATGGGATTACGAAGGCACCTGGGGGAGGAACTGCTTCGGCAAACCGTGCGGCAGCGATTTGGTGCGCGTGACGGGTTATAATCGGCTGACCCGGACCTTGCTGAAATTTCCGGCCGTCCGGAGCAAGTATAAAAAGCTGCTTGCGGCTATGCTGAACGACCCGTTCACGGTAAGAAGAATCATCCCCGTCGCTCACGCCATGCACAGCGCGATAAGGCCTCATGTGGTGTGGGATTCGGCCCGCAAATGGCCGGTTTCGGAGTTCGAGGGCGAGGTATGGATGATTCGCAGGTACATCGAAGAACGCCGAAGGCTGGTGGCCGATGCGCTGCGGGATTTGTAGCCGTCAGCGTGCGCGGAGCGTGTACAGTTGTCCGCTTTGCGCGCAATATGTCGGTTTGTCCCGCAAATTCTTGACGCAACCCCCGGTTCAAGGGCATAATGGATTAAAATCGAATTGAGGGAATGGATGAACGGATGGGGATAGAGCAGCTTCTTGCGAAGGCATCCACATATGTGAAAGAAAACGACCTGAAACGAATCCAGGAAGCTTATGAATTTGCGGATCAGGCGCATTACGGCCAAGTGCGCAAATCCGGAGAGCCCTATATATTGCATCCGCTTGCCGTAGCGGACATTTTGGTTAACATGCAGATGGATACGACTTCCATCATTGCTGCGCTGCTCCATGACGTGGTGGAGGATACGACGGTATCGCTCGAAACGGTGAATGAAAAGTTCGGCGCTACCTGTGCGATGATCGTCGATGGCCTCACCAAACTCGAGAAAATCAAATTCAAGAGCAAGGAAGAGCACCAGAACGAAAACTACCGCAAAATGTTCGTCGCCATGGCACAGGACATTCGCGTCATTCTTATTAAATTGGCGGACCGTCTGCACAACATGCGAACACTCAAGCACCAGTCGGAAGAAGCGCAGCGGCGCATCGCGGACGAGACGCTGGAGATCTTTTCCCCGATTGCGCATCGTCTGGGGATATCGGCGATCAAGTGGGAGATGGAAGACATCGCCCTGAGATACTTGAATCCCCAGCAGTATTACCGCATCGTGAATCTTATGCAGAAGAAGCGCGCCGAACGGGAGCAGTACTTAAGCGACGTCATTGCGTCGGTAGGCGAGAAACTGCAGGAGATGGGGATCGACGGCGACATTTCGGGACGACCCAAGCATATTTACAGCATTTACAAGAAGATGACGGTGAAAAGCAAGCAGTTCAATGAAATCTACGATCTGCTGGCGCTGAGGATTATCGTCGACAATATTAAAGATTGCTACGCCACGCTGGGGATCATCCATACACTGTGGAAGCCGATGCCCGGCCGTTTCAAAGATTATGTCGCCATGCCGAAGCCGAACATGTATCAATCGCTGCATACGACGGTTATCGGTCCGAAAGGCGAGCCGCTGGAAGTTCAGATCCGCACGTTTGAGATGCACCGTACCTCGGAATACGGGGTCGCTGCGCATTGGGCCTATAAAGAAGGCACATCTGTCCCGTCAGGCAGTTACGAAGACAAAATGCATTTTATCCGCGAGATTCTTGAGCTCCAGAACGAAACGCAGGATGCGCAGGAGTTCGTCGAGTCGCTCAAAATGGACTTTTTCACCGATCTGGTGTTCGTCTTTACGCCAAAAGGGGAAGTCATCGAACTGCCTGCGGGCTCGGTCCCGCTCGACTTTGCTTACCGGATTCATACGGAAGTCGGAAACCGTACGATCGGCGCCAAAGTCAACGGTCGTATCGTCCCGCTCGACCACAAGCTGAAAACAGGCGATATTATCGAGATTTTGACGTCCAAGCATTCGTACGGACCAAGCCAGGATTGGGTGAAAATCGCTCAATCGTCGCACGCCCGGACCAAGATCCGCCAATGGTTCAAGAAAGAGCGTCGCGAAGAAAATGTGCTCAAGGGCCGCGAAATGATCGAGCGCGAGCTGAAAAGGCTTGGTTACGACGTTCCTGCGCTGACGAAAGACGACGAGATGCTGGAGGTCGCCCGGAAATTCAACTTTAACGAAATTGAGGACATGCTGTCGGCCGTCGGCTTCGGCGGCATTACCGCGGCCCAGATCGTCACCCGTTTGACCGAGAAGGTTCGCAGGGAAGCGGAGGAAGCCCAGCAGCAGGCGATGCTTACGTCCGAGGTTAAGGAATTGAAAGCGCCGGTGTCGGATAAGGAGCGCAAAGGCCGTCCGACCGGAGGGGTCCGGGTCAAAGGAGTGGACAACCTGCTCGTGCGGTTTGCCCGCTGCTGCAATCCGGTGCCGGGCGATGCGATTATCGGGTATATTACGCGCGGACGGGGAGTATCCGTTCACCGCTTGGACTGTACGAACATTCCTTCGCCGGAGTGCAGTGACGAAGGAAATCGCATGATCGAGGTCGAGTGGGCGGACAACATCGAGGCGAACTACAATGTCGAGATCGAAATTACGGGTCACGACCGGCGCGGACTGCTGAACGAAGTGCTGCAGGTCGTATCGGAATGCAAGACGGTCATTTCCGCCGTTTCCGGCCGCTCGGATAAAAATAAGATGGTGGTCATTCACATGACGATCCTGATCCGCAATATCGATCATCTTCATTCGGTCGTGGAAAAAATCAAGCGAATCAAGGACGTTTATTCGGTACAGCGCATTATGCAGGCTTAAAGGCCCGGAAATTTTATTTTTGAAACGGAGTCAGGACGTTTATGAGAGTGGTACTGCAAAGAAGCAAAGCGGCACAAGTGACGGTGAACGGTGAAACGGTAGGCCGTATCGTCCACGGCTTGGTGCTGCTTGTCGGCATTGCGGAGGGCGATACCGAGGAGGATGCCCGGTACGTTGCCGATAAAATAGCGGGCTTGCGCATATTTGAAGACGATCAAGGAAAAATGAACCATTCGGTGCTTGAGACCGGGGGCCAGGTGCTGTCCATCTCTCAATTCACCTTATACGGGGACTGCCGGAAGGGAAGACGTCCCAATTTCATGGCGGCCGCTCGCCCCGAGCTTGCGGAGCCGCTTTACGAACGGTTTAACGGTATGCTGCGTGAAGCGGGACTTCATGTGGAGACCGGACGGTTCGGGGAAATGATGGACGTGTCGCTCGTCAACGACGGACCGGTCACGCTCATCGTCGAGAGCAAGCAGGCTTAGAGTCCGATAAAGGAGCCGCATGCGCAGCGGCTTCTATCCAGAGCTATTCAAGAGGCTTCGGCATACGAATAAGCAAGGCTCAGACAGGGGACAATGAGAGATAAGCCGGCCTGCGCACGATTTCATCTTGTGCGGCTGCCCGACATCTAAGGAGCCTATGCCTATTATGTACCGATCGCCGAAAGAACAAAGCTTACTGATGCCGGAACTGCAGCTTGGTTCCGGCGGTCTGGCGGAGGCGGCGGCATTGCAATCGTCCGGCATGGACGATACGGAAATTCGTGCCGATTACTCTTCTTCCAGTGAGCAATTGAAGCGGACGGCACGCAAACCGTTCCGCTGACCCAAAAGAAGGGCCGTTTTCGTGGATTGAGCGAAAGCGGCCCGTTTGTTTTCATTAGACAGCCAAATATGCTAAACTATTGCTAGTTTTGCTCCAATATGAAACTTCTTGTGCAGCAGTCCCGTCTTATAAGTGTGACGAAGCATTTGTTTCGGCATCCGGCGGCGGACTTGCACAGACGAATAACGGAGGATGGAATGCATTGAAAATCGAATTCGAGCGTGTCGGTTTCGGTAAACAGGCTAATGAGCTGTTTCATATAGGCAAGCTTTTTTTCGAAGAGGTCGAAGCGGTCTATGGGAGAACAGACGATGCACGCCTTCATATTCGCGTCGAGGTGGAAGCCGATGAAACGAAGCGTGTGATCAGAGCCAAGGTCGGATTGACCGACCGGGAGACGGGCGCCGCTTACGAAACCGATCATGAGCGGGCGATGGATGCGCGGGACGCCGGGCATAAACGCACCGTCAAGCGGTCGGTCGGCTATGGGCTGCTCCAGGTGCTTCGCGAGTATACCGGGCTGGAACAGGCATGGGGGATTCTGACCGGCGTGCGTCCGACCAAGCTGATGCATAACATGATGATGAAACAACCGATTGAAAGCTGCAAGCAGACGCTGCGCGACGAGTATCTCGTCACCGAACCGAAAGTGGAACTGCTCGCCGGAATAGCAGAACGCCAGTTGAAAGTGATCCCTGATTTGTTCCATTTGGACCGGGAAGTCAGCATTTATATCGGGATTCCGTTTTGTCCGACCAAATGCGCTTACTGTACATTTCCGGCCTACGATATTCGGGGGAACAACGGGTCCGTCGAGGCGTTCCTGGAAGGGCTGCACTATGAGATTCGTGAGATCGGCCGCTGGATGCGGGAAGCCGGAGTCGGTATAACGACGATTTACTGGGGTGGAGGAACGCCGACAAGCATTACGGCCGAGCAGATGGATGCGCTGTTCGTCACGATGCACGAATCGTTCCCCGCGATGGATCGTGTCCGCGAGCTAACCGTTGAGGCCGGCCGTCCGGATACGATTACCGAAGACAAGATCGAAGTGATGAAACGTTGGAAGGTCGACCGCATCAGCATTAATCCGCAAAGCTTCACCCAAGCGACGCTTGATGCGATCGGACGGCACCATACGGTGACGGAAACGATCGAGAAGTTCAAGCTCGCGCGAGAGCTCGGGTTGAACAACATCAACATGGACCTGATTATCGGGCTGCCGAACGAAGGAATGGCCGAGCTGCAAAGGACGCTCGATCAAACGGTCGAGCTGCTGCCGGAATCGCTGACGGTTCATACGCTATCCTTCAAGCGCGCTTCCAAGATGACGAAGAACAAAAGTGAGTACGAAGTGGCGGAGCGGGACGAAATAGCCGAGATGATCCGCGCAGCCTCCGAGTGGACGGAGCGGCACGGGTACAAGCCGTATTACATGTATCGGCAGAAAAACATTTTGGGCAATCAGGAGAACGTCGGCTATTCGCTTGAAGGCTTCGAGAGTCTGTACAACATTCTGATGATGGAAGAGCGTCAGACGATTATCGGACTCGGCTGCGGCGCGGTAAGCAAAGTGCTTTATCCGAAGGTCGAGCATGAGGACGGCTACGATCAGCGCATCGAACGGTTGCCGAACCCGAAGGAGCCCTCCTTCTACAACGAGGCTTATCAAGAGTATGTCGACAAAAAAATCAGGCTGCTGAACGATGCTTACGGCGTTCCGGCCGGCCAGCCGTCGTAAGGTGGCGTAACGAATCATGTTTCGTTTTAATTTCATGATCAGGCATAAATCATAACATGGTAGAGGTGTATTATGGCAGGGAAATCGAAAGGATACGTACTAGTAATCGCGCTAATCGTTCTAATTGCGGCTGGCGCCGGTGCTTGGCATTATTGGAAAACAGGGGGAACAAAAGCCGGAGCGGGAAAGAGTGAACGAAAAGCCGCCCAGAAGCTGGAAGAAGTGAAAACGGTAAGTACTCCGAAAGACAGCTATGACCTTATCGTGGCCGGGACCGACCCCGAGGGAGTGGCGGCAGCCGTTTCCGCGGCGCGCAACGGTCAGAAGACGCTGCTGGTTGACGGAAATGACCGCGAGATCTTGGGCGGACTGATGACACTCGGATGGTTGAACAGCTTGGACATGAACTATGAGCCGGACAATAGTGTCCTTCAATCACGTGAAATACTCAACAAAGGTATATTTACGGAATGGTACGGCAAAATCGAAGGAGATTCGTTCGATGTCGTGACGGCTGCAAATGTCTTTAACTCGCTGGTAGCCGCAGAGAACAATATCGACGTGCTGCTGAAGGTCAAATCGATGGAGCCGATTACTTCCCCTTCCGGAACGGTTTCCAAAATCACGGGCATGAAGCTGACGTTGGCCGATGGCAGTGTTAAAACCGTCCAGACCAAAGCGCTCATCGATGCGACGCAGGATGCAGACATTGCCGCAGCCGCCGGAGTTCCTTATACGACGGGGCGCGAAGATCTCGGCGACAAGAAGGCGCGTATGGCCGTGACGCTCGTCTTCCGGTTGAAGAACGTCACGCCGGACGTATGGGAGAAGGTCCGCAAGCGTCTGCAAGGAGATAACGACGACGGAACAGGCGCGAACGAAATGAGCGCTTGGGGCTACAAAGACATGAAGGATTATCCCTCGATCAATAAAAATCGCGTGCGGATGCGGGGATTGAACATCGGACGTCAGAACAACGATACGATGCTGATCAATGCGCTGCAAATTTTCGGAATCGACGGAACCGACCCCAAGTCGCGTGAAGAAGCATTTAAGCTCGGCAAGGAAGAGCTTCCTAATATTGTGAAATACATGCAGGAAAAATACCCCGAATTTGCCGGCATCGAATTTGACGCTACAGCGCCCGAGCTGTATGTGCGCGAAACGCGTCACATCCAAGGCGAATACCGCCTCAGCATTATTGACGTGCTCGAAAACCGCGATCAATGGGACCGTGTCGGTTTCGGCTCCTATCCGGTCGATATTCAGCGCATGTCGCCTGCGGACACCGGTGCGGTTGTGAACCGGCCTCAGCAATACGCTGTGCCGTTCCGCAGCATCGTGCCGCTGAAAGTGGACGGGTTGCTGGTCGTCGGGCGCGCGGCGAGCTTCGATTCGCTCCCGCACGGGAGCGCGCGCGTTATTCCGGTCGGCATGGCGGCCGCCGAAGCGGCCGGAGCGGCAGCAAAAATCGCGGCGGACTCCGGAATTACGTTCCGGCAAATGTCCGCTAACAAGGATATTATCACGAAGCTTCAGGATACGCTGAATAAGCAGGGCATGGTACTGAAGCCGTACAATATCAAGGCGCAGCCGTTCATGGAGCATAAAGCATACGAAGGCTTGAAGGTAGCGGTCACGCTCAGTCTTGCGACAGGCGGATACGACAACAACTTTGCGCTGGACAGCAAATCCAATCAACAGCGGTTAGTTAACCTTCTCTTGGGCGCGCGCAAATTCAAGCCCGAGGCGATGGCTGGGAACCCGGGAGAGGCGCTTGCCAAAGGCACCGATCCGAAGACGCTGCCGGTTACGCTGGACCAAGCGGCGCATATGATCGCGCTTCTGCTGAAGGTGGAAACGACGCCCGAGCAAGCGCTGCAGACGCTGCAGAGCAAAGGATTGCTTGCTGCCGCGACATTGGACGGCATTGCGAACAAGAAGGAGCTGACCAACGGTGATACGTATATGCTGCTGAAAGACGTATACAACGCGCTGAAGGCGGCAAAATAATCCGAATGAAAATTTGCAAGCAAGCGCATGTTTTTTCTTGACTTTGAAAACCTTCGCGGGTAGAATAAATTCTAATTCCATGTCATATCTTGTAGATCCATTGATGGGACAAAGTAGTTCGAACCTTGCGTATCCAGAGAGGGAAGCCCAGGCTGCAAGCTTCCTTATGCGAATCGGACGAACAGACCTCCCGGAGGACGAACGGGGAACCCCGGCCAGACAAAGGCGTTCATAGCCAGTGCCGGATAGTAGTCGTTTGCGGCAGGCGGACGTTACCCGCTTGAAGAGTGTGAGCGAGTTGTTTTGCTTAAGCCGAGCCCGGCAATGGCAAGCTCGTTCGAATCGTGGGTGGTACCGCGGGAGACCTTGGGTAAGTACAATCTCTCGTCCCTGAATTTGTTCAGGGGCGGGAGTTTTTTTATTTATTTGTGCTGAAACGCGACAGAAAGGAGTCTGGGCTTACATGAGCATCCAAAAACCGAAGGGCACGCAGGATCTGCTGCCCGGCGAAATCGAGAAATGGCACTATATTGAGGCGAAGGCCCGGGAGTTGTGTCAGCGTTTCAATTTTGGCGAGATCCGTACACCGATGTTTGAGCACACGGAGCTGTTCCAGCGCGGCGTAGGAGAGACGACGGACATCGTCGAGAAGGAAATGTACACCTTCCTCGACAAAGGGGACCGCAGCATTTCACTTCGTCCCGAAGGGACGGCCGGGGTCGTTCGCTCTTATGTGGAGAACAAGCTGTACGGCGAGCCGGATGTCAGTAAGCTGTATTATATCGGTCCGATGTTCCGCTACGAGCAGCCGCAGGCCGGACGTTACCGTCAGTTTCACCAGTTCGGCATCGAAGCGTTCGGTTCCGTTGACCCGAGTCTCGATGCAGAGGTTATTGCGCTCGGCTATACGTTCTATAAAGAGCTCGGGTTAAAAGACGTCACGGTGGAAATCAACTCCGTCGGCAACTCGGCTGTACGGGCCGTGTACCGTGAGAAAATTCAGCAGTTCTTCGCTCCGGTGAAGGATAAGCTGTGCAAGGACTGTCAATCGCGCTACGACCGCAATCCGATGAGGATTCTCGACTGTAAGGTCGATCAGAAATACGGTGAAGGCGCACCGACCATTCTCGAATACTTGGACGAGGAATGTCAAACGCATTTCCAAGCGGTGCAAGAATATTTGACCGCGATGGAGATTCCGTTCCGCATCAATCCGCGTCTGGTTCGGGGGCTGGACTACTACACGCACACCGCGTTCGAGTACAAAGCGGCCGGTATCGGCGCGATCGATACGATCGGGGGCGGCGGACGCTATAACGGCCTTGTCGGACAAATCGGCGGAACCGACCAGCCGGGCGTCGGCTTCGGACTCGGGATGGAGCGTATCCTGCTTGTACTGCAAGCGCAGGGGGTCGATATTCCGACGGCTAAACCGTTGGATGTGTACCTGATCGGCCTTGGCGAAGCCGCAGAGCGCGAGTGTGTGAAGCTGCTGCAAAATGTTCGTCTGGCAGGACTGTCGGCGGAAAAAGACTATCTGGGCCGCAAAATCAAAGCGAAAATGAAATCGGCCGACCGGTACAACGCAGCTTATGTCGCCATTCTTGGCGAAGATGAGCTCGCAAAGGGCGAGATTACCTTGAAAACGATGGCTACCGGCGAACAAGAAACGCTGGCTCTCGCCGATCTCGTGCAGACGCTGCGCGAGCGGACTGGGCAAGTTTAACGATAAAATGGAGGTAACAAACACCATGACGACGATGTTAAAAACGCAGCATTGCGGCACTTTAAGCAAAGCTAATGTAGGAGAGACGGTTACACTGAATGGTTGGGTACAGCGCCGCCGCGACCTGGGCGGGGTATTGTTCATCGATCTGCGCGACCGGAGCGGGATTGTGCAAATCGTATTTAATCCGGCTTTTTCCGGCGAAGCGCTTGCGGTAGCCGACCGGGCGCGTAACGAGTACGTGCTCGCGGTACGCGGCGAAGTCGTAGAACGGGATGCGGAAACCGTCAACCCGAATCTTCCGACCGGAGAGATCGAAGTTCGCATCAAGGAGATCGAGATCTTGAATGCCGCGAAAAATCCGCCGTTCTTCATCGAAGACGGGATCGAAATCGACGAATCACTGCGTCTCAAGCACCGCTATCTCGACCTGCGCCGTCCGGAAATGCAGCGTACGTTGATGCTGCGTGCCAAAGCCGCCAAAATATTCCGCGATTATTTGGACGAGAACGGCTTTGTCGAGGTGGAAACGCCGATCTTGATCAACAGCACGCCAGAGGGCGCGCGCGATTACTTGGTGCCAAGCCGTGTCCATCCGGGTGAATTTTTTGCGCTCCCGCAGTCGCCGCAAATTTTTAAGCAGCTGCTGATGGTAAGCGGCATGGAGCGTTACTACCAAATCGCCCGGTGCTTCCGCGATGAAGATTTGCGCGCCGACCGCCAACCGGAATTTACACAGGTGGACATTGAGACGTCGTTCCTGTCGCAGGATCAACTGCTCGCCATGATGGAGAAGCTCGTTGTCCGCTTGTTTAAAGAAACGGCCGGTGCCGACATCGAAACGCCTTTCCAACGCATCACCTACGCGGATGCGATGGGCAAATACGGCTCCGACAAGCCGGATCTTCGTTTCGGCCTGGAGCTGCAGGACGTGTCGGACATTGTCGCCGAATCGGGCGTCCAAGTATTTGCGAACGTCATTAAAAAGGGCGGTCAGGTGAAGGCGCTCAATGCCAAAGGCTGCGCCGCCTGGAGCCGCAAGGAAATCGACGATCTCGGTGTATTCGCCGCACGTTACGGGGCCAAAGGGCTTGCGTGGATGACGTATAAAGACGGCGAGCTGAAAGGGCCGATCGTGAAATTTTTCAACGAGCAGGAGCTGGAGCAGCTCAAGCAGCGTCTGCAAGCCGAAGAAGGCGACCTGCTTCTGTTCTCCGCCGATACGAAGAAGGTCGTTGCCGATGTGCTCGGTAACCTTCGATTGAAAATCGGCCGTCAGTTGGGCCTAATCGACGATAGCAAATTCAAGTTCGCGTGGGTAGTGGACTTCCCGCTGCTTAGCTATGATGAAGAAGCGAAGCGCTATGTGGCGGAGCATCATCCGTTTACCCGTCCGAAGGAAGAAGACATGCATTACTTCGATACCGATCCGGGCCAAATCCGCGCGCAGGCCTACGACCTTGTGCTGAACGGCTATGAAGTAGGCGGCGGCTCCATGCGGATTTATCAGCGTGAAGTACAAGAGAAAATGTTCGCTACGCTTGGTCTTTCCAAGGAAGAAGCGCAGGAGAAATTCGGCTACCTGCTGGAGGCTTTCGAATACGGTACGCCTCCTCACGGGGGCATTGCTTTCGGTTTCGACCGGCTCGTGATGCTGATTACCGGCCGTACCAATCTGCGCGAAACGATTGCCTTCCCGAAAACGGCCAGCGCATCGGATCTGTTAACGGGAGCTCCGGGTCCCGTGGATGCAAAGCAGCTTGAGGACCTGTCCATTAGGTTGGCGCTCAAGCAGCCTTCCGCCAAAGCTTAAGACCCGAATAAGAGGAGTGTGGACAGTAAGCCATGCTGCATCAATTTTCCCGTACGGAGCTGGCAATCGGCCCGGAAGGGCTTGAGGTAATGAAAAATAGTACGGTGGCGGTTCTCGGCATCGGCGGCGTCGGTGCGATCGCCGCCGAAGCGTTGGCCCGCACCGGCGTCGGCCGGATCATCATGATCGACAAGGATGTCGTCGATATTACGAATGTGAACCGGCAAATTCATGCTTTGGTGACGACGGTCGGCCAGCCGAAGGCGGAGCTGATGCGAGATCGTATCCTGCAAATTAACCCGGAATGCAATGCCGTCGCTCTGCGCATGTTTTATACCGAAGAAACGTATGAGCAGTTGTTCCAGTATCCGTTGGACTATGTATTGGACGCTTCGGATACGATCAGCTACAAAATTCATCTGATCAAGCAATGCCTACAGCGCAAGATTCCGCTCATTTCCAGTATGGGCGCCGCGAATAAGATGGATCCGACCCGGTTTCAGGTGGCGGATATTTCCAAGACGAGCGTGGATCCGCTGGCGCGGGTAATTCGTCATAAGCTGCGGAAGGAAGGCATCAAGAAGGGCGTCAAAGTCGTTTTTTCGACGGAGGAGCCGATCAAGCCGCGGGTAGACGTCACGCAGCGGATCGTGCCGGAGAATGCGCCCGAGATTCGTAAAGCGCAGCAGCCGCCCGCCAGCAATGCGTTCGTTCCGCCGGTCGCCGGGCTGATCATGGTCAGCGTCGCTGTCCGCGACCTGCTGGCTAAGGCAGGACTGAAGTAGCATAATCAGCGATTCGGCATAAAGAAAGCATCCTTGTGAAGCGCAGCTCCGATCAAGCATCGGATGTCCGGCTTTGTAAATTGTCCAAAGTGCTTTTATAATAAAAAGCATGGGTCACACGTTCGCAGCACATATGCGGCGTCAAGGGCCTATGCTTTTTTTTGCGAATACACAGGGATTGGCGGTCGGAGAAAACCATGGACTTATTCGATTTTAACCGGACGAACGAATATAAGCCGCTGGCGGAAAGAATGCGCCCGCAAAATCTGGAGCAATTTTTCGGACAGAAGCATTTGCTCGGCGAAGGCAAGGTGCTGCGCCGGCTCATCGAAACGGACAAGATCGGCTCCATGATTTTGCAAGGCCCGCCTTCCAGCGGCAAAACGACGCTCGCCACGATCATCAGTGGAATGACGAGCTCGCATTTTGAAAAATTGAACGGCGTCTCGCTTTCAGTCTCGGATCTGCGGGAAGTCGCCCGAAAAGCGAAAGACAATCTGAAGCTGTACAATCAGCGGACGATTCTGTTCTTGGATGAAATCCATGCGCTCAAAAGCAATGTGCAGGAGTCGTTGCTGCCAATCGTCGAAGACGGAACCATTATCCTGATCGGCGCGACGACGGAAAGCATCGCACACGATATCATACCTCCTCTTGTCAGCCGCTGCCGTGTGTACCGGCTTGAAGCGCTGCAAAAAGACGATCTGGAGCAAGTTTTGCGTCAGGCATTGGCGGACCTCGAGAGAGGGCTGGGCGGGGAGTATCGGATTACACAGGAAGCGATGGATTATTTATGCGATGTCTGCAATGGCGATGTAAGAAATGCCTTGATCGCCTTGGAAACGGCCGCCTATTCGCTGCACGATTCACAAACGATCGAGCTGCAGACGATTCAGGAATCGTTCGAGTCCCGGATAAATGCGATAACCCATACCGATTTTTACGACATGACGTCCGCCTTTTGCAAGTCGCTCCGCGGCGGCCAGACGGACGCGGCTATCTATTGGCTTGCGCGCATGCTGTATTCGGGTGTGGATCCGCTATACATCTGCCGCAGAATCGTCGTTCATGCGACGGAAGATGTGGGCATGGCCAATCCGACTGCGCTGCAAATCGCATTGGCGGCCAAAGATGCCGTCGAGTTTGTCGGTATGCCGGAAGCGCGAATGGCTATCGCCGAAGCCGTCGTGTTCATTTGCGAGAGTCCGAAAAGCAATGCGGTCTATAAAGCAATCAACGGAGCGCTCGACTACGTCAAGCAGACGAAAGCTTACGAGGTCCCCGCAGATGTCCGCGACGGTACGAGAACTTATTCGAATCCTATCGATCATCCGAACGCCAAGAACGAATACCTTCCTCCGGAAGTGAAAGGCAAGCGATTTTATCAGCCGCAAAATAGCGGAGTGGAAGCGAAGATTTTCGCGAAATATAACAAGCCTGCGGCGGAGTGAAGCCGCAGGGAAGCGATAGACGGCTGACGGCGCTATGCAAAAGTATAACATTTCCGGGGAAATAAACTTAGGCCCGCTGTAGCGGAGCATTTTCGCCTCTTTCCCCGGCCGGATCGGAAATTTCGACGGCGATGCGTCCGAAGAATAAGGCGCTTTGACGGATCAAGCTATTGGTTACGGGCAGAAGCAGCAGACCGATTCCTGCGTAAATAAGCGAGATTTGAAGCGAACTCAAGTCCGTCGGAATTAAACGGGCGAATAACGCTCTCTCGAAAATATCAATGCCGATCGATTGCAGTAAGATCGAATAGACGAGCGGAGACGCCAAAAGCGCCAGGTTAAAGGCTACGATCGTAACGGCAAGCGCAAACGAGATGATGCCCAAGGGCAGCTTAACGATTTGGAACAACAGTCCTACGTAAGTTGACGGATTGGAAAGTTCCGCGCCTAGTTGGGCGAAGAGGCCTCTTTTGCCATACTGCTCAGGATCAAGGCTTTCCGTATGCACGGAATTTGTGGCAGTCGAAGGGGATTGAAGTAGCCGGGCGGCCAGCCTTGCGTCCAAAACAGTCATATGCTTGGCAAACCGCGCTATCACGATCATAAGCGGAAAGCCGGCGAACAGTGGCATCAGTCCGATAGACAAGACGACACCGACGATTGTCAGCGTGAATCCGATAATGCCTGCGGGCAGAAGATAAAGCAAATAATAAAAGGCCCCGATAAATCCTGGTTTTTGCGTATTCAATGGTTCCACATCCTCGTATCGTTTTGAACCCTTTGACGGTTCGCACGGCGTTTCCCCCTTCACTTATTTTCAAATTAGTCTCTGAGCATCGTGCGGATAACGCGGACACATCCGAGGAAGTGCGCCTGTTCGCTTTACGCGGGCGGCAGGCCGCGTGCAGTATGATCAAGCATGTCATGTTTCCAGGAAACCGCATCGTTTCCTCAAAAAAGGCTTCAAGTCGCTTCTTAAGCTGTTTCTGCTGATGTTCGACGCGAAGCTCGACGTTGAAACGATCGAAGGGGACGAAATTTATCGTTAAGGCTGAGAAGACTCCCTCTTCGATAAGGGGGAGATGAATCAGCATCTCTTGTATATAAATAAGAACATATGTGCTATAATAGTCATGAAATCACCAAAGGAGATAAGTTTCGCATGCTGCATCATAAAGCTTTTCGCTTTCGCATCTACCCAACGGAGGAGCAAACGACGCTGATCCATCAGATGTTTGGATGCGCTCGCTTTGTCTTTAACCACTTCCTTGCGAGATGGAACGACACCTTCCAAGAAACAGGCAGAGGCTTGTCTTACCAGACCTGTGCAAACGGGCTGCCAGCGTTGAAAAAGGTATGGCCTTGGCTCAAGGAAGTGGA
>NZ_FMTT01000007.1:117386-175326 GCF_900100345.1 Paenibacillus tianmuensis | reverse complement strand
TCTTTCGTTAAGCGAACAGGTGCTCCTGGTGAATGATTCATTTTCAAAGCGGAAAGACCACCTGTTTGATAAGCTTGAATATAGCCTTTTACCGTTTGAACGCTTCGGTTTAAAATAGGCGCAATCGCTTCCGCCCGGGTACCTTGCAAATATAAATATAGCGCCTGATAACGCTCGTACATGCGGCGATCTTTTGCTTTTTTCATCGCTTGCTTAACTTCTTCTAATTTTTGTGCGTTTTCCATCTTCATTCCCTGCCTGTCTGTTCATGTTTCATTACTTATTCGACAAGTAGGTATGAATTTCCTTACCATAGATTTCTAAGGTCTTTAGTTCAACTTATATAGAAATTGATATGTTGACGGAATATGCCAGGCTGAAATTTCATCTCCACAGTATTTTTTACTCCCACAGAAAATATGAAATAGTTCAATGATTTTATGCCATATAATTTTCATCTGGGGTCGATCGGCAAATATCATAGTGACCCGTCCAATTCCCGCTAGTCCTTCAATTGTATCATATTCATTTATGCGTATTTGTCCTACTTCCCAGCGCTCCTTATATGCTTGCAGTATAGGCAAAGTTAACGATTCAAACCAACCCGCTAATTTATCAAGCATTCCTTGATAACACCCTTGCGTGACAGAGCACGAACTCCGATTAAAACGCCTGCAATCCCGCTATATAGCGATAGACGATGGAAACCATTCTTCTCAATTGCCAGCCGAATCTCTTGCAAGTAACTATGGCCGACAAAATCCCCCCCCTCGTCCGGGAACAACTGGTCAAGCTGAGCGATTAATAAGCAAATTCCTGTAAATCCGCTTCCAAGGCTAATACTAGACCATTGAGTAGTCTGACTTCCATTCACCTCATTGGATAATGCCTTAAGAACTAATTTTCGTACTTGCGTAGGATCTTTATATCTTTGTGCAATATCGCACAAGACTTGTTGGACTCTACATCTGATTTCCCCGTGCAGGGGAGACCATAATGTTGAGACTGTACAATTTTCTGTCATACTCCCTCGTCTCCTTCTGTGTCCATTCGACCTCGTCATTTGCGCATTCTGCTATACTGCACCAAACTGTGCATGGCATGACGCGCCAAAATCATTACTTTCTGTTCTTTATTACGTTCAATCCCTAATAGACGATTTATGTGCATATGAATGACGCTAAATACAATGTCCTCACGCGTATTCATCAGCATCCCCTTTTGTTCGTAGTTCAGGATCGCTTGTTGATAACGCTTGACAGAAGCCTCTCTTTGATGACTTATCTGAAATATTTGCTTTCCTTCTGTAAATAATTTCTCCTCCAACGGTTCCGCGCCCAGCAACTGCAGAAATAATTTACGATTCTTTCGAAACTCATCCAAATACTCTTTTGAATCAAATCGTTTGTTTAAGAGTTCATAAATCTCTTGGTTATTATATTCGAACTGCCTAAGGTATTGGATGATGCTGCATACAGCCACAATTTCCTGAGGGAGACTTGTCTGATTGAATCGAAACAAACGCACCAAATCCGCAGTGACGTCACTGTCAGAAGCAAACATCTGCTCAGCCAGTAGGATTGCATCTGGTCCCCCGTATCGCTCAATCTCAGGCTCATACGTATCTATCACAACCTTGGCGATGAATCCGTCGCGAAGTAAAGATGAAGTCCATTCATGAAAAAAAGGAACAAACATCACAGTGCTATCGCTATTTTTCATCTTAAAACGCACGCGCACATGCTTATCCGGGTCAGAATAGCGTATAAAATAACCATGTTCGATCACATTGGTCTCAATACACTTCTGAACAAACGATCCCCAGTGAAGACCTATAAACTCATCTTGGCGGCTATCCAGCCCATAAAGCTTGGCATAAAACCACATTCCCCCCGGTATTTGCACACGCATTCCCTCATCAATATAAACAGAGCGGGCAGGTTCAGTTTCATTACTTATTGCAGCAGCAGTTTCCGATTGCGTAAGACCCATCTCCCCCATAGTCCGAACCAGCGGAAATACAAATTCTGCGGTCACTCCGCCATCACTGCGATTAATTGGTACGCCATTCAGTCCTCCAATGTGTTCTAGTAATGTGACGTAACCATTTAACAGCAAGTCTTTGCAAATTTCCTCTACATGCAAGGGGTGATCCATATCCAGCAAAATCCGATTGTCCCGTTGAATCATATATACATATCTTGGAACACGCCACTGCAATCTGAACTGGCGCACTTGAGCCACTATTAGCTCTACATCTTTATTTTCCCTATCGATCCTTTTGATTCGCCATGATGCTGGTGATAAAACTACATTCTTATACCGCAAACGAGGAGTAAGCGGGGAATGTTCCATTACTCCGCATTCAATACTCGACCATTGCCTGCATCCCTCTCTACTCATTTCTATTAAAAAACGATATATATTGGGCGCAGTTTGGTAGTTGAGCATATGTCCTGCAACAGGAATCACTTCTCGGTTATGTTTACGTGATCTCAGGTAAAACTTTTCATTGCGAACACCTACTACCAGATCAGATACATGTATCTGACGATCTTCGGGAACTGTATAGTTCGTGCCGATTCCAATTTCATACTCGCGAAAGCTTTCCGTGAGTGCTACATTTGTCGTTCTTCCCTTACCGGGTAAATAAGAAATTTCGGCTATGATTTTATCCCGCCATATATTTTGTTCTTTTTGGTGAATTTCTTTAAATTTATCCTTAAATGTAACCCCGAGTAAATCAATAAATCGTCCGAAGGTCTTTCCAGCCCCATTGGAACCTGGATTTGGCCCCAGTACGAGCGTATATGATCCGCTATCAAGCGCTTCCTGATTCTCGGCATGGAGATGAAAGTACAATTCCATTGAAGGAGAAGGAGGATGCTGATTTTCTGGGTAATTTTCCAAGATTTGAATGATTCTTTCCTCAGTAAGCACAACTTCTTCTTCTCCTTGATGAATACAAGTAATGAACCATTGAAAGAGTAGCTGTTCTATTTTGGTATTCATATGTGGGGAAAATTGTTTGTGTCGTCTGATGTGACTTTGTGGGTTCCGATATGTTGCTGGCGCACCAAGCCCGATTTCTTCATCCAGAAGCTCCAAGAGTGGAATCTCCCGATGCGCGCCATACTTCACAATAAATTCTGCTCTATATTCTTCAAGATGTTGATTCTTACTTGTGGATAGTATGCCTAGCAAATGAGCTAACTGTTCCACTTCCAATCGGATATGCTCAGGTAAGGCAATTGACCGATCTTCAAGCGACAAATCGATTTGCACGGCCATCTTTACTTTCGCCAATGCATTCATCTTCAGACGAATCTGACGCAGTTTCTCCTCTCCCTGACCAATTAGGCTTTCATCGTAAGCTTGCAGATCATTTCGGATCTCGTAGAGCGTCTCTTTCAACTCATCGATTCCTTTAAGTGAGTTAATAATTTCCAAAACATGATTAAACGGTTCTGTCGTCGTTGTCGGCGGTCGCAGCTCGGAAATGATGAATTCTTGTTCAAACAACTGCCAAATGTAAAAATGGATTGTTTCCAAATCGGCCTTTGAGAATTGCTGGTGAATTTTTGAGACAAGTTGAGAGTAGAGAATCGGACTTTTGCAAGCTTCCATGACCGCTTCAAACACTTCAGAAACACGGACAGAAACACTATCATTTTCTCCCACCTCGAGACTCCCATATTTTGATGTATAAGGAATCTTTGCTCGTTTACCATGTCGATAAATGAGCGAATTTCGTTGAACACGCAGCTGTTGCACAAGTTCATGTCGTTTCTCTATTTGCTCAATAATTTTTAACAGCCATTCCATATCTGGTCTGGTGCGTTTGCGATAAAAGGGGATATTCTTCATATTTAATTGCGCTCGTGAGGCAAATTGTCCATAGGTGACACCCGAAAATAAGCCAAACGGTGTGGGTCTAGTCGTCATGCGAAGCAAATAGCGCACGAAACCTTTCAATACTTGCCTTTGCTTTCGAGAATATTGAAAATTATTGAGAGAAGGGAGCGCTTCCAAAAGACTCGGGCTAGAGGCTTCGATAGCTTCACGGATGATAGGATTATTCGATAACTGGATAAGCTGCTGCAATGAAAATTGCCTCAACCATTCGTAATCTTCTTCTCTAGTAGGGAAGCACTGTGCATATAAATCAAATGTCAGAATAGGAGCGCGTATTAAAAAAAAATCCAATGCCCGAAATTGTTTGATTAATTGTGTCATTAAATATCTCCTTTAAATTATGATTCAAATGCCTCAACTTTTTTCGAAAAAAGGTTATATTTACATGTTATTTACATAATAACTGAAATTAACCTATTTAATCAACTCCCTTCTTAGCGGGAGATAAATTATGTGCAGAAAATATACTCATGCTATACGAAGAATACTATACAGAAGAATATGAGGCCCAAAGTGCAGATATTAGCGTTACGCTTTGCATGTGAAATGTGGATCGCAAGACTTCATCGCTTAAATTATGGATTTCTGGTAAAGAAAGCGGCATCCCTCTTTCCGCTTGCGTCCAATCGCATCATGCCCGCTCTCCTCCAACCTTTGGCTATTTGCAAATTAGCATTTGTTGCCTATTAACTCAACTTTTGGTGCGACCAAGCATAGGTTATGAAACTTAGCAGGTGGAAATCCTGCTTGGAAAGACTCTAGCCAAGTCACCAATAGCGAGTCATGGACGGATGGGAGCAATTTCATACGTTAAGCGTTGACAGTCAGGTAGCAGGCCTGAAAGTGAAGGAGCCTCGAAACGAATAAAATGGGAAAGGCTGTGTCAACTGCAAATGAAATTCCCCCAATATCTGCACTTGAATTTTCCCCATAAGAGGTAAAGGTAAGGCCCCCCTCGGGGGGAGGCGATCGCCAGATTATTCCATATTTTAGACCTTCTCTTCCTCAGAATCGGGTCGGAAGAAGCCAGCTTTTTTCTTCTCTTTGAAAAGCAGGAGTGATGGAAAACGGGGCATGCGAAGCAACAGAAAGCGGCACTCCACAGGGATCCATCCTGTCTCCATTATTATCCAATGTCTATCTGCAAATGCATTAGACATATGGTTTGAAGTGGAAGTGAAAAGAGCATGCCGGGGAGAAGCGCACATCGTCCGCTATGCGGACGATTATGTCTGCTGTTTTCAATATAAAAACGATGCGGAACGATTCTACCAAGCCCTATTCTGACACCAGTTAGTTAAACAATCTCGAGATTATCCCATTTTTGGTCGAACAGACCATGAAGACTCGGATAATTAGGCGCCTTGAGCAAGCGGTCTTGCTGCAGGAGAACGTAGAGGTCAAGAAGGGCTTCTTGGTCCCCATGTAGCGTGCGGGTGTTCAAAATCCTGAGGAGGAGCTGATGGATCGGCTCATTTGTATCTGAAAGAGGTTCCGTTGCGGTTTCCTGGGTTATCCCACTCCGGTTGGCTTGAAAGAAGACATCTTCATAGCGATAAACGACCATGCTAAACAACTCTGCCTTTGCTTCCGGAAGGAGTGACTGAGCAGCAAACGGAAAAGTGGTTTGAGTGTTCATTTAACTTCCCTCCGAAAGAAGTCTCCCACTTCTAAATCTTGCGAAGCTTGATGAAAGCGGGAGATGAATTTCGGTAGGCGAAGCCTAAAGTCTTTTTATTGTCACATTTTCTATGATGAGATATAATCAGTCTTAGATTAAAATAAAGGCTGTTGTATCAATGAAATTAGATAGCAATAATCATTCGGTGTTCTCACTGTATTATCATCTTGTTTTGGTTGTGAAATATCGTAGAAAAGTGATGGATGATACCCTATCTGACTATGTGAAAGAAATGTTTGTTCGATTAGGTGAAAACTATAATATATCCTTAGTCGAATGGAATCATGAGTTGGACCATGTGCATATTTTGTTCAAAGCACACCCGAACACCGAATTGTCAAAATTCATCAATGCTTATAAAAGTTCAAGCTCCGAAAATCAGGGGATGAAGTGAGGTGACTGGACATAGCAAACAAGGCAAACAAGGCCTATAAGTTCCGTTTGTACCCAACGGCTCAACAAGAACAACTGCTAGCAAAAACCTTCGGTTGCGTTCGTTTTGTTTACAACAAAATGTTGGCTGAACGAAAGGAAACCTACGAGCAATTTAAGGATGATCAAGATGTGTTGAAGAAACAAAAGTTACCTACACCTGCAAAATACAAGAGTGAGCATCCTTGGCTAAAGGAAGTAGATAGCCTAGCCTTAGCAAACGCTCAGCTCCATCTGCAAAAGGCATACCAAAACTTTTTTTCCAGACGTGCTGAATTTCCGAAGTTCAAAAGTCGCAAAGCAAAGCAGTCCTATACAACGAACGTGGTCAACGGAAACATCATGCTCCTGGATGGCTATATCAAATTACCGAAACTGAAACTTGTAAAAATGAAGCAGCATCGAGAAATTCCGTCACATCAGGTCATCAAGTCTTGTACGGTTTCTCGAACAAAAACAGGAAAATACTATATTTCTATTCTTACCGAATACGAACATCAACCTGTACCAAAAGAAGTACAAGCTGTTGTTGGCTTGGATTTTTCCATGAATGGCTTATTTGTTGATAGTGAAGAGGGGAAGACAGCCAATTCCCCTCATTTCTATCGTCGAGCCTTGGAAAAATTAGCGAAGGAACAGCGTATTCTGTCACGTAGAAAGAAAGGTTCTAGTCGTTGGCATAAGCAGCGATTGAACATTGCAAAACTGCATGAAAGAATTGCAAATGGGCGAAAAGACTTTCTACATAAGGAATCGCACAGATTAGCGAAACGGTATGATTGCGTAGTTATCGAAGATCTCAACATGAAGGGAATGTCACAAGCCCTTCATTTCGGCAAAAGCGTTGCCGATAATGCATGGGGCATGTTCACGACATTTCTCCAATACAAGTTCGAGGAGCAAGGGAAAAGGCTTATCAAAATAGATAAGTGGTTTCCCTCATCCAAAACATGTTCATGTTGCGGTCAAGTGAAGGAGTCTCTATCACTTTCTGAGCGTACATTCCACTGCGATTGTGGTTTTGTAGCAGATCGAGACTGGAATGCTTCGATCAATATCAAGCGTGAAGGATTGCGATTGTTAGCATAATCATACATAGAGCATGGAACAGGCTCGATAGCTAAGTCAATTTCGTACCGTTAGGTGCGATTACCTTAGAAGCCCCCACCTCTAAGCAAAGCGTAGGTGGAGGGTAGTTCACTATCTCCCCTTTACATAGGGCAGGGCTAGCGTTCAGCAAGCCCTACATAATTGACGTTAGATACGCCGGAAACCGACGGCCGATTGGCCAGATGGATATCGTTTAAACGTAAGGGTTATGTTCGCGCTCGTAGCCGATCGTTGTCCGGCTTCCGTGCCCAGGGTAGACGATGGTCTCATCCGGCAGCTTGAACAGCTTGTCATGAACCGAATCCAGCAGATCCTGCTGGTCTCCACCGGGCAGATCGGTGCGTCCGACCGACAGCCGGAACAGGACGTCGCCGCCGAATAGATGGTTTTCGTAGAACAAGCTGACGCTGCCGGGGGAATGGCCCGGCGTATGAAGCACTTTGAAGACGAGGCCGAGCAGCTTAAGCTCCTGCCCGTCGTCCAGCGCATACTCCGCCGGGTCGGTCGTGATCGCCCCGCCCAGCTCCGGCCACATCGTGGAGCCGTTGCGCTTCGGGTTCGTCAGCCATTCCGCCTCCGCATCGTGCAGGTATACCGGACAGCCCTTCAGACGCCGCACGGCGTCCACGCCGCCGATATGATCAAAATGAGCGTGCGTCAGGACGACCGCTTCGATCTCCATGTCTTCGATCCGCTTGAGCAGCGGCTGCGGATTCATCCCGGGATCGATGACGAAGCCGCGGTTCTCCTCGGGCAGGGAGATGAGATAAGCGTTTGTTTGCAGCGGGCCGAGCGGGAAGGTTTCGATTTTGATTTGCTTCATTTCCATACGATGGACGAGGCTCCTTTACATATTCGTCGGATGTGTCGGACTAGAATGAGGACAGCAGCTCGCGCAGCTCTTTCACGATCACCGTCTGGTAACCGATTCCTTCGCCGTACTGCTTGATCATTTCCTGGCGGGCAATCTCGACTTTGTCGTTATAATCCGGCGCTTCGCGGTCCGGGTTCTCTTCCTTGAACTTCGTCATGACCGCCTGCACGGGCGCCGGGCGCGGCCCCCAATGGCCGAGGACGAAACCGCTGAAATCGGTAAAAATGACGATCGGAATCGCTTCTCCGCCACTGGTCAAAAACTGCGCCATCACGTCCGGATGCTCTTCCTTGATCAGCACCTCCGTCGGGATGCCCGAAATTCCGAGCGCGCGGAACACGGCAGGAACGTTGTATATCACGTCGCCGCACCAGTCCGCCGCAAGGATCAGGCAGCGAAGATCGTCGCGGTTATTAAGCGATTCGAAAAACTCCTTGTCCTCTTCGCTTTCCCATACGAACAGATCGTACCATTCTTTGAATTTCTTCTGATTTTTCGTCATGCCGTCCGTAAACTGCTGTGGGGACAAGCCTTGGCGCAGCTTGGCGCTCAAGTTTTTGCTCATCACGTTTCTCCTCCTTCGGGATGGTCACACTATGGTTCATTGTACCAAAAAAAAGAGTCCGCTCCAACAAAGGAGAAGGACCGGGTACGCTATTTGCTGTTCTCTTTGATCAGCTTTTCGATGGACGCTACCTCGGCGGCGCTTAACGTCCGCTTCGGCTTGTAGGTTTTGATGTGATGGACGAGGCGGTCCAGCTTGAGCGTCACAAAAGCCGGGCTCGTCCCGACAAGACGGCAGTTCGGGTGGGTGAAGCATACGATGCCGACCAAATCCGCTTGTATCCGGTGCTGCTTGAACAACGCCTTCAGCACGTACTCGTGCCGGTACAGCTGCGCCGTCGGATCCTGGCTGTGCGGCTCGTCTTGCTTTCCGCGGTCGGACTGCGTCTTGACCCGTTCGACCCCTTGGCCGGTAAAATGGATGTCCCCCGACCAATGCTTCGAGTCGATATGAAACACGCCATTAGGTCCAACCACGATGTGGTCGAATTCCTGCGTGCCGCCGCCTGCATGTACGCGGCGTCCGTGCAGGACGCGGTACTCACCGCCGATATATTTGAGCTGATGGGCCGTGCTTTTCTCGCCTTCTACGCCGTAGCCGTTGTTCGTGTCGGCGCGGTGGCCTTTTTTGCCGGACTTCTTACGGTTCAGCACCTTCCACAGCACATACAGTACAACAATGACGGCAACGACGATCAGAGCAGGCTTCGTATAAGGAGCGGCCACTTCACCGATTTGCTCCCAGTTATCCCCGAGCTTCTGTCCAAGGTAAACGAACAGAATCGTCCAAGGAATCGTGCCGAGAAGCGTGTAGAACAAAAACTTCCACATCGGCATCCGCGCCATGCCCGCCGGGATAGAAATCGCCTGCCGCAGCACGGGGACGAACCGGGCCAGAAACACCATGCCGGGACCGTACCGGTTGAACCAGCCCTCCGCAATATCGAGATGCTTGCTCTTCAGATGGAGAAACTTGCCGAATTTGTTCAAGGCCGGCCTGCCGCCGTAGCGCCCGAGCCAATACAAGATGATTTGTTGAAACATGCAGCCTATTGTGCCGAACACGATGGCGCCGATCATGGATACTTGGCCAATGGAAACCAGGTACCCTCCGTAAGCGAGGACGATTTCGCTCGGAATCACTTCGAGCATCAAGCCCAGCAGAATTCCCCATACGCCCAGCCCTTCAATAAACCGAAGCGCCGATTGAATCAAGTCATGCAGCATTGCTCTGTCCTCTTCCTCTCCGAATACGTATTTTGTCCGTTCTCTCTCTCAACCAATCCTATTCTATCATAACCTCTTTCATGCCGCATCCTAACAAATCAGGTTTCGGCACGGACGTTTTGCTCCGTTTGTCGAAACCTGTTTACTTTTTTACATGTCAAACTTATAATTGTTGTGACAATTAACTCGGAATAAAGGAAGTGCTGCGATTGAATCCTAACCTGCACGAATGGTCGACCGGCTTTATTATCGGCCAAACCTACCGGAAGATGCTGAACGTTTTGACCTCGCGACTGAAAGAGCACGACATGACGCCGGAGCAGTTTTCGGTGCTGTGCCGCTTGCACGAATCGGACGGCATCAGCCAGAAAGAAATTGCCGACCGTACAGTGAAGGATCAGCCTACCACCGCCCGCATCCTGGACTGCCTGATCCGCAAAGAACTGGTTCACAAGCAAACGAGCGAGACGGACCGGAGATCGTTTCTCGTCTATCTGACGGAGCAAGGCCGACATAAGCTCCAAGTGCTGATGCCGATCGAACAGCAAACGCTTGAAGACATTTTTTCATGGATGTCCGAACCCGAGCTCGAAGCCTTCAGACAAACTCATCTGCGGCTTATCGCCCATCTGGATACATTACTGAAACCTTAAGACTAGGAGAACCGCTTTCATGAAAGAACAACACGACATACCCGCTTCGAAATTATGGACTCGGGACTTCGTCCTGCTTACAATCAGCAATTTATTTTTGTATTTGAATCTGCAGATGATCACTCCGGCGCTGCCCGCCTATGTTATCGAACGTTTCGGGGCGGGCCAGTGGACTGTCAGTCTGGTCATCAGTGTGTTCGCTTTAGCGGCCATCGTCACCCGGTTCTTTGCCGGCGCCTGGCTTAAACGCGGGCGGACCGCGCTTATCCTGCTGCTCGGTCTTACCGTCTATATGCTGGCAACAGCGAGCTATTATGCCGCAGGAACGCTGGCTTTATTTCTGCTCATCCGCATCTTGTACGGCATCGGATTCGGCGTGTCCAGCACAGCGTTCGGCACGATGGTGTCCGATATGATTCCGATCCGGCGGATGGGTGAAGGGATGGGGTACTTCGGCCTGTCGACGAGCCTGTCGATGTCGGCCGCTCCGCTCATCGGGTTGTGGCTGCTCGGCAGCTACGGGTTCGGCACGCTGATCCTCGTCTCGTCGCTGCTTGCGATCCTGATCATCCCGCTGTCGCTGCTGATCCGCAGCACCCTGTCCGTCCCTAAGCAGGCAACCGCCCCTTCCCCTACCGCTGCCCGGGATACACGCGGCACCTACAAACGGGTGGCGCTGCCCTGTTTTCTGAACATGCTGCTCTCGATTACGTACGGGGGTTTGATCAGCTACCTTGTCTTGTTCGGCAAAGAAGCGCATATCGGAAACGTCGGGTGGTTCTTTCTATGCAATGCCGGGGCGGTGCTGCTCGTTCGCCCGGTCGCAGGCAAAATTTTTGATAAAAAAGGCCATATCGCCGTCCTGCCCCTCGGCGCGCTCATGGTAGCCGTCGGACTCGTACTGCTGTCATATACATCCAGCATGACCGGACTTCTCGCCTCGGCGTTATGCTACGGCATCGGCTATGGCGTTTTGCAACCTTCGCTGCAAGCCTGGACCGTGAAGCAGGTAAGCCCGGAAATGCGCGGTACGGCGAACGGAACGTTCTACAACTCGATCGACCTCGGGATTGCGGTCGGTTCCCTGCTGCTGGGCGGCATCGCTTCGGGGACAAGCTATTCCACGATGTATCTGTTGTCGGCGCTTGCGATGCTTCTTTTTCTGGCTATCTACGTCGCGGGTACGCTGGTTAAAGGCAAGCCCCAAGCCACTGCGCTGCATAAATAACGAAGTGCCGCAGCTGCCAACACAAAAAGGATCGCCTTCTATTCGGCCGACAGCCGGGAGGGCGATCTTTCTTTACCCGGCACTTCCCGGTTTGAAACCGATATCCAGCATGTTCAGACAAGCACCCGAATATACTCGTACAAACGATCCGAAACCGAAGGGGATGCCGATGACCAAGGTATATGTGCTGAGCCAAAAGGGACTGAAGGGATTGAAAATCGGAGCCGCCGCCGTACTGTTGGCCGGTGCCGCGCTGCTCTTCTGGGAACGCGAAACGATTCGGGCCGCAATGAGCCCTTCTGGACCCGAACGGACGATCCAGCTCGTGACCGGCGAGTTCAAGTCGACGACATCGGACGGCAAAACGATCGAAGCTTACCGCTGGGACCCGGGAACGATCTATATAAAGAAAGGCGAGCTCATCCGGCTCAGCATCTATGGCGTCAACGGCGCCAGCCATCCTTTTATCATCGAAGGCCTTAACCTTAAAGGCGAGGTGAAGAAAGGAAAAGAAACCGTCGTTTCCTTCCGCGCCTCCAAAGCGGGCGTGTATCGGATCCTCTGTCTGACCCATCCCGACATGGCGCACAACGGGCCGATGGTCGGCTATCTGGTCATCGACGAATAAGCCCCCACCCCTTTTTCAAAAACCGCCTTCCGCAGTACCCGCCCGCTCTTCTTCCGCATAGCATAATGGCAGGAAGGAGATGCCGCTATCGATGAATCCAGCAAACCAAATGAAGCACAGCCGGCCATACCCGTCCGCCCGGCAAATTCGCCGCACCTGCAGCCGGGAGCTGTACCGCGCCCGCAAAAAGCTGGGATGTTACGTCCCTCAGCCAGCGGTAGAGCAGGCGGAGAAGCTGTATTACAAAAAGGTGCTGTTGAACCTGCCTTATATCGCGGAACACGCGGACAATCGCAAGGTGCTGGCGGATTGGTTCGACGAGAACGTCTGCGGCGAAGTGGCCGCTTTGTGGGAAGTGGAATCGGACGCTTTGGCCAAAGCGTTCCGGGACTCGTTCGGGGGCTGACACCAAGCAAGGGGGCCCTCTTTTTTTATCCGACGACCCCCGAATTGCATAACCGTCCCTCGGAAGACAAACAATACCTTTGTTTACCTGAAAAGGAGGTACGAAGGGAATGGATGTCGCAATTCGCAGCGGACCGGGAATCGGACTGCTGGTCGTCCTCTTGACGCTCCTGATCGCGGGATGCGGCGGGGGAAAACCGGTCAAAGTCGGCATAGAAAGCAATTTCCGCCCGTTCACGTATACGGAGAACGGAGAGAACAAGGGGTTCGAAGTGGACCTGTGGAAAGCGATCGCGCAAAAAGCGAACTTGCCATACGAGCTTGTTCCGATGACGCAAGGGGAGCTGAGCAAAGCCGTTAAATCCGGCCAAGTGGACATGGCGATCGCGGGGATGACCGTCAACAAAGCTCGCAAGGACAACTTTGCGTTTTCCGATCCGTATTTTCAGACCGGGCTGGTCCTGCTTACCGCTTCGGACAATGAGGATATTAAGAGCAAGGACGATCTGACCGGGAAAGTCATCGGAACCAAAAACGGCTCGACCTCTTATATTTATGCCGGGGGAATCCAAGGCACCAAAGAAGTCCGGGGCTATCCCGATATCTCGGATGCTTACACCGATTTGAAAAATAAAAAGCTGGACGCGGTCATTTTCGACGAGCGTAATGTCCACCACTTCCTGCAAAACGTCGGGGAAGGCAAAGTGAAGATGGTCGGGGACGTGCTTAACAAAGAAAGCTACGCCATTGTCACGAAAAAGCAAAACAAGCATCTCGGGAGAATCAACGGTGCAATCGAAGCTCTCGGCAAAGACGGAACGTACGAAGCGTTATACGTGAAGTGGTTCGGTAGCAAGCCCAAGAAGCTGCCGGGTCAGTAGTCCTTTTCAGGCCGCCATCCGCGGCCTTTTCTCATGTATAACCGGAAGCCAGCGCTTCGATCCGGTCCGACGGGTACACATGGGTCCCCGGGGTACCGCGGAGCGCCGCTTCAAGCATGCCCTTGGCCACCGTTTGCGCAGCGATCGGCTTGTACGGCCGCAGCGGCCCGCGCATGGCAAAACCCGCGGCTCGGGACAGAAGCGCAGCCATGCGCTCCCCGAAGCGGACCTCTTCCCGCTCGCCAAGCAGCAGCGAAGGACGGAAAATATGCAGCGACGGCAGCCCGAGCGCTCGGAGCCCCTCTTCGGCTTCGCCTTTGACCCGGCTGTAAAAAAAGGCCGACTGCTTGTCCGCTCCGATGGCCGTAACGATGAGAAATTGCGCGGCGCCCGAAGCGGACGCCAGTCGGCCGAGTTCCAGCGGATAGCCGTAATCGACCTTGCGAAACTGCTCCTGCGTCTTCGCTTTCTTCATCGTTGTTCCGATGGCACAGAACACGTCGGCGCCCTTAAAGCCGCCAGCCGCCTCGTCGGCTAGACGGTCGAAAGAAATGACGCGCTGTTCGAGCTTCGGATGCCGGATTCCCGAGTCGGTCCGTACCAACGCAACCACCCGGTCGTAAGCGGGGTGCTCCAGAAGCAAGCATACCAGCTCGCGCCCGACAAGACCTGTGCTCCCTGCGACGATGGCTTGCTTGACCATAGTTTTACCTCGCCTTCCTAAGGTTATCGAATTAAAGCAACAAAACCGGCGACCCCTCGGCAGCGGCGCCGGCGACCTAAAAACCGTTCAACGGTAAGCCAGCAAAGCGACCGGACCGTTCGGATCGAGAATGTCCGCGACTTCCGTAAAAGGGATTTCAAAGGTCGGAAAACCGTAGACATACGGCGTATATTCGTAAAGTTGAAAGTAGATGCCGATAGCGCGGTCTGTCAAATAAAAATCTTGATCGGGACGGATCGAACGGAATTCCGCGAGCATCGGAATATCCTGCTCCTTAAACCTGCGGCGGATTATGGCCGACAGCCGGCGGACATAATCGCTTCCCGGCTTGAACAAGTCCTTTAATTGATATTCCATTCCTTCCCGCAAATTAAACGTCTGCGAGCTCCGGTAGGTGAGGCCGTGCGCCGCTCCCTGAGAGTATCCGTAAACGTCGTACAGCAAGCTGAGCAGGCCGTTTTTATGCAGCTTGATCTTATAGCTGCCCGATACCGTTCTGGTCTGGTCCTGCACGTAGTCCTGTTTACGGATCAGCTTGTAGATGGCGTCCAGAATCGAATGATTAACGATCCGCTGGACGAGCCGGTTTTGAAGTCCCATGACCTGCGGGTACTTCACGTCAAGTCTGGGCTTCGCCAAACGGCGGGTCACGATACGCTCCCGCCTTGCCCGTTCATATTCCTCCCATTCCACTGCGTCCCTGCCTCCTTAAGCGCCTTCAAGGCGGATGACCCCAGTATATGCAGGCTTTCGCCCGGAGGTGAAAAGGCAGGTCCCGCTCCTGAACGCAGCGGTGGCCGATCAGCCGTCTTCCCGCGGACCGGTTTCCCATTCAACCCGGTTGCGGCCGAACTGCTTGGCCCGGTATAGCGCTTTGTCCCCTTCTTCGATCATGTGCTCCAGCAGCGGTCTCGCGACCGCCCCTTCGACTAATCCTGTACACGCTGCGCCGCCGATGCTAACCGTCAGCGCAATGCATACGCCGTCCTCTTCGTAGGGCTCCGCGGCTACGGCCCGGCAGATCGTCTCCGCCAAGGCTCTGGCCTGCACGGCGCCCAAGCGCAGCGCAAGCACCATAAATTCCTCTCCGCCGTATCGAGCGGCTAATTCGTCGCCTCCCGTCTGCCTCTGCAGCACACCCGCCACATGTCGCAGTACCCGGTCTCCGACCAAATGCCCGTGGCTGTCGTTGACCTGCTTGAAATAATCAATGTCGATTAACAGCAACGAGCACGGATACCCCGCTTCCAAGGCCAGAAGCAGCCGATGGTTGCCGTTCTGCATCATATACCGGCGGTTGTACAGTTCGGTGAGCGGATCGATCATAGCCGACTCTTCGAGCAGCTTGACTGTCGTTTTCAGCTTACGGCTCATCAGGTTGTAATTATCGCACAGCTCCTGAAGCTCAGCGGGGGCATCCTTGAAGACGGCCGGGTCGATATGGTATCCGTATTGCCCTTCCTTGATGATGCGGGTGCCCTGCAGCAAAAATTCGAGCGGACGTTCGATCCGCCGCGTAAGAATAACGATACCGCTGAAGCTTAGCATCAGCGTAACCAACGTTATGGCGATGAAAACGAGCATCAGTCCGTACAAATTCGCATTCAGTTCCTTCTTGCTCACTTCGCCTATCAGCAGCCAGCGGTGGCCGGCTATCCACTGATACGAACCGAATACGATGTCTCCATTGTAATTGGCATACGCCTCCTTCGAGACCGACTGCACCGCTGCCCGGCGTGTAATGTCCGTTGAGATCGGCCGCGGGTTCTGGCGTACGTCGTCGATAAAGCGCGGCTTCGTCATCGGCACGCCGACCCAGTCGAGGAGATAAAAATCCCCCGTCTCCCCGGACTTCAGGGAACCCACCACACGCTGAATCGTCTCCAGCTTGACCGAGCCGAGCAGCAGCCCGCTCCATTGTCCCTCTTTGTCATAGGTAGGTGTCGAGAAAATAATGACCGTTTCGCCGGAAGCTTGCCTGATGATGACATCCGACATCGACGATTTTCCCTGTTTCGCAGCCCAATAAGAATCGCGCTCGTTGACCTGGAGGCCGGTAGCCGAATAGGTATCCACTTCCGTAACACCGTCTGCGTTCACATAGGATAGCGAAGAGAAATCTTTCTGCAATACGGTGAAATCGCGGAAGATTTCCTCCATCAAGGGCTTGTTCAGCGTTCTGACAGCGTCTTCCTCGGTAAGCAGACGCATATCCAGCGTTCGCTCCTGCACCCACCGGTCGATGAACAACGTCTGCAGACTCAGATTGTCCGATAAATTACGCAGCGCCTCCGCCTGAGTTTCCTGCTGATACAATATATATAAGGCGATGTTGATCGAAAGCCCGAGCATGAGAATGGCCAGCGCAATCCACAGACGAAAACGCTGCTTCACCGTCCGGGGCCGCATGAAACGAATCATGGACCCTCTCCTCTCCCAAGTAATATCCCCAACAATTTGACATTGTACAAACCCGTATTTTTTTTTATACTTTTAAAATGCATTCGTTTCGGCCCGCCAGTATATAACTTGACGTCGTAAGGAGAAATTGCACTTGGAACTGCCCTCATTCGATATGATCCTGTTTCTCGTTATTGTCGGGTTCGCCGCCGCCTTCATCGACTCCGTCGTCGGAGGAGGAGGACTCATCGCCGTTCCCGCGCTGATGTTCACCGGACTTCCGACCAATATGGTGCTCGGAACAAACAAGCTGGGGGGAACGCTATCCTCGTTAACCAGCACCGCCTCCTTTTTATTTTCCGGCAAAATTAACGGCAAGCTGGTGCTGCTCCTGTTTCCATTGTCCTTCATCGGATCGGCTATCGGCACGTATACGATTCATCTGGTGCCGTCCACGTTTTTGAAGCCGATGGTGGTCGGTCTTCTGATCGTCATTCTCATCTATACGCTGCTGAAAAAAAACTGGGACGGTTCGGGACAGAAGGTCCGGTTTACGTTCGCCAGCGGGCTTGCGACGGCAGTTTGCGCGTTCGCCTTGGGCTTTTACGACGGATTTTTCGGTCCCGGCACCGGCTCGTTCCTGCTTTTTCTGTTTCTGATGCTGGGATTTGATTTCGTAGGCGCTTCGGCCAATGCCAAGGTGCTCAATTTTGCCAGCAATATCGCTTCCTTAGCGTCGTTTTTCTGGCTAAAGTCGGTGCATCTCGGCTACGGTTTGCCGATGGGCTTGTCCATGATCGCCGGCTCGATCGTCGGCTCTCAGGTTGCCATCCGCCATGGCTCCAAATACGTAAAGCCGCTGTTTATCGGAATTACCGCCATATTGATCGGCAAGCAAATCTGGGACATGCTATAAACGCCGCAGGGAGGTCGTTACGCCTGAAGAAAACAGGCCTGCGACCTCTCTGCATAGCATTCGACATTTTCTTGCCAAATCCCTCTTTTTCTCATCCGCCAAAGACCATGCAGGTTGACAGATGATCCGTCGGCCAAATTTGCTTCTTTTGATTGCTGGTCAGCTCTGCGTACGGATCGCGGACCACATGCGGATCGCTCACCGGGCGAAGGTCCTCCCATACGCATTCGACGCCTTTCCCGCCCGCTTCTCCCGCATACATGCGGCAGCCGCTGCAAAAAGCTTGTTTTTGTTTTTCATCCAGCTTCACGACTCTATTCCGCAGACAGCAGTATACCCGGCCGTCCGGATCGCACAGATTGATATGTCTTACTTCTATCACGCGCACGCTCCTTTCCGTTGAACCTTAAAAGGGTAATACCCATTATATATGCGGACGAACCGGGATATGTGTAATTTTTTTGAATGAAGAAGGTTGATCCGGAAGGAAAGTTGGTCTATAATGAACTCAACCTAATTATCGTTAGTTAGGAAGGTGCTTTTATGACAGTTCACAAAATCAAAGCCTCCGCGCTGCGGCTCTTCTCGCAGAACAGCTACGACGCGGTGCCGCTATCGGAAATCGCCAAGGAGGTTGGGATCAAGACGCCTTCGCTCTACGCGCATTTCAAGAGCAAGGAGGAGTTGTTCCTGGCCGTATACGACGATTGTCTGGCCGAGCACGCCTCCCGTGTCCGGCAATTGACCGATAAACTGACCGGGCTCGACGCGGAGCAAAAGCTGCAGACGATTCTGCTCGACGTGTGCCGTACCTACTTGCTTAGCGAGGAATACGCGACCTTTCTTAAACGGACGATGCTGTTCCCGCCGAATGCGCTGCAGGAAGTGCTGCGCGAGCGGTTTGCCGCATCGGAGGAGCAGCTTACCGAGCTGCTGCGGAAGTGTTTTGAGGAGGGCATGGCTTCGGGCGTACTGCGCCGCGAGCGTTCCGAGGATTTGACCGCCTCGTTCTACTGCCTGCTGGACGGTTCATTCCTGCAGCAGTTCTATTACCGGCCCGACGACTGGGAGCATCGGCTGAAAGCCGTTTGGTCAATCTATTGGAAAGGCATTGCGGAAGACAGAACATCCTAGAAGGGAGCGATTTATCATGGCATGGGTTTATTTGGCTATTGCAGGGGTTATGGAGGTCGTATGGGCGCTCGGTTTAAAATATGCACAAGGCTGGACTCGGTTTTGGCCGAGCGTGGTGACGATCGTCGGGATGATTATAAGCTTTTATTTTCTCTCTCAAGCGCTCAAGACGCTGCCGCTCGGAACGGCTTACGCGATATGGACCGGTATCGGCGCGATCGGTACGGTGATCGTGGGAATGATTTTTCTGGGCGAGCCGCGCGATCTGCTGCGGGTTCTCTTCCTGCTGTGCATCGTCGGCGGCATCGTCGGATTGAAAGCAACGGCATAGCCTCATACGATTGCGCGCAAAGACAGCAACAGAGCCGCTGCTCCAAGAACTGGAGCGGCGGCTCTGTTGCTGAGGGACGGCATCCGGCGGCATGGTTCGCTGCCCCTGCGGACGGCCGCTCTATTTCATGCTTCTTCCCTGATCTGCGGACAAGCCGCTTCCTCCGGCGGGAATACGCTGCGGATGGCCGAGACGACTTCTCTAGCCATGCTCATCACGCGAAATAAAGAGGTGCTTTGCAGGATTGCGTATTTTTGCCCGGCATCCACATTGACGATCCCGGCAATCGAATAGTCGCCGACGTGCGGAAGCTGCTTGCCGACCGACTTGCCCGGCTCCAGCGGACGGTTGGACACTTGGTACCAGGCTAAAGAGGCGGCCTGGCCGAGACAAGCGTCGATCGCAATCACGGTTTTTCCCTGCGGAATTTCATTCAGCCGCTCCCGCATGTTGCTTGCATCGAACGGATGGGCAAGCGTACCGATCACATGCGGATACCCCGCTTCCTGCAGCATCGTGCCGGCCAGCGGTCCGAGGGCGTCGCCCGTCGAGCGGTCGGTGCCGATGCACAGAAACACCAAGTCTTCCGCCGTCAGGCCGCGCGTTCGAATCATACGCAAAAAATCGGGCAGCTCGGCAGCCTTCAGCTTCTTGCGGAATAACGGCTGCGCCTCCTCATTCGTCATTGCGTTTCCCCTTTCCGTTGGTTTTATATAGTAGCATACTGCATAGGAATACCGCTTTCAACATTTGTTCCTACAGCGCGAGACGTGCTATAATTCGAACAAAGCAAGGTGAGTACAAGTACAGCTCAGAAGCGGCGGAAGGCAGGGATCAACCCGATGGGGGTCATGGACATATGGGCGCTGGCGGCGCTTGCCTACTGGCTGTTCATGCTGTGGGACACGCTGCGGGCGCGGCAGTGGATGCTGAAGCTTCCCCGACCGGAGCCGGGACAAGCGGGAGGAAGGACAGGCAAGGCTCCTCAGGACGGCAAAGAATCCGAAGCGCCGCTCGTCTCGATTATTATCGCGGCGAAAGAAGAGGAATCGTCCATCGTCGAAACGGTGAAGCATCTGCTCGGGCAAACGTACCCCCGGCTCGAAATCATCGCCGTGAACGATCGCTCGCAGGATACGACCGGCCGCAAGCTGGACGAGCTGCGGCGGTGGTCCGAGGGACGGGCCGGCATCGCGGTGCCGCTGCGGGTCATTCACATAACGTCGCTGCCATCCGGCTGGCTCGGAAAAAATCATGCACTGTATCAAGGCTATTTGCAGGCGCGGGGCAAATATTTGCTGTTCACGGACGCCGACGTGCAGTTCGAGCCGGGAACGGTGGAGGATGCGGTCCGCTTCCTGCAGGAGCAGCAGGCGGATCATGTGACGCTGGCCCCCCGGATGCTTGTCCGCGGCTTATGGCTTCGCACGTTCGTGCAATTTTTCTTTTTTACGCTCAGTCTCTACGTCCGTCCGTGGCGGGGGAACGATGATTTCCAGCATCGTCACGGGATGGGGATCGGAGCCTTCAATCTGATCACAAGACAGGCGTACGAACGGATCGGCACGCACCGGGCCATTGCACTGCGGCCGGACGATGATCTCCAGCTCGGCCGGAGGGTCAAGGAAGCCCGGCTCCGGCAGCGGCTCGCCTCCGGCACGGAGCATATTGCCGTCGAATGGTACACAAGCCTCGGCGAAGCGATTCGCGGTCTGGAGAAAAATCTGTTCTCCGGCTTCGGCTACCGCTTAAGCGTCGCAGCTCTCGGCGTGCTCGGCCAGCTTGCGCTGTTCTTGTTTCCATGGGCAGGCATGCTGCTTCTGTCTGGCCCTGCGGCCTGGGGATTCGCTCTGTCGGTCGTGCTGATGCTCGCCGTCTATTTTCTGCTGATCCGCTCGATCACCGGAGAAGGCGGCTTCGAGGCGCTGCTGATGCCGCTGACCGTCGTTCTGTTATGTTATATCGTCACCCGCTCGGTCTGGCTGACCCTACGGCAGGGCGGGATTTATTGGAGGGGCACCTTCTATTCTCTGAGAGAGCTCAGGCGAATGAAAGCCCGCGATGGTTCCGATTAATGCGCGCTTGTTTTTCCAATTCGCATATTTTCCAAATTTATATATAAAAGGAGCTTGTCAACATGATCTTGGAAGTCATTGCCACGAGCGTGACCGATGCAATTATTGCCGAAAAAAACGGAGCGGGACGAATCGAGCTCATTTCCGGCATCTGCGAAGGCGGCGTAACTCCAAGCTATGGACTCATCGAACAGGTTGTCGCTTCGGTCAGCATTCCCGTCAATGTCATGATTCGCCCGCACAGCAATTCGTTCTGTTACGACGAATGGGACCTCGAAACGATGCTGACGGATATTCGGACGGTGCGGCGTCTCGGCGCCGCCGGAATCGTAACCGGCTGCTTGACGCCAGAACGCAAGGTGGATACGGAGCTGCTCGAGAAGCTGCTGGCCGAGGTCGGCGAATTGTCGGTCACCTTTCACCGGGCGATTGACGAGACAGACGATCTGGGAGGCACGCTGCACGTGCTCGCCCAGTATCCGCAAATCCACCGTGTGCTGACGTCCGGCGGCAAGCCGAGCGTGCTGGACGCCCGGGACGAGATTCTCCGGTTGCAGGCCGCCGAGTTGTCGCGTCCGATCGCCATTCTCGCAGGCAGCGGACTTAACCTCCAATCGCTGGCCTCGTTTATTCGGGATACCGGCGTACAAGAGGTACATATGGGCACCGGCGTGCGCCGCGGGAACCGTGCGCAGGACACGGTCGATCCCGAGCTCGTACGGGCAGCGGCGGATATCGTCGCAGGATTTTCCAAGTAAAGGCGCTTCATTCTATTCATCACAGCCGTGCGGCACAAGCCGGACGGCTTTTTCCTATGCAGACGCGCAAAAATCGAGCATGGCATCTTTCTCTCCCAAGCGTTCCCTCCTCTTGTCCTCTCGACAAACTGCGACGGTATGAGCTATTTTTTTGAACCAGGTTAGTTCGAAGTTACCATTTTATTCAGAAGCTATTGAAAATAGGAGTCTCATCCTGTAGCCTTGATATAGTAAGGAAAATATAGTTATTTATTGAATTATTTAGGTTTTAAAAGTATGGAACAGGGGCGTCTTTTTTTTCCGAATTGTTTACGATTATTTTCAAGCTGGGGTGGAATTATGGGGTCTAAGCAAATAGTAAACCGCTTCCATATCATCGCGTTAATTTTAATCCTTATTGTCGGTCTTTCGTGGGTTGTGCACCTGCTGATCACAAGCTACCAGGGTCTGAAAGGCACTCAAGCCTATAAAGGCTGGCTTGCGGGCATTACGGCCGACGGAACGGGGAGCCTGCTTGTCGCTTATCGTCCGGAGCCGGTTGAGAGCAAGACGATTTTAAAGCTGCCGAACGTGACTCCGGACAATTTCGGGGTGATCTGCCCAAACGGGACAAAAGCCGCCTACACCCAATGGAACGAGCAGCAGACGGTCAGGTATCTGGTTGTTCAGTCCCTGACAAGCGCCAAGCAACACATATTTTTCGACGACCTCCCTGCGATGAACGAAATCAAGACGATCTCGTGGTTTCCCGATCACCGGAGGATCTTGTTTGTGAAAAGCGACCAAACCACTTATGTCGACCAGGAGATCGGTGTGTTGGATACGGGCAGCGGAAAAGTCGAGACCTTGGTCAAGGGCGGAATTCGGCTGGTCAAGCGAGCGGAAGAAGAGAACGGGGAAGAACGGATGAGGTTTTTTATGACCCAAGACGAACTGGATCAAATCGTCAAAATGTACGGAGGGAAGCCGGTTCCGCTCGACGACGCCGGAGGGTATTTGATGGTCGAGTTTGCCGCACCGGTCCTTTCCCCCGACGGGAATCGGATCGTGTACAGCGCCACATTGAACCGCAATTATGCCAAGGGAGAAAATGTTCCGTTATGGCTGGCCTCAAGCCTGTGGGTTTACGACCTGACGAGCGGTCAAAATAAAATGATCTATTCCCCTTCCGACCGTTCGGCCATCGGGAATGCCGTCTGGACGTCGGACGGCAGGCATGTTGCTTTCATCAGCTACACCGGGGCCAACGGGGAGGGCGGAGCGATTGAGTATATGGATCTGGCGAGCGCGCAGGTCAAAACGATTTTCCCGCCGTCTGCCGAGCATCACAATAACGTGAACCTGATTGCGCTGGAACGCAACGAAATTTCCTTTATTTCCGCGCCGAAATCGGGAACCTTCAAGGATGCGAAAAGATGGATTTTAAACCCGGAAACGGGAGAAAGGCGGTTGATGCCGGTCCAAATCAGGGGGCAAAACGCGCTGCTGCGGAATTTTTCAAACATACAGTAGGGTCATTTTAAAAACACAAGGCGCTGAAAGCCCTTCTGCCGGGCTTTCAGCCGATCATGCCGGAGCTTCTTCCCAAGAAAGCCAGTCTACACGCGTTTCTTTTACTCCTTCACGGCTCCCGCGCTCAGGCCGGACTCCACCTTTTCCTGAAACAGCAAATAGATGGCAATGGTCGGAATGATCGTGAGAATGATGCCCGCGAACGTCGGGCCCATCTGCGAGCTGCCCCGTTCTCCCACGAAGGACATCAGCGCCATCGAAATGTTGAACATGCTCCGGTCATTGACCATAATGACGTTCCAAATCAAATCGTTGTAAATATCGAAAAAGGCCAAGATTCCCGCCGTCGAAATGGCCGGCATGGACAGCGGAGTCAAAATCCGAAACAGCAGCGTCGCCGGACCGCAGCCGTCCATGACCGCCGATTCGTCGATTTCCTTGTTAATTCCTTTCATAAATCCGGTAATCAAAAATATCGTAAGCGGCAGTTGAAACGTTGCGTACAGCACGATCATGACGAAATAGTTGTTAAAGCCGTTGAACGAGCCGATCATCCGGGAAATCGGAATGACGAGAGAATAGACGGGGATCATCAGCCCCATGATGAAATAAATATATAAAGCGCCGTTCCACCTCAGCGAGATCCGGGTCAGGATAAACGACGCCATGGTTCCCAAGACCAAGGTCAGAAGCGTGCCTGCGATCGCATAAATGAAGGAGTTCCATACGGCTTTATCAATATGTGCGGTGACAAAAGCAAGCTTGTAGTTGCTCCAGCGCCATACCTCGGGCAGCGAGAAGACGTTATTGTATATTTCCAGATTGTCCTTGAGCGAAGAAATCACCGAAAAAAACAACGGATACATAAAAATAACCGCGCAAAGCGTAGAAAACAAATATGCCGGAATTTTATACGAGCGAAGCGTCATGTTCCATTTCACCTGCCTTTATTTCATCGTCTTCGTGTTCATCAGCTTGTTGAGTATGACCGTGGATAAGAGCGCCGCTACGATAATGAAGGTCCCGATGGCGTTGCCCATCCCGAAGTTGTTGTATTTAAAAGACTCGTAATAGAGCAGCGTGGTAGGCACATCCGTAGCGCCGTTCGGTCCTCCGCCGGTCATGACGAAAATTTGTCCGAACACGCGAAGCGACTGCGTAACGGCCAGAATCGAGAAAATTTTCAGCGTTTCCTTCATCATCGGCACAGTAATGTACCAGAGCCGTTTGAACCCGACCGCTCCGTCCATGGCTGCCGCCTCGTACAATTGCTCCGGAATTGCCACCATCCCGCTGGCAAATATGATCATGTTCAGCCCGCAGTAAATCCAGGCGTTGACCACCACAACAACGTAGATGGCAATGGCCGGTTCGCCGAGCCAATCGTGGGTCAGCGAGCTTGCGCCGATCGCCGAGAGCACCATGTTGACGAGGCCGCCCTCCCCTTTGAGCAAAAACTGCCACATCAAGCCGACGGCTGTGAGCGGAAGCACGGAAGGCATAAAGAAGGCGATCTTGAAAAAACGTCTTCCCTTCATCTTGCTGGTGACGATATGCGCCAGCGCAAATGCGACCGGCAATATGAGCAAGAACGAAGCCAAGATAAACACGCCGATATTTTTGAGCGAACGGTAAAATTCAGGCTTTTGAAACATGGCGCTGTAGTTTTGCAGCCCGACATATTCCAAGGCGACGTTCTTGATGCCGTTCCAGCTAAAAAAGGACATGTAAGCCGTCTGAAAGATCGGCACGATAAACGCCAGCGTATATAGCAAGAGCGCCGGCAGCAAAAAAACGGCTGCGATAAAATAAGGCTTTCGGCCGACCATGTTGTTCCCCTCCTTCAAGTTTTCTGTAGGAAAACTTGCTTTTGTGATTCAACAATTCTCCAATAAATAGAAGGTGGGGTATATCCCGGAAGAGTGAACCGTCCGCCTTTGAACCCCGCGAAAATACCTCTACTGTTTAATCAAACTTTCGCGGGGTTCAAGAGCGGCTGGAGGGATATACCCCACCGGTCTATAACGGAGAATTAATTCAAAACGCGAAGCTGGTTTTCCACCCACCTACTTCTTGTTCGAATCGACAAAGCTTTGAATCGTATCCGCCGTTTTTTGCGGAGGGTTGCCGGCGAACATGCCTTGGACTTCGTTGCGCACCTTATCCTGCAGCTGCATGATCGGGCTGTACTCCTCAATCTCGCCTTTGAAGTCTTTGGCGGTGCTTTGCGCCTTGACGTACTCTGCGGTGACTGGATCGACCGGAGCCGAGCTCGAATCCATTTTGACCGGGTAAACGCCGCCCTTTGTTTCCTTGAGAAAATACTTGAACGCATCGACGGAGGTCAGGAACTTCAGCAGCTTGATCGTAGCGTCTTTTTTCGCGCCTGTGACTTCCTTGGAAACGGAGTAACCGCCCGCTCCGCCGAACCAGTTGTCCTTGAATTCCGGTTTGTCTTTGTAGCCCGGGAATGGAATGACCCCGATTTTGTCGGCGATCGGAGAAGCTGCGATAGAGGAAATCGCCCAGACGCCTTCAAACATCATCGCGCTCTTGCCGCCGAGGAACATGCTCGAAATCGCGTTGCCGTCGGTCGTGACCATGTTTTTGCCGAAAATGCCTTTATCCTGCCAATTTTTCATCGTTTGCAGCAAGGAAACCATGTCCGGATCGTTCCACTTTGCTTTGCCGCCCATCAGGTCTTCCGTTTTCTGGAAGCCGTATTTTTTCAGCGCCAGATTCGTCAGCAGGTGGCCTCCGCGGAAGTTGTCTTTGTCGGCCATCGCCATCGGCACGACATCGATCGCTTTGAATTTGTCAGCGACCGCCTCGAATTCCTCGACCGTTTTCGGCGGCTCTGCGCCGACTTTTTGGAACAGCTCTTTGTTATAGTAGATCGCGACGCTGTAGAACTCGTTCGGCACGCCGTACGTTCCCAGCAGGTCTTTGTATTTCCATGTGTCGAACAGCGGCAGGAACGCGTCGGCCCACGCTTTGTCTTCTTTCAGGACGGGATCGAGGTCCATCGCGATGTTTTTCGCGTAATCTTTAAATGCGACCCCGCCATAGTTCATCCAAATTTCCGGGACGCTGCCTGTCGCGACGGCCGTTTTGAATTTGTTGTTGAATGCCGCCTCGTCGTTCAACGATTCGTCGACTACCGTAATATCCGGGTTTTTCTCCATAAATTGCTTGAGCAGGTTCTGGAACGCCACAGACTTCGGATCGGTACCGGAAATACGTGTCAAGATGCGGATGCTGACTTTGTCGCCGCTTTTGCTGTCACCCTTGGAACCGGCATTGCCTTGGGCGGCGTCATTCGAGCCGCAGCCTGCCAGCAGGCTTGAAGCGGCAAACAGCGATGCCAGCCCTAATGTAAGCGCTCTTTTTTTCATGTGTTAAGCAACCTCCCCGTTTACGTTTGTTATCTTTTTGCTGTTGTCTGTTCGACATAGTGTCATTATAAGGGGCGCGGCTCGCCGCATGAATGCAATATCTTTACGCCACCGGGAATATTTTTAACATTTTGTGAACTTTCCATGCAAAAAAAGACCGCACCGTTCGCACAGCGGCGCAACGGGGCCGTCTCGGAAAAGTCATTCGCGGGAATCGCTCCCGGTAAACCGGGAAGGCGGGACGCTGAAATGCTTTTTAAAGCATTTGCTGAAGTAATGGGGGTCTTTGTAACCGATGGATTCGGAGACGAACAGCAAATTTTTGCATCCGTTCTCCATCATTTCCTTGGCCTTGTTCAACCGCCGCCTCGTCATGTATTCCACGACGGAATAACCGGTCTCGGTCTTGAAAATGCGGCTCAAATAGCTCGGATGAATAAAAATGCTTTTGGCAATCGCGTTCAAATCGAGGTCCGGGTCGGCATACTGCCCGTCGATGAACTGCTTAGCCTTATCCACCAGCTTGGCTGGCGTCGACTGCTTCAAGCTGTGCGTCTGCTCCAGCACCCGGCCGAACAGCGCCGCGGCCCAGTCCGCGATCTCCTGCATCCGCTCCAGTTCGTCAACCAGCCGCACCGGATTGAACGTATCGCCTCCATAAAACGTCATATCCAGCTTGCTCTCGGCGGCATACAGGTTCAGCGTGGCCACAAGCTCGTAAACGGTCATGTACAACGTATCCAAAGACAGCTTCTGCCTGACGATGCCCTCCAGCCATTGGCGCAGCTCGTGCTCCACCGCCGCCTTCTTGCCCAGCCTCAATTGGACCATCAGCGTCTCCCGGATAAAGGACAGGTCGGCTTTTAGCGCTGGTTTGGGCAGGCGGTCGAACATGATAACCCGATCGCCGCCGAGAACGGTGCGATGCTTGCAGGCCAGTACCGCCTCCTTATACGACTGCGGAATGCCGCCGGGACCTTCCTGCGCCATATTGCCGATGCCGACGGTTACGCTAAACTTCAAAAACCGGCGAACCGCTTCGACGGCTTCCGCGCCCCGCCGCTCCAGCCACTCCTTCTCCCGGCTGCCGCCGGCAGGATCGGCGTTCGGGTGCACCAGCAGCACCGTTCTGTCGTCGTCATCCAGCGTCAGCTCGCACGGCCGAAGTCCGCCGAACAGCTCGCCGACGATATTGAACACCGCGAACCGCTTCCAGGGCGGCTGCTCCTTCCCGCCTCCCGAAGATTTGTCAATCGAGAACACCATGACAAGCAAAGCATCGTCCCGCAGATTCGGGCAAAACTGCCGCCATTTGTCCGGGCTCTGCTCGGGTCGGGCGGTTCCGGTGCCGTCCAGCAAGCCTTGAATGAACGTCCGGCGCAAAATCGTATTGCTTTCCCGGACGCTCTGCCTGAAATCCTCCTGCTGCGAATGCCGCGCCATGTCCTCCCGAATCTTGGCCGACATCCCGGTCAGCACCTGCGTTAGCTCCTCCATGTTGACCGGCTTCAGCAAATAGTCGGATACGCCTGCCTGCAAAGCTGTTCTCGCATAGTCGAAGCTCCCGTAGCCGGTGAGAATGATGATGCGAAGCTCGGGAAAACGGTGCTGCGCCGCCTTCGCGAACGCCAGGCCGTCCACGATCGGCATGTTAATATCGACGATTGCCAGCCGGATCGGCGCATGCTCAAGCAGCAGCAGCGCCTCCTCCCCGTTCTCGGCCTCTCCGGCGATCTCGAAGCCGAGTTCCTGCCAGTCGACGCCGACCTTCAGCCGTTCCCGGATCAAATATTCGTCATCGACGATCATCGCTTGAATCATGCGGTATCCCTCCGTTCTCGATCGCCGGCAGCGTAATGCGGACGGTCGTTCCTTCCCCCGGCACACTGTCGATCTCCAGCCCGTATTCGGAACCGAAATAAAGCTTGATCCGCTCGTCGGTGCTCATCAGCCCGAAGCTTTTCGTCCGGTAATGCCCGGGGTCCGGCTTCAAAATTTGCCGCAGCCGCTGCGGCGCGATGCCTGTGCCGTTATCGCTCACCTCGATCCGTACCTTGCCGTCCAAGACATGTGCTTGGATGCGGATCAGCCCTCTTCCCCGCTTGTTTCGGAGCCCGTGATTGATCGAATTTTCCACAATCGGCTGCAGCAGCAGCTTGATCGTTGAGTATTTGTACACATTGTCATCAATCTCGAAACGGGCATCGATCCGGTCGCCGTAACGCACCTTCAAGATTTCCAAGTACGTTTGCGTAATGATGATTTCGTCTTCCATAGAGATGATATGGCTGCCCTTGCTGAGCACGCCCCGGTAAAACAGCGCCAGCTGGTTCACAAGGTTCACGATATCGGCGTTCCGCTTTAAATCCGCAAGCGCGCAGATGCTCTCCAGCGTGTTGTACAAAAAGTGCGGATTGATCTGCGACTGCATGACGGCGAGCTCGTACTCTTTTTTCTTCTTCTGCTCTTCCACCATGTTTTCCATGAGCGTTTTGGTGCGGACGACCATCTTGTTAAATTCTCTGGCCAAAGCGCCGATCTCGTCGCGTTCCTTCAGTTCGAGCCAGACGTCGAGGTTGCCCTCCTGCACGCTCTTGACCGTTTTTTTGATCTGGTTCAGCGGCCTCGTGATCGATCTGGCGATCAGAATGGTCAGAAGGATGGCCGAAACGACGAAAATGAGGCTTAAATAAAAGGTTTTTTCCGTCAAAATCTGATTATCGCGGGTAATTTCCTTAATCGGCACGATGCCTACAATAATCCAATTCAAGCGCGGATAAGTGCGGGCCACGACCAGATTGTCCTCGCCGTTCAAGCTGAACGTCCGGCCGCCCTCATGCCCGATCACCCAAGAATAATAAGGCTCCTGCCCGATGGACGCGTAGAGCCGGCTTTTGTCGCTGTGCGAAGCGATGGTGCCCTGCTTGTTGACGATAAAGATTTCACCGCTGTGCCCAATATTGATATGAGCGTATTGATCGGCAATGTACCGCTCGTCGATGGATAGTTGGATGACGCCGAGGGGACTCCCGTCCTTGGCGGTGTTGAATTTTTGAAGGAGCGATACGACGGGGTGCGCCGCGGCTTCCTTCTCGTAGTTGCTTTTGACCGTATCCTTCCATACGGGTCCATAAGCGGAACCCAAGAATGCGCGGACATAATCGTCGTTGACGTTCCGGACGTTCTTGAGCCCGCCGGAATCGTACAGGTGGCCGCTGCGGTCATAGATGAGCATAGCGTCCACGAACGTCTTGGAATCGACGATATCGGCGAGGGCGTTCGAAACCTCAACCGAACGGCTGTAATTTTCCAGCGGGTCCGAGGTGGGCGGAGCGCTCAGGTAACGCTGCACGCTGCTGTTCGTAATCGCGATTTTGGAGTAGTTTTCCGAATTGTCGAGGATGATCTCCAGCTTCTCCGAGACCAGCCGCAAATTTTGCTCTGTGTTCTCCACCGCTTTGTCGATCAGAATCGCGGACGATACGCGGTACGTAAAGACGGACAGCAAAATCAGCAGCAAGGACAGGGCGGTCATAAACGAGAGCGTGATCTTTTTATTGACGGAAAGCGAGTAATAATAGTCCAATACGCGGTTTTTCATAGCTGTCAGCAAGCCCCGTCACCTCTTCCGAAGTAAGCGCAATCAGAGTTTCATTATAGGACAAAACGGAGGTGCATTGGAACACCTCCGAGTTGGTAAAACCTTGAAGTTATTTTAATCCTGCAGATCGATGACGACCATCTGGTGGCATTCGAGCTCGGGCAGCGTATACTCGATGCCTTCGGCGGACGGTCTGTAATCGAGCGGCGTTCCTTGCGGCGCCAAATAGACGCCCTTTACTTGTCGTCCCGGCAAACGCAGCTTCACGTCGATATGATAGAGCGAAACGATGTCCTCGATGATCTCGACGCCTTCGCCGCGCTTGACCGGCACGGCGTATAGCAGATGGTTCACGAGACGGCGCTCGCCCCGCTGCTCCTGCAGCGTAACGATCCCCTGGGCGGGCAAGCTCGTCGTCAGCGTCTTGTCCGGTACCAGCCGGTCCAGCGCGTAGAGCACCATTTCTTTCAGGAACAGACTGCCCTTTGTTGCGTAGTCCTCAAAAACGTTCCAAGCGATGTAAATGCCGCTGGCGCCTTCCACCATTCCCGGGCCGCCGTCATTCATCGAGCTGGGCGTATGCTGGTGCGACGAGAACGTGAATACTTCCCGGTTAAAATAAGGATCTTCGCGCCGTCCCAGCTCAGTTCCGCCGTCCAAAGCGATCTTCTGCCCCGCCGCGTACATGACGAACGACGCTTCGCCAAGGCTCCGCAGCGGAAATTTCGGGCGGAAATAATCCGGCTTGAACGGATTCTCGCCGACCCGCCGCACGCCGAAATCGATGGCGAAATCGCGCTCCTCCGCGTCCAAGCCGGACTTGCCCGAAGCGAGCAGCTTCCCGCCTTGCCGGAGAAATTGCTCCAGCTTCGCGTGCAGCCGGTCCGAAATCAGTACGTAGTCCGGCAGGATAATGACCTTGTATTTTTCAAAATCGGCGTCCAGATCGATCACATCGAACAAAAACTTGCCTTCGAGCAGCATCCGTACCGCCCCGGCGTCGGAGTTGCCCGTGAACATCGCGCCGCCCATTTTGTCTACGCCCACCGATTCGACGGACAGCAGCCCGATATCCGCGATCGCCGTCGTGTCCTCGCACCACGCTTCCTTCCGCTCAACCTCGGCGTACGCTTGGCCGATCAGCTCGTAGGTGGCCGGGTCCATCAGCCCTTCGGGATGCATTTGGTCGCCGATGGAGCAGCGAGCCCCGTTCGCCAAGCTGAGCGCCGTTTCGTAGCGCAGCGCATTCGGATGCTTGTAGCCGCCGAACTCGCCCCAGAACGTGTGGAACTTGCCGGTCATGCCGAGGAAATCCATGCCGAGCGGCTGCGCGTAGCGGGCCGATAGCGGGAAATGATCGTAGCCCCAGCCGCCGGTCGGCAGCGATTCCAGCTCCAGATGCGTATTCATCGCCGCCAAGTCCCGGCGTCCCTGTGAGATATGCCCTGCATTGTGGAAAATCGGCATTCCCGGCTTGATCGCATGGATCGCTTCGCGAATCCGCTGCGTATAATTCGCATAAATCCGCTCGCCCTGCTCAACGACGTGCCGCTTCTCGCGGGGGTCTTTTCCTTCCCCGCGCAGCGTGGCCACGCACGTATGGCAGTAGCAGGTGCGGACGCCGACGATGTCGAGGAAGATGCCGTCGGCATCGTACTTGCGAACGACCTCCTCCACCTGGCGAATCATCAGATCAAGATAAGGCGAATTCAAGCAAAACTGATGATACCCCGGCGTCATGAACCCTTTCACCCAGTTTGTCTGGTCGTTCTCGTCCCGCATCAGCCATTCGGGATGGACGCGCGCCAGCTTCTCGTCGAAGCCGACCGACAAGTAGACCGGAATCTTCACGCTGATCTCGTGCGCCGCTTCGATCTGCGCGCCGAGCAGGTCGAAATCCAGATGCGGGTGAATCTCGTTCGTTTCGGAAGGAAAATATGCCCAGCCATGGTGACATTTTGCGAAGACGGTAATCGAGTCGACGTGCCCCCGCTTGAGCATTTCTTGGAACTGCGGCTTGGAGAACTTCCGCCCGATATGCGGGATCATTTCAGAGGTGTGGAAATCTAAGTGTACTTGTCGGAATCGCATCGTATGGCGACCTCGCTTTCTTGGTATAGGTGAGTACGCTGCTGCGCATCGCCTTCCAGCCTCCTGCGCTTTTTCTTTTGTCGGGGTTATTGTATCATTAGGACGTTGGAAATGTATTTGAAAGGCCTTCCATCGATTTGTACAAAATTCCGCTATTCGCGAGAACCTAACGCCCGGAGGAACCCAAGATGAAGGATTTGGCAGAAATCGCTCCGCATGTGCGTTCGGCGGCACCCTATACGTATAACGGGGGCGAGCATGAAGGAACCAGAGTCGGCTATACGTTCGCCTATCACCTGTTTTTGGACGGCCGCGGAGATATCGTCGTGGATAACGTCACGTATTCCGTGGAAAAAGGCACCCTGATTTTCATCCGCCCGGGACAGGTGCATTCGTTTCATCATAAGCCCGGCTTTCCGCTCGACTCGTATAACATTTACTGCGATTTATGGGAGCGGCATCCGATGCCGGAGCCGCGCTTCGCCTTTTATCCCGATCCGCCCGACCGGTCGATGCTGACCCGAAAAGAATTTTGCCCCGGACTCGATGAATTTCCGACTAAAACGTCGCTGAGCCCCTATCCGCATCTGATTGAACTGTTCGTGCAAATCGTCAGATCGGAGGACGCTCCTTATTATGCGCAATCGATTACGGGGGCGCTGATGCGCGCATTTCTGCTTCGCTGGTACAACAGCATCAAGAGCGCCGCGCCGAACGATTACCGCATCCTGCAAATTATGGAGGAGATGGAGCGGCACCCGGAGCGCCGTTATTCGTTTGAGGACTGGTGCCGCAAATGCCGGCTAAAAAAGTCCTACTTTTACAAGCTGTTCAAGCAGGAAACCGGCGTGACCCCGAAGGAGTATCTGCTGCGGATGAAAATGAAAAAAGCGGCCAATTTGCTGCTGGAAAGCCGGCAGTCGGTCACATCGATCTCGGACAACCTTGGCTACGATTCGATTCATTATTTTTCCAAGCAGTTTACCGCCTTTTACGGGATCAGTCCGACGGCTTTCCGCAGCCGGAACAGCCTGCCGCGGGACTCGGGCTAGCGGCAGGCCGAAGCTCGCCAATTTCAGGTTCCATCACGTGCTCCAGCAGGAAGGCCGTACAACGGTCGATCGATGCTTCGATATAGTGAAAAACCTCGTCACGCCGCAGAAACTCCAACGGCTCGCGCATTGCCGTTTCGTCAAAATTGAAATCTTGGTCGAGATAGCCAAGCAATGACGCAACGGACTCCGCACTGATTTCATCCATAGCCACTTCGGGAATCGAATGCGGATTCCGCTGTAGCCCATATCGCGCAATAATGACACCGTTGAGTCTCCGGAAGTCTCTGTAGCTCATGTTCCGCGCTTCGATCCGTTCCTCCGTCGACAACGACCGCACCCTATGAAAATACATATCCGCCGACCACACTTCATCCGAAATCAAATGACCTAAATAGCCCGAGTAATCTAGCGTCTACAAATCTATCATCTCCTGTTCTTCCATTTACTTCAATTGCAATCGAATGATGAATAGCTGATAATTAAATTACTTAACTATTCTCCTTGCCGCTATGATTCAGGCAGACAGGCTAGGAAAGGGAGGGAAGCTCATGAATTTCACGCTGAAGCAACTAAAGTATGCGCTCTTAAGTCTGACGCTCACGTTCGCTCTGCTTGTGACCTACCAGCATGTGCAGCCGCTCTGATTCCGGTATAATTACGCAGTTAACTTTGATATAGCTTATACGTGACCGAAGGAATGACCCTCGGGCTTTCGTTTACGATGCTGCTTGTTTGTTTCGCGCTGTTTACAGCGCTCGTTCTTCGTCTTCGGCAGGCGGGTCGCGTCCGCTTGGACATGCAAAAGACGCCATCGTCCCGCTCGCAGGGAATCGATGGCGTCTATCTTGCCGTCAGAATGTCTTGCTGAGGCGAATCATATCCTTCCGCCGGTAAATGCCGAGAACGAGGCCGACGATCGCCATTTCCATCAGCGTATGCGTACCGCCATAGCTGACGAACGGAAACGTGACCGAGGTAATCGGCAGCACGCCGAGCGACATGCCGATGCAGTAGCCGAATTGCGCCCCGATGATGGAAGCGGCGGCCACAATCAGCATTTTGCCGTATGTCTCGCGGGCTTGACCCATCGAATGGAGCATCCGAGTCACGAAATATACGGCAGCGCCTGCGACCGCGATACCGACGCCCCAGCCGAAGCTGTAGACGAGATAAGTAAAGATAAAGTCCTCATGAATAAACTGCAGCTTCGGATTAACCGCCCCGAATCCGTGGCCCCACCAGCCGGCGCTGCTCAGGGCCTCTCTCATCCGGATATACATATACCCCCCACCCGAAGAGTCTGCGAACGGATCAAGAAAAGCACCGAGACGATATTTCATATACCGATGACTTATCGTAATCACCACCGCTGCGCACATCAGGAGAAGTCCGCCCGTTTGGAGCAGCGCAAGCCACCATTTGCGGGTAATGACTCCGCACAAGATCCCATAACTTACCAGATAAAATAGAATCGCCGATACCGAAGGAACCATGGCATAGAGCACGAACGGGACGAGAACAAAAGAAACTATCGATTTCAGCCAAAAATAACGCTTCTGCTTCCACCAATCAAGGAGCAAGCCGGCCGCCGCGGCGATGAATAAATAAGAGCTGACGGTTTTCACATCTATTGAAAATCTCCAAATTGACAAATAACTTTTCGCCCCGCTCACCTGCTGTCCAAACAAAAGCACGTAAATCATGCTGGCGGCGGCAAGACAATACATGAGGAGCGACCAAGTCTTTAGCTTTCGGTAGTCCATAAAATAAAATACCAGTAAAACCGGCAGTCCCAGTGCGATGAATCGCAATTTATTAGTTGAGAAAAAATTGCCATATACATAAGGACTCATCGCCCCATAGCTGGACTCGATGCTGTACATCACAAAGACGCCAAGCCCCAGAAATGCAATCAACCCGAGCAGCAAGCCCCAGTGCATCCGCGGCTTATGAATGCGGTGCAGCTCCCGCCCGACCGTTACCGGGTCGCCCATCTGCCGGATCGCCCAAGCGACCGCTTCCTCCCGGCTCGCGCCTTCCGCTTCCTTGTCGAGCACCAGCTCCTCCAAGTGGCTTTCCAGCTCCCGCCGGATATCCTTATGCAACTCCCTCGCCCGAATCTGCGAGCAGACACTGCTCAAGTAATCCCGCACATCCTCGTGCTCGCGGATCATGCTTTTCCCTCCCCCAAGACGAGATCGACCGCATCGCGGAACTGCTTCCACTCCGCCGTTTTTTCCTGCAGATGCCGCTTGCCAGCCTCGGTGATGCGGTAGTATTTGCGCTGCCGTCCTTGCGCCTCCTCCCAGTACGCCTCGACCCAGCGCTCCGCCTCCATGCCGTGCAGAATCGGATACAGCGTCCCTTCTTTCAGCGAAAACATCCCGCCAGAGCTTTTCTCCAGCTCCTTGATCAGCTCGTACCCGTACATAGTGCGCCGCTCAAGCAGCGTCAAAATCATCGTCCCGGTGCTTCCTTTCAACAGCTCTTTGCTGAGCTTCATCCGCTAAATCGCGCCTCCTTTCCATTGCCTATGCTATCGTTCGAATACAAGCATCGTAAATCTATGTATCGTAATTCTAGGTATTAGTATAGCTGGCACCGCTCTGCTTGTCCAGCTTTCCGCGCACTTCAGACCGTCGACCGTTCCACCAGCCGGACCGGCAGCTCCTGCTTTTCCGCCTCATACCGGTCTTCTGCAATATAGCGGTACAGCATTTGAAAAGCGGCGCGGCCCACGTCCTTGTTCGACTGCTCCACCGCAGTAATCTCGAGCAATTGGCCGAGCATATGGTTATCGAAGCCGATCACGGCCAAATCGTCCGATACGCGAAGCCCGAGCTTGCGCGCTTCGGCGACCAGCCCCGCCGCGGTCTGATGCGTGCCCGTCAGCACCGCCGTCGGACGCGGGTTCATGCCGGTCAGCCGATGCGCGACCTCAACGCCCGCTTCCATCGATAGCGCGTCGTAGAACATCCACTCCGGTCGCAGCGGCTCCTGCACGGCGACGAGCGCTTCGCGGACGGCGCGTTCCCGCGCCAGGCTCGTATTGCTGTTGCGCCTGCCGATGCAGCATGCGATGTGCCGGTGTCCTTGGGACGTCAAATAGCGCAGGCCCGTTTCAAAGCTGCGGTAGTGGTCGATATAGGCGCAGGATAGCGGCTCGTCTCCTGCATCCTCGCAAACGACGATCGGACCGTGAGCCAAATAAGGCTTGATCGCATCCCAAGCGTTCGTCCGCGACGTAATAATGACGCCGTCGACCTGCTTCATTCTTAGCATTTCGAGCACTTTGAGCTCTTCCTCGGCGCGGTAGTTCGTCTGGCAGAGGACCACCCGGTACCCGCGTCGGTTCGCCTCGCTCAAGATACCTTCCACCGGCGAGCTCCAGTACGGATTATCCACATAAGGAAGCACCACCGCGATCATTGACGTCTTGCCTTTGATCAAATGGATGGCATTCAAATTCGGCACATAGTCCAGCTTCCGCACCGCCTCCAGAACGGCGACCCTTTTATCCTCGCTCACATACGGATGACGGTTCAGCACGCGGGAAACCGTCGTAACCGAAACGCCTGCCATGCGGGCAATTTCCTTAATGTTTGCCATAGCCGTCCCACTCCTCCCCTTCGTTAGCTTTATTGTAGCATAGTGCGGTGCTTTTTATAGAAAAAAACGCTTGCTATGAAATGCATTCCATACGTTACACTCGGTTCAAGGGATTGGTTCTATCGGCGTGACGGCACATGCAGGCGTAACGGTAGCGTCCCTATATGAGGCCCCCCAACTTTGATAATTTGCTTTTTCTCGCTGAACGATTGGCAGGATATTGCATCGCCAAAGTCGAATAGTTGTATGCGTCAATCGTAAAAATAGGGGGATTCATTCTTGCAAGGGTACAACGTTCTTATGATATACAATAAACATATGGATAGACTGCTCATGTGCAAAAGATTGAAGAACCCCTACAAAGGATTAAGCAATTTAGTCGGGGGAAAAATCGAAAGTGGAGAAACAGGGCTTGAAGCTGCGTACAGAGAATTATTTGAAGAAACCTGTATTTCCAAAGAAGATGTGACTTTGCATCATGTAATGGATTTTAAATACTATTTGCAGAACTGCTATGTTGAAGTTTATGTTGGCAAATTAAAGCGTGAAGTCGTCGTTTCGGGGGAAGAGAACGAATTGTATTGGTCTGATTTAAACCAAGATTTTTTTGACATGACCCTTTTTGCGGGCGAAGGAAACATCGGTCATATGATCGAACAAGTGAAGTTGAACCAAAGTCTGTGGCTAGCCGATTAAAAAAGCACAAGCTCTGCCGAATTTGATCGGCGGGCCTGTGCTTTTTTTCGCTTAAATGCCGCAGGGCGGCGCGAACCTGCGTCCAGTCAGCGAACTTGCTTCGGCTGCTCGGTGTTCGATGCGACTACGTCCAAGCTTTGCTGCGTCTGGTTCAACTGGTCCTGTACCTGCACGAGCTCCTGTCCGTGATGCTCGTGGTCCTGTGCCGCCATCTGGCTCTGCGCCTTCGCCAGCGCCTGCTGCGCCGACTCCAGCTCCGCGAGCGCAGAGGACAGCTTGTGCGGATCGGACTGAAGCTGCGCGTGGCGGACGGCCATTTCGGCGTCCTTGGCCACCTGGATCGCTTTTTCCGCGTTGTCGATCACATGCCGGATCGGCATTTGATGCTGGTTAACCTGTGTCATGTTCGGCATCTTCCTCTCAATCATGCTGGGATGTGCACACGGTTCAACCTTTAAGATGCGCGAAAAGCTCCGGCTTCATTCCTTTTTTGGAGAAACGTTACATTCAGACCCGCTCATACAAGACAAAATCGTAATCGTACGGGTTTTTCTCATCCTTCACGCCGCGCTGTCGCGACACCTCGCGCCATTCGCCGGGCTCAGGCTCGGGAAAAAACGTATCCGCCGCGAACCGGTGTGCGATCTCCGTAATGTACAGCCGGTCTGCGAACGGGAGCAGCTGCCGGTATACCTCCGCGCCGCCGATGACGAACAGCTCCTCGGATGCCCGGCTTCCGCCGCGGCCGTAATCGGCGGCCGCCTCCTGCGCCGAATGGACCACCTCGCAGCCCGGCGCAGCGAATTGGTCGTCCCGGGTCAGCACGACATTGCGCCGTCCGGGCAAGGGTTTGCCGATGGAATCGAACGTCTTGCGGCCCATCAGCACCGTATGCCCCTTCGTCGTTTGCTTGAAATAAGCCAAATCCGCCGGTAAGCGCCACGGCAGCTTATTGTCGATGCCGATGCCGCGAGCTTCGTCCATCGCCAGTATGAAAGAAATCGTCACGCGAACACCCTCCTTGTCTCCTGTCTTATTTTCATTTTGCTAGATAGCTATAGGAGCCTTAATACCGGGATGGGACTGATACCCTTCAAACTCAAAATCATCGAATTTGTAGTCAAAAATGGATTCCGGTTTGCGTTTAATTATAAGTGTTGGTAAAGGATATGGCTCTCGCGTTAACTGTAATTGAACCTGCTCCATATGATTTAAGTAGATATGCACGTCGCCGCCTGTCCAGATCAGGTCACCGACTTCAAGACCACACTGCTCCGCGACCATATGAGTCAGGAGTGCATACGATGCTATGTTAAATGGAAGTCCCAAGAAGGAATCGACAGACCGCATCTGAAACATGCAGGACAGCCGGCCATTGGCTACATAGAATTGAAATGCATAATGACAAGGCGGTAAAGCCATCTGATCTACCTCTGCAACATTCCAAGCGCTAACCAAATGCCTGCGGGAATCCGGATTCGTTTTGATTTGATTTATCACGTTGGTTATTTGATCAATGATTTTGCCATTAGGAGCGTGCCAAGTCCTCCACTGAGCACCGTAGACACGGCCAAGATTGCCATCCTCATCGGCCCATTCATCCCAAATCGTAACGCCGTTCTCACGAAGATATTTTACATTCGTACTACCGCTTAAGAACCACAGCAGTTCATGAACAATCGATTTTATGTGCAGTTTTTTGGTCGTCAGCAGCGGAAATCCCTTTGCCAGGTCTATTCTCATCTGCCTTCCAAAAACGGAAACCGTACCCGTGCCGGTTCGATCCTCCTTACGAACCCCCTGTTCCAGTACATCACTAAGCAGGTCTAAATATGCTCTCATTCGTTATGTCCATTCCTTTCGCTACGCTCAAGGCACAAAACGAGATGAAACCGTTGTGCTTTGAGCATTTTTATCGCTTGATTTGCTATGCCATTCTGCGTGAGTGCGATCTGTTGTCTTCGCCGCAGCGTGAGGAATCAATAAATATCATTATATAACGAGTCCGGGTTTTAGACCATCCATCCTTTGATTACTGGTTTAGCTCGGAAATAGATTCTGCGTGTTCAGATGCTGCCACAATGGTGAGTACCAGTAATAATCCCAAGCAAATCAAGAAATCTATCATGCTGTTCACCTCATCATTTTTTGCTAATGTATATGTGTATCAGCGAAGGTGTATGCTAGCATTGTTTCCACATTTGTCTACTTTATTTCATCCTGCCGGGTGTCGGTTTCTACTTACATAATTTGAATTTTTTTGGTAATATAATATGAGATCATGTCAGAAGCTCAAGGTTTTGAGCCGCATACACGCGCCTTTAATTCATCTCATCTGGGGGAACCGCCATGTCGATTAATCTGCTAAAACAAAATGCTCGTATTGTGCTTGAGAAAAAGAATCTAACCCGAGTACAGGCACGAGTCGGTCTAGTCCTGGATGGCTCCGGATCGATGAGGCCCCATTATAAAAGCGGCGTCGTTCAGAAGGTCATTGAACGGATCTTGGCGATTGCTACACAATTTGATGACGATGGGTCGCTCGATTGTTGGATTTATGACCACAATTTCTCCCGGTTGTCCGCTGCCACCGAGCATAACGTTGAGGACTACGTTGAACGAAATATCATGAACAACGCTACTATTTCTAAGTTCGGCCGCAACGATGAACCTCCTGTCATGCGGGATGTCATTAAGAAATTTACTGTCGAAGAGCCCAGCGCCCTTCCTGCCTATATCGTGTTTATTAATGATGGAGGGGTTAAACGAGGGAAAGGCGATACCATAGACCAAGTGGTCGTTGATTCATCAAGCCAGCCTCTATTCTGGCAGTTTGTAGGCATTGGCAATAGCGACTTTGGTGTTCTCAAGAAACTGGACACCATAGAAGGACGTGTCATTGATAATGCGAACTTCTTCCAGATTAATGACATCGAAAACATTCAAGATCATGAACTCTACGACCTGCTTCTAAACGAATTTCCGGATTGGCTAAAAGCCGCGGAGGAAGCCAATATCATACGGGGGTAGACAAAAAACCTCGCTTCATCCTTGGATGAAGTGAGGTTTTTTCACAACTTTAAATGAATTTGGGGAGATAACGATTCTAACCATTGAAATCGTGTTTTAACAGCACTTCCTTTTCAACATGAGTGGCCATTAAGTTGAGGTTTGGCGCCGGTACCACAATCTCCTCATTCAGCAGCATTTTGACGGCTAGATATGGAAAGTTAATGCCACTTAAACAAGAGGTGTATAAACCGCCTGACATTCTCGGGTTGATTTCAAGCAGCTTGGGTGTATCGTCTTGGTAAATAAATTGGATATTGAAGTTGTATTGAAGCGGAATGCGTTCATGAATGGCAGCGGCCAACCGGATAAGCTCCGAATTATCTTCAAGCGCTCGGATCCTCCCCTCCACCTTCTTACGAGGAACAGCTGCCAGAAGACTCTGCTGGTTTCCCAGACAATCTACACTATATTCCGGGCCCGTTAGCAGCTCCATAACCATGAGTGGCTCGAAGGATTCCACGACAGACAGCATTCTCAATACATCGCCTATATACATATTAGGCTTAATTGAGCGATACAAGATGTCGAGCGTTGGCGGCATGTCATCGATAACTCGAAAGCCTGCTCCCCCCTCGCCGGTAACGGGCTTAAAACAAGCGTTCAGCCCCTTTTCCTTGAGACTTCGGAAGGCTGCTTCAAACTCCTCGGCCGTGGAGACGATGTGATACTCTGGTATTGTAAGCCCCTCTACATCGGCGAGTTTCCGAAACACATCTCCCTTATCCGAAACGAGACGGAGTAAGTCAGCATTTCCCCCAAGCATTACTTTCGTGCCTACGCGTTCAAATTCATCGGCATACTTGGCAATTTCCGATAATCCGAAGTGAGGGATGAAGATGTCGATAGCGTGCTGCCGGCAATAATCGATACAAAACTGTGGATATTGTTCCATCGAAAGATCTGGTTCCAAGTCTGCGTGATCTGCCGCCTGAAGCATGAGTGAATGTCGCTTGGGATGGGTTGCATAGATCTCAACGACCTTACCGTCCGGGTTGTTCCTGATCATATCCACGTAATGCGTTGCCGTTGCAAAGGTTCGATTAAACCATATCCGTGTTGTCATTCGTAATGGCCTCCTGGTTGATCAGCTAGCCGATGAGTTTTGCGCAAGGTAGTGTTGTAGTTCACGATGGACCCGTTCCAGTATTTCTTCGGAAGCTCGAATCCCCGTTTTCTGCGTAAATTGATATATGAATCCGGATGACGACTTACCAAACAGCTCTCCATGACCGGGTGCAATCGCATAGTCAGCGATAGCTAACAAGCTCGCATCCAGGAGAGAGTCGCCAGAAGCTGCAATAAACTTGGAGCCTAGCCGCTTACTCAGGTGAAGCATGGCCTCCCCCTTGGTCACGCGAGCCGGGACCAGATATACTTTCCGCCCTTGTACGGAGAGTACCCATCCCATGTGATGTATGGTTTCTCGGAACTGATCTAACCGCTCGAAAGGTGTTTTTTCCGGGTCAATGATCATCGTGTAAAACAAACCATCACAAAGCCATCCGCGTAATGCCCATTCAGGCGAGGAGATTTGGTCATACATCGCCTTTACTTCCAGATGATCTGCGCTCGTGCGCAACGCGGTTTGAACGAGTGCCGACCATTCCTCGTCAGGGGATCCATCGATCAAGATGTTCCCTCCATTGGTAGTTATGGCATATCTCAGGTTCAAGACCTTGTTGAAGTAAAAGACTCTCTTGTACTGTGTAATGGTACGGGTGGTCACGGGTACGATGAATGCGGATTTCTCGATTTCACTTAACTGGGTTATTGCACGCTTCGTCATGAAAGAGGTGTAGGCTCCCCCATTTTCTTCGACCGGTATTAATTCTTCCTCGGGTACGATGTCATCCATAGAGTTCTTCGAATAGATGAGGGTTTTATCCAAATCCGTAGCGAAAATCAAGGTCATTCCCCTCCGCCCTTCAAGGGTTTAATTATGCCGCAGCAAGAATAGGTCAGATTCGGGTACACTTCTACTGGAACATTACGGTCCGCAGCCAGTAACAAAATGTGCCGCAAATTCGGGTTATCCCATCGGTCAATAAGAATCTTCCATGGCACGCGGCGCAAAAGAACCCTCGTGGTTTCACCCACCCCCGGTTTCACCAAATTCAAATCCGGAATTCCGAAATCCAGCTGAATCCGCTTGATGTCATTTAAACCCTTCCACGTTTCCTCTGTTTTAGAACTATCGTTTAAAAGCTGGTTTGCTACTAGCTGTGCTTCTCCCGCGACTTCTTGAAAATACGCTGATACCGTATCAATAAAATGGTTGGATAGATCATCCGAGAGCCATTCTTTGTAAAATTTCGCGCCATGGAAGTCATGAGGACCAATCAAATCATCACGAAGGACTGTACGGCTCATCAGACCCGATACTGTAGAGTTCAAGCATGCGCTCGGAATGAGGAAATCCTCTCTGGTGCCAAATGTGGAAGAACATTGCCCTGGGTCTGCAAGGACAGCCAGATCGTCATTGAGCGGTATGCCGTACTTCGCCAAGATTGTTTGGGTAGCATCCGTCAGTACCTTGCGTATCGCTCCCTTTCCTGTCCAACCATCGACAAATTGAATTTCATAGCCGGGGTGTTGATTCAACATGTAGATAACCGCATTTTCATCTATCCCTTTACCTCGGATAATCGAAATACTGTAATGAGGTAAAGTATGTTGATAAATCGCTTTGAAGTACCGCTTGAGCAGAATTCCAATCGGCGTCCCCGCTCTGGCCAACGATGCCAGCATGATGTTGTGGCCTCGCTTGGCAGCGATCTGTTCTGCTGTAACTGCGGCTGCAAAAGCAACCTTGCGAGCCGTGACCGCTAGTGTCTCATGGAACAGATGAATATACTCCTGCGTAGGTTGATACTCAACGGGGAGCATCTCCGAATAGTGTGTGCCGGCCTGTATAGCTTCCTCCCTGTCCTCTGTTCCTTTCTCAAGATGGATTTCGCTTAAATCTTTTAATAGAAAGATGACATCTTCGGAATTATAGCTGCCTAGCGGTTTAGGGCTGGCGATGCGACTCGCGAGAACCTCGGTAGACATCTCCATTATGCCTCCTTAGCAAAATGAACAAAATGGATATTAGGTATAGATGTACGCTGTACTGCTTCAAGATAGGATGATAGAACTGCAAGGTTATTTACTCGTTCCACAAATACAAAGATTTCGTCGTATTCATCTGTCTGAATGTTATAAAAGAAATTGGGGATCGTAGAATCTTCATGGCTGGCAAACGGAAAGCCGTTCTGAATGGCATAGCCTTCTCCTGTGTATGGATAGATGGGGCTTCGTGTACTGGATTGATAGCTTATCCCTTCTCCCATCGCTGCTGCAATGCGCATCGGAATATACATGAATTCTCCAGACCCCATACATAACGTGCGTTTCCCTTTACGTTTGGATTGAAGGTAGTGTCCGCACTTCATGATTTGCTCGTCCATGATGGGGATATAAGAGCCCGCGACACCAAAACGTCCCGTTGCCTTAAGGTAATGCATTGGGTTTTCTTCACCGGATGAATCTACGGATTTATGAGAGATGTGCTCGAAATAACCTCCCACGAATAGGTGTTCTACCCTTCCCTTACCTAATACCGATGGGCCAAGCTCCCCCGTTTCGCATTCCCCAGGGCTTCCAGTTACGTGAATTTTCCCCTTCATTAACGAGAGACATGTAATCGTGATTCCAAGTTCGCGCTCAAGCTGCGCAAACTTGTCAATGTCTGCCTCCGAGCGCCAATCTAAAAAAGAGGCAAGCACATAATTGGAATGGGACCTCCTCCGATGAAGAGCTCGTATAATATTAAGGGCCGTCTTCCCCGTTGTGATCTCATCGTCCACGAGAACGATAGACTCAGGCCCACCGAAGAAGTCCTCGTCGAGTGGGTAGCAACGGTGAGCAGTAGCATGCGAATGCTCTTCTTCAAAGCTGATGACAGGTTCGACTCCCTTAACGAAATCTCGAGTTGTATGAAGGTATTGAATGGGTCCCCTAAACACATCAAACATGCTTTGTCCCAGTGCTGTAGCTGTCTCTGCAAAACCGATGAACAACGTGGGATCATACAATTGGAGTGGGCTATGCTTGAGCAGCTCATAGAGATCCTTTGCGCGTCTGCTATCCTGAAAGGCTTCCACCATATCCGAAATGCCAAACGGGGTTTGATAGCCCAACTTTTGGTAATACAAACTGCCCAGAGAAGCGCCTCCCAAAAGGGCAATGTGCGGATTAACCGGTAAGTGCTTCCCTAAGATTTTACTTACGAATAGAAAACTTCGTTTTTTGTTTATCCTTGCCGCCATCTGAAAGAGAATTGCAGGTGACAGGTTCAAGGGGTTGTCCGTGATGTCCACGGTTACTTCCAAATCATTAAGTATTTGAAATGAGTGACTGCTCTTGTTTCGTTGACTCGTGGCCAATGAGGATAGAGGTAAAGTTTTTTCCTTCATGTAACACCCCGTATACTTTTGATCGGATCATTATTCTTTTGGCCCAATTCAAATGTGGCTTGATTTCGTTCATTTTATTGGAATACTGGCTTTTTACAACGCCAACAAGACCATTGTTGGAATTCAAAATGTTCTTTGCATCCATGTATTCCTCATGGGTTACAGCATATAAAGATTGCACCGGAATAATGTGCGTCGGATGAATGATGGTCTTGCCAAGAAGGCCATTCTCCTTATCCATAACCACTTCACGTAGGAGTCCGTCCAAATACTCATTGATGTATTCTAATCGGATTAGACGGTCGGCCCTGCCTTCTGACTCCTCAAAAGATGTTTGTCGTAGTACCGGCTTTAACACACGGTCGCTTTTGAAATATTCCCAAACAGGGCCTGAGATGACAAACTGATTTTGAATTCTTCCAAAAATATTTACGACGTCTGTAATACAGTCCCGAAGCACACCAATATCGTAAACGGTCATGTCCGGTTTTCTTCGAAGTCCATACAAGCTTGAAAAATCAGTTGCCCCAATGCGCACATTCAGGACATATTCTTTGAACCTGGTTAGTAAGTGTTGGATTGCATTCAATGCTTCAGCCCGTGTCTCCCGGTACATAATTTCGGCAGTTTCCAGAATTGGCATTCCATATAAGGTCGGTAAGTCTACTGGCTTCTGCCGGTTGTATGCTTCTATAAGCTCGAAGTATTGAATACCATTGTCTTCACTAAACTTCGGCAATGCAAATCCCGTTACAAGTTTCATGGCATCTTCCAGTAACGCTATCATTCGCGTCATTTGCTGAGGCGTCCTAACACGAATAAATAGTAAAGGCAGCTCCTCATAGGTTAGCGCACCCATTCGAACTAACGAATAAAGCCGGTAGAACTGCTGACTTAATGTTTCTTCGGCAAGCTCTACCTGGTGGTCGCCTACAGCATCCTCCAGGTCAATAACAACAGAGACAAGACCCGGATACTTTCCCGTCACGATCTCGTCAGCAATGCTTTGCCTGGTAGCAGGCATATAAAGGGCTGCACCGACCGCATAGGCCAACAGCTCCTTCTCTGATGTATTGGAAAATTTCGAGGGCGGTAGATGAAAAAGGCTTTCTTCCTCGTCGCGAGTAAGATAGTTGAAATATCGCATATTCACCCTCCTTATAGGGCTCGCTGGTCATAAAACATCCCTCCTATATAAGGAGGGACAATTTTGATAATGACCAAATTTGATTGATATGGAGAATTATGCCGATTCCGAATCACCTTTATCTGCTGCTTTCTTGCGAATGGAACTGAGCACCATTGCTCCAACGAAAACAGCTATCAGTAGTCCGAAGAATACCAGATGCGATATTTCGAACCCGGCAACTGCTGCAAGCATTTTTCCACCGATAATAATAATTAGAACGAATGCGGCTTTTTCCAGTTCAGGGAAACGCTCGATAAGTTTGAGGAATACCTGAGCTACACCGCGCATCATGAGAACGCCAAGAATGCCGCCGAGGAACAGCACCCACACCTGATTGCTTACACCGAACGCTGCAATAACGCTATCGACACTAAAAGCGATATCCATTAACTCTACGGTTACTACTGTGCGCCAGAAGCCCATTTTCTTGTTTTGAACGGATCCCCCTTCTTCATCGTCGGCTTTTCTGGCAATATACGGGAGGAGTGGGATCTTTCCAACCCGGAGCCATCTCACTTCGAGATCAAACAGATTGCTGCATGCGATCCAGAGCAGGTATAAAGCTCCGGCGATCTTAATCCATGTAATTTTAACAAGGAAGGTGCCTACGCCGATTGCAAGGAATCGGAAGACGTAAGCTCCCAACAAGCCATAAAATAAAGCTCTCTTCTGCTGTTCCTTTGGCAGATGGCTTACCAGTACTGCCAGAACGAGTGCATTGTCCGCTGATAACAAGCCTTCCAACACAATGAGAGAAGCAATGATTCCCCAATTTACAGGGTCTGATAGAATGGCCGTGACATTCGCCCAGTTAAAGAATTCCATGAAATTGTTGATGAAGCTGTTGAGAAAATCCATTTACGATGCTTCCTCCTAAAATAGAGCGCTAGACTTGCATTTATTTACTTCCTGCTACCCACCTTAACCCCCAATTATACGCTCTGTCCAATTCTTGGTGGCCTGAAAAATATTCAACAAGCCTTTCAATACTGACCGTCTGTTCGTTGACATTTCGGAGCATTGCAATCGCGCACATCCGCTTCTTGTTATCATGCTGATCCAGCTTCACTTCAATGTCCGGTTCACCGTTTTGTTTGATGGTGACAATACCGTCTGCTTCAGACCACTTTGCAACACCTTCATAGATAAAAGCATATATAACCACGCGTTTAATCTCTGAAATGTGCTGCCCGTTGATTCGAAGATTTTCGCCTGTCGTTACAGAACCTGTACGATCGTCGCCGTCCAAGGCTACGAAAGGCGGTCGTTTGAGGTCGCCAAAGCTTTCGCCAAGAGCTTGTACAACTCCCTTTCGACCATCCTTAAGCTCAAAGAGACACCCTAAATCAAGGTCGACCCCCTTAGATGCAAAAAAGCCTTTTGACTTTTTTTGATTCCAGTTTAAATTCACCAGAATCTCGCCCATGGAGCCTGTGCTCTTTTGCAGGTTAACAACGTCACCCTTCTTCTTCAATTCGATCTTGGAAAGATTGATTGCGCTAGGAGTGTCAGGGACAGGAGAAACGTCTTTCTCAGGCTCAGGTATAACCTTCGGAACGCTCTGTGTCTCTTGCGATATATCTACTCCGAAGCTTCCGCACAAAGCCTCCAGTCCCCCTGAATAACCGGAACCAATAGGGTTGAATTTCCACTCACCGTTATATCTATATAATTCCCCTACGACGATAGCCGTTTCCACGGAGAAGGATTTTCCCATGTTAAAACGGAGCAACTCGTGGCCGCTTACCGAATCTATAATGCGAATGTATGTATCATCTAGCATGGAGAAGTTTTGGCGTCTCTTCTCGCCTTCATATATGGTTAAGGCAAAAGAAATTCGTTCGTATTGAGTTGGAATACTACTTAAAGAAACCGATAGCTGAGCTTTGTCTTGAATACCTGCGTAACTGGATAGGTTATTGTTCACATACATGCTGTTATTGGGGCCAGATGGATTGCCATAGAAAATAAGGTCCTCATCTTTTGTTACTTTGGAAACCCCCGAGAGTAAAAAAGCAGAAAAGTCTACTTCAATAGAACTGCCAGGCGACTTCCAGCCCATGCCCACTACGACGGTGCTCAAGTTTGGATTGCTCTTCGTAAGGTCTGCCTTTTGTCCTTTCGCGAGTACGGTGGTCATTAGTATCAACCTTTCAGTCAAGGGAATGAGAATGAGGACGGGGCGCTGTTCTCGTTGACAGCCCCCTTATAATCTATTACTGGGCATCCAAACCGTAATTCTTGCAAAGCGCGGAGAGGCCGCCTGTAAATCCGGAACCGACAGCCTGGAACTTCCAATCTGATCCTTGACGGTATAACTCGCAAATCACGACTGCGGTTTCAAGGGAAAACACTTCACCGAGGTCATAGCGGAGAATCTCGCGATTTGTTGCTGCATCAACGATTCGTACAAAGGCGTTAGAGACGTGGCCAAAGTTTTGTTTTCTGGCTTCCGCTTCGTGAATCGTCACAGTGATTCCGATGCGCTGGATGAAATCAGGGACCTTCTGGAAGTCGATTACGATTTGTTCGTCATCGCCGTCACCTGCCCCGGTACGGTTATCTCCGGTATGCTCTATCGCGCCATTGTACAATTTAGGGTTATTGTAAAAGAGGAAGTCCGAGATATCCTTCGCCTTTCCGTCCTGATGCAACATGAATGCAGCAGCATCCAAGTCATAATCTGCACCAGTGCTATACTTGTTGATATCCCAACCCAAACCGACAACAACTTTGGTTAACCCCGGGTTGTCCTTAGTCAGGTCAATACGTTGGCCCTTGGAAAGACTGATTGTCATGTTGGTTTTCTCCTTTTTTATGATTTATTTCGTAAAAAAAGGCCGCCTGTCATGGACGGCCCTATTCCAGGCGCTTATTCGATTAAGCCAAACCGAAGTCTTTCACGAGTCCGGCGAGACCGTCCTTGTACCCTGCCCCTACTGCGCTGAACTTCCACTCGCCGCTATGGCGATACAGTTCGCCAACGACGATAGCCGTTTCCACAGAGAAATCTTCACCCAGGTCATAACGAATGACTTCTTCGCCAGTGGCTTCGTTTACGATCCGTGCGTAAGCGTTCGAAACTTGGCCAAAGCTCTGTTTGCGCTCCTGAGCTTCGTGGATCGTGATGCAGAAGGAGATCTTCTCCGCCTCTTGAGGTACTGCGGACAGGTCAACCTTGATTACTTCATCATCCCCATCGCCTGCGCCAGTGCGGTTGTCGCCGCTATGCACTACAGAACCGTTGCTGTTCTGCGGGTTATTGTAGAAAATGAAGTCCTTCTCGGAAGCGGCCTTACCGGATGCGTTGAGCAGGAACACGGAGGCATCAAGGTCAAAGTCTTTGCCGCCGTCATATTTGTTGGTGTCCCAGCCAAGACCGACAATCACCTTGGTAAGCCCCGGATTCGTCTTCGTCAAATCAACTTTTTGCCCTTTAGAAAGAGAAATTGCCATTGTGTTTGTCTCCTCACATAGTATATTTGGACTTACGTGTATCGTTGAGCGAGAATATCAATATGAACAGCGTGAGCGCCTTCGCCAATAGCGTTGAACTTCCACTCGCCGTTGTGACGGTAAATTTCCCCGACGATCAACGCCGTCATCCCCGCGTAGTTCTCCGTAAGATTGAAACGGATCAGTTCCTGACTATTTTTGGAATTCACTACCCGAATAAATGCAGACTTGATCATTCCGAAATCCTGACCGCGAGACTCGCAGTCGTAAATGTTTACGCACATCAGGATTCTATGTACGTCTGCGGGCACCTTTTCCAGCGCAATATGAATCTGCTCATCGTCGCCATCTCCCTCTCCGGTAAGATTGTCACCGGAGTGTTTCACTGAACCGCAAGGACTAGTTAGATTGTAGAAGCAGATCAAATGTCCCTCTTGACTCAATTTTCCATTAGCGTCGAGCATGAGTGCCGAAGCGTCACAATCGACGTTGGCAGCAACCTTTTTCCTACTGAAAAAGCCCTTACTCTCAACTTCTACAGGGTCCCATCCTAGTCCAACGGTTATATGTGTCAAACCTGCGTTGCCTTTGGTTAAGTCGATCTTTTGTCCCTTTACCAGTGAGATTGACATAGGTCTTTTACACCCCCTTTCATTACGTTTCTAGCATATTCTAACTTTAGACATTTTTCAACATAACTTGCAGTTTTGAACAACCGCCGAAGGCGCTTCTTCGTCCGTTTGATACATATTACTTGCGCTATCTACTTTCTACAGTCCGAACTCACTTGGCATAAGTCCGAGAACATTACAAATATCCCTGACCACACCTTTTTCATTGTCGTCAAAATCGCCATCTGCAGCGCCAACAGCACAACAAACCCCAACAATAATACGTGCGACTTCCGGTTTCGACTTAAATTTACCGATTACTCGAAGCGACTCTTGCTTACCTATCATGACATCGAATTCCATATTTTCCGCAAAGTGATTGAAGCGCTCGATAACCTCGCTCATGTTAAAGACACTGAGGTCCTCGCTACGACCAAGAAAACCAGCCATTTTCTGCTTTTCAGCAGCTTCAATTGTTCCGTCAGCTACAGCAACCATAGCGCAGCCGGCTACGATCGCATCCAGAAGGTCCTTGTTTTTGAATCGTTTTACACCGTCCGCTAAATTGCCTTTCGTGCGCGAGAGCCAGTTAGAAAAAGAACTCATTGTGCTCATATCCTATTCCTCCGTTGTTATTTGGTATTACCAAATGACCGATTTGCTAACTCGTTGGAAATGCCATCAAAAACCTTTATTCAAGCTGATTATGGCTTTTTGGAGAGGTCAATCAGATTCTCTTGAGCTTTTTTCCTAAGATCGACTACTCACACCTCTTCTCCCATATTACAACTTTTAATATTATTCTAATAGATATTACGTTCTTTTACAAATATCGATATCTTCCGACTTCGTGAGGATTGAAGCCAGAGTCCTCCTTGCGCACCCCGTTCGACATGATGTCCTGCAGTCTATATATTTATTATCGGTCGCCCTCGATCGTTCGTGAGTTTCAAGGCCCGCTTCATCAAAAAATATGAGTCGCGTTCACACCCTGATGACATTTATCCGCTATAATAGATTTGTTACCATATATAACCATCGTTTGAGGAGGAAAACATTTGACCAAGCATTCATCCCACTGGAAAAAAACCGCCATCCTATCGGTGCTCTCCGCCTCGCTGCTGAGCGCGCCCGGGCTCTCCGGCGTCCTTTACGCGCTGGCGGCCGAACCGGCGACGGCAACTAAAGCTGCCGCTTCGACTCCGGCCAAATCCGACATGCAACTGGCCTTCGAGAAAGGAGCGGTAGAAGGGTATCCGAACGATACCGATCTGCGCGGCAGCCGGCCGGTGACCCACGCGGAGCTCGTCACCATGCTGAACCGGGCGGCCAAGCTGGCGAAGAGCAACAAATCGACGCTGCCTTTCTCCGACTTGGAGGCGTGGCAGCTTGAAGCCGTTACCAACGCTGTCGCCGCCGGCATCGTATCCAAGAGCGACAACGGCCTCTTCGAGCCGAACCGTCCGGTGACCCGCGAAGAGCTGGCCGTCCTTGTTGTGCGCGCCCTCACCAAAGGCCAGGCGCCGAAAGTAAACCAGAACGTGCTGAGCTACTTCAAGGACGCTTCCTCCATCGGCGAGTCGTCCCGCCCGTATGTCGCTTACGGGGTGCTCGCCGGCCTGTTTGAGCCGAAGCTGAGCAGCGATTTCGATCCGAAGGGCTCCGTGACCCGCGACGAAGCGGTCAAGGCGCTGAAACCGGTCCTTTTCCAGGTTATCGATATTCTTACGACGAACGACATTCACGGCCATATCGAAGTGGGCTTCGACAAGAAGCGTAATCAGGCGCAGGGAGGCATCGAAACGCTCGGCGGCATCGTCGACGATTTCCGTTCGGTCAATCCCGGCGGTACGGTCGTCGTAGACGGCGGAGACGCATGGCAAGGAACGCTCATCTCCAATACGACGAACGGCCAATCCGTCATCGATTCGATGGCTCAGGTCAAATACGACGCTGCCGCCATCGGCAACCATGAGTTCGATTTCGGCCGCGACACGCTGATCGACAACATCAAGAAAGCGAAGTTCCCGATTCTCGGAGCCAACATCATCGAAGACAAAACCGGCAAGCGCGTCGACTGGACACAGCCTTACACCATCGTGGAGAAGGGCGGGCTGCAGGTCGGCATTATCGGCCTCGCTACGCCGCAGACCAAGACGACGACCAAGTCCACCAACATCGAAGGCTTGACGTTCGCCGATCCGGTTCCGTACGCGAAGGAGCTGTCGGCCGAGCTGCGCGGCAAAGGAGCCGACATCGTCGTGGTGACCTCCCACCTGCCGGGCGAGCAAGACGCCAAATCGCAGCAAATTATGGGCGAGCTCGTCGATCTGGCGAACGGGACGGGCAACGGTACGCTGGACGCCATCGTCGGAGGCCATTCCCACCGGCGCGTATCCGGGATCGTGAACCACATTCCGGTCGTCGAAGCGCAAAGCTGGCTGTACGCCGTCGGCCACATTCAGCTTTATGTCGACAAGGACAGCAAAAAAGTCGTTTCCTCAAGCGCCGGCCTGCTGGAAACGTATACGAATCTGACGACCGCGAAAAAAGACGTGCAAAAAACGGTCGCCGACTACCAAGCGAAAATTGCCGAGCAAACCAACAAGCAAATCGCCGTAGCCGCCGAAAAATGGACGACACGCTCCTACCGGTACGACATGAACGGCAATCAGATACGTGACGGCGTGACGCCGATTGGCAACTCCGTCACCGATGCGATGCGCTGGGCCGAGAAGTCCGATATTGCCTTCACGAACATCGGCGGGCTGCGCGCGGATATCGAGCCAGGCAAAGTAACCTACGGCATGATGTTTGAGGTGCTGCCGTTCGGCAACTACAACCGCACCGGCACGATGACCGCCGCCCAGATCAAGACGCTGCTTGAGGTCACGGACCAATATTCCAAGCTGCCGGCTATGCAATTCTCGGGTCTGAAGGTCGAGTGGGACAACACGAAGCCGCAGGGTCAGAAATACAGCAAAATTACGCTGCTGGACGGCACTCCGATCTATGTTGACGGGAAGCTGAACGACAGCCGTACCTTCAAAGTGACAACCAACGACTTCATGTCGACCGGCTCCGGGGACGGATTCACGACGTTTGCCGAAGTGAAGGACTGGAAGGACGGCATGATCATGCTGGACGCCTGGGTCGATTATATGAAGGAGAAGGGTGCTTCTAGCCAGCCGATCTCCCTGACGAACGATGGCCGCGAAATCCGGCTGGATCTGAAAAAATAACGCCGCCGTACAAGGAAACCCGCAGGCCCTGGCTCGTTCAGGTCTGCGGGTTTTATGGCTTCGCCTTATCCCATAAAACGGAAAATTCGTCAGGCAGCATCGGTTTATAAAAATAATAGCCTTGAATCGTACAGCCGCCGATCGCTCGAAGCAGCTTCACCTGCTCCTCTGTCTCCACCCCTTCGACTACGACCGATAAATTCAGGCTCCGGGCCATGGCCATAATCGCTTTGACGATTCCGGCATGCCCTTCGTTCTCGGCCATTTCCCCGACGAACGACTGCGCAATTTTGAGCGAATCGACCTGGAACGTCCGCAAATAGCCTAGCGACGAATACCCCGTACCGAAATCGTCCATCGAGATATGCAGCCCCAACGCTTTGAGGCGCAGCAGCGTATCGGTCGTTTCCTTCGTATTCTGCAGCGCGACGCCTTCCGTAATTTCGATAATCAGCCGGCCGGGAGCCATTCCCGTTTCCTTCAAAATATCGGTCACCTTATCTACGAAACCGTCCTGCACGAGCTGTCTGGGCGAGACGTTAACCGCAATTTTAAGCGGCGGCCTCCCTTCCCGCTCCCACTCGACGGCTTGCCTGCACGCCGTCCGAATGACCCAATCGCCGATCGGCACGATCAAACCGGTATCCTCCGCGAGCGGCACAAAGTCGGAAGGCGGTACCAGATGCCCGTCCGCATTTCGCCAGCGCAGCAGCGCTTCCGCCCCGACGATCGTCAAATCCTCGGAGCACACCTGCGGCTGGTAGCACAGAAACAGCTCGTCGTGATCCAGCGCATGCCGCAGCGCGCGCTCCATCAGGATGCTTCTCAGCATGCCGTCCTTCAGCGACGGCGTGAAGAACCGGAACCGGCCTCCGCCCAGCTCTTTGGCCTGATACATGGCCGCATCCGCATGCTTCATGAGATCGGCTATGGACAGACCGTCTTCCGGGTACACCGCAATACCGATGCTCGTTGAGGTTTGAATCTCGTGAACCCCGACCTTGAAAGGCTCGGCGGCGACCCGGAGAATCGATTCCGCAAGTGCTTGCGCTTGCCGGGAAGAGGCGAGCGACCCGGTCAAAATGGTAAATTCGTCGCCCCCTTGGCGCGCGACGATGCACGTCTCCGGAACGATTCTGCGAATCCGTTCCGCCACTTGACGGATTAATTCGTCGCCCGTCACATGGCCAAGACTATCATTTATGTATTTGAAGCGGTCCAGATCGAGAAACAGCACCGCAAGCGGCTGTCCGTCCAGCGAGGCGTTCTCGATCGCTTCCTGCGCCTTCCGCTCGAACAAGCGCTTGTTCGGAAGCCCGGACAAGTCGTCATGGGACGCAAGAAACTCACTTTTTTCCAGCATTTGTTTGAGGCGCCTCACCAGCTTTTCATTCTCGAGAAGCATAGAGATTTGGCGCACGAGGATCAGGACGGTAACCATGACCGTACCTGCCACGATGGCGTCCGGCTTGTCGATACGGCGAAGCATCAACACGAATAAGATCGCGAAGCCGGCGTAAGGAAAAAGCAACCGCAGCAGACGGGCGCCCGAGACGAAGCGCGCCTCCGGCGCAGGCCGGTCTTTGGGGTGGGAAGCATGCCAGCCCGCAAAGCCATATGCGAACAGCCCCGCGCTCCACAGCAGGTCGTACCACTGCCCTGCCTGATAGTTCCCCGAGATCACGTCGAACACATAAATCGTATCCTTGGCGATAAAGGCGACGAAACCGAAGGTGATCAAGGAAAGCACCCGCCGGTCGAACAAAGGCATATAAGCGAAATGAAGAACGAACAGGCAAAGCAAGATCCCGAAATCCGTTATCGGGTACAACAGAACCGCCGCTTGACCGAACCCATCGGGACTGGACAGCATCGCCTGCATGTTGGGCCCGATGACAAACTCCCAGCTGACCGTACCGACGATCAGCAGGATCATGATACAGTCGAAAAGAAACCGGATGCCTTGCGAGATGCTTTTTTCCCGAAACAACAAGTAAAACAAAGCGGCAAAAAACAGCGCGGTCTGCATGTTCCAGAACAGGTCGGCTAAACTGATCGTCGGCGGAGGAATTAGCAGCACCCAGGCATAGAAGGACCAGACCAGTTGCCCCAGCAAATAGAAACAGGCGCCCGCAGCCATCAGCAGCCAGAACGTTCCCGCGCTGCCCCGGCGGGCCCGGTAAGTTAGCAGCAGCATAGCAAGCGAAGCAGCGGGCGGAATGTTCTCCCAAAGCAGGAAAAAGCGTTCACCCGCCTCAAAGCCCCATTTTGCTGCGGCGAATACCGCAAAATAGACCGCGATCACCGCGATCATCGGTTTACGCCAAGCAATCCAGTTCATAACCATCCGCCTCATCTCATTGTTGTCTCGCGCGTTGATGTTAAGGAAGCGCTACACTAGCCCAAGCCTTTTATTCATAAATTAATTATAAATTAATCATCGGGCAATTCGAACTATTTTTTCTGTCTGATTTCTCACAATTTCGAAGATCGCCTTGAAGCTTTCCAACGACGCCTCGACCGAAGCTACGATCCGGATTCGGCAAGCGCTGCGCGAATTCGCCGATGTGGTTGTTCAACCGGCACATGCCTGCGGAACGGCTCCCTGCTCAAGCGTATGAACAAAAAAGCTTGAAAAATATGCGCCGTACGTTATAATGAGAGCAATTTGACTTTACAGGAGTGGAGAGCGCACCATGTACAAAATGCTTGCAATCGACATCGACGATACGCTGATCAACGACGAGAAGCAGATCACGGAAGGAACCAAAGGAGCGCTTGCCGCGGCACTAGCTGAAGGAGTCATCGTTACGCTGGCCACCGGACGCATGTACGCCTCGGCCAAGCTGCTCGCCGGTCAGTTGGAACTAAACGTGCCGCTGATTACATACCAGGGGTCGCTCGTCAAAAATTCAATCGACGGACGCGTCTTGTACGAACGGACCGTGCCCGCCGCCGCGGCGCGGCTCATTTTCGATTTTTGTGAGTCCGAAGGATTGCACCTGCAAACGTACGTGAACGATGTGCTGTATGTCAAGGAAGACAATGATAAAGCTAAAGCGTACGCCGCGCTTTCGAAAATCCCTTATACCGTGTACCCAAATTTCGGAGAGCTGGCGTCTCAGGCTTCGATGAAGCTGCTGATCATCGACGAACCGGAGTTGCTGGACCGGGTCGCAGAGCAGCTCCGCGGATTGACCGGCGGGCAGGTGCATATTACGAAATCGAAGCCGCATTTTCTGGAAATCGTGCATATCGAAGGCACTAAAGGGCATGCGCTTGCGCATCTGGCCGAGCATTTCGGTATCGAGCTTGAGCAAGTCATCGGTATCGGAGACAGCTGGAACGACCGCGAAATGCTGGAGGTGGCGGGGCTTGGTGTCGCGATGGGCAATGCCGTCGAGTCGTTGAAGGAAATCGCCGATTATGTGACTTTCAGCAATAATGAGGACGGTGTCAAGCACGTTGTTGAGAAGTTCGTGCTGCGCCGTGAAGAAGTAGGGAGCGGCAACTGAGGCTTGATGCCGGGCTGGGACGTCCTGTCTTATCGGACAAGCGCCTTTAGTAAGCTATGAAAACTTGCACAGACATCTGTGATAACCGGACCGCTCCTGGAGCGGTCTTTTTGACGTGCTTCGCCCCGGCGCTTGATCCATCTGCAAAAGGAGAGCATGTTCTCACCCTTTTCCGCTGTCCGCGTACGCTGGCAGTACAAAGGCACGGGGCTTTTGTCCAGTGGAGGTGGTGGGGGCAACCCGAAATCAATTATGCTGGCCTTCTCTGGAAAAAAACAAACAAGCTCTCCCTTTTTTCCGGTCACGTTTGGGCACCCGTCTCATATACTTGGTAAGGATTATAGGCATTTGCATAGAGTGCATATGTTTTCTATCAAGCCTAAAGGGAGAGGGTATCATGAGTTACGAAGAGATTCCTTACACCTATTCGTATGATGAATTCTATTCTGAGACGCCGGACGATGCGGCAAGCCTGGAAAGATATCCTGACGAAAGAGGAGGCC
>NZ_FMTT01000007.1:52105-116900 GCF_900100345.1 Paenibacillus tianmuensis | reverse complement strand
TTCCAAGGCATGCCCGGCGGGTTTCCGGGCGCAGAGTTCCAAGGCATGCCCGGCGGGCCTCCGGGTGCCGGATTCCAAGGCATGCCCGGCAGGCCGGACGGCTTCCCCGGCGGGCCTGGGGGACCTCCCGGTGGGCCCGGCGGTGCTCCAACCGGACCCGGGGGCGCTCCCCTGTCCCCACCGCCGTCATATACGCCTCCGCAAATGGCCCAAGCGTTTGCTGTCGACCCCGGCAGCATCTGGCGATGCCGTTTCCAGTACGTGTACATTTGGCAAACGAACGGCCAGCAGTATTGGATCTTTCTGACGTTTGTCGGCCGAAATTCCATCGCCGGGTTCCGTTGGTTCGGATACGGGCCTTTCGGCCATTGGGTATACTTCGGCCTTGATTTGAACCGGATCGAGCAATTTTTTTGTCATCGGTAACGACTGCAACGTCAAAAGCTCTGTGCGCGGCGCAGGGCTTTTGATGTTTGGCCGGGGAAAAAAGGAGGTTCGATACGCTCGATGACCCATCTGGCGCTCTCGTCGCTGCGTTTCATGTGAAAGGTAAGCTTCTGCTTTATCGGTCGACGGTCGACCTCATGGACCGTCACCTCGACGGGCAGCTCCAGTCCGAGCCGACCTTTTGTATCCTGATCGCGGAAAGGGTTGATTCGGCGGATGGCCTTCATTTTGCCTATGCCGCTTATATATTGCCCCACCTCAGGGTTTGCGGTATCGCCGAAAGCGTATCTTAGCAGCTGCGGGTCCTGTTGATTGATCGCGATCAGGAAGCTGTCCGCCACGGCATAAGGCGAAGCAAGCCTGAAGCCTTCCTCCAAGCGGCCGGCCGCTTTGTACACCATCCACTGATGGTCGGAGTCCACAGTTTTGGAGCGATGGGTAGTGCTCCCGAGAAAATGGACGCAAAAATGTCCAGAAAACCCGTTGCCGGGAATGCCATCGCCGCCATGCGGCATGCCGTGCATTGAAGCGGCAAACGACCGCCCGTCCTTTTCGATCAATACGGCTCTCCGTCTCCAGCTCCAAGCGCCTTTATAGATCTCTTTCATTACCGCAGTATCCGCTTTGGTCAGCGGCTGCATATCCGCATGGCTGCTGCCGGCGCGGCGCTGCGCTTGAAAGGCGAGCCCCGTCTCCAAGTCGACGATCCGGCATACCGCCTTCATCGCAACCGTTTTTCGCGCTTCCTCCCACGAGGTCAGTTGACCGTAATGGGCGGCACGGACCGCTTCGGCATATCCGTGAAGCCGATCTTTTAGGACCTGGGGCAGCTCCAGCGATTGCCTATGCTGCGTATCGTACCAGTTACCCTGCGCGTCGATCGCATACCGGACCGCCGCTCCTTGCTTCTCCAGCACCGCATACACATCCGTAAGCGGCACCTGCTGCACAGGCCGCACCTTCTCCGGCAGCAGCTTCTTGAGCAGCTTGGGCGATCGGACCGTCAGCTCGCTGCGCATAGCCGATTCCGGCGAAGCCTGCACGACGAAGGTGAGCTTGGACGGAGCGGCAGGCGCCCCTGCGCGGACGGGCAACGACCCGAGACCGATGCAGACCGCGGCCGCGGCCATGATCAGAACCCCTTTTTTCATACGTTTCCTCCGTACTTCAAGGATATGACATTAGCTTGCCGGTTCGATGGCATTTTCACACAAGGAAAAAGGTAGAAACGGATGATCGTTATAATCCTCACCGGACAGGCCATCCTAAAATCTAACATTTGCGTTCAGGAGGGATCGGTCATTCGTAAGATCATTTCGGCTACACTGACGGCTGCCGTGGCAGGCCTGCTTATGGTTCAGTCATCCGTCACGGCAGAGGATGCGCCCCGCAAAGGAAGGGCCTACTACGAACAACGAGGCGAGGTCATCTGGGAAGTGCCGACGACGGAAAAAGTCATTGCGCTTACATTCGATGACGGCCCCGACCCGGACGATACCGCGCAAATTCTCGATCTTCTCAAGCTTTACGAAGCGAAGGCAACGTTTTTTCTGGTCGGCAACAAGGTAGAGAGGTTCCCGGAGTTGGTGAAGCGCGAAGTGGAGGAAGGCCACGAGCTGGCCAATCATACGTATACCCATACGTATTTTAAACGAAACGGATCCGTCTCCAAGCTGAAACAAGATATACAGCGCGCAGAGGAGGTCATCTATGCAGCCTCCGGTCAAAAATGCCGTCTGTTTCGGCCGCCCGGGGGCTTTTATAACGAGAAGCTGATCCAAATGGCGAGGAGCGAAGGATATGCGGTCGTGATGTGGTCTTGGCATCAGGATACGAGGGACTGGAGTTCTCCGGGAGTCGACAAAATCGTCAACAAGGTTCTCGGCAATACGCGCAACGGGGATATCGTGCTGTTCCACGATTACGTGGAAGGGAAAGGCCAGACCGCCAATGCGCTCAAGGAAATTTTACCCGAGCTGAAGAAGCGCGGCTTCCGTTTCGTTACCGTATCGGAGCTGTTGACCTACGGCAAAATGAACCCCGTAAAAAAGTTGCGCACCCCGGACATCCATCCATAACCGAATGCCCTCCCCTTCCATACCATACAGTGATCTGTATTTTAGGAAGAGGAAGGAGCAGTACGGTGAACTATTTGGATATGCTGTCCCGTTTGGGCGTCGGAAGCGCACATCCCGGCGGCTTCTCCGCCACCATGTCCCAGCTTTCCCGCTTTCCGCTGCCCGCGGGAAGCCGGGTGCTGGAGGTCGGATGCGGTACGGGAAGAACGTCCTGCTATCTGGCGAAACAAGGGTTTGACATAACAGGGCTCGACCTTCGTCCTGACATGCTGGCCAAAGCGAAGCTCCGGGCCGAAGCCGAGCAGCTTGACGTGAGGTTCGTGGAAGGAGACATCACGGCACTGCCGTTCGAAGCCGCGACCTTCGACGTCGTGCTCGCGGAATCGGTTACGAATTTTGCCGACATCGGACGGGCGTTGGCCGAATACGACCGGGTGCTCCGGCCTGGCGGTATTCTTTACGACCGGGAGGTGATCGCGACCCCCTCGATCACGGAAGAGGCTTACCGGGAGGTCACCGGCTTCTTTCAGTTGAAAAACCTGCTCACGGAACGAAAATGGATCGAGCTGCTTCAGGCGTCCGCTTTTACCGAGACCACCGTTTTCGACCGCTCGGCCTTTAGGGAGCATGTTACGGATGACCAAATCGCCTACCCCGATATGAATCAGGTCATGGACCGGGGAGCTTTGCTCGATGCATCCGTCTGGCAAACGTCGATTGCGCACGACGATCTGATTGCCGCGAACCACGATTACTTGGAGCACGCCCTGTTCATTGCCCGGAAATGACGAGCGTCATGACGAAAAGTAGCAACATCAGGCTGGCTTAAGCATATGTTGAACTATCCTAAATTAAGTTGAGCGTGATGCCTACCATGAGCCTGTCGGGCCTTGAAGCCGCACAGCGGTTTGTGAATATGCGCTTTCCACAAAGCGAAGCGGCCATTCTGGCCGGAAGTGTCGTCCAAGGCGGCGCGACGCCAGGGTCGGACCTGGATATCGTCCTATTCGACGAATCCCAATTTGGGCCATTCCGAAAAACGTACCGGGCTTTCGGGTGGGTCATCGAAGCGTTCGTATTGAATAGAGATACGTACCGCTACTTTTTCGATCAGGCGGTGGAATCGGCCATTCCCTCTCTGCTGCGCATGTGCTCGGAAGGCGTCATACTCCGCGGTTACGAGCACATTGCGGCCATCATCGAGGAAGCAAGGCGCGATTTCGATGCCGGTCCTCCGGCCTGGTCCACTCAGGAGCTCGACCGGGCGCGGTATGAAATCGGCGAGACGCTGACGGATCTGGAATGCAGCGCCTCGCGACCCGAAGGCTTGTTCATAACGGCAAAGCTCGCCGGGATGCTCGCCGAATTCGCACTGCGGACCGGCGGCTTCTGGATTGGAGACGGGAAGTGGCTGCAGCGCAGCCTCAAGCATTCGGACCCGGCCCTCGCGGAAGAGCTGTACGAAGCGCTTGAAGCTTATTACCGACTGGATCGCACTGAGCCCCTTTCCGCTTTCGTGCAAAAGCTGCTGGAGCCGTTCGGAGGCTTTCTTGTTGAAGGATATGCCGAAGGCGATGATCCGGGCGACGAAGAAACCGGACCTTAACACAAAAACAAAAGTGCTTCGTTCGCATAACCTGCGGCGCGGAAGCACTTTGTTTTTTACGGTTCCCTTGTGAATATCCGGCAATAAAAAGATTATCGTTTGCCGGTTTCGTAAGTTTGGCCGAGTGAGGAGGGCGGTATTGCCCGGCCTACAGCGCCGGCAAGCACCAGAATCGTCAGCACGTATGGCAGCATGAAGAGAAACTCCATCGGAATGTTTTTGGCAAAATCGAACAGCTGCACGAAGTTGCGGATTGCCTGAGCAAAGCCGAAGAAGAGCGCGGCGCCCAACGCGCCGACCGGGTGCCATTTACCAAAGATCATCGCCGCGAGGGCGATAAAGCCTTGACCGGAAATCGTATTATGCGAAAAGCTGCTCGTCGTCGTCAGCGTAATCGTCGCCCCGCCAAGACCCGCGAGCGCGCCGCTAATCATGACGCCGATATACCGGTAACGGGAGACGCGGATGCCCATCGTATCGGCTGCGCTCGGATGCTCCCCTACCGATCGCAGACGCAAGCCGAACGGCGTTTTGTAGATGACGTAATACGTCACGGCCACCAGAATGAGCGCCAGATACGTCGTAGGATAAGCCTTGAAGAAGGCTTCGCCGATCAGCGGGATGGAAGACAGTCCCGGAATCGCCACTTTGGTAAATACCGCATTCAGCGTTTCCGTTTGCCCCGACCCTTCGAAAAGAATTTTAACCAGATACACCGTAAGCCCGGCTGCCAAAAAGTTGATGACCACACCGCTGACGACTTGGTTCGCGTTAAACGTTACCGTCGCCACGGCATGAATCAGAGAGAAGGCGATCCCGAAAATAATGGCGGCCACCAGGCCAATCCACGGCGCCGCTCCATCCATCCCCGCTTTCTCCGCGAAATACGTGGCGATAGCGGCGGCGAACGCCCCGGATACCATCAGCCCTTCCAGACCGATATTGACGATGCCCGACCGCTCCGAGAAAATGCCGCCCAAGGCGGCAAAGATCAGCGCAGTGGAAAACACCAGCGTGGTGTTGATCAGCTCGCCGAAGACATTCAATGCATCCATCTAAGCCGCCTCCTCTTTTTTCCGCTTGGCGTATATCGGGAGCAGCACCCAGCGCACGATACCGTGAGTCGCTACGAAGAAAATGACCGAGCCGATGACGACGCGGATGATTTCCGGCGGAACATCCGCGGCGAAGCTCATCCCGGCCGAGCCGTACGTAAGCGAGCCGAACAGCACGGCTGCCAGCACGACGCCCAGCGGAGTGTTGCCGCCCAGCAGCGCTACTGCGACCCCATCGAAGCCGTAGCCCGGCGTAGCGGCCACCACGGTCTGATAATGGAACACGCCCAGCACATCGACGACGCCTGCCAGCCCGGCAAAAATGCCGCTAATGAACATCGATTTGACGATATTGCGGTTCACGTTCATTCCCGCATAGCGGGCGGCGTGCGGATTGTGTCCGACGGCGCGCAGCTCATAGCCTTGCCTCGTCTTCCACAGCAGCACGTAGAATACCGTTGCTGCCGCCAGGGCAATCACCGTGCCCCAGTGCATCCGCGCGTTGCCCATCAATTCGGACAGCCAGCCGATCGAGAGCGTGGCCGAATCCTGCGTCGGATACGAACGCTGCTGTCCCGGCTGCAGCAGAAATTGATTGACCACGTAGTTGGAGATATACAACGCAACCCAGTTCAGCATAATCGTGGTGATAACTTCGTTAACGCCCCGCTTTGCCTTCAAATAACCGGCAATCGCGCCCCATATCCCCCCGATCAGCGCACCGGCGACGACAGCAAGCGGCGCATGAATAAACCAAGGCAGCTGCAGCTTGATACCGATAACGGAGGCTGCTGTCATCCCCATCATGAACTGTCCTTCCCCGCCGATGTTGAACAACCCGGTACGGAATGCAAAAGCGACGGACAGTCCCGTCAAAATAAGCGGAGTAATCTCGCGGATTGTCTCACCGAAATCGTAAGAGTCCCCGAATACCTTGCCTACCAGCGCACCATAGGCGGTCAGCGGATTATAGCCGCCGGCCAGCATCACCAGCGCTCCGAAAAGCAGCCCCATCAAGATCGCGACAAACGGGACCAGCGCCGAGTCTTTGGTCATGATTTTAATCAATTTATCCATGATCGGTCTCTCCTTGTCCACCGGCCATCAGCAGCCCCAATTCTTCCTCATTCGTCGTTTCAGGGTCCACCTCGCCGACAATCCGACCGCTGTGAATAACCGCAATCCGGTCGGATACGTTCCGAATCTCATCCAGTTCAAACGAGATCAGCAGCACGGCTTTCCCATGATCTCTGGCTTCGATCAGCTTACGGTGCACGAATTCGATGGCGCCGACATCCAATCCCCGAGTCGGCTGAGCTGCGATCAGCAGCTCGGGGTTCTTATCCAGCTCGCGGGCGATGATCGCCTTCTGCTGGTTCCCGCCGGATAGCGCGCGCGCCTTCGTATAGATGCTTGGCGTACGCACGTCGAACTCGTCGATCAGCCGCTGCGCCTGGGCGTCGATCGCCTCGCCGCTCAGAAAACCGCCGCGGTTATATTTCGGTTGGTAATACGTCTCCAATACCATATTTTCGCTCATCGAGAAATCCAGCACGAGTCCGTGTTTATGCCTATCCTCCGGAATATGCGATACACCGGCCTCGGAGATGAACCGTGGGGAACGGTTGGCCAGCGGCTTATCCTGCAGTAGAACCTCTCCGCCGTCTACAGCCCGCAGCCCCGTCAGCGCTTCGATCAGCTCGCTTTGCCCGTTGCCATCCACGCCCGCGAGTCCGAGAATCTCTCCAGCCCGTACCTCAAGCGAGAGGCTTTTCAGGGCGGGAAGGTTCCGGTTATCCTTGACCGTCAGACCGCGGATCTGCAGCACCGGGGCTCCGGGTGAAGCCTTGGTCTTACTGACCTTGAACGTAACGCTGCGCCCAACCATCTTCTCGGCAAGCTGCTGTGGATTCGATTCGGCGATCTTCACCGAATCGATAACCTTCCCGCGCCGGATAATCGTGCAGGTGTCGGCTATCGCCATAATTTCCTTCAGCTTATGCGTGATCAGAATGATCGATTTCCCTTCGGCGGCAAGCCGTCGCATAATATCCATCAATTCTTGAATTTCTTGCGGCGTCAGCACGGCGGTCGGCTCGTCAAAAATCAGGATGTCCGCCCCGCGATACAGCGTTTTCAAAATCTCGGCGCGCTGCTGCATGCCGACGGAAATATCTTCGATCTTCGCTTTCGGATCGACTTTGAGGCCGTACTGCTCCGAGATTCTTCTAACCTTCTCGTCCGCTTCTTTATAGTTGATGGAAGAGCCCTTACGGGGTTCGCTGCCGAGAATAATATTTTCCGTTACGGTGAACGGCTGTACGAGCTTGAAGTGCTGATGCACCATACCAATTCCCAGCTCGATCGCCTTCATCGGACTGTCGATCGCGGCTTTGCTGCCTTTAACCCAGATCTCGCCCTCATCCGGCTGGTATAGGCCGAACAAAATGTTCATCAACGTCGATTTACCTGCTCCGTTCTCGCCCAGCAGCGCATGGATCTCTCCCTTGCGCAGCTTCAAGCTGATGGAGTCGTTGGCCGTAATGCCGGGAAAACGCTTCGTAATCCCTCGCAGCTCGACCATCATGTCGGGTGAACTCATGAGCTTCCCTCCCCGCAAAATGTACACGTACGTTCCAGATGCAAATCAAACGACAAGGCCGGTGGGTCACCAGCCTTGTCGAATTGGAATTTATTTTTCCGGAATTTTGATTTCGCCTTTGACGATCTTTTCTTTATATTCGTCCACTTTCTTCAGCACGTCGGCCGGTACGTTCTTCTTGGACGTTTCCGGCAAGCCTACGCCGTCGTCTTTGAGACCGAGAACAATGTTTTTGCCGCCTTGGAATTTGCCGTCGATCACTTCCATGGACACGCGCTTCACCGCTTTGTCGACCCGTTTCACCATCGAGGTCAACGTTACATCGTCGCCGAATTCAAGCGACTGGTCCTTGTCCACGCCGATGACCCATACTTTTTTGCCTGCTTTGACACGGTCTTTTGCTTCGTTGAACACGCCGTTGCCCGTTGCGCCCGCCGCATGGAAAATGATGTCTGCACCGTCGTTGTAGATCGTTGCCGCCGCCGCTTTTCCAAGGTCCGGCTTGTCGAAAGATGCCGTATAGTTGATCGTAACCTTCGCATTCGGGTTAACCGCAGCGACGCCGGCCTTGAAGCCGACTTCGAAGCGCTCGATGACCGGAATCTTTAGACCGCCGACGAAGCCGATTTTATTCGTTTTCGTCATCAGACCGGCAACGACGCCTGTCAGGTACGCTCCTTCCTGTTCCGCAAACGTGACGGATTCGACGTTTGGCCCTTCCACAACATTATCGATAATCGCAAAGTTCGATTTCGGGTTTTGCGCCGCAACCGTCTTGATGGCGTCGCCCATCAGGAACCCGATCCCCCATACCAGATTGTATTTATCTTTAACGTATGAATTGAGATGAGGAATGAAGTCCGCGTCGCTTTTGCTTTGCAGGTACTTCACATTGGCGCCGGTTTCTTTCTTAAGCTCGTTCAAGCCTTCCCACGCGCTTTGGTTAAACGATTTGTCGTTTACGCCGCCGATGTCGGTAACCATGCCGATGTTAAATTTTTCCCCTTTTTTACTGGCTCCCGCTGTGCTCTCCGTAGGCTTGGAGCCGCCGTTAGCCGCTTCTTGCGGCGCCGGCTTCGTTCCGCATCCGCTCAGGACGAGCGTAGCCGCGAGCATGAGGCCTGCCGTCGATTTGAACCATGTTTTCATTTTTGTTTACCCCTTCCATGTATCTGTATGTAAGCGTTAAAATAAACTCTATAGCCATTTCCATTATAAAGGTTTTATTTAACCATCGTCCATATCTTTCTGAACAAAATTTCAAAAAAAACGCAGATTTTGTTACAATTCTGCGCCTTGTGTCTTATTTCCTCATTACCGCAGGCCTGCACCAGCTTACCAGATCTCTGCGCGGCGGCGAAGTGTATGTCAATCGATCCACGAGAAAAGGCAGTCCTTCGAAATGTGAAGAACTGCCTTGTTTCGTCATTTACAACCTGACGACCTGGCCTGTAGCCTGCGATTCGAACGCCGCCAAAATCACTTTCAGCGAGCGCATGCCTTCTTCCCCGGAAATGCTCGGTGGGGTTTTCGTCACGATCGATTCCACGAACGCGTCGATCACGCCGCTGACCGTCTGCTTCTCGTTGGTGGCGATGGAGCCCACCTTATGCCGTTCGACCGAACCGTTGCAGAGCTCCACGATAATTTGATCGTCCGGATGCGTATCGATTTTCATGACGCCGTTCTCGCACCACAGCATCGTGCTGTTGTCTCCGCCTTGGTAATAAGTCCAGCTTGCGGCAAGCGTGCCGATGACGCCGCTCTTCATGCGAAGCACGCAGGCCGCGTTATCGTCTACGTCCGTTCCCGCTTTGTCTAGCGTGCCGATAAAGCCGGCGACATCCGCCACTTCATCGTCGAGCAGCCAGCGGATCAAGTCGGATTTATGTACGCCCAGATCGCCCATGGCGCCCATAATCGCTTCATCCTTGCGGAAAAACCAGCTGTCCCGTCTGTCGACGCTCCAGCTTTCCGGTCCCGGATGTCCGAAAGAGGTACGGAACGTCAGCACTTTGCCGAGAGCGCCTGTGTTCAAAATCTGCTTGGCCTTCAGATGGTGAGGCATCAGCCGCTGGTTGTGACCGACCATCAAGTAAACGCCGTTTTCCTTGGCCGCTTCGATCATCGCCAGCGCTTCTTCTTCCGTCGCAGCCATCGGCTTTTCGACCAAGACATGCGCTCCGGCCTTCGCTGCGGCAATCGATACCGGAGCATGCAGGGCATTCGGAGTGCAGACGCTTACCGCATCGGGTTTAACCTCGCGCAGCAGCGCTTCATAATCGGTGTAAGCCTTTGCTCCGTGCTGTCCGGCGTAATGCTCGGCTCTTTCCTTAACCGAATCGCAAAAAGCGACCATCTCCACATGGGGATTTGCGGCGTACTCGGGAATATGACGGTGCTTGGAAATGGCGCCGCAGCCGATCACGGCCACTCTCAATTTGCTCATGGATTTCAATGCTCCTTCGGTTTGTTAAATTAAATATTTTGCAGATAGTTCGTTTTCACCCATTGCAAGCTGTTTGCCACGCTTTGCAGCGGAGGCTTCTGACATACGTCCTGCTCTACGACGAGCCACTCTACCCCTGCCTCGGATGCGGCGGCGATGACCTTAGGCAAGTCGACGACCCCTAAGCCGAGCTCCAGCGTTTTCATTTGCCCGCTATCGTCTTTGCCGAAATCTTTCAAGTGCAGCAGCGGCAGCCGGCTGGCGTATTTCGGAATATAGGCCAGCGGGTCCTGTCCGGCGAACTGCACCCAGCAGACGTCCATCTCCACTTGCACCGCTTCGGGAGAAGTCGTTTCGTACATCGCATCGAACACATAAGAGCTGCCGACGTTCATCTCGAATTCGAAAGCATGGTTGTGATAAGCGAAAATAAGCCCCTGCTTGCGCACTTCCGTTCCCTTTTGTTGCAGGAAAGCAAACAACGATTTCCAATCCTCTTCGGTACGGCGGTCTTCTTCGGCCACATAAGGACAAATCAAATATTGTCCGCCGATTGTTTTTAAATAATCGATTTGGCCCTGCAGATCGTCCCGCAGCTGCTGCAGTCCGACATGGCTGCCAATCGCTTTAAGTCCCAGCTCCTGAAGCAAATCTCTCAGCTCTTCCTTCGCCAAACCGCCGTATCCGGCAAATTCGACGCCCTCGTAGCCAAGCTCTGCCACTTTCCTCAACGTGCCGCGAAAATCGGCGACGGTTTCATCCCGCAATGTGTACAACTGAAGCCCGATGCCCATTCTTCTCATCGTGAACACTCCCTGATTTAGGAATAGCTTGCTTATTTGCTCTCATCATACACGAGAATAGCCTAAAATGAACATAAACGATATAATCGTAACATCAACAATTTTGCTATTACTTTTTGCGAATCGGAGAGACGGCCATGGAAGCGGAAGTGTTCACATGCGGTTATTCGTATCACGCGCAGCGGTTTCATACCCATTATAAAACCGGGCTGCCGCTCTATTTGTTCCGGCTGCAGACGGAAGGGGCCAGCGAAGCGGTGATCGACGGCAAAACGCACCGGCTCGGACAAGGGGACCTGCTGCTGCTGAATCCCGGAACAACGTACGAGCTGTTCATCGACGAATACGAAACGACGTCCAAGGGAAGAACGATTTCCAGCGGGGATTACTACTTGATCTGCGGCGGCCGTTGGATGGACCAATGGTGGAAACGCGGAGACAAGCCGACGCTCTCGCGAATCGATCCGGGAGAGCAGCTGCTGGCGCTTTGGCGGCACTTGATCATTGAAAAGCAGCGCCCGGCGGACAAACAGACCGGCGAGCTCATCGGCTGCTTGCTGCAGGCCCTTTGCCTGTCGTTGGAGCGCGCGGCCACGGAAAGCGCCCCCTCCTATGGCCGGTCCTTTACGGCGCTTCGGATGAAAAGGTTCGTGGAGGAGCATGCCACTTCGACGTTCAAGGTAGAGGATGCCGCGCGTCAGGCAGGGCTCAGCGTATCCCGGGCGGTTCATCTTTTCAAGGAATGCTATGGCAAGACGATGCTGGAATACGCGCTCGAAATCCGGCTGGCCGCCGCTCTGGAACGGATGAAATATACCGCCATGACGCTCGAACAAATTGCCGAGAGCTGCGGATTCGGAGGATATTCGTACTTTCACCGGGTATTCAAGGACAAGTTCGGCATTTCCCCAGGCGCCTACCGAAGCGGCGAACGCCGGGAATAACGAAGAACGAAGCCGGGCACAAAAAAGTCTCTACTAAATTTTAGTAGAGAGACAAAGCAAGCGAATCTTTTTCGTTAAACGAATGCAAAATGGCCTCGCAGCCGATCACTTCGATGCTGATTAATGTTTGAAGACATTTCTTCAGCGTCATTCTTCCGTCTTCCACCTTTTTATCCAGCGCCATCTTTAGGAGCTTCAATGTCTTTTTATTCAAGTTGTCGGCGAAAACGGGGATCTCTTTGTTTTGAATGGTTACAAAAACTTTCATCCTCACACCGTCCCTATGTCATAGTTTACTAGTTACTAATAGGATAAATTACGATCATTAAAATAAGCTTAAAATAATATTACAATTTGTCAACAAGTTTCTTAACCATTTCGTTAAAATCCCGATCGTTCGGAAGCGCGGGTTCCCGGAAATCGGCAAGCCAAGTCAAAGGAAGTATGTTTTCCCCGATTTGTCTCATACTAATGCGGGATTGAATGTGTGATGGGATGGAGGGAACCGGCATGCGCCGTATCGCTTGGATCATTGTCTTATCGCTAATGTTGGGCCCGTTTCAAGCCAACGCCGAGCCCTCGTCGGAAACCGAGGAAATCCGCAATTTTCTAACGGAATTATACCGGGCTCGGTCGGAATTTTTAATTCGGGACATGCCGATCGATACCTTTTATTTCGAAAAGGTGCCTACAAGCCAACAGGCCTTGTTTCTTGAAAAAAAGCGGAAAGCGTATTTTCAGGCCTGGGCCAACAAAAGAGGCATCATCGTCCATGGAACCGAAGGGACACTGAAGATCTTTCGTATAAGACCAACCGATTCGCTGGTCAAAGTATCGCTCGTGCACAGGATGAAAGTCACTTATTCGTATGCCCAAGGCAGCGAAACGCCTATCGCATTCGGGCTCGGAACACGGCACGTTCTTACCTTAAAAAAAGAAAACGGGAAGCTGCGGGTGCTTAAAGAATGGTATCTTGACCCGCTTGACATTGATTCGGACGATGCATGGCTTCACCAGCCTTCTTTCGCATCGGAGCCGGAAACCGATAACCTGAAGTCCGATACGATGTCTAAGTCGCCGCAAAAGAAGCGGTACAACCGCGAGAAAGCCGTGGCGTATGCCAATAAATACGCCGGCTCGGCTTGGGGAGCCGGAAACGATAACCGTTACAATCCGAAATACCGCGATTATACCGGCATCGGCGGGGACTGTACGAACTTCGTTTCTCAAGTCATCGGCGACCCGGCCGAAGGCGGAGGACTGCCGATGACGAACGCGTGGAGGTATAGCGCCGGCAACGGAAGCCGGGCTTGGGTAAGCACCGACGCTTTAAAGTCGTTTCTCCTTTATTCCGGTTACGGGAAAGTGATCGCCAGCGGCACCTTCGATCAGATCATGCGGAACCCTTCGGCGTCCGACATCAGGTCCAAGCTGCAGCCCGGCGACCTGATTGCTTATATGTACAATAACGACGTGGACCACTTTGCCGTCGTCGTGGGCAAGGATGAGCAGGGACTGCCCTTGATCAACTGCCATACGACAGACCGTTACCACGTTCCGTTTGATCTGGGCTGGGAAAATTACACCCACTTTGTATTGATTCATATCGCCAATTAGAGAAATCATACGGCCGCCGCCTCGGACATAAGATGAGAGTGGACAACACTTTTCCGTCCGGCCGAGGTGGTGATGCGGATGATTCTGCCCCCGATGTTCAAGCAGATGGCGCTTCGGACAAGCGCAATGTTCATTGTGAAATTGCTCGGGCTGCTCCTCCGCATTCCGTTATTTCGTTATTTGGGTCCGGAAGGAGTCGGCTTGTATCAGATTGCCTACTCGTTTTACGGCCTCGCCCTGACCTTGCTCACCGGCGGCATGCCTATGGCGCTGACTTTGTTCACCGCCAAAAACGCCGGAAACGGCTGGCGGATTTACCGCAACATGTCCGTGCTCTACATCGGGGTATGTACGCTGCTGTGCACAGGCTTTTTCCTGTTCACAAACGAAATTGCGCTTCGGCTCGGCAACGAGAAGCTCGAGCTGGCGATTCGCATGTTTTTGCCGGCACTCTGGCTCGTGCCGCTGCTAAGCCTGCTTCGCGGGTATCTTCAAGGCCTGGAAGCGTTCGGGGCTATCGCCGTCTCCGAACTCGTCGAGCAATCGGTCCGGGTCGGGACCATCCTGCTGCTCCTCTCGATCGGCGCGAGCATCAGCATGCCGCAAGCCTTGGGCACGGCTGCGCTGGGCGCATCGACGGGGGCCGGCTGCGCCTTGGCTTTCCTGCTTGTGATGTTGCTTCGCCATTCACCGTCTTCTTCCGCGAGCGCCACCTCAAGCGAAGCATTGCCGGAGCGCAATCTCCGCTTGTTCGCGCATACGGCGCTTGCCTTGACGGCCACCCGGCTTATCATTCCGTTGTCGGATTTCCTGGAAGCGTCTATCGTTCCTATGCAGCTCCAAGCCTCCGGACTCTCGTCAGGACAAGCACTTGCCATATTCGGCGAAATGACGGGCATGGCGATGACGATCGTCTATATCCCGACCCTGATCACGTTTTCGCTCACTCATACGCTGTCTCCCAAAATCGCCGCCGATTGGCAGGCCCGGCAGTTCGACCGCGCCTTTCGGAGAATCGGCAAGGCTCTAAACTTAAGTATGCTATGGGGAATCAGCGCGTCGCTCTTCCTGTTTACCTTCGCCGAAGAACTGGCGCGCCTGCTGTTCGATCAAGAGAAGCTTGCGACAGCCATTCGCTTGCTTTCGCTCTGTCCGCTGCTTGCGGGACTGCGAGAATTGACGACAAGCGTTCTGTGGGCCGTCGGCCGAAAAAAAGAACCGATGCGCGGCATTCTCGTCGGCATTGCCTGCTCGACGACGATGCTTTACATATTGACGGGGATTCCCGGATGGGGCTATACCGGGATCGCAGCGGGGGTGCTGCTGCTTGAAACGATTCCGGTACTGTGGAATCTTAACGTACTCCGCCGCGATCTGCAGCTTTCCTTCTCCGGGAGGACGCTTGCTATGAACGCCGTCGTCCTGCTGCTGCTAACCAGCGTTGTCACGCTTTGGGGAGGCCGGCTGCTGCCCGCCGCGGGCTTCACCGGAATGCCTCTGCAACTGACGCTCATGCTCCTGACGTTCGCTTGCTCCGCCGGTTATGTTGCGCTCGTCGCCCTAACGCGTCAAAAGTAACGAGCCGCAGCGTCGGAAACGACGACAGCCTGAACCCTTTCGGTCGTGAAAGGATTCAGGCTGCTTTGATTTAGCGTCCGCCGGAATTCGTTTGCTGATCCGGCTTTCCCTTGGCGTTTGGCGGCGTAAACTTCGGGCCGGCGACCGGTTCGGTGGATGTCTGAGCGCCGGAAGCCCCGCCTGGCGTTCCCCCGCTGGCTTTGGATGCGCCGCTTGCCGGAAGCGACGGGCCTTGCATCGGAAGGTCGAGCCGCACTTTTTTGACGACCGGCTCGCTGGCTTTGCCGTATTTGTTCTCCGCCTTAATCTCGATCGTATTATCGCCGATCATCAGGACGACAGGAGCAGATACTTGTCCGCTGCCGACGCGTTGCCCATTCACGAATATGTTCGGGCTCTGATCGTAGCCGCCGTCTGTCGCGCTTGCCTTCACGGTGATAACCGGCTGGGCCGTTTTTTCCGGCAGCGTCTCGACCGTGAGCGTAGGCGCCGGGCGAAGAATCGCTCCCATCATGGGCGTCCAGAACGTGGACAACAGCATAATGATGAGCACAAGCGGAAGCGCCAGAAGGCCTAGCCGAAACAGTTTTCTTTTACGTCGCTGCATAAACTGCACAACGCCCGGAGCCTGCTTCATCTTGATTTCTTTAAACACGTCGGCGAACGCTTCGTTCGGCACGCTAAGCAGCATTTCCTTGATCGGCTTATTCTTGAACGCTGTGGAATCGTGCCGGTCAAAATACCGCGTCACCGCTGCGCGGTAGTGAATATCGATCCCCGAGCCGCCGGAAAATCGCGAGTCTCCCGCGCTCCATAGCATAAATTCGTAGATCGTATCCGTCCCCCGGGTCCGGACGGCTACGTACTCAAGCATCCGGTCAAAGTCATACCCGGCTTCGTATCCGCCCCCGCCCCGGATTCCGGCATCCGGACGGCTGAAGGCGTAGGCGATTTTGCCGAACGTTTCCGGTCCTACCTTATCGCTGAGCGTCTTCTTCAGCAGCTCCTGCGCCCGCTCCAAGTCCAGCGGACCAAGCCGTTCGATGGCTGCTACGACATCGGACGGCTTGCGCTGCTCGAGCGTCAGCACCCGGTACACGGCGGTCAGCAGGTCCAGCGTCATGCGTTCGCCGCTGTTCAGGTTGTGCAAAAGCTCCGGCTGCGGCGGGTCCAGCATAAACTCAAGCTGCAGCAGGTCTTCGTAGCTCAATCCAGTCGGGGTCAGGTCCTCCAGCAATTCGAGCTGGATTTCCAGCTTGATCTGCATGCAGAAGTCTTCGAACTGCGGCTTTCCTTCGCGCTCCGGCAGACGGTCGAAGTAGATGTATGTATTTTTGGCCACTTCCATCCGTCTTGATTTCTCCGCCTTGAGCAGCCGCTTCGTTTTTTTCAATACTTCGTTGCGGAAGAAGTGCTGCAGCAGCAGATCATCCGTGGAGACCAGCCAGAACTTGATTTCTTCCAAAAACTCCTTCATCGATCCGCTCGCCGCGATGCGATAGGCCGCATACTGCTCCGCCGTCTGGGGATGCTGCTCGTGCAGCTGCTTCAGAACGGAGAGAAAGACCGCATTCTGCTTCCGCAGCGGATCGATCAGCGGAACCGCCGCGCGGATATCGCCCGAGGCCGCAGACGCCGCTCGCCGGATATAAAGCGCAAAGCTGGCAATCAGCAGCGTCTTCGTCCCCTCGTCAGCAAAAGCGAAATAATCCAGCAGCGGCGCAACGAATTCCGCCGTAGGCACGCTGTCCCCATCCATCAGTTCCTTGCGGATCAGCTTGCCGAGCAGATCGTTCAGCCGCTTTTTCCTTTCTGCGGTTTCTGCGGTTAGGTACTGAAGGATGCCCTTCACGGTGCCTGCCCGATTTTGCTCGTACAAGCCGTCCTGTCCCTGCTCGATCCGGAACAGCTCGCTCAGCTGGGAGTAGGTCGAAACAGCGAGCGCAGCGGGACCAGCGTCCTGCAACGCTTCCTCGCAAAAATCGTAGAACCGCTCCAGACCTGCCTTCCCCCGGTGCTCCCAAACGTAGTCCAGATACGAATGTTCGGCGCCGGATAACTCCACACCGTGAATCCGCTCATTCGGCAGATCGAACAAATAATCTTTTTCAAGCTGACGGTCGGGAAGACGAATGCTGCCTTTTTCCACAAACATGACATGGTAATGCTGCTTGCCTTCCGGCTCGTTCTGGTACGTGACGAATCCGAGCTGCCGGCGCATCGCATACGGCAGGCAGCGGTAAACGAGCTCCATCAGCCGTTTCGCATCGGCGCTCGCAGCAGACACGTCCGCGTCCAACGCGACGTACACTTTCTTCTTGTTGGTGAGCGACGACATCACGGCGCAAAGCAGCTGCAGAAACCGGGTATGGTCCAGCTTCAATCTACCGAGCAGCCGGTCCGGGTTCTCCGCTTTGCCCGCGGCGTCGCACTCCAGCTCGTCCAGTTCCGGAATCGTCTTCCCCTCTTGAATATCGTAGCCGCTTCGGAAGCCATGAAGGGCAAACAAACGCTGCGGCTCACGCACAAAGGCCTCTTGACGCTCCTTGGGCACAACGTAATGATGCGTGAAAAAAGCGCTCCGCTGTCCGGTAAAGTCGGCGCTGACGTAAACGGTGCGTCCGACCACAAGCTCCCCGTTGTCGGCATGGAAGACGCCGAACGCTTCCGGATAGCGGCTCTCGTCCGCTTCTCCGCGTCCGAGCAGCTCCTGCGGCGCCTTGTACACGCAGTACGGATGTAGCGCCGCTTTAATAAAACCGTTATCGAGCCCGGCGGATTTCGCTACCGTATCGAACCCTTCGTTCGTGCGGAAAATTCCTTCCCGGTCCCGGGTAAAATAGTGCTGCTGAATGTTTCGATCCCGGCTCACGGCGCATCTCTCCTATCGATGTAGTCGAGCTGGTGAAGCAGCCAGATGAACGGTTCGTCCACCCGGGTCGGGCTAATGACACCGGTCACCTGCCGGTTTACCGGATTCGAGCCGAGCGCGGATACGGCGAAGTAGGCGGTATTCTGGAAATACACGTCGACCGCATCCTTGAACGGCCGGTCCACCTTCTCGATAAAACGGCGGATTTCGCCGTTAATGTTCTCAAACTCGGTCTCGTCCAAATAGCCCTTGTGAATGACGTTGCGGAACACGTTGCTGTTGGACTGAATATATTCGCTGTCTTCCTCTTTCAAATATTGCAGCATATCGCTCTTGGTCAGAACGATGGCCGTTGGAATTTTCGTCTTGCTGCCCTGCTGATGGGCGATGAAGTTTTCGAACAAGCTGATGACGACCTCGCGCGGCTCGTCGTAGCGGCTCGCGAACTCGCCTTCCTCCTGGCCGACGTTCAGGCGGATTTTGTCGCGGATCGTGCGGATTTGCAGAGGGTCGACGAGAAATAAAATGCCAGACGAATTTTTAATATGCGACGCGTAAATTTCCAGATAATCGCGCTCCACCATGCCTTCGCCCGCAACATCGAAGAAGACGAGTGTGAGTGGCGCGCGCCGGTCGTCCTTGAACACGAACTGGAAAATAAATGGTTCCTGCTGCTCGTTCGGGTTCGTCGACTCCAGCATCATCCCGCGGTCGAAGATTGGCTCCAGGTAATTCTGGCGGAACTTCCGGCTGATTTCGGCGCTCAGCGGTATGCAGGCCGCGTCGAAATTCGAAGCCGTCGAGGATTGCAGCGTATGGATCAGCGACGTCATATAGACCGATTTGCCGACCTGCGACGCCCCGACGATGGAAATGATGTTGCTCGGCGTTTTGCCGGCCGAAATCGGCAGCTCGTTGTGGCAGCTCGGACACAGCCGCCGCCGCGTCGCCACTCCGTAACGGTCGCTGACCGCCACCAGCACGTTTTCCGAGTAGACGCGGCTCTCTTCCGGGATCGTATGCGGCTCGATCACCGCCTCCATGTCCTGCTGCGACAGGTTGAACTTGCGACGCCATTCGTTCAGCCGCTCGTCTTCCTGCAGCGTAAATTCGTCGTCGTTCTCCTTCGTATGCGCGGCGCGGAACACGACCTCGTCCGGCTCGAATTTATGGAAGCAGTACGGACAAACGATGCTGTAATAAGGCGGACGTTCTTTTTCTATAGGCTTTTTTTCGAAAAACTGCTTGAAAAACCCCAACATGCCAGATCCCTCCTTTATTCTGGAATGAGTTCAAACCGCTCGCCATAGACCGGTCCTTCGGTAAAAAACAACCGGATATAGTCATTTTTGCCGATCTCGATGGGCGGCAGCTCCGTGCGCCCCGGCAGAAAATCGTTCATGAACGGATAAAAGGTCCCGTCTTCCTTATTTCGCGGGGCCGCTCCTTCTTTTTTCACATAGCACAGGGTTTCCCGGGGGACCGAAATTTCGCAGAACAGCCGGATCTGCACGGTTTTGTATTTGCTGAACCAGCCGCCGCCGTATTTGATGCCGTAGCGGATTTTCGCCCGGCCTCCGCTGACGCGGGTCAGATTGTCTCCGTCCCGCTGCAGTAGCGGGGTCAGCCGTCCTTCCAGCATCACGCAAGGATAGATCCGGTAAAAATGCGGCCCCGTAAAGTCGACACGCGCTCGGTAGCCGGCTTTCGCCTTGTATTCCTCGCGGGTAAACAGCTTGAGCCGCTTCGGGTCCAACCCGTCCGGGGGCTGCTCGCCCCCGTCTTCGAAGCTGTCGATGTAGACGTAATTGATTTCCTTCGGCCAATGCCAGGTCAGAAGACATTCGCCTTCCCTGACCTCAGAGGCCGCCTTCGCAATCCGGTACCGCTCGTCAGGTTCACTCCATTGCATCATTTTGCCAGCCCCCCGTCGTTACCGGAACCGCTTGCCGGTCCGGCTGCCGTCTCTTCCGCCATAGCGGCTGCTCTCGCCATCCGGACCGGCATACAGCTCACGCGTTCTGCCGCGGCGAAGACCTGTGTTCGCGCCGGTGCTTTCATGAACGGCGAACAGCAAGGTGGACAGCGACAGCACGACCGCCAAAATCAAGTCCGCCATGGCGCGCACGGTGCCCGGATGCTCCGAGGGCAGGCCGTATTCCAGCGTCAGGCCTGCGAGCAGGCCGGCTACCGCGCCGCCGAGAACGAAGCTGCGCGCCAGGAAGCGATTATCGAACACGATGCCGAGCGACAGCCCGAGCAGCGCGCCGATGAACAGAATCAGCACGACCCGCAGCGCCGCGTGCCAACCGCTGACATGCATCTGTCCCTGCCGTTCGTTCATGAGATGGAAATGATGGTCTTTCACATAGATGTTGCGGAAAGCGTCCGTCACCAGTTCGGCCTGCTTCACTTCTTGGAACGTTCCGCCTGTCGCTTCGGCGATCCGCTGCAGCAGGCGGCTTCCTTCCTCGTTCGGCTGCTTCATCCCGATCGTGTGTATGGTTATGTTTTCCAGATTGTAAGGCTGCACCACCCGGTCGACGTCCACATCGCTGTAGCCGTCCGAGATGAGAATGACGGCTCCTTTGCGCTGCGATTCCTTCTGCATATGGTCGATCGCCTGAGTAAGCGCCAGCGCGATATTCGTTCCATCGATCGGGGCGGGAATCGCGTCGATTTGCGCCAGCACTTGGCTTTTGACGGCTTCGCTGCTGAGCTGCGTCAGCTTCTGCACCCACGTCACCGTATCGTTGAACGTCAGTACGCCGACCCGTTTGTTGCTGTCCATCTGCCCGATCAGCGACTTGACCGCCTGCAAGCTCTGCTTATTCGGGTCGTTCTGCTTCATACTTTCGGACGTATCCAAAATGAGTACGTAATCTTGCGGCCGGCCCGATTTCGCAGAATCGAAATACAGCCCATAGGCCCATTGAAACAGCGCCCCCGCCGCAAACAGAAGAAGAAGCGTGCCGGGAACGAGCAGCTTCCATCCGTCAGAGGCATAGCGGAGACGCCAGTTTCTTCCGTTCAATTGCGGCGACAGGATCTCCGCCAGCAGGCAGCACAGCCCGACGATCAGGGCAAACACCCCGAAATATAGCCCCATCAGCACCGTTTCGTGCAGCGTTCCTTCCCACCAGCTGAGCATCATTTCCCCTGCAATAAATCCAAGAAAGCCACCCACGATGCTGAGCCCGGTCAACAGCGGATTCCATTTCCGACGTTTCATCAGCCTTCCTCACTTTCTACTTCAAAACGTCCTCGTCCAAAAGCGAATACATTTGATGATCTTCCCAAATCCCATTGATTTTCACGTTTTTGCGCGCCAAGCCTTCCGAGCGAAAGCCCGCCTTCTCAAGAACGCGCAGCGAGCCTGCGTTGCGAGGACTCGCGCCCGCTTCGATCCGGTGCAAGCCGGCCTCTTTAAACGCAAACTCCACGACTAGCCGGACCGCCTCGGACATGTAGCCTTTTCCATTATGCCGCTGATCCAGGGAGTAGCCCAGCATACATTTTTGCAGCGGACCGCGCTTCACTTCAAACAACGAGATGTCCCCGATCAGCTCGCCCGTCTCCTTCAGGAAAATACCGAAAGGGTATCGTTTGTCCTGATTCCACTCGTCTTTTCCATTGCCGATATTCGCGAGCTGGGTTTCCAGCGTATAGAAGGCTTCGTCGCGAGCGGGGTTATACGTTTGAAAAAACTCCCGGTTATTCAGATGCAAAGCGAGCAGCGCCTCCGCATCCGAAGGTTCGTAAGCGCGAATATAAATAGTTGAGTTCTTATCGTTCATGCATTCCATTCATCCTTCCGCCGCCGGTTCTTCCGGCATCTCACGTCCGTGAAACTCGTATCCGCTGCGCACATATGTATCGTAGTACCGCCTGCCGTTACGGTAGTACATCAGGTCGGCCATGCGGAACCCGCCCATCAGATTCAGCTTCTCGACGCCGCTTTGCTTCTTCTCATGGATGCAGCCGAGCTTGTAGGTACGGCTTCCGTGATCGACGCTGTACGCATACTGTATCAATTCGCTTTGAAAATCGCCGAAAAAATATTTTTCCTCGTACCGATGCTTATGCGTATAGTTGTAGACGTCCAGCCGGATCGCCGCCTCGCTCTCTAGCGTCACGTACAGATCGCGGTACAGCTCTTCCTTCGTCAGCACCTCACGGTTGTCGTAGCTGACTGCCACGTTCGCCCGCGCCAGCAGCTCCTGCTCGAATGGCTGGTGGAACAGCGGATGGACGAACCATTCCCGCTTCGCCGCCGCAATCAACCTATCGACCAGCGCTTCGTCGCTTTGCGCAAGCAGCGCGGTCACGTTACCGACCCACCGTTCGTCAAAATAAAACTGCGGCCCCCGGCGGTTTTCCGTTTCGGCGGCGATCACTTCGACAACATGGCCGTAGTATTCGTTAATGTTGCGTCCCAGCTCGTCGTTCGTCTCCGAGATGCTGCGGCGGCTCGCGTCGAGCAGTGCCGCTTCGATGTCGTGAAGCTGCTGGACATACCGCTTCATTCGGTCGTGGATCTCTTCCAGCTTCCGCTCGTAGCTCCGAAGCTCGCGGATGGTCAGCTCCAGCAGCAGCAGCTCGTATTTCAAGCCGTAGATTTGCTCAAGCATTCCCCGGGCCAGCGGCTTGACCTGACTCTTGGGCGAAAGAAAACCGAGCAGAGAGCCTTTGGCATACCGCTGATCTTCCACCCGCTCCTCGTACAGCGCTTCGAGGTCCAGCTTGCCGTCTTCGAGCTGCCGCTCGGCCTCCTTGCGCCACTCCCGGACCATGGCGACAAGACTGGGCGTCTCCGCTCCGCGTTCCTGCTCCGAGGTCCACAAGTACATGCAATAGCACCCGTATGACGGATGATCGATCGCTTTGCGCTGCAGCGTTTGACCGAGCCTTCCGGCCCCGTCCCGAGCCTCAAGCGCCGCTTCCATGACCCGGACGGCATTCGTCTCGAAGAAGGTTCGGGCGTTCGCCCCGAACAAAGCCGCCTCCGCCTGCCGCAGAGACATCGACCGCAGCTCGTGGTGCGGCACGTTCTCATAAAGCAAGCCGTACATGGCGTCGACCGGATTCGCCCGCTCGCCTGCTACGGTCCGGACGCTCGCCTCCGCCTTCCTCGGGTCCAGCTCGGCCAGCTCCAGCAGCTCCGTCGGCTGGATAAGCGCGTTATCGCGCATCCGCTGCAGCATCCCCCGGTACAGATGATACAGCACCGTCAGGGCGATCGCCTGATTGGGCCGCGTCACCTTGGCGAATCCCGCGGAGGCGTAAATGCCGCCCGCTTCGCCTGGCGGCATCATGTTTTGCTTGAACTGCTGGTGGTTGTAAGCGCTGTGCCTCGGATCGACCTCGTCAGCGGCTTTGCGGTTCTTGAGCAGGTTTACATGGCACACGATCTCGTAGCACCGCTGCATGCCACCGGCTGCAAATAGTCCGCGTTCGTCCTTGTCTCCGATCATATACACCGTGTCGAACAATGCCGCGTCCCGGTGCTCGACCGGCAGCCGGATGCCGTCGCCCGTCACTTGCAGTTCCGCGGCCAAGCGGAACTCCCGCCGCTGGACCTCGTCCAGCTCGCGCATAAAGCTGACGCCGAGCGATGCCGCATACGCGAAATCGTCGCCCGGACGCTGCTCCTGCAGCAGTCCGTACAAGTCGACGACCACGGAGCGGAAGCTCTCGCCGAAGATCGATTTCATCAACACCGTCAGCTCGGGCACAAGCGCGTTGAGCGGATCGTCCACCCGCGTGACCACGGCGATATTGACCCGCTGCAGCGAGGCGTACAGCCGTCCGAACTCCGAGATGCGGCTGTTCATCTGCCGCAGGAGGACGTTCAATTCAAGCAGCTTCGCCTCGTCCCGGTAAAACTGCCTGTATGCTTCGGCGCGCTGCGTCTTCTTGTCTCCGCCGCCTCCGCCGAAACGGCAGCTGTAGACGTTGTCCCGCGCGGCGGCCTCCTGTGTGCCGGCCTCCGTGCCGATATGTAAATAAACGACGCCGGCGCTGTTGTTCCACTTCTTCCGGTTCAGGTCGTACACCTGTTCCAGCGCCTCTGCCGACCGGTCGCCGACGAACAGGAACACGAGGGGATGGTTGATGCTGCGAAGCTCATCCCCGCCTGTTCCCATGCTGTTTGTTTCCGCGGCGTATGCGCTCGCGAATTGCATCAATTTCTCCCGCATGATCCTGACCTCCAATCGGGGACGTGAAATTAAGCGGGGAGAACGGCAAGATATCCCCCCTCCAGCCGCTCTTGAAACCTGTGAAAGTTGAATTGAAGTTTAATGGTATTTTCACAGATTTCAAAGGCGGACAGCGCAAGCGCTTCTTCCAGGGCATATCTTGCCTAATCTCACTAAATTTCACGAAGTTAACTAAAAAACCGCCGCAGCCTTGGATTCGGCTGCGTATTTATATCGCTATCGCTATGACTTACGAAGCTGTTACTTTAAGCCGCGGAGGATATCGCTCACCTTGCTGGCGATTTGCTTGTAGAATTGGTACATGTCTTCGCCGTCAACGTATTCGCCGCGGTCGTAGTCGAGCGCGGACTTGGCGTCCTGGTAGGCGCCGGCCATGTCCTGCAGCTTCGTCAGCAGGCCGCTGATGTCTTCTTGAGCGGTAAGCTGCTGGCTGAGCTTCGACGATTTGCGCTGGAGCAAACCGAGGCGCTTTGCGTCAAGGGCGCGGATTTTGCGGTAAATTTCGTATTCCGGGAATTTACCCGCCTGCATCAAATTGACGAACGGCTCCCATGGGTCCTCTTCCGCGTCATGGTCGTACACGTACAGCGCGCCCTTTTTGACGATCGCGCCGGTATACATCGCCTCGATGAACTGCTGGATGAATTTCTCCTCGTCCTGATGAGCGGCGAGTACCTGCTCCAGCTCGGCAATTTTCGCCTCGATCCGGCGGTACTTGCCCAACTCATCGCGGACGCGTCGCAGCAGCTCTGGCGAGCGGATCAGGTTCTCCTTCGCCATCTCCTCGTTTACGCTGCCGAAGATGTCTTTCAGGCTGTCTTGCTCCAAGCCGCCTGCCACAAGCGCCTTCAAGTCGGCGACGCAGCGCTTGATCTCGCCGAGGTTCGGCTTCGCCGCGTCAAGCTGCATCGAGTACGACGCCAGCTTTTGCTCCAGATCGAACGGCTTCGTGAATACGCACTCGTAGCGGCCCGTCGTGCCTTGATCCACCGACTTCTCGCGGATGATGCGCAAGGACAGCGATTGGTCGAACACGCTGCGGACGTCGGCGTTGTAATGTTTTACGCGCGTGTTTTCGTACGTGTCGCCCCACGATTTTTCCGGAATCGGCGACGGCAGGTACGTCCAGTTCGTCTTCTCATTCTGGACAAGATGACGTCCGACGCCTTCCGGCTCCAGAATCGAGCGCTCGTAGCTTTCCTCGTATACTTTCAACGGCGTATACAGGAACAGCGGAATGCCGTTCTGGGTGTTTAGCCAGAAGACGCGGTTTTTTACTTCGCTCTCCTTGATCGTGAAGCGCGAGTTCGCGATGGCGTTGTCCTGGAAGTTGCGGATGCCCTTGAAAATATTTGGCGCCTTCACCGGCACGGAGACGAAGCCCCACGACGGGAAATTGAAATGGCCCGAGCTGTTGGTCAAATGGAACACCGGCTTCGCTTCCTCGTACAATCGCCCGGCGATCTTTTGCTCCACCAGCTTCTCCAGCGAATCCTCGTGGCCGTACTTGATGATCAGGAAATCCTCCATCGACTTCGTGATCAGGTCGCTGAACTGCTCGGTCAAAAACTCGGAAATCGAGGAGACGACGTCCACTTCCTGCTCCTTGATCCACTGGTTCGATTTCTCCAGCAGCTCCTGCGTAAAGTCGCGGATCAGCTCGGTGACGTTCTTCTCGTCGGTCACGTCGCCGATCAGCTTCGCCATATCCGGCACACTGACGATATTCCAATAGTACGTGCGGTTGCCCTTGTGATCGACTTCCTCCTGCCCTTTGGTCAGGATATCGCCGTTCTTTTGGAATATTTTGTTCAGCTCGTTCAAGATTTCCGTAAACACCTGATAAATACGCGAGTTGTCGTTGTTGATGAGCGTGTAGAGATCCTCATAGAACTCGATCATCTGCTCCATCCGCTCGCGATCGGAGTGCAGCAGATATTCCTGGATTTTCGCTTCAATATAGGCGTCCTTCTTCTTGTCCTTCGAGATGAACGCGCTCTTCGCTTCGGTCAGCTTCTGTATGGCGGTATCGCCCGCCGCCTCGATATCCCGCGGAATGCGGTACACGTTTTCCTTCAGTGATTCGATATACGACGAGATCAGCTTCAGCAGGCAGAAGCCTTTGTCCTGCAAAACGATCCGCGACACGTAAAATGGCCCCTGCTCGGGATGGCGGAACATTTTGCCCATCTGCTCGGCGAACACTTCCCGGATTTGACCCGGCAGCTGTTTGCGGCTCTTGATGTACTCCTCCCGGGCCCGGGACAGGTAGCTCTGCTCCAGCTCCGTGTCGATATGGACGATCTGCTGCTTGACGACGTTGTTGTAGCTGAGCCGCTCGCTGTTCTGGTAGCCGGGCAGCGGCTCCGGCACGCTTTTGTCGAATTCGCGGTGGATCGAATCCGGGTCAAGGCCCAGCTTGTGCGCCAGCTTCTCGACGTCCTCTTGACTCGGACCCGCCTCGAACATTGTCGACATACGCTGAAATACTTTATAAGCCAAAAACGTCGTCATTTCCTCGATCGGCAGGACCGCGGACGACGCGCCCAAAATATTGTATTGATAGTTCGCCGCATACGTCTTCGGCATCTGATTGATGTTCGTGCGGATGTTGCTGATATAGTCGTGAATGGCGAATTCCTCGCCGGACTGCTTTTGCTCGCTTGCCATAAAGTTCGTAATGTTCTCCGCCGTCACGTTCATGCAGTAGTCGTACGCATTTTCGAGCTGCTTGCCTTCGAGGTTCGTTGCCGAAATGAGGTGCGCGAGGTTAAAAGGCGGCATCGGCGAGTTGACCGTCAAAATGTTCGCGTACTGCTGCTTGAAACGGTCGCCTCGTTCGTCGACGTTCATCCAGTAGTCAAGCTCCTTGAGCGCCGCATAACCGTTCTTCTTGATATATTCGCGCGAATGCTCGGTCAATGCCTTGTTCGCTAAATTGACGTCCGGCGTGAACAGGTAGCCGAGAATGCCGACTTTGTCGACGCCAGCCGAGCCGTAATCCCGCTCCAAAATGCCGCGCACGATATACGCGATATCGAGGAAGCAGCCGCTTCCCGTGCCGCCGGAGATGCCCGTCAGCAAGAACACCATCAGCTTCTTGTTCGTGCCGACCGACAGTGTCTTGATTTTGCGCTCGATCGTCTGTACGACCTGCACGATCTTCGTGAACAGCAGCAGCCGACCGGCTTGCCGGACGCCCGAAGCGCCGTTGATGCCGTCCGTAATCGTCAGCTCCGGCGACAGCCATTCTTTCATATACGGCTCCAAAATGCTGCGGTTTTGCAGCACGCTGCCGATCTCGGCGTTCGACAGCAGCACGAATTCGGTCATCGGATCGAGGCCGATGCCCTTGTACCGCTTGTTGCGGTCGTACTCGTTCGTCTCGAACGCGAGAAACTCGATGTTGTCGGGCTTCTCGCGCTTTTTCTTCGTGAACGGGTCCTCCGGCAGCTTGAACCGCCGGTTCACCTGATACTTGAGCCGCAGCAGCGCATCGATACCCGTTCCGCCGAGACCGATGACCAGCATCGGGTTGTCGATCGTGTCGACGCGGATTTTCTCGCTGACAATGCCACCGCCCAAGGATACGTCCAACTGCTGTATATGCTCTCTGACTACTGCTTTCATGTCCGGACTCCTCCTGTTACCAAGGCCAAATGGGATATTTATTTCAAGTATTCGACGCTTATCGACTTATTGACGTTTTGAAGCGCGATTTTGATGCGGTCATTTGCACGAATTTCTTTTCCTTTGGCGGCATCGAACATCCGTCCGCCTTTTTCGACGACGCAGGGCGTCGCATTGTGCAGCAGTACCGTGTCGTTCGGGCCGGGCCGGAAGACGATGTCCTTCGTTTCCGCAAACTCCGGCGCGAGCTGGAGCAGCTGATGCAGCGTCACCTTGCCCTTGAACGCGTTCAGCTTGCGGTACTGCGGATTCGTCCGCTCGCCCGTGTCCTCGTCCTTGACCTCGATTACGAGCTGCCCGACGAAGCCCTTGTTCGCTTTGCGGTAAGCCGCCAGCGCGTACAGGACGGCTCCCGCAAGCACAAGCGCCCCGGCGATGATCGCCGCCCATATGGTCGGGCTGAGCGCAGCGGCCGCCGGCTCCTTCGCCTGCTCGGTCGCAGGCTTGGCCGCCGCTCCGCCGGATTTGGCTGTGAGCTTCGCGGACGTCGTCTCGCGCAGGAAGTTCGCGCCCTCCGCCTTGATCTTAAGCTCGTAATCGTGCGCGTCCGGTACCTTGAAGCTGCCCGCAATGCCTTGCGCGCCGATCGTGAGCGGCTTCTCCTCGGTCTTCTTCGTATCCAGGTCCGTCAAGACCGCCGACGCCTTCAAGCCCTTGTACAAATCCGCATCGGCCGTCTTTTGCCCGGCGGTCTGCAAATACGCTTTGACCTGCACTTCATCGCCCGGCTTTAACTTCGTCGATGCTAGGGGCTCCATGACGAGCTGGAGATCGTAATTGTACACGAGGTTGATGTTAATTTTCTCCTTCTGTACACCTTTGACCTGCAGCTTCCAATCGCCTTGCGCCGGGGTCAATATTTTCAATAAAGAGTAGGCGCTCGAAGCCGTATACACGACGCGGTCCGACGGAGTTTTCTGCTCTTTGCCGGACGGGTCGAACAGCTTGACTTCCACCGGCTTCGAGGACATGATCGAGATGTTCGCTTCCTGCACGCTGGCGTTCGGAATTGTCACCGTCACATCCTGAAACTGTCCATTCGCCACAAAGCCGTTCAGCGGCACGACCTTCAGCTTGAAGTGGCTCGCGTAAATTTCGCTCAAAATTTGCGGCAGGTTGTCCGCCGTGCTCGTGATGAACGATTTGCCCTTCGTTTCGTGGGAAATGCGCTCCAGCACCGCCTTGTTCAACTTTCCGTCGGCATTGAGCCCGATCGTATAAATCGGGATGCCTTTGTCCTGCGCTTTCTTGATCGCATCGGCGAGCTCTTGATCGGACTGCTGCTGCGTGCGGCCGGCGTTCAGCCAGTTGTTGCCGTCGGTCATCAGCACGATGAGCGGCACGTGCCCCTGTTTCGTACCGGATTCGAGCACCTTCACCGCTTCGCTCACGCCAACGGCGATGTCGGTGTAAGGCCCCTTCGCCAGCTTGTCGATGAACGATTTCAAGTCCTGCTTATCCGCGGCGGAATTGATGGTGAGCAGCGCCTTCTCGCGCATTACTTGATCGGTATAGGCGACGATGCCGATTTTGTCGCCCTGTACGGACGCCATGTCGACGAACATTTTCATCGCTTCGTTACTGACTTTGTTGACGTCGCTCTCGTTCATGGACGTGCTGACGTCCACCGACAGAACGGCGTCCATCTTCATATCGACTGCGCCTGCCGGAGCGGCCGCGGCCTGAAGCGGCATCAGGAAGGCGAGCAGCAGAGCGGCGGCCGGTCGGAGCAGCGCTTTGATGATTTTCACGGGGTTCATTCCTCCAAACCTATGGACGGCCCGATGTCGAACCATTCCGAACCAATATGGTATAGTGTAGTAAATTGCAGTAGAGGGTAGTACAATGGAACTGCATGTCGTCTACTAATCTACATATTAACTGGTCACAAAGTAAAATTCCACTAACGAAACCTTACAGAATTCTTAAGTTATTGCCTTTCAAATTCGAAAATACCGGGGAGAGAATCATGCTGACCGTAGCTGTGTTGGCTCTTGGAGCCCTGTTTCTTCTAGCATTTTTTATGTATTGCTCTCATAGACAGAAGCAAGATGTTCCGCTTGCGGACATTGATGCTGCATTCGCGGCAAGTTTAAATCAGGGTGAACGCCATGACGACTAAGACCGCCGTTCAATTCCGCAAAACGCAGGCAACCTCGCATTTGTTTGACCGTTTGAAGCAGTGCCGCCGCTGCAGCCGGTATTCTTGCCTGTGGGACGACCGCTGCCTCTCGTGCGAAGCCGAGCAAAGCCGCAGCGCTGTCCCCGAGCAGGCCGGAGCGGTTTTGAAGCACCACAGGCAGACCGGCATGCTGGCCGTCGGCGCGATCGGCGCCCTCGCCTTCCTGCTCGCCCGCAACGCAGAGCAAGTGATTTTATCCGTCGTCGGCGCCGCTCTGCTGCTCGCGCTGTACGTTTTTTTGCATAAGCGCTACGAGCCTATTTTATATAGACGTACGCTAAGCCGTTTACTCCTGCAAGATCAGCAAAAAATTCGCGAAGGCCTGCTGCTCGACATCGACGATGCGGAAACGGACCTCCGGGCGGAAGACTTTAAGACCGCCTATGAAAAGTTCCGCGAAATCGGGTATTTCATTCGCGACGACTCGATCAAAATCTTAAAGGTTTACTGCCTGAACAAATTTATTTTGCGCAGTGACATGGATCTGGAGCTCAGCTCTCTTCTGCCGAACCGTTTCGACAAAGACGTGATCGAATACATGCATGAAATCGGCAAAGTGCGTCCTCAGCTGATTACCCGCGAAGCGCTCGACTACGTCATGAAATACCGGGGCATGATCGAGAGACTTCCCGAGGGAAGAGATGTTCTGACGGCGGCGGCCGGAGCCGCGTTGCGCGTAAAATCCAATCTGCACGCGTACCGCAGCCTGCTGATGGACCATGCCCAGGAGCTGCCGAAGGACCGGCTGCTGCGGCTGTGCCGGCTGCTTGCCGAGCAGCCGGACGCCGACCCCGAGCTGACCCAGAAGGCGCGCGATGCCGTGAAGCTGAAATACGACTTCGACCCGGAATTCCAAGGCATCCTGTAGAAAGGAAAGGAGGCTGCCTATGTCAATCTCTACGTATAAACAGTCCGTCCGTTACAGAAACGCCGCGATTGCCGTCCTCGTCCTCCTGCTTTTGACGGCGGGCTTCAAAATGTACGCTTGGTGGAAAAAAGCGGAGCTTTACCAGCAGGCTGCGGCGCAGCTTGCCGCAGGCAACGCGGTCGAAGCCGAGGAGCTGTTCCTCAAGGCGCAAAACATCGGCTTCATCGATTATAAAGAAGCGGAAATGGAGCAGGCGCTCAGCGCTCTTCAGCCGGTTACGCAAGCAAAGCGGCTGTTCTCGTCTCTGACCGACCAGATCGCGTCGGCGGTTGCCGTAAACGATGCTGGCAGCTTGGTGAAAGCGTACGAATCGTACCAGGCCAGCAAGTCGCAGGTCACTAAGCTGGACGAAGGCTCGCAGAAGCGGTTCGCGGAAACCGCGGCGTCCTACAATATCGACGCACGCTTCGCGGAAGCGTTCGGCTCGGTCAAGACGGCGCTGATCCAAAACGTCGAGGGCGCCGTCGCCAAGAAAAAATTCGACACCGACACCGCGGTCGGCTTCCTGCTGCAAATTCCTGCAGTCTACTATAAGGACGAAGCGGCGAAGCGAAAAGCTCTGAACCCGCTGCTGCAAAAATACGACCAAGGCCGACTGGACGCAATTGTCAAATCCAAATCGCTGGATGAAATGTTGAAGGAAGGCGGAGAACTGCAAAAATTTTATAAGGATCGGGGCTGGGAAGCCCCCTGGGTCGCTGCAAGACTTGAGAAGGCGGCTCAGGACACACTGGTCAAGCTGGAGAAAAACGATCTGGGCGGCTTTCTGGCCGCTGCCAAAACCGTGCAGTCCAACAAGGAGCTCTTCAGTAACAGCAGCAAGCTGAACGGGTATATTCAAACGGTGGTAAACGGTCGGCTGGCCCGGGCGGAGCAGCTGATTGCCGCGAAAAAGTACGCGGAGGCCGACGAGCTGTACAAAACACTCGACGCGTTCCGCGACACGTCCAAAGAACTGCAGGCGCTCGATCAGCGCCGATTGGAAAGCGATCCGGCCGTGCTGTTTCAAAAGGCCGGCATCGAAGGCGCCCTTACCGCCGCCACAAGTCTGAAAGGGTCGAACGGCGCGCAAACGGCAGCTGCGGCGGTTACGGACAAGAAAAAGCTCGTGCTCGTCCGCTTGTTCCCGGACCAACGCATTGAGGTCGTGGAAGGAGCCGTCCCAGGCGACTTGGCCGCCGTCAAATCGCTTCGCCCGGCCGACGAGCTCAGCCCGGAAGGACAGCCCGTGCTGCTGCTCGAAGCGGCCTCCAAAAAGCGGAAAGCCCGCTATGTCGCGTTCGAAGCGCACGGGTCCGAGCTTAAGCCCATTCTTGATCTGGAGGCCGACAAGCTGGAGACGGTGCGTAAGGGCGTCGTAAGCGCCGATAATCCGGTGCCCGAGCGGACGGAAAAGACCAGCGCGGACAAGAACAGTATGGATAAGAACAGTCAGGACAAGAACGGTACGGAAGTTTCGGGACCTCAAGCCGGAGCGAAAGCGGTCTACGAATACCGCAGCGGGCGGTATGTCTTCGTCAAGTTCGACAAGGACTTCACGACGGACAACGCCGCAGACACGGACAAAAAAGAAACGAAGGACGGCGCGGCTAAGGATGCCAAAGAAGGCGCGAAGGAAGTCAAAAGCATCGTGGCCAACGAACTGCCAAAGCACAAAAACGCGAAGGTCGTGTTCCAATGCGACATCCAATCGGTCACGGACAATCGGGCCATCGTCAAGTTCGACGACCTGTACATTGTGCTGACCGGCAAATTCAAATTCAGCGCCGGTCCGGCGGTCGTAACGGGTACGTACACTTCCACCGAGGATCTGAAGCAAGGAAATAAGACGGTTAAAGCTTACATCGTGCAAGTATCATCGCTTGTTCAGGACGAAGAAGCGTAAGCAGAGCGTCCATGAAAGCAAAGAGGAAGACTTCTACCTGAGGGAACGGTAGTCTTCCTCTTTTTATGTCTACATTTCAACATACAGACGTTCTAACCTCCATTGCTGCACTTCCCTGAACATGGACCAGGAATTCGGCGTGAAGCGGTACAGCAGGACGAATACGACAGCAATAGTCACAGCGGAATGGCATATTGCGCAAGCTTCTACAACAAATCGAAATTTCCCGGGAAATGTACAATATTGTAAAGCGCTAACCCGATAATCCTGCCGAAGATTAGCAGCACGAAGATGAACAAGATGACAACGGCCAGGACTACGGTAAAGAGTCGAGCCATGCTGTCAATAACCACTGCTCGTAATATTCGACAGCACGCTTGGATAACTGTGTGCTTGCGTAGTTTCTTAACCGTAGAAGCCTATCAAGAGCAGACAGGCAGGCGCTGCTCCAGTTCAGACGGGAGAACGCTGCTTTTCTATAAATCCTGTGGCATCTTGATCGGCCTTGCTCTGGTTGCACACATAACAGGAACATACGCAATTCACCGGCGTCGTATGACCTCCCTTGGATTTCGGGACGATATGGTCGATCGTATCGCCGTATCCGCCGCAGTAGCGGCACGTATGACGGTCCCGGGTCATAATCATGCTGCGGAAATCGTCGTTGCTGTACAACCGGCGAATCATGTATGGCGTGACAACAACGGCCGCCCGTTCCTCTACCAACAGCACTGCGAGGCTCCATTCGATCTCTTGAATCCACGGCCTGCCGTTGTTGCTTTTCCCCTTCATGCGAATCATGCCCTTCCGGTCTTGTCTCAGCAGCTTCGCCCTACGCGGCACTGGGGGCGCTTGCGGAGCTGGCGCGGCCGGCTTTTTCCGCTCGCATTTGCGGCATACGTTTTTGCGGGAGGACCCGCTTGACTTTCGGTTGCCCCGGGTCGGGAACTGGCGGTAATATTTGCTTTGTCCGCAGCATTTGCACAATTTATACAAGCTGCAGTAGGTTCCGATCATGTTGTTCCTCTTCTTTTCGTTTGACATCGCTAAAGTTTAGTATAACAGGTTTGACACGATTTCCGCATGTTCCATTCTTTAACTCCCATCATAGTTAACCCTGTGGATCATTAACAATATCAGAACCGGCAAAAAGAAAAACCGGAGATTGTTCTCCGGGCAGTGGATTAAGCATATTCACGGATTTCCACTCATCACCGAATACAGTGACGAAAGCGCTATGTAAATGTTGTACATGTTTTAAGGCTGTACATAGCTATGGAAATTTATGGATGTAACAAGCTACGAACAAGGCGATATCCTGCCGACCGCAAAGCGTGCAGAGACATGCCCGGGACCACTCCGACAGTTTGCCGAGTGGTCGTAAATAGGAATTAGACAAGCTGTCGGACCGGGCAAGCCGCCGTCCAGTCTTACCCGCTAACCTCCGTTTGCGATTTCACGCCGGGCTGCGCCGTAATTTGCTTATAAAGCATGAAAAAAACAACGACGACCACGACTTCAAATGCGCCCGCCCAAAAGTACATCTGTCTTACCCCGAGACGGTCGCTTAGAAAGCCTGTAAAAAAACGGGACAACGGCGTCGAAGTCATGCTAATCGCGGCAAACAGACTGCCGACCCGCGCCATGTAGCGGTTGGGCACTTCTTTCTGCATCATCGTGCGGATAAAAATGTTGACCAACGCCGTACATACGCTCAACCAGGCGAAATTTAAACATAAAAAAACAAGGGTCGAAGAAAAGTTCACCGTTAAAATCGCCAATCCCTGACCCAAAAATCCAAGGAGCACATAAAGAAAGGTCGGCTGCTTCACGCTTTTCACTGACAATAGACTGCCGCAGACGATCCCCGCAGCGGCTTGCCACGTAAAGACGTACGACATGTGCTGCGCATCCCAGTTCATGCTTTTCATTAAAAACGGAAGCAGCAAGCCGTGGCTGTTCGCTCCGATATTTACGCAAAAAATAAGCGACAGGAGCGTGATCATGATCCGGCTGTTCCGAATAAAAATCCAGCCTTCCTTAAGGCTTTGCGTATAGTGCTTCCATTTGCCCGCCTCCGGTTTAGGCTCGGTTTGCACCTTTTGAATACGAACGAATAGAAGAAGCGCCGCCGATGCGATATAGCACCCGGCCATACAAAGAAAGGAGGCTTGAACGCCAAGCTGATTCATGCACAGCGCACTAATGGAAGGGGCGATTAAGGACAAGATGCGGGCCAGGGTGTACCATACGCTGTTCATTCGGCTTAAATGATCCTCGGACACAAGCTGAGGCTTGATCGTCTCTACCGCAGGATAAAAGCTGGCATCCGTAATGGCAAATACGATGGCGATCGGCAGAAGCACATACAGGGACGGAGCCTGGGTCATGCTCACCAGCATCAATCCAATCATCAGCAGCGCGCGTATGGCATTGGAGATGGCGATGATCGTTTTGGCTCCCCATACATCGACCCAAGCCCCGCAAAAAATGCTGGCCGCAAATTGGGTGATTCCGCTGACCAGCATGATCGTCCCCATATATTGAACGGATTGCGTCGCTGATGCGATATACCAGGAAAATACAAAAAAATAGAGCAAGTCCCCGATGCTGCTTACCATTCCGCTCGCGACAAATGTCAAGAAATTTTTGTTGAGCATGGGTTGCTTCCCCTTCTCGCGCATCCTACGCGTTTGCGGAAGTGGCCTGCCTTTGTATCGCCATTTTACGTTTTTCCTTGCCGACGATGCGGATGACTTCTTTAATTTTGGACTTTAACGGGGGACAGGGGGCTACCCCTTTCTCGATCCGGACAAGCGGACACGACGCGCCTTGACAGGATGGTCGCAGGAAGCAGGATTTACAGCCCGAATCCTCCGACTCGTCGTTCATAATCCATAGCGCGTGCTTATCGGCATCGAGTCGCATTTGTCCGTCCGGCGTGATGCGTCCGATTTGATTGTTTTCGTTGTACAGGGCTACGGTGCATTTGTAGACGATGCCGTCCGAACCAATCACGAAGGAGTTGGATTTGGCCGCATAGCAAACGTACCCTCCAGGCTTCAAAATGTCTTCGATGTCATTGCTAAGCCCTTCTTCCAGGCCCATCGTGCATAGATTTAATTGATGCTTGACCGATTCCCTGATCGAAATGACCTCCAGATTCTCGTCGTTCTCTCCCCCCCATTTGCCGATAGGGAAATAATCGATGCGGAACCGCGGGTCCTCTCCGAAATGCGCACGGAGCTTTTGGATAAAGCTTGGAATCTGATGCACGTTCGTCTGGTCAAAGTTAATGCGGATTTTACAGCGGAACGGTTCGGGGCGTTCCTTGAGGTGCAGCAGGTTTTGAAAAATCGTTTCGAACGTGGGAGCGCCGTTCTGCAAATATCGGTTAGCGTTATGCTGCTCGGCGTCGCCGTCCAACGTAATTTGGAAAGCGAATACGCGACAGGCAAACAGCCGCTCGATATTTTTTTTCGTTAACAGGTACGCATTCGTGGTTATGTTTGACCGGTATGTCACGCCGTACTCGTCGCACAAGGGGATAACATGCCGCGAGATCTCTTCTATAGCGTCAAGCGCAAGGAGGGGTTCGCCTCCAAACCAGCTCATTTGCAAATGGTTAAGAAAACGGACCTTGTGCTGGAGGAACGTTTTCACTCCTTGAATGACCTCCGGCTGCAGCTTGCCTTTTTCAAATTTTTCATAACAGTATTTGCATCGGAAGTTGCACTGCTCGGTCGTTAAAAAAATAAGTCTGAGCTTCTGCTCGCTTCTTCCGATCATTTCATGCAGCATACGGGCGCGGAAAAACTCGTTGATATCCTCACGAACGATAAAGCCTTGCTTCTTGAGGAGGGCGGCCAACTCGTCCAGCGGTTCGTCCGCTCCATGCTTAAGCAATTGATCGACAAAGGGAACCTGTTCCGACGTGATATGCATAAAGGCGCCCGACATCGTATTCGTGATGTACATGCTTCCATCCGGCTCTACTGCCTTAATATTGTAACGAGAGGCGCGATACCGTTTTTTTTCGTTTGAACTTTTGCTTTGTGGCAGTACTGTAAATGGCTCCACTTCATTCACCGCCTTATTTATGAGATTAGAAGAGCTGGAAACGAATGTTCCCAGCTCGGTCGTTGCCTAGCAACCATTACAGTTGTCATTCGCATCACTTTCATTGTCATCAATAATCGAAGACAATTCCGCCAAATCCACAGCTTCATCCAATACGTCTACGCCACGAAAAGTTACAGCGTTTTCCATTTTCATATGATATCACCTCCTTTCATGAAGAAAGAAATGGATGATCAGGTGGACATACAATATCGTTCGTACTTGTTCTGAATGTATTTGGCACACGTATAAGGATTGGGGGGATGGCCTCCCGACATTTTTTCTCCCGTAGCGGTAACGGTTACATTTCCATCCGGAATGGCGATATGGTGGCCCAAATCGAGCAGCTTTTGCACATTGGCTTGGACGACCGCCGTGTTGTACATATTCAGATTCATCGCGGGGAAGAACAAGACGGGTCTGGGAAAACAAAGGATGAGCATGGTAAGCAGGTTATCCGTAAATCCATTGGCGGCTTTGGCCAACGTGTTGGCGGTGCAGGGCAGTACGATGAACATGTCCGCCCAAGAGGCAAGGAAAGAGTGAGGCACGGCGACGTCATACGCTGGGTCGAGCATTTTTTGATACACTTTCCCTTCGATATGAGCGCCAAGGAACTGCGGGTTGATGAAGTTGGATACGTTGTCCGAAACAACAACCCTTACTTCAGCTTGCAGCTTTTCCTGAAAAATCCTTATATAATACGGCAACTCGATGATTGCCGAAGAGGCGCTTGCTCCGATCAGCAGCTTCATAGATTCCCCTCCTTGGTAAAATCCAAATCCATTCGGCGCGTCGTTGCGAACAAAAATGTAATCGCTTCCATTTAAGATTTAAAAAAAGAAGCGCCGAGGGGAGTTCAACGAAATTCATCTGAATATTGTCGAGTCTCTTCATTAACAAATTCGATTGTGGAGTTCTTGAAACATAATATACACCATAAAAATTTGGTTGTAAATTACTTTTTAATAATATTATTACTTTTTTAGTATTTTTGTAGATTGATTCAAATATATCCCTACGTCTCATGGCGCTTGGTCCACGGACCTGCCCCGGTCATTCCAGCAGCTTGTGGTGCCGAGCCAGACGGCCCTAAGGGAAACGGCAAAATTGTTCGATAATTCAGGGCCTGTTCGCTGAAAAGGGGTAAATTCGGCGAATGCCCGGTTTGTCAACGCAGCAAGTTATTTCTATACTGCAATTAGTGGCATATGCAACTATTTTGAGAGCGGAGGAAGCCGGATGATCGATCAGCGCAATTCGATTACCAGATGGGTATCGCTCCTGTACCGTTACGGACAAACGTACATCGGCGAGCGGCTCAAAGCGCATGGCATCGGCAAAGGCCAGCATATTTTCCTGAACGCGTTGTATAAAGAAGACGGCCTCAGTCAAGAGGAGCTGTCGAGCTATTTGAAAATCGATAAGGGAACGACGGCCAAGGCGCTGAAAAAGCTGGAGGCGCACGGCTATGTGCTGCGGCAGGTACGAGAGGAGGACAAGCGTTCTTACCGCGTCTTTTTGACGGAGAAGGCTTGGCGGATCAAGGACGAGGTGCGCGGGGTGCTCACCGACTGGAGACACATCCTGTCCGACGGCTTGACGGAGGAGGAGCAGCGGCTTGCCTTGGAGCTGTTGGAAAAGATGGGCGGCAATGCGGCCCGGTTTATCGAGGAAAGCGACAAGACGCCGAAAGCTTAAGCAGCGAACTTACATTGGGAGGCAGGTGAACGCTTGTGAATCTAAGGCATGCGGGGATGAGGGTCATCAACAACAACTTTCACGCCCTGACCCATAAAAACTACCGTTACTTTTGGCTTGGACAATGCGTTTCCCTGATCGGCACTTGGATGCAAAATATCGGCCAATCCTGGCTTGTGCTGACGCTGACGGGCTCACCCCTGCTGCTCGGACTGGTAGGGACGATCCAATTTTTGCCCATTACCTGCTTTTCGCTATTTGCGGGGGCACTCATCGACAAGTTTCCGAAACGGAACATTCTGATAGCGACCCAGACGGTGTCGATGCTGCTGGCGTTGATCCTGTCCGCTCTTGTTTTTACGGGTACGGTCAAGTTCGGCTACATTCTGGTCCTCGCCTTCCTACTCGGGCTGACGAACACGTTCGACATGCCGACGCGGCAGGCGTTCAATATCGAGATCGTCGGCAAGGAAGACTTAATGAATGCGATCGCGCTCAACTCGACGACCTTCAATCTCGCCCGCATCGTAGGACCGGCGATCGGCGCCGGCATGATGGCTTACCTCGGGGCCGGGTGGTGCTTTCTGCTGAACGGACTCAGCTTCGTGGCCGTCATCTACGGGCTGCTGCAAATCCGTACGACGCCTTACGTCCGCGAGAAGAAAAAAGACATCGGACTGCTCAAGGAGATCAAGGACGGCATTGTGTACATTTCCAAGGACCGGCTGCTGGCGCGCACGCTGCTGCTCGTTGCCGTCGTTGGGACGATGGCCTATAACTTCAGCGTGCTCATTCCCGTCTTCACGAAAGACGTGCTGCATATGCAGGAGAAGACGTACGGGCTGATGATGTCCTGCCTCGGCGTCGGGTCGCTGATCGGGGCGCTGACAATGTCGTTCCGCAGCAAAATGGGCCCCCGGCTGTCCATGATCATCGCTTGCTGCATTCTCATCTCGGTCTTCCTGCTGTTGAACGGGATGACCGGCTCGGTGTACATGTTCGGGCTGCTGCTCACGCTGCAGGGCTTCTGCAACATTCTGTTCGCAACCAACTGCAACTCGTCCCTGCAAATTCACTCCAAGGACGAGTACCGGGCCCGGGTCATGAGCGTCTATTCGCTCGTCTTCGCCGGCTCGACGCCGGTCGGCAACCTGTTCGCCGGCTACGCGGCCGATCATTACGGGGCCAACGGCGCGTTCTTCCTGTGCGGCTTGTTCTGCCTGATTCCGTGTCTGATCATTATCCTGGCGTATCGGAAAAAAGCGAACGAACCCGAAGAGTCCGCCGCGGCGTGAGCTTGACGAAAAGCCCCGCTACAAAGCATCAGCCGCTGCCCTCGGCCGCTTCATAACGAATTGTTCCCGGCTCCCTGCGGAAGCCGCGCGTCATCCAGAGCAGGTACAGCACGCCGAGCAGCGTCCAAGCGCCGCCGAGCAGCAGCGAATTACGCTCTAGATGCGTCCAGAAAAACAAGACGAAGCCGATCCCGGCCAGCGGAAACAGCAAGTAGCGCAGGAGCGCCTGCCAGGACCGCTGCTTTTCCCGAAAAATATAGTGTATGATGACGGATAAATTTACAAAAGTAAATGCCGTCAGCGCGCCGAAGTTGACGAACGACGTGGCGACGAGCAAATCCAGCGCGAGCGCCGTCAGCGAAATGAGGCCGATCAGCAGGATGTTGAACACCGGCGTGCCGAGCGACCGATGGATATAGCCGAACACCGGACGCGGCAGCGTCCGGTCCCGTCCCATAGCGAACAGAAGTCGTGATCCGCTGAGCTGCGACACGAGCCCCGAGGCCAGCGTGGAAGTGAGCGCGGCGGCCAAGAACACGGCCTGAAACAGGACGCCGCCGAGCGCCAGCGCGATTTCGGCGGATGCGCCCTGCGGGTTGCTCAATACGGATACGTCCGGGAACAGCCTTTGCGCGAAATACGATGCGGTGAAGAACAGTCCACCGCCCAGCATCGTAATCCAAAGAATGCCTCTTGGAATCGTCTTACGGGGCTCTACCGTTTCTTCGGACAAGGTCGTCACCGCATCGAATCCGAGGAAGGAAAAGCATAAGATCGACGCCCCGGTGAGCAGCGCTCCCCAGTTCGCATCCGCAGACAGCAGCGGCTGCGCCGATACGATTGCCTCTCCGCCTGCGCTGAGCCGGTACACGGCAAGCACGACAAACAGCACCACAACAACAAATTGAAACGCCACGAACAGCGCGTTCACCGAGACGGAGACATTGACGTTAAACAAGCACAGCGTCGTAATGAGCGCTACAAACCCGGCGACCCATACCCACTGCGGCACCCCTGGGAACGCCGACGACAAATAAATCCCGGTGAGCAGCGCGTTCATCATCGGCAGAAACAAATAGTCGAGCAGCGAAACCCAGCCGACCAGAAAGCCTGCGTGCGCGCCGATCGTCTGCCGGGTATACGTATAGGCGCTTCCTGCGGACGGGTACACCTTCACCATGTGGCCGTAGCTCATCGCGGTGAACAGCACCGCCGCAATCGTGAGCAGATACGCGGCCGGAACATGCCCCGACGTGACTTCGGATACGATGCCGAACGTATCGAATACGGCCATCGGGGCCATATAGCCGACCCCCATCGCCACAATATGCCAAAGCTTCAGTTGACGCTGCAATACCGGTTTCCGTTCCATGCGATCATCCACCTATTCTAAGATACACGTTCTTAATGATGCTACTTGGCGAAAGCCGCAAGGCCGAGCCGAGCCTTCCGCTGGACGCTCGCCAGTCGGGCAAACAAACCGACCGCGCCCAGAGCCAGGCCGGATATCAGACCGATCCAATAGCCATAGGCGCCCAAATCGGTATAATTCGCCAGCCCATAGCCGACCGGCAGACCGACAATCCAATATGAAACGAGGGCGACGATCAAGGTCACATTCACGTCCTTGTAGCCGCGCAGCGCTCCCTGAATCGGGGCGGCGATAGCATCCGACAGCTGGAAGAAAATTGCGTATACCAGAAAATGCTGGGTCAAAGCGAGCACGTCCGGCTCCCTTGTGTAAATCCCGGCCACCTGCTCGTTAAACAGCCATAATACGACCGCACAGAGCAGCGACATCCCGATGGCGAGGCCGATGCCGAGGTAGCCGTACTGCCTGGCGTCCTTGTACCGTCCCGCCCCGGCTTCGAAGCCGACCAGAATCGTGAGCGACAAGGCGATGCTCATCGGAATCATATACAAAAACGAGGCGAAGTTGATCGCCGCTTGATGTGCCGCGATCGTTACCGTGTTGAAGTTGCTCATCAGCAGCGTGACCGCAGCGAAAATACTCGTTTCGAACAAAATGGCGAAGCCGATCGGCACGCCCATCTTCAGCAGCTCCTTCCAGACGGACAGCGAGACGCGGTACAGCTTGCGGAAGATGCCGAAAGCGGCGAACGGCTGCATACGGGCGGCCACAGCCAAAGCCACGAGAAAAATGACCCAGTACGAAATCGCCGATGCGACGCCGGTTCCTGCGCCGCCCAACGCGGGCAGCCCCATTTTGCCGTAGATCAGCACATAGTTCAGCACCCCGTTGACCGGCAGCGACAGCAGCGAGATGAACATCGTCACCTTCGTATGGCCCAGTGCATCGATAAAGCAGCGCAGCACCGTATATAAGAACATCGGCAAAATGCCGAACGCAATCGAAATCAGGAACAAGCGGGCGATCCGGCGCACCGGCTCCTCCAAATTCATGTTCTCCAAAATCGGATTCAGCGCGAACGCTCCGGCCAACAGCACCACAGCCGCTACTCCGACGGCCAAATAGAGCGCCTGCACGACCTTAAAAGGAATCTCTTCCTTGCGGCCTGCCCCTGCGAGCTGGGCGACCATCGGCGTCACGGATAACAAGATGCCGCTGAGTCCGGTCTGTACCGGAATCCAGATGCTGGTGCCTATAGCCACTCCCGCCAAATCCTTGGCGCTCACATGCCCCGACATGAACGTATCGAAGAAGTTCATTGCAAACATCGCAAGCTGCGTCACCAGGATGGGAAGCAAAATAACGATTAATTGTCTTATTTTTTGAGATAGCTTGTGTGTCGATTTCATGAATAAAACTTCGAACCTCCTTTACCTTTCTTGCAGCCGCATCATTTCAGTTTATGCGATGAAAGAGATTACAGGCAAGAATTTTTTGAAAGGAGGCCGACATGGATTCGCTGTGACGAACGACTCTGCTTCTTTACAAGGCTCACTTCAAGATACATAATACAATAAAGCACTCATTTATGGAGGAGTATCGAGAACGTATGAAATCGGCTGTTCCTTATTTGCAAGTCACAGCGGCGATGCTGATCGTCGGAAGCTTCGTCATCGTCAATAAAATTCTCGTCCGCACGTTTCCTGTGTTTCTGGCTTCCGAGCTCCGGCTTCTCATCGGCGCCATCATTATGACGCTGCTTCTGCTCGCCCGCGAAGGACGTTTTCCGGCCCTGACGAAGAAGGATTGGGTCGTTTTATTTTTGCAATCGTTTATCGGCGTATTTTTGTTCAGCTTCTTTATGCTGTACGGCTTAACCTACACGACGGCGCTGGAGAGCGGCATCATTACAAGCGTGACCCCGGTGATGGTCGGTCTGATTTCGCTGTTGTTTTTCAGGGAACGGCTGCGGTGGAATCAAACCGCAGGTATCGTATGCGCCGTCCTCGGAGCGCTCGCCATCAATATTTTCGGCGGGTTGTTTAATGCGTCCTGGAGCTTGCATACATTGTGGGGAAACCTGCTTGTGCTGCTGGCCGTTGCCGGAGAAGGCGTGTTCTTGACGTTCGGTAAGCTTGTCTCCAAGCAGGTCAGCCCGATCGCCATCACAACGATGACGAGCTTGCTCGGCTCGGCGCTTTTTATGCCGTTTGCGGCATACAACGCGGCAAGCTTCGATTTTGCCGCGGTGAGCACGACGGAATGGCTGCTCGTGCTGTACACGGGAGTCGTCATTACGGTCATCGCTACGATTTTGCTGAATCAGGGGATGAAGAAAATTTCGGCGGGCTCGTCGGCCGCTTTTACCGCATTGATGCCCATCAGCACCATCATCATGTCGGCGTTGTTTTTGCATGAGCCGATTTACTGGTACCACTTCTTGGGGATCGCCTTCGTCTTTGTCGGCATTGCGTTTGCGACATTGCCCTCCTCCCGGACGAAGCGGGGAGCCTCCGTGGCGGCGCAGACTAAAGGCTCGTGATGGCTCTAGGTGTTCCTCTATTTCGGATTGCAGAGGCTTACCTGCAGCAACAACGCATCTGCAGTGCTTTATTCCCCCAGCTCCGCTCTCTCACTCACACAAGATGGCAGGCCACGTAATGGCCGCCCCCGACATCCCGGTAATCCGGCGCCTGCTCGCGGCAAACCGGCTGCGCCAGCGGGCAGCGCGTATGGAACTTGCAGCCCAAAGGCGGATTCGCCGGGCTCGGAATGTCGCCCTTCAGCACGATCCGCTCGCGCCGTATGGTCGGATCGGGCACCGGCACGGCCGACAGCAGCGCCTGCGTGTAAGGATGCAGCGGGCGGGCGAACAGCTCATCCCGCGGCGCCTGCTCTACCATCGTGCCGAGATACAGCACGCCGATCTGTGTGCACAGATGCTCGACGACGCTGAGGTCGTGCGAGATGAACAGATACGTCACTCCGCTGCGCTCTTGCAGGTCGCTGAACAGGTTGACGATCTGCGCCTGAATGGACACGTCCAGCGCGGACACCGGCTCGTCGGCTACGACGAAGTCCGGGTTCAGGATGATCGCCCGGGCGATCCCGATCCGCTGCCGCTGACCGCCGGAAAATTCGTGCGGGTACCGGTCGTAGTGATCGGGAAGCAAGCCGCAGACGGCCAGCACTTCCCGCACCCGCTCCCGGGCTTCGGCCTTCGTCGCCAGCCCATGGTCGATTAGCGCTTCGCCGATCGCCTCGCCGACGCGCATCCGCGGATTGAGCGAGCTGAACGGGTCTTGGAACACAAGCTGCATCGAGGGCCTAAGCTTGCGCAGCTCTTCGCGTGACAGGCCGTACAAGTCCATCCCTTTGAAATAAACGTCGCCCGCCGTCTTCTCCGTCAGCCGAAGCACGGTTCGGCCGATCGTGCTTTTTCCGCTGCCGGACTCGCCGACAAGCCCGAACGTCTCGCCGCGCCGGATCGTGAAGCTGACGCCGTCCACCGCTTTGACATCGCCGACACGGCCGCCGAAGACGCCGCCTTTGATCGGGTAATATGTTTTGAGTTGTTGAACCTTCAGCAGGGCGTCCGTCATCGCGATTCCTCCTCATAAAGCCAGCAGGCGACCCGGTGCTCCACGCCTTGCGCCCGCATCGGCGGCTGCTTCGTGCGGCAGATGTCCATGCAGTGCTCGCACCGGTCGCTGAAATAGCACGAGTCCCCTAAGCCGATCAAGTTCGGCACCTGACCGGGGATCGAGTACAGCCGGTCCTTCCGTTCGCCGATGACCGGCTTCGATTTCAGCAAGCCCTGTGTATACGGATGCTTCGCATGACGGAACAGCTCGACTACCGGCGCTTCCTCGATCACTTTGCCCGCGTACATCACGACGACGTAATCCGCCGTCTCGGCGACGACGCCCAGATCGTGCGTGATCAGCAGAATGGCCGTGTTGTACTGCTCCTTGACCTGACGGAGCAGATCGAGAATTTGCGCCTGAATCGTCACGTCGAGCGCCGTCGTCGGTTCGTCGGCGATGAGCAGCTTCGGACTGCACGCGAGCGCCGAAGCGATCATGACCCGCTGCAGCATCCCGCCGCTCAGCTCATGCGGATATGCAGCAAACACACGCGCCGCGTCAGGTATGCCCACTTTTCCAATCAGCGATAGGACTTCCGCCTTCGCTTCCTTGCGGCTGAGCAGCCGGTGCTCCATCAGCGGCTCCATCAGTTGCTCCCCGATCGTCAGCACCGGATTGAGGGACGACATCGGCTCCTGAAACACCATCGCGATCTCGCTGCCGCGAAGTCGCCGCATCTCCTCGGGCTTCAGGGAGAGCAGGTCGCGGCCGTCCATCTCGACGGCTCCGCTTTCGATCTTCCCGTTATCGGCGACCAGCCGCATGAGCGACAACGCCGTGACGCTTTTACCGCTGCCCGATTCGCCGACGATGCCGACCGTCTCCCCTTCCCGAATGCGGAAGCTGACATCGTTGACCGCCTTGACGACGCCGGACTCCGTATGAAAATACGTATGTACGTGTTTGAATTCGACGAGTGTTTTGTTCAACGCCACTTACCTTCCTTTCAATCGGGGATCGAGTGCGTCTCGAAGCGCATCGCCAAGCAGGTTGATGGCGATGACGGTGGTCAAAATCGCTACGCCCGGCGGAATCCACACCCATGGCCGCTTCTGGAAATCGATGAGCGAGTTCGCCGCATCGAGCATATTCCCCCAGGACGGCGTCGGCGGAACGACGCCCAGTCCGAGGAAGCTGAGTGTCGATTCGCTGATAATCGCGCCCGCGACGTGCAGCGTAGCGACCACGATCAGGGTCGGCACGGTGTTCGGCAGCAGATGCCGGAACATTTTGCGCTGGTCCCGCAGCCCCAGCGCTTCGGCTGCCTGCATATACGCCTGCTCCCGCAGCACCAGCAGCTCGCTGCGGACGAGCCGCGCCAAGCCCGGCCAACCCAAGAAGCTCAGCATCAGCATGACGATATAAATCCGGTAGTCTGACGGCACCTTCCACTCCGACATGACCGCTCCCATAATAATGAGCAGCGGAAGGCTCGGAATGGTCAGCAGCACGTCAGCGAAACGCATAATGACTTGATCGACGATCCCGCGGTAAAAGCCGGCGAGCGCGCCGAGCACCGAACCGACCGCAACCGACAACACGACCGAGGCCACGCCGACGGTCAGCGAGATGCGTCCGGCCTGCATCAGCCGGGTCAGCACGTCCCGGCCCAGATTGTCCGTCCCGAGCCAGTGCAGCGCACTAGGCGGCTTGTTGATCCGGGCCACGTCGACCTTGCCGTTCGCATAAGGCGACAAATAAGGCCCGAGAAAGCAAAACAAAATCATAAACACCAAAAACCCCAGGCCGATCACAGCCAGCTTGTTTTTGCGCAGCCGACGCGCGGCTTGCCTCCATGGCGAATCCGCGACGGTCTTCCGGGCAGGTACCGCAGCGCCGGGCCATCCGGGACCGGGCGTTCTTTTTGCATCGATCATCATGACGTCCCCCTACTTTAACCGAATCCGGGGGTCGGCCACCCCGTAGAGCAGATCCGCGAGCAAATTGCCGAGCACCGTCAGCAGCGCGAGAAACATGGTGAAGCCCATCAATACGGGATAATCCCGCACGCTAAGCGCCCCGAAATAAATGTACCCGGCGCCCGGCCAATGAAAGATTTTCTCCGTAATGATCGCGCCTGCAAACAGCCCCGGCAGCTCGAAGCCGAGCAGCGTTATTGCCGGAAGCAGCGCATTGCGCAGCGCGTGCTTGAACAGCACGACCCGCTCCTTCAAGCCTTTGGCCCGGGCGGTCCGGACGAAATCCCGGCGGATCACCTCCAGCATGTTCGTGCGGAAATACCGCGTAAGCGACCCGACGCTCAGCAGCGTCAGCACCGTCACGGGCAGGATCATATGGTGCGCCACTTCCCAGACGCGGGCCCAGCCTGCGGTTTGGCTGCCCGTATTCGTGATGCCCCCGACCGGAAACCAGGCAAGGTCCACCGCGAACACTTTGATCATCAGGAGCCCGAGGAAGAAGGACGGGAATGACATCGCCGCGAACACACCGAGCGTCACCAGCCCGTCGAACCAGGAATACTGCTTCACGGCCGATAACACGCCGACGACAAGCGCGATCGTCCACGTCAAAACCATCGACACCACCGCGATCAGAAACGAGTTCCAAATGAACTTGCCCAAAAGGTCCGACACCGGCTCCTGATACTGCATCGAGTAGCCGAGGTTGCCCGTTACCAAGTTGCCGAGCCAAATAAAATAGCGCTCCAGCACGGGCTTATCCAACCCGTAGAGGGTCCGAAGCTCCTGTGCCCGCTCAAGCGTCAGCTTCGGATTCGTATCCACGAAATCCCCCGGCGTCAGCGCGAACACGACAAAAATAAGCAGCGACGCCCCAATCAGCATCGGAATCATCAAAAGCAGCCTGCGAACGATATACGATTTCATGATCGTCCCCCCAAGAAAGTGAGCCCAGCCTTGACCGGCTGGGCGTAAAATCACGGTTACGGCTCGATGCGGACCGTCGGCAGGCTGGAATTCACGCTGTTGAAGCCGTTCAGCTCAAGCCCTGTGATCCGGCTGTTCGAAGCGCCGAGTATTTTGCGGTAGTTTAGCAGAAGGTACGGCGGATCGTCGCTGAGCTCTTTGTACAGCTCCTTGTAGGCCTGCTTCCGCTTCTCGATATCGAGCGTGCCGACCGCTTTGGCCACCAGCTCGTCGACCTTCGGATTATTGTAGCCGTTCGTATCCGTGAAACTGCCTTTATATTTCGAGTTAAACGATTGCACGCCGTCGTCCGGGTCGATCAGAATCGTGGTCGAGAACGAAACCAGATCGTGCTCGCCTTTTTTCGTTTTGGCCAGCAGGGCGTTGTAATCCATTAATTCGGTTTGGAAATCGATGCCGATCGCTTTGTAGTTTTCTTTGGCAATCGGGATCAAAATATCAGTTACTTTCCCTTTGGAGCCGAAGTAGCGAACCGACAGACGCTGTCCGTCTTTCTCGCGAATGCCGTCCTTGCCCGGCTTCCAGCCGGCTTCGTCCAGCAGCTTCTTCGCCTTCTCCGGGTCGAACGGATACGGATTGACGCCCTCTTCCGTATATGCCCACGAGATCGGAGACACCGGTACGTCCGCCACCTGCCCGTAGCCTTGGTAAATGGTGTCGACGATTTTGGGGCGGTCCAGCCCGTAGATGAACGCCTGCCTTACCCGCTTGTCTTTGAAGTACGGCCTGGAGTGGTTGAACTTGATGTAGGAGTACGAGCTGGCCGTATAGACATCGATATTGGCAAAGCCGAGCGACTGGAGCAGCTCCATATTATCCTGGTTGCCCGTAAAGCCGGAGTAATCCGTCTCGCCGGTTTGGAAAAACTGGGTAGCGTCGCCTTCCGTCGTTTTGTAGATGAAGTGCTCAACGGCCGGTTTGCCTTTATAAAAATTCGGGTTGGCCACGAACCGGACTTCCTGTCCCGGCACGAACTTCTCCAGCTTGTACGGGCCCGATTCGAGCGGCTTGCTATGCAACTGCTTGATCGAGTCGAGCTTGCCGGGCTTGTAATCTTTGCCGTAATACGCTTTGGACAGCACCTGTCCGCCGAGGAGGTACAAGGCTTGTGCGTTGACCTTGTCCGTCGTAATCTTGATCGTCTGTGGATCGACGACCTGGATGCCTTCGACTGCTGCAGCTTTGCCCTCTTTGTAGTCTTTGCCCCCTTTGACGGCAGCTTGGGCAATGTCGGTTTGCCCGTCGTAGGCAGGGTCGTGCAGCAGCGTCAGCGTGAAGGCGACATCGTCGGCCGTGAGCGGCGAGCCGTCGCTGAATGCAAGCCCGGCGCGCAGCTTGAACGTATACGTCAGCTGGTCGTCCGACAGCTCCCACTTCTCTGCCATCCCGGGAATCGGCTTGCCGTTCTTGTCGATGTCCACGAGTTGGGCGAACAGGACGGAGTTAACGTTGCCGTCGTAGCCGTTCTGATAAAAGTACGGGTTGAAAATGCCGCCCGGCTCGGTGAGCGAGACGACGAACGTATCGGTGCGCTTCTTCACGGCCTCCGGCACTTTCGATTTGTCGGTGGCCGGTATCAGGCCGTCCTTGATGCCGGCCACCCCGTTCTGACCCGCGCCAGGCGTTCCTGCGGCTTCCGTGCCTTTGGCATTGCCGCCTCCGCTTGGCGCTGCCGCATCTTGTCCGCTGCAGGCGGACAGAAGCAGCGAGCAGGCGACAAGCGCCGATACGGACAGCGTCAAAGCTTTTCTTTTCTTCATGGATGATCCCCTCCGGCATGATCGGGAAGCAGGAAATAGTTCCAGTTCCCTTTTAAATTTATAATTCCGATATGCATAGTATGATTTACTGTGAATAAGCATCATTATAGACAGTTTGGTTAGTTCTGTAAATGGAGAACAATAAAAATTTTCTTTATACAAAGAATTTATGACGATGAGCGAATAAAAAGAAGGCCTTGGCCCACGAAAAAGTTCATAAGTAAAGCTGTCGGAAATCGAGCTGGTATAATGTCGGAGGGGGTTTGCGTAACAGAGGGCATTTTTTTGTGGGGGAGTTGGCTTCAAATTCGGGAACGCCAAAGAACCTTCCGATGCGTCATCGCAAGGTTCGCGCCCAAGGCACCCACCGGGTGTGGGTTGCCGTCAATCGGCGAGCAGATAGCCCAACAGAGATTCTTGCAGCCCGCCGATCGCCTCCTTCCGCAGGCTGTAAGCTACGGCTGTTTCTCCAGACATGTGAGCGCGCAGCAGACCGGCGGAACGGAGATTGAAAATATGGTCGTGCTTGAGCCTCCGACACGGCTAAAGCCGTGGGATTCTTAGCTAGTTAACGCACGCAGGCCATTTCTGTTTTGTGCAGACTGCTAAGTTAAGAGCTAGCTCATTAGCTCATCCTAGATCAGAGCGTATAGCTATCTAGGCTGATAGACTGTTACCATCTATCACAGGTTGGCGCAGGATGTTGATCGCTCCAACCCTGTCGCGGTGTGTGCGATACCCGCATGAACACTCATACGTTCGGTCCTTTGCCTTGTTCCGTTTCTCGCAGTTTGGACATGTTTGGGAGGTGTAGGCAGGATTGACTTCGATGATGTTAATCCCGGCCAATGCCGCTTTGTATGCGATAAACGTTTGCAATTGATGGAACGTCCAGTTATGCAGGTTTTTGGCGTTTTTACGACTTGTTCTTGTCGTTTGGCGAAGGTTTGTCAGCTTTTCCAGCTTGATGACCGATACTTGTTCTTCAATCGCCATGTTCACGATCTTACGGCTGATTTTGTGGTTTTGGTCTTTGATGTAGCGATGTTCTTTATTTTCCTGCTTTCGGATCGCAGACAGCTTCTTTAACTTGCCCAGCTTTCTTCTGCGCTCTTTATATTTGCGGCGTATGTACTTGTTCTGTCTGCCGTTGCCAACAAATTTCGTCTTCCCTGTTGAGGTGACAACAACGGCAGGGACTTTTAAGCCCAAGTCAATGCCCATTATGACATCGCCGGTTGATTGTTCTGTCTTTCTTTCAACAGAAATTTGTACGTACCACTTGCCCGACTTCTCAACCACTTTTAAGAGACCAAGCTTGCCGCTGGATAGCAACCGTTGTTCGCGTTCCATTACATGAGCCGAAATCTTGAGCCGCTGTACGTTTCCGTCCAACATCACAGGAAATGCAACGCTATGGTCCCCGAGTGAATAGTTCTGGTTATTTACGTAGTAGGCTCTGCGTTTTAGAATCGGACGTTTTCCTTGCTTTTTCGTCTTGTTATGAATGCTTCGCGCATCTCGAATGGCTTGGTTCTTTACTGCGGATGGAAGTTTGGCATCGATATCCTTGGAGGTGAGCTTTGGAAATGCGCCCGATGCTTCCGCTTGTTCGGTGAGGAGATTGACCGTTTTGATGTATTCGCTCCCCATCTCCTTCAGCAGGGAAACATCGTTTGGGCATATTCGAATTTGAACGGTTACAGTTTGCATGGCTTCACCCCCTTGTCTTTTGTTCTTCAACTTAACGTTAGATGGTTTCACTCGAAACATTCCCTGCCGTGCTGACAAAATACGAACGTGTCCAAAGGCTTGGTAGATGCACCAAATGCTTAAATTCTTGACGCAAACATCGCGAGGTCGTACCTTTCAATTTTACCACACAAAATGATAGTTGATGAGTGATACAGTTGTTGTCGTTCTTCTATATTGTTATCCCATACACCGATTGCGTCAGTTTAAACATAAAAACTGCAACAACATGAAACAATGTAGGACAATTAAGCTGTCTAAAGATAGCCCTTGTCCTAAGCCGATTCATCCCATGCCTAAAGGCAAGGGCTTTCTCGGCTAAGATCTGTAATGCCTTTGGAAATGCCGATATAGCGCACGATTTCGGTAAAGCTGCGCGGTCCGGCGTTCAAATAGCGCAGGATGCGCAGGCGGCTTTTTTCGCTGAGGCTGCGAAGCTGGCGGTACAGGCGGCGGGACGGCTCGTCGGCCGGGTCGTCGTAAGAGCCGTCGACGGCATACTGGCAAACGGTCGAGCCGCCGAACGTATAAATGATGTTGGCCGGTTGAAAATGATACTGCGGCGACAATACCAGTTTTTCGCACCCGGCACCCGGCTCGAAATACAGCCCGTTCGTGATCTGCTCGGCCAGCGTGTCCGACGGCAGCGTACCGATCCGCGCGCGTCTGCTTGCGGCGTCCTCGCTCACGCGTCTAAATCACATCAACCCTTTAGCGGCGTCTCACCCGCAGAATCACACCTTAAACCGGGACATCAATTCCCGAAGCTCCTCGACCATGAGGGTCAGCGATTCGGATGATGCGGCAATCTCCTCCATCGACGCGAGCTGCTCTTCGCTGGAGGCGGCTACATGCTGCGCATTGGCCGCGGCCTCCCTTGCAATCCGGGACAGCTCCTGCGTCGTTGCATTCACCTGCTCGGAACTGGCGGACATTTGCTGGGAAGCGGCGGAAACCTCTTGGATCTGATCGTCCATCGCATGAATATGATGCAAAATGGCTTGGAACGCCTCGCCCGCTTCCCCGACCAAGCGGGTCCCCCGCTCCATCTCCACGGCGCCCGTGTCCACCGAGGCAGCGGCCTCCGCGGCATAGCTCCGGATTTGGTCGATCAAGTGCCCGACCTGCTCGGCGGATTGCTTCGTTTGCTCGGACAGCTTGCGGATCTCATGGGCCACCACAGCAAACCCTTTGCCGTGTTCCCCGGCCCTCGCCGCTTCAATCCCCGCGTTCAGCGAAAGAAGATTCGTTTGGTTGCTGATCCCCGTGATCACTTCCATGATTTTGCCGATTTCCTGGGAGCGTGCGTTGAGCTGCCGGATGACGTCGGCCAACTGCTTGGCGTTCTCGTTCGCCTGATTCATGCCGACTACCGCTTCCTGAATTTTCTCGTTGCCCTCCGAAGCTTTCGCCGTCGTTTCTTCGGAGGAATCACGGACTAAGGAAGACGACTCGGCAATACGCTGAATCCCAAGCGTCAGCTCATCCATCGCCCGGACGGTTTCCTCCGCTCCCCGAAGCTGCACATCGGCGCCCGTCGCCACCTCTTGAATCGTTGTGGCAATGTTTTCCGTCACTTTGCTGGTCTGCTCGGCGCTGGCGGACAACTGCTCGGAGGTGGACGCGGCGTGCAGCGTATGCTCGGACACCTTATTCAGCATCTGTCTGAGCTCGCCGGTCGCCCGGTTGAAATGCTCCGACATTTGCCCGAATTCATCTTGGCTCGTGACGGCAATGTGATGCGTGAAATCCCCAGCGGCCAGCTTCTCGGACAGCTTGTTCAGCTTGGCGATTTGGGTGGTAATCCCGCGGCTGTACACCAGAATGACCGCCGCAATCAACAGAATCCCCGCCAATCCGATCAGGCAGAGCTTAAACAGCAGCTGCGTAAGCGGCTCCGTCAATTCCTTGTCCGGCTTGATGACTGCGAGAATCCAGTTCGTCCTCGGAATTTCTTTATAGAAAACGTGGTTCACGCCATTGGCGCTTGTATACGTCGTGTTTCCGTTTTTGTTTTGCAGCAGCTCTTGACCCAGAGCGGCCAATGCGGAATCGGGGTCCTGCTGCAGCTTGGTCTTCATCACCTTATCTTGCTCCGGACCGGCCAAATAAGTGCCGTCCTTATGTATAAGTAACGCCCAGCCCGTGGCTCCGACCTTCATGTCCGCCATGGTCTTTTGCAGTGTGGACAGGTCGATATCGCCCGTCGCCACGGCGATAAACTGTTTCCCGGCATTATAGATGGGAGCCGACGCGGTCACCATAGGCACCTTAGTAACTTCGTCGTAGTACGGATCGGTATAAACGACTTCCTTTTGATTAACGGCGGCCTTGTACCAATTTTGGCTCATATAATTGTTACCGGCATTGTTGTAGTCTTCCGTCGATTTCAGGTTGTCCTTATCCCGAAAAGCATACGTGGAAAAGTATTTTGTTTTTGGGTTATACGCACCCTCTGCGAAAAAAACCCCGACGCCGAACGTCTCCCCGTTCACGCTCAACTCGCCCTTCGTCATGGACTGGTAATCCTGAAGCGTAAGCTTCGTATACGTATCCTCGATCGTATGGGCGATCATCTCCGGCAGCCTCGTATGCGCAACGAGCCGGGTATCGATATCGTTCGAGATGCTCTTCAATTGCTCGTTCATGCCATATCTGCTCTGATCGAGAATAATTCCCTTGGCATAAACATAAGCGGCGACCAGGACGGCAGCAAACAAAACAAGCACGGCCGGCATAAACAAGAGAAACGTTTTGGCTTTGACGCTTCGAAGTCTCATGAAGGCAGCTCCCTTTTGGCGGATGATAGACGAATGTGCAAGTAAATTTCGACATAACTCACCAAAATCCTCTTTAATCTGGAAATTTATATGTTTTTCCTGTAACGCTCGGGCGATGAATCACAAAAAGCCCCAGTCCGATTTTGAGACTAGGGCGTAGAGCAGTCATGGGCGCTTAATTTATCACGCATCAAATTAATCCGTCATAAAATACTTTCTTCGAACCGCATCGATATGCATCAACTCCAACGTCATGTTTCCCGGCATGCCCAATTCATGTCTGACACTGGTCACAATGAAAGCCAAATCTTTCATCTGAACCTTATCTCCTGCCCGAATCGTGTTGATATCGATGGCAGTCACCGTAACCGTTTCCTGCATTCCGCTCAGAAGCCTTTTAGCCGCTTTTTTGGCCTGACTGGCGGTTTCAATACTGCTATTTTGAATAATGCGCTGCAGGGTTCCGTACTTGTCCGTTTCCCCTTTCTCTACGGCCAATACCGGCACCGGCTTGTTTTCCTCCTTTGCTTTGCCCAACACTTTGACTTGGGTGACGGCGCCCTCCAGCGTCCGCTTTTGCGTAATTTCCTCGACATTCTGATCCATGTCCAGCATCCAAACCGGCGAATTGCTCCCGATCTCGAAAAGCTCCAGCCCGTTAGGGGTCATTCGGGCCCGGTACATCAACCCGTCGCGAGATACCGTATCTTTCAAATCATTCAAAATCATAGAAAAAATTGTCTGAGACCGGTAGACGCCTTTGGCAAGACTTTTTCCCGTTTCAGCGATATGGCCTATCGGAATTCCCCAATCCGCCGCATACCGCTTCAGCCTTTGTGTCGCCGTTTGGCCCGCCGGAAGCAGGTACTCGTCCTCGCATTTGTTTAAGTAAATGGTCTTGTCATAGGCCGTTACTGTCAAATGCTTCTGCCCGCTGTTGCGGCTGTTGCATTCCCAGATCACCCCGGGGTGAAAAAGGTAGACCAGACTCGTGCCTTGGGGAGCAATCCCCGATACGCGGATTTCCTGACCGGGGCCTATGGCGGGAAAATTATCCGTGATGACCAAATCAATGGTCGCCCGATAAGCGATTTCGTCCAGCGACTCTTCCAGTGTGATTTTTTCAACCATGTCCGTGATGATGTATTGATTGGCCAAGATGACCTCGTATTGATTGGAGTGTATGATTGGAGGCTCTTTTTTTTCGAAAATCGGCTCTTCTTGGCGTTTCATGATTTGCTTAAACTGTTCGGGATCGATTCGGTTCGTCTCCGTCTCGAACAAATACTCTCCCATGATCCCGGAGGAGCCATCCTGCTTGGTATAACTGCTTTCCCTCACCAAAATATTACTGTTCGATTCGTTGCCGGAGCCGATATCGTAATATTTTGTATGAATGGCTGTAATGCCCAAATCCGGTAGCGTAAACAATTCGTTTGGTGCGGATTTCCCATCGCTGTTGGAATCTTTCCAAACCTTAAGCTGGGCAAATCCGGCATCGTTCTTGTCGATCGTACCGTCGCCGTTGTCGTCCAATTCCGATAAGGCGTCATATCCGCTCTGAGAACGCGAACCGTCTTTCAATAAAGCATACTCGCCGAACAGTTCGGTTCCGTTATTAATGACTCCATCGCCGTTCAAATCGCGTACAAGCAAACCGTCGTCCGGACCTACCCAGCCCGTCAAACTGCTCTTCCCGTCGCCGTCATGGTCAAAAAATACCCTTTTTTCGATTCCGACGGTCTCCAGGCCGTCTCCGTCCAGATCCATCACGATCGGATCTTTTGCTTCAAAAGTCCGCCCGTACTTGCTCCCTAACTCAAGCAGATAGGTGAGTGAAAACTGATCGTCATTCTTGGCCCAGTCGTTTTCCATCGTAATAAAGTCTGCCAATTTCTTGAAATTTAATATTCTAATAACACGTTCATATTCGTCGCAAATTTGAATGAATTCGATATTATTCCATTCTCCGTCGGAATGCAGGAACGTTAACGTGTCGGATGAACTAGTAAAACTGAGTGTTACTTTAATGCTATTTGACTTCTCATAACCAGCTCGATCAAAATTGACTTTAATTTCATCCAAGCCAAAGCCGATGAGTTTAATCTTATCAGTTTTATCCTTACCGTATTCTGCAATTTCATCATGGCCGTCTCCCTTTTTGAAAAAGTAGAGATCGTTGCCGAGGCCGCCTTCCAGATAGTCATCTCCTGGACCGCCATGTAATTGATCATTTCCTCCCTTGCCATAAAGCTTATCGTTTCCTGCGCCTCCATATATGTAATCCGTATAATTTCTTCCGTATAAAATATCGTCTCGTTTACTATCGATTTGATTGATAAAATGATCCTGAAAATTCCCATTCAAGTCTAAGTAATATTCCATATGGTAAATATCCGTAATAATATAGTTGTGAAGAGTGATGGCATCTTCAGGTATTTTATTATTATTATTATCCCGATAAGGATGGGATTTGGGTATTACGATCTGTTCTCCAAGATGCGTGCCAGGAAGTTTTAAACTATTAAGAAATTCGTTTTCAGTAATATAATGCTTCACAGGATACTTATCGAATGGAATAGAGCTTTCCGGCCTATAATAAGCCAAATTTTGAGTCGGGGCAGCATTAAATATAACGGCAATTTTTACATGATCCCGTGAAACGTGTGTACCTTTACTGTTTTCGTAACATTCGTATAATAATTGCTGCGCTAACCTCCCTCCCAAAGAATGCCCGGTAAAGCTCATTTCGTAATCAAAAATCTTTTTCTTCATTAAGATATCATGGACTTCCCTAAGCAGGAATATCGCTGAAGCCATTTGTAAGGTGTACCATGTTAAATTGGGGTTTTCCACCACGAAGTCTGTAGGACTATTGGAACCACGGCAAGCAAAGACGATTTGGTTGGTTTCTTTGTCGGCTTCCATTTTTATATACACGGCTGCATAAAAACCATTATCATCGTTTCTCCCGACTTTCAATACTTTCCACTTGCTTTTCCCTCCCTTCAAATTGCAATCAATTGAAAACTCACGGTTTTCTATATCATCCGCATATGATCTTTTGATTAAATTAACAAATTCTAAAGTAGAATGCATGAGCACACACCCCATTTAAGTTATTTCGTACTCAAATACAAAAAAAGACATACCCATTCAGGTATGTCCTCATAACAAGCCCAGCTCTTTCATTTTCGGCTCCAACTGAATCATTTTGTTTAGCGCCCACTCTGCGTTTCCATCGTTGCCTTGCGCCAAGTTGTACATGTACAATATTTGATTGGCGATGGTGTAGGCGCTCTTTCTTCTACTATCACTGCTGCCCATATATTTGAGCTTCATATCCAAATCTTTCAAGTCTGCCCGTACCTGATTCATGCTGATGCACGGACAAGCTGTGTTGTTGTTCGGATACTCATTATGCCCCATCACGTTCTCGACCGGAATGTTGAATATGGAGCGCACCGTCATAATCGCGGCATATAGACACTCGCGTTCTTGCGAGGTCAAATTGCGCTTGGACATGTCTCCCGAGACGGAAATGCCTACCGTGTAACCATTATTCGACGAAGTATGATAGCTGAACGTGAGCAAATCGTTCGTTTGGTAAATTTGATCGCCTTTGATCACGATATGGTAGCCGATTCCACCCCAGCCGTTCGTATTCACATGGGATCTCGCATAGCCTTGGGGCGTTCCGCCTTCCACCGCGGAATGGTGGACACTGATATGCGTAATATTCTCAAACTGGCGCATTTTGTACGGATTGGCCGAATGGGTCAACAGGGAATCCGTAATGTCCAGAATGGGCTTGATGCTATACGGCAGTTGAACCAGTTGAATCGCTCTTAGAGTAGTCGGGCTCCCCATTCTCGGCACCTCCTGTCTGTTCTTTGACGATCCTTTTGCCATCGATGTAGCCCTCGACCAAAATGTACGTCGCAATCGCTCCTACATTCGTCACCAAAGCGACGATTTTCGCAATCGTATGATCATCGACATTGAATATGACCAGAGTGCTCGTGATCACCGCCGCCAATAAGGCCCAAAACTTGCGGCTGCCTAATTTTTGCTTCAGCATGACCATCTTCCCTTTCCTAAGTTTCGTTTTAGCTGCTTTTCATCTTCATATGAATTTCGCGAATTTTTCCTTCCACGTATTGTCGGGTCACTGCGGACTCTTTCTCCAGACTATTGACCTGAAAATGCAGCTCTTTAATGATTTCACTTTGCGTTTTGAGCAGCTCAACCATATTGTCTTCATCTTTGAAGTATTTGGGGGCCACCTGAGTCAGGTATTTCTTCACCTGCTTGATTCCTACGCGTTTGGTCCAAATGACCGCCAGAGAGGTCAGCGCAGCTTGCAGACTAATTTCTTTCCAATGCGTCACTAACCACACAATGAATTCTTCAACGACCTTCATCATCCATATCACAACCAATTCGTATCAAAATTTCCCGGCTCTTCGTTCCATTCGAGCTTTACCGACGTCAACCGCTACTCCCACTGGATATGTTCAAGCTCCTCCACGTTCCGCGCAACGTTCAGTTGCTCTTTTAATTGCTGATACCGGGTCAAGCAGCTTTTCTTATGGATGTCGGCCTCGGATACGACAGAAATGAACTCTTCCCGGGTATGCGTGACGAACCCTTGATCCTCCGTTTTCCAGACGACATCCGTAATGCTGTCATCGGCCAACAGCATTACGATCTGCCCAGTCGTATTAATCTGATCATAAACGCTATAAGAATACTTATGCTTCGTCCTGACTGAAGAAAAACCGGATAAAATCCGATTCTCGCACTGCAGCCGCAGCTGTGTCAGCTTCTTTTCCTTCAAGAACTCCAAGCTAATAGGGTGATGCAAAATATTTGCCATATCCCAATTGATCCCATCCACAATGTTTGATTACAAATATTCCTGAAATTGATCCCATGTCAGCTGAAGCTTTTCGATCGTGTCCCACGTTACACGTTTGGACTCCAGATTATCCCAAGTTAAATGATTGAACTCATACTGAATATCCAAATGAGCGGGAACCACTTCTCGTAAAGCCGTTTGCAGGTCCTGGATATTCGATGGAATACCTGTTTTTTCGGCAAATCTTACGATAATCCGGTACGCCTGAAAATCTTCGATAATATCCATGCTTCCGTTCCCGAACGATTCGGCCACTTGTTCCACGGTAGAACGGGTCGCTGTGCCAATGCCGCGGATTCGTGAAAGAATGAAGCCCCTTCTCTCATTGTCCGGCAGCTGATACCGGACCGGAAGACCCAGCTCCATCTCCCACAAATCAAGTCCCCACGTCGCCGTTTGCACAAAATACTGCTTCAATACTTCGTCCAAAGTCTGGTATAACTTATCAAGCTCAGCGGACTGTTGATCGATAATGGCGCCCATAATGGCGGAGGTGCCATAATACTCAGGCAAATAGTCCATCATCGTTTGCGCCCTGGGACTCGTCAGCTGATCCTTCATCGGAACGTCACATCTCCCAGCACGGCCACTTCATTGGCAGACACAATGACATTTTTCTGGCTGTTATTAATAAAGAAGCTCGTTTGATCGTAATCCACGACGCCCTGTGTATCCAAGATGATTTGTCCCAGACGGGTATAGAGCACATCGTTATTTTCTTTGAAGGAAAGCGATGTGAAATATTTCTCAAACTTTTGCTTGATTTCGTTCTGGATGGTTGTCACATTGCTGCCCGGCATCACATTGAGCGTAACCTTGATGTCGATCGCTCTCTCAATTGCAGGGCGTACCGAGACTCGAACGCCGATCGGCGCCTTGCCTTCTCCTGTATTCTTGGAAAATGCCGACGTATACACAACGTTATCCAACCAAAGCGTCGTTGTAGTATCGCTCTGCAAACGAGTGATTCGCAATTCAAGATGGTCTTCCCCGTTCCAATAAAAATCCACCCATGCCGACCAATCCCGCGAAGCAATGACCGGGTCAACGGAACCGGAATATTTGAAGAAGCTGAGCAAATCCTTAGCGGATTTCACTTGTACGGCGTCCGCACTGCTGCTCGGCCCCGTTTTCGCCCATCCGTTGCGGGAGCTGTTCCAGATTCCGAATTCAACCAAATTCGCAGTCTCCGCCGTACTGTTCACTTTAAAATGCGGCCTTGCTCTCCATATGCCCGCTTGCTTCGGCAGCGCCGTATCCAATTCCGTACGCTTGGCCGTACCTATGCCATCCGAGCTGTACGCAAACTGAAGGGCAGACTTGTTTCTGGCATCCTGCTGGGACGTATCCGTGGATACGCCTTTTCCCCCTTGCACCAGCACGGAATCCTCTTCCACTAAGGTATACGGGGGCGCAATGTAATGCTGCACCGCTTCGGCAATAGCCAGAGACGCCGGCTTCATGGAGGTATCCACCACATAGATGCCTACGGTGCCGGGACCTTCATCGACAGGCATGATGGCAGCGCCGCCGACTCCCGATACCTCGGTGACCCAATTCATATAGTCCGCCTTATTTCCTCCGGCCGATGTGGAGCGTACCCTCTGCAAATAGCGAAGCTGCAAAGCTGCGTCATCTTCCATATCGAGACCGCCGGAAGTTTCCTTCAGATTGGTTATACTGGAAACTCCCGAGAGCGGCGAAACCAGCAGTTGAATCGCCCGGGCGGAGACGTTGCCGCTTTTGCCGCCAACGATCGCTTCAATGTTGACAGTCCCCGCGCCGCTTGAGTCTAACACGACTTTGGACAGTGTCTTGAATTCAATCGACGGCTCGCCAATGGCGGAATCGGCCAGCGTAGCCACAATCGTTCCAGCCAAAATTTCCGCCCCCGCCGCTCCTTTAAATTGAATTTCGCCCCGCGCTTTTACCGCTGCCTTGCGTGAAATGCCGTGCTCTGCGCAGCGCAAATCCAAATATTCGCCAAAGGTGGAGCCGACAAACCCCCTGCGCAAAATTTCTCTCGCCCAAATGGCTCCTTGTGCCAACTGAATGGCAGCCGGGGCCAGAGAGTCCCAAATATAACTGCCTTCAGCCTTGTCCAGATCGGAGGGCAGGGCGTCCAGCATTCTTTGCATAATCACTTCTTCCGTTTGATCCTTTAAATAATAGGGCAACACTGTCATCTACTTGGTCACCACACTTCCCGTTAAAGTGCCTGTCGTTCCGTGAATATTTCTTACCTCGCATGTAAACATGCAGGTTTCGCCTTGCCAGTCAAATTGAAAGTTGCTCACGCTTGCCGTACGGGGGTCGACGGTCAAGCATTCGGTTGCAATCCGTTTAATCTCGCTTTCGTTTCCGGAACGATTCAGTCCCTTGGCGATTAAGTCATCGAATTCCTGACCGTAGTTACGGGTGTAGGCCAGATATCGGTAACGGGCTGTGGAAAGCGCCTTGTTGCACCATTCCAGCCACGCCTCGACCCCTCTGGACTCCGCCACTTTCCCTGTCGGTGTCGTGACAAACTCGCCCACCGCATAATCGAACTTCCAGCTGCGTCCGAAGCCGATGGTACGCACAGCGAATTCCGAAGCCTCCGGCAATATGGGCGAGCTTGGAAATAAACTTGCCATCTATACCACCACCTTGCATAAAACAACAAAATCGCTGCCGTTGTTCACGGGCTGCACCAGAACCCGATCTCCCGGCTGCAGGCCCTCTTTGAAATGAATCTTTACATCAGGGATACGAGCAGCTTCAAAATCGATCTTGGCGGAACCGCCTCCATTGATCGTTCCCATTAAACTGAACGCCGGCAGTTCAAGCTCAATTCGCCAGTCTGCCGTCATGTAATCCTGAATTTCATACTTGTAGCTGTCCAGTTTTAACCCGCTTGTTGTCATCGTTCCCATCTCGGCCTGCAATCCGGCCACCGCTTGCGATGTGTGGCCGGAGATTCTCGTATCGAGCAGAGAAGCAAGTTGTTTAAACGGACTATCCAAGAATTAAACCTCCCTAATTGTGGTGCGAGCTTGCTAAGGCATCACTAATTGTTGCCCGGGAAAAATTTTATTTGGATCTGGACCGATGAGGGCTTTATTTAACGCATAAATTTCATCCATTCTGCTCCCCGATCCAAGATTCAATTTGGCAATTTTCCATAAACTATCGTCGGATTTTACCACATAGGTTTTGGGTACGGGCTTTAAATCCGTTCTCTGGGAAGACGAAGTGTCGCTAGCTGTCCGAATCTTCACTTCCCTCCAAGTCCGGCAAGTCAGGTCAAAATACACATCTCCCGGTTCCCCTCCGCGAAACGTGCTGACATGCGAAGATACGAGCACGAACACATTGACGGCCGTATCGGTAATAATCAACTGCACGGGTTTCTTGTCCACCATCCACGTATTCAGCTGATTCATCGCAATCTGCGGGTCCGGGACAGGCTCGTACCGGCAGTAGCTCATATCATACTCTTTAGGAAAAAAAGAAGAGAAGGTAATTTCCTTTACCTTCTCCCCTTGCGGAAAATCGATCTCACCCAAACTCAGAATATTGACCGTTTCAAATTTCTTCTCGCGACGAATACTGACCTCTTGAGGGTTAACCGGAAATTGGAGCTTGGTTCCCGTAGGATCCATGAGTATAAAGTCCATCGCTTGATCACCACTTTGTCTTAAACTCTGTTTTCCATAGCAAGTCTGACATCCTTGACAATTTTTTGGCCGATCCGCAGAGCCAAGTCGTCTTCGTTTAATTTATCTTGTTGAACTTGAACATTGATACCGGTAACGGCGACGTTAAGTGGACGCGGTCCGCTCGGTTTCTCTGCATTGGCGGGCGTCCCATTCCCTGTCGGATAAAGCGCACTGCCGGATGCCGCCACCCGGCTATTCGCCGGATAGATGGCCGGCTGTGCAGGCGGTTCCGTTTTTACAGCAGGCTTGTCCTCTTTCTTGAACAATTTGCTAGCGAAGCCGGACACCTTTTCCGCCAGGAAGCCTCCCGCCATCGAGCCCACCATATTGCCTACGAAGCCCCCTGCTACCGTTCCGATACCAGGCAGCAGCGCCGTTCCAATGGCTGCGCCAATCGTACCGCCAATAGCGCCGCCGGCCAGCTCGCCGGTCGCTTTCGTCGCCGCCGCAGCTTTGTTGTCTGCAGTTGCAACATCCATCACTCCGGACAAAACGTTCAAGCCGGGAATCTTCTTGGCAATCGATTTGACTCCCGGAAGACTGGTTATCTTTCCGATACCCTCGGATAGCAGTCCGCCAGCCGTACTCTTCACGGCCTCCATCGGACTACCTTCGCCGGCTGCGCCGAAGGCTCCTAAGGCAAGAGCGCCTAAAAGGCCGCCTTTCCCGCCCCGCTTCGGACCTCTGCTATTCGTCGCTCTAGCAGAGCTTTTCACTCCGTCGGCCGCCGAATTCACGTTTGCGGCCGCCGCGCCTTTGGGTTTCTTGCTTTCGTTCTTATTAGCCGCTCCGGAGGAGCCTTTCATCTTGTCAGCCGCCGAGCTGAGGCTTGCTGAGGCCGAGCCATTCGCCTTATTTTTGCGTCTCTTTCTCCCACTCGCCGATCCGCTTTTCCCGCCACTGCCTGCTGCGGAGGCTGCGGTCCCCTTGAGTTCTTTCAGGGCCCCGGCAAATATTTTAATGACGTCAACAATGCCTCGCGCCAAATCAACGAGACCTTTGCTTAGGTTAGTCAACGATTTACCGACCGAGCTAATACCGGTACCGAGTCCGCCAATAGCGCTGTTAAACTCTTTAATGCCTTTGCTGATACCGCCCAAAGCTGTCTTACCGATACCTCCGATGGCCTCGCTCATTTCTTTGATGCCTTTGCCGATGCCGCCTAAGCCGGTCGTACCTATGCTTCCGATGGCCCCGCTGATTTCTTTGATACCTTTGCCGACGCCGCTTAAGCCCGTCGTACCTATGCTTCCGATGGCCCCGCTGATTTCTTTGATGCCTTTACCGATGCCGCTTAAGCCCGTCGTACCTACACTTCCGATAGCCCCGCTGATTTCTTTGATGCCTTTGCCGATGCCGCTTAAGCCGGTTGTACCTACACTTCCGATGGCCCCGCTGATTTCTTTGATGCCTTTGCTGATGCCGCCTAAAGCGTCCGCACCGAAGCCTTTCAACGATGCGCCGAGCTCTTTCACGCCCTTGCTCACGCCTCCGAAAGCATCTGTTCCGAAGCTTTTCAACGATGCGCCGAGCTCCTTCACGCCCTTGCTCACGCCTCCGAAAGCATCTGTTCCGAAGCTTTTCAACGATGTGCCGAGCTCCTTCACGCCCTTGCTCACGCCTCCGAAAGCATCTGCTCCGAAGCTTTTCAACGATGCGCCGAGCTCTTTTACTCCCTTGCTCACGCCTCCAAAAGCATCGGTTCCGAAGCTTTTCAACGATGCGCCGAGCTCTTTTACTCCCTTGCTCACGCCTCCAAAAGCATCTGTTCCGAAGCTTTTCAACGATGCGCCGAGCTCTTTTACTCCCTTGCTCACGCCTCCGAAAGCATCTGTTCCGAAGCTTTTCAACGATACGCCGAGCTCTTTTACTCCCTTGCTCACG
>NZ_FMTT01000007.1:0-51945 GCF_900100345.1 Paenibacillus tianmuensis | reverse complement strand
CCGAGCTCCTTCACGCCCTTGCTCACGCCTCCAAAAGCATCTGTACCGAGGCCTTTCAACGATGCGCCGAGCTCTTTTACTCCCTTGCTCACGCCTCCAAAAGCATCTGTTCCCATGCTTTTCAACGATGCGCCGAGCTCCTTCACGCCCTTGCTCACGCCCGTCAGAGCATCTGAACCCAGATTGCCCAGCGACTTGCCAAGATCTTCGACACCAGCGGAAACTCCGCCCAAAAAGGATGGACCCAAACCCGACAGCGCCTTCTGCACGTCTCCTAATCCATCGGCCACGCCGGTCATGAGGGACTTGCCCATATTGCCCAAGCCCCCGCCCGACCCTGAAGCTCCTCCCGAGCTTTCGACCCGAATGCTGACGATCGATTCGATCTTCGGTGAAATCTTCAGGGCGCTCAGGGCGCTTGCTGCCGCTCCCGCACGGTTCATCTTATCTTCAATCTTTTGAATCGCAGAGCTTACAGGGCCGAATGACTGACGCAACCGTTCCTGCATTTGCTGTAATAGCTGGATTCGCCCCAAAGCAGCTTCAGCCATCTGCACTTCACTTCTTTCATTCTCTCATTTGACGAACTTTCTCTTCATGCTCAAGCTCCAGCTCCATACTGGCAAGCAGGAAGAGCTGTTCCCCGCGAGGGAGCTTCCAGAATTCTCCGGGGCGGAGGTGATGTCTTACCCATATGGCATGGAGCATTCCTCCAAGTCCGCCGGAGACGATTAGTTTTTTATTTCTTCCAGCGTCGTATTGAAGCCGCTAACGTCCAGGACGGAATCGCCGAGCGCAGACAATTCGCCAGCCAGCAAAATCCGTTTGATGACCTCCTCGGCTCCGCTGGCCTGATATTTCGCCAGCAAACGGGAATCCCCCCAATTGGGGGAAACCGTAGATGCCGCGATCAAAGCTACATTGAATTGCTCCTCATCCAGACGCTCCACCGTCTGCCCTTTTCGTTCCGTGCGTTCCGTGCAGCGTTCGCGAAGCAAGTAAACTTGTTTGCCGGTTAAACCTCGCAGCGTTACAGGAACTCCCAGACGGGATAGATTTACCGTTTTTTCCGGAATACGATCCGCTTCCAGCAGTCTTTGCAAAATTTGTTCATCCATCATGGTTTATCTTCTCCTTTTTTATCGTTACTGTTGTCGTTACTCTCTAATCGGGTCTAAAAGCTCATAGCCTTCAAATGTAAAAGAAACTTCTTCTTTCACTTCTTCGCCGGCCGTCCAGTTGGCAAGCTGCAAACGGTCTGGAATTACGTTTACCAGACGTACGCGTTCAAAGCCGTAGCTTTCCGGGTCGGCCAATTTGGAAATAATCTCGAATTTATTAAAGCCTTTTTCCAGCATAAAGCTGGTCACTTTAAATCCGCTGACCGTTCCCGTTCCCTTCTTCGCGCCCAGCTTATGGCGAACCCAGGAATCTCCGGAGAGATTCAGCTCTTTCTTCTGAACCTCTACCTTGGCTTCCAAATGGTTGAAATTCGTTTGCCAATTCCCGTCGATAAATACTTGACCGTACGTTCCAAGTATGACTCTGCTTGCATCTAATGACATTTGTTAGTCCCCCTTAGGTTATCGCAAAAAATTTGCTTCAAATGAATTGGCTTACAGGACAATAAAGGTTCCGAAAATTTGCTCCATCGCATCCGTTAACCGTGCTTCCCACTGAATATACACTTGATCCGGGGCCGGAGTAATCGTTGCCGACGGACCATAATAGAGCGGGTTCAAATACACGTCCCAGCCGGTGGACTCAATGACGCCGCCTTGTACCAGCGACTGCATATATTGCTTCGATGCGCCGACAAGGGCAAGACGCCCTTCCTCGGTATTGTTCACTTTGCCGATATAGTTGCTCTCGGCCGCCTGCATCAAGTCGCTGTTAATGGCATCCATGACGCGAATCGTTCTGACTTTTTTCCAAGAACTATTCTGGCCTTGACGCAAGGTGACGAGCGAGTTGACGGCTCGAAGCGCCTTCACGATTCTGCCGTCGTGGTAAAATAAAAACACGCCATTCGTAACCGCAAGCTCTTGCTCACTGCGCGTCCATCGGCGAACGACATCGCTGAATGGAGAAGCGGCATACGTCGCGGATTCGCTAAGCTTTTGTCCGGCGATCACACCGGCAACATACGCAGATACTTGAGCGGAGCTATAGCTTACGCCGTTCCAGACCACGCCTGTCCCCACGTTAACAACGCCCTCATGGTTGAAATTCGCCGTACTGCGCACGTTCGCCTTGTTCACGGCATCCGCAGCCGTATCGTCTGCAAGGCTGCCTCCGAGCACGACAACCGCCCCTTTGCCTTCGGAGCGAATTCGTTTTACCCATGCCACAACGCTGGCTTGAATAGCTGGGTCCGAAACGCCGTCCAGGGCAAAATAATTAAAATCGCGCGTTTCAAATGCTGTTAGCGCGTTCGTGTAATCGGTCGTCGTCACGCCGCCAATACCCGAATTGCCCCCCGCAAGCGCTACGTTGGAAATATCCTTAAGCTCACCGCTGCCGTCATCCAGCTTGGTCGCCGTCACCCACACGTTGCCGCTGTCGTTGTTGATAGCATCGACAGCCGTTTGAATCTTCCCGCTGGCGAAGACAAATGTTTTCAGAAGCTTCGTACCTTCAAAAAGCTTCATATTCTTCTTGGTCGCGTCCGCGATATCCGGTTGAATCGTTACCTTAAAGTTATTGCCTCGCGCGCCGGGATATTTGGCATCCAACTTGAGAACATCCTTCGGTGTTCCTGCCGCATCTTGAAGCGTCAAAGCGGAAGCGGCTGCCGTATTATCGGCCAGACGGTAAGCTACCACTTTTTTCGCTCCGCCCAGCAGCGCCAGCTTCAACGTCGTCATAGCGGTAGCATTGCCTTCCGAGTCGCCTCCGAAGTTCTCCAAAATGCCCGCTTCGCTCGTAATTTCGACAAAGCTGCGTACCGGACCCCAGTACGCCTTCACCGGAACGCCAACGACACCCCGCGCGCCCGATTGAATCGAAGCCGAGGCCGCCGCCTGAAAATTCACATACATGCCTGGCAAAACCGATTTATCTACCGTACTCCAAGTTCCTCCTGCCATTACTCATTCACTCTCCTGTTCATAAATTGTTCAATGCGCCCCCGTGCTTCCTCTACCGAAAACGTTTCTTCCTCTGCTCCGAACAACGCTCCGATAACCACTTCCGGAGACACGCCAAATACAGTTAAGGCGTTCGCCGTTAACTCTTCGCGAGTATACATAGACATGAGACTTATTCTCTCCTTTTAAAGATTATTCAATCGTTGCATTAGGCTTAACGCCGCCGATCAGCACAGCCGCCGGGTCGTCCTGAGAACGACGATCCATCATTCTGCTCAACGTCAGCGTCACCTGACCTTCCACCATTTCATCCTTCGTCTTGTGCAAGGCGGGACCGGCAATCGTGATGTACCTCTTGTTCGCTACATCCAACATAATTTTTTTGGCGCCGATCAGCTTGCTGACCATCTCGGCGGCCTTCGAATTTTGTTCCGCCAGGGTGCGGCCCAGAACATGTCCTGTTATTTTTTTCTTCAATTGACATAGGACGCTACCCTGATCCTGCATCTCCACGTCGGTCAGCCTCCACAAGATCGATGGGACCAAGTAATCGACAGGCCATGCGTTGCGATACACCTTCCATTCGGATGGCAGTTGAAGGCTTGTCCATTTGGCCAGAGCTTCCACCCACGGGTCTTCGGCTGCTGTGGAATCCGTCCCTCCGGAAGGCTTGATCTGTACGGAAAATCCGGCGCTTCTGGATAGAGCCGACAGCGTCATATCCACTTCATCCGAACGGTGCATGCCCTCGTAACGGCATGTAAACGATGCGCTGCCCGCACCGCCTGCCGTCAAGCGCTGCCCATCAAGCGCCTGCTTGACTTTAGCCATCAGCGCATCGACTTCGTGAAAAGACGTCATTCCGCTGTAACACCGTACCTCGTAATGACGGACAAGCCCCCTCCACGGCTCTTCCTGCTCCTCCTTGAGCTGAAGCAGTACCAAATACGGCTTCTGCGTGGACGAATTGATCTCGTGAAGCTGGTAGCAGCGCCCCGCGATCACAGGTAATTGTTCGATCAGGCGCGCTTGAATTTCAGCTCTCATGTTTTCGGCCTCCTTGTGCGTTTCATTTGGAGTTCACCTCCTTTCCGGCGGGCTGGTTTGGCCCTAATCCTGCCTGTTCCATTCCGCTCAGGGTCAATTCCACTTGATTTGCTCAATCTCGGAAGATGAGGTTGCCGCTTGAAGCTTGGATTCAAGAAACCTTAATTTGTCCAACTGGGCGATTTTGTGCATCATGCCGTCCGTCCATAACCGGGTAAACTGGTCTTTGTCATGTACGATAACGCCCGCATCGCGCGTGTTCCATTTCGCTTCTTTCAAGGGAGGGTTCATCGCAAACAATTCCTTCAAAGAATGCATATTGATTTGAGCTTCCAAATCATACGAATATTCATGCATATCGCCGGCAGCCGAAGATAGAAAGGTTCCGGTAATGACTTGCGAGCAGCACTTGTCCAAGTAACGCAGCTTTTCGGCTTTCTTTTGTTCTATGGAATCATCCGATTCCTTGGGCTGCATCGCTTCTAACGCGGCTTGCAGCTCTTCATCGGTCGGTTTCGGGTGGTCAAGGTTCCATTGGGCAATGTAGGCTCCTTTACCATCCAAGTCGTCGTCTACGACGAAATCAACCATTCGCACGGCGGTCGGATAAAGGTGTTGGATGGCGAGCCATTTCTTCATCTGATCTTCGGAAGGCACACAAAATTGGCCATTTTGAACAACGTATTTTCCTTGCTCGCAGATGGCTTCCTTCCATTGCTCTTCGGTGATCGGGACAACCATGGAAGGGATTTTATCCGCGTCCCACACATCATCATTGTAAAAAGCAAGGATATTCCCTTTCGCATCAAACTCCGCATAATATTGAGCCAATTGAAGTCCCCCCTCAGTAACCAATGGCAAACCAATGGATAGTTTGTTGCGACCCTGCTACCGTCCATGCACTGAACTGCGTGTTGGAGTAGCTTCCGATTCCAACGGTTTGCGAGGCTGCGGAAGTTTCCACTTGGCCATATACATGCATCACATAGTTAGGAAACGCCATGGGAAACGTCACCGTTCCGGTGGTGGTTATCGTTGCCTTTCCCCATTGAAGGATGAGTCCGCTCGGCAATTTTTGAAAGCCGTTGATAGCTTTGCTTATCGCGCTGTTATTATCCCCCCAAGGGTTAACGACGCCTTTCTGGCTAATATGTACTTGGCGGGCCACATTTTCCGCCGCACTGACCCGTGCACCCACGTCTGCTTGATGGGCCGCCAGCGCATCGACAACAGTTCTCAAATTGCTCGCATACTCGCCTTGAATGGATTCAAGGTTGCAGGTGAGCGCATACTGGTCGAGAGACAGATAAGTGACGGTGTAGGCGGCGGTCGGGTCGTAATTGATTGCGGGTACTACTGCGTAATTTCTGCTCTCTGGACCACCTGTTCCAAAAGACCACTTTTTATCGACGCAATTTCCACGATGTAAAGCAATATACTTCCTGACCCCAGCGCGTAAAGGTGCCTTAACGCTATGAGCATTGATATAATATTCGTTTGTAAATGCATCATAGAAAGGAATAGTCTTCTCCCTAACAACCATCCCATTACCTACTTCACCCTGATTCGCCCCCTCGTGCAACGTGATTCCGCCCTCGAACGCAATTTCTTCGACGGTCGCCTCAGCAAGCTGGTATTGGAGTTTGTACGGCGTGAATCCCGGCGCTGGAGTGATTGGAACATTAACTCCTACGTCCTGCCACCCGCCGTCGGCTTTCCTGTACGCCCATGCTTTTGTCCCGGAATTGTTAAAATGCACATCAGCGCTGCCGCCCGCGACATACATTTTGTACCCAAAGAAGTACGCCCTAATTTCGTCTGTTGACTGTGACAGGTCTTTGTACAAATCCCCCCAGCCGCTGTCCGAGTTGGAAACGGTTAGCCGTAAAACACGCGAGCTTCGGGATAGAATCGACTGATCTGTACCTGTCAGAGGAAACACATGAGGAATGATTTTCCCGTCATACTTTATAACTTTTTCAGTGTTCGAAAGGCCGTCAGTGATGGAGATTTCCACTACTCTGTACCCTGAACCATCTTGATATAGCCGCCACCCTAAACTCCCATCCAAATCCATCGTCTTGAACCGTGCCTGCTTCCAAAACTTCCCGTCCCGCTGGAACAGCGTATCGTAGACTGTCCCGTCAACGTTGGAGGCGAGTTGGACGTTCGGGAAGAACAAGTAATCGTCGTTACGTGGTTGGAATGGTTTTGCCGCCGTACCAAGGTTAAGCATAGGCTGACTAAATGTAGTCGCAATGCTCGCAGTGTTTCTGTTCGTCGCGCGAATATCCAAATAGCTTGCTGTGTTCGGTGTCTTGAATGTTATAGAACTGTTTGAAGCAAGAACTTGACCAAATTCCTTTATAAAGTTATACCCCGAATCACAAGCGTAGACCTCGTAGTTTCCGGACCCGGGATCTCCGCTTAATGTGTAATGCCTATCCGGTAAAACAGCAACTCTCGCCGTACTATAAGAATCGACTGTATTGGTTACCAGTCTCAATTTATAAGATTCAATTGCGGTAGCGTTGAGGTTCAGGATCCACTCGTGAAACGGCGGCAGCAAGTTCTCGCCATATTTAATAACATAAGGAGAATTTACGTGCTTTACATCGTCTACATAAGGATACTTCGCTACAACCTGGTCGTAACTAAGTTTATTTTCACGAAAGGCTGTAAATTCGTCCCGCGAAATTTCGTAAACAACAAGTCCGTCATAATAGATGACATCATTAGCGGTTCCGAAAGTGTTGACGTCGATTCTCGCCGTATAATACGGTGCCGACGAACCGGTTAAATCCAATACCTGATAATAGAACCGCCATTCGGGAGTAGCATTGATATAAAAAGAACGATGTCTGTTATCGATCCATTTTATCGTCCCGTCCGCATTTCTGACCATTAAGAATAGTTCTCCTTGGGGTGTCCCGGCCACAGTCCGGGCCCATACCCCATAAAGGACATACTTTCCGGCCAAATAAAGCGGTTGAGAATTATGATACACCTTCTCACTTGTCCCCGTTGAATTATCAATCTTGCCGCTTGCGTTTCCGAACTTGCGAACGCTAGCGTCAATAATGAGGTCCACACTACCTTCATTCCACTTTCCGATATTTTCAAAGTTTCCTTCCCGCCCGAGCAGGTTCACCAGGGTTCTTCCTTTGATGCTGACATTCTCCAACATACTGGTCTGCTTCACGTTGACAACTTGCATTCCATAACTTAACCGAACCGGAGTCGGATCCTCTGCCAGCAGTTGACCCGCAAAAGCATCTATCTTTTCGAAGTTCTCATTAAACTCCGACCTTAAGACCTGATCCGAGCCTGTCCAATGATGCATTTTTAAGTTTGAAGTTTTATTCCAGCTCACCAATAATCCCTCATTTCCAAATGAAATAGCGCAAAGAAATCATCATTTATTCGCGCTACGGTCGAGTAACGAAAAGAGCCGACTTCAAAATTTATACTATAGATCGATGGTGGGGATCCGCTTCCGTTTTTAATGCCATAATGTCGTCAAGCTCTTGCCGATTGATCCAGCCTTTGTCCAAAGCTCGGTCAAGCTCGTCGTAATCATAATTGCGGGCCGCGTAGCTTTTCACATCTGGACGGTAGCTTTCCGGAACCCCTTTGAAACCATCCCGAGGCGTCAAGCGCTCGTTACCAAACATGGTAATGTTGCGTGCATACGTGGAGACAAGAAACGGCAAGTTTGCCATGGTTGGTCTAGTCTCCTTTGCTCATGAAATATTCCATGAATGCCTGCAAGTCGGCGCTGACGGCAGCAGCCTGTTCTTCTTGCTTTTTCAATTGCGCGGTCAGCGCAGCGAGCTTCTCTTCGGGGGTCGTTTGCGCAACTGGTCTGCCGGCCCACTCGGCATCTAACTCCACTTGGCTTCGTTCGGCGAGCGCTCCGTTTTGCCACTGGTATTTGTATTGCAAGCTCTCGTTACGTAGTTGTAGCGTAAAATGTCGGCCTGCGTGTTCGTCAATGCAAATGTCCGATGACTCCGGCGTTTCAAACGCGGACGAAAATCCGTGAGTGACGATCCCTGCCACGTCAATGCGTACATAATGTTTGTATCCGTCCATAGGTGCGCTCCTTTCGTTAAAGTTCGGCGTCCGCCACTGCATGAATCTCGTAATATCCCGCTGGCAAACTAAATTCCGAGTTCCCGATCCCCGCACTCTTTTCTGATCCGGAAAATGGCATCGCGTTAGCGGATGACGTAGAGTTGTAGTCATTCCTCCATTGGCCCGTTGTCCCGCCTTGCGGAGAATAAAGTACAAATGACGGTGATATGCGCATCGGAACGGGGTACTGCCAGCATATGATCGGCTCGGTGGTTGCTGCCAATCTCACCCCCAGAGCCCCGCCACGTCCGGCATTATTTGCAGGGGGCGTCGAATACGGGAACGTTTTGCAGAAGTACCTCTGACATAGCGTCAACTCCTCCGCAAAAGTCCGCGGCTGGAACGGAAGAGCTACGTCACCGGCGCAAAGCTGGACTTGGGCGAAATCGAAATCCCCTGTTGCATACGTGCCGACCTCGCCGGATGGTATGGAAATGACTTCGTTGTCTTGTTTGTAAGGAATAAAGTAAAGCCCCAAATTGTCGTTCTTGTTCTCTCCCAGAACCTTCCCTGCAATAGAAGGAACGTCAAATGTGACAGAGAAAAATTGCCATGACTTTGTCAGGTTGATCGTTTTACCACCCGGGCACGAAACACCTGACGACGGGCTGCCGTGCCCGAAGTATTGGAACAAAGAAACCGCGATTGAGCGATTGTCGCTCGCTTTCGCCCAAAAGCTTGCCGTACATTTTTGTCCGGCAAACGTGAACACAGACTCGACAAACTGTGCCATCCTCATGAATGCCCTACTTGTCCCCTTGGTACCAATTGAAGTGACGCTCAACCTTCCGAAATACTTTGGATTTCCCGGAACTGCGGTTTGGCCTAATGCAAATGGTTGCTGCGACATCGTAAAGCTGGTCGTTCCTATGACTCCTCTGCCAGCGTATACTTGCCCGACCCACCTGTCCAATCCGTATCCATATGCATTTTCCGGACCATGATTACCATTTTGGACAACGCTGGTACCCCGTTGCGCTATATCGAACCCGCCATTGATGATGGATTGCCGCGACATGGCGCTAAGCGGTAAAACCGATTCAAGTTTATCCGTCCCGCCTTGAAGCTCTGTGATCTGCGCCGCCATGTCCGCCTGATTAGTTGCCAGCGTATCGACAACGGACTTAAGATTGCCCGCATACTCCCCTTGGATCGATTGAACGTTGCAGGTGAGAGCGTATTGGTCAAGAGCACGATACGTGACCGTGTAAGTCGCGGATGGATCTACATTCGACGAAAGCGTTTGGGCGTATCCCCATCCATAATTTACATCAAAAGCCGCTCTGCGCTTCAGAGACCAACCTGCATTCACGCCATTCTTATATACTGCAAATGCTCTATCCGCACGGAACTTTTGCCCCGCTCCCGTTAGCATGTAAGAAATACCGCCGATTGTCACTACATTGTGATGCTCCCTGACGATCATCCCATTGCCGACTTCCACTTGATTGAGTTCTTCATGGAACGTGAGCCCGCCTTCCGCTGTAAGTTCCTCAACCGTCGGCTCAGCAAGTTGGTATTGAAGTTTGTATGCGGTAGGGCCATTAATGAACCCGTAGGCAGCAGGTGCCATTTCCGCCGTAGCTGAGTCAAACCCGGTACCATTGCGTCGTGCCCACCACTTTCTGCCTGATGTGTAAATCCCGGTTGCCGCTGACGTACCCTCCTGATACATGCGCCAGCCATTAAAATACGCCTTAATATCTTCCTGGGACGGGTTATATGAATCTCCCCATCCGCTATCGGCGTTGGAGATCGAAATAAACAGCTGATTACTCTTGGTTGTCAAAGTGAACTCGTCTCCGCCCGCAGGAGCAATCCCATCCGGTTTCACCTTTAACGGCTTTCCATCATGCTTAACGATTGTGGCGGCATTCGTGATAGCCTCCGGTATCGGGACTTTCACTTCCTTAAATCCGGTAAAAAAATTTGCATAAGACCAGTCCAAATTCCCATTCAGTTCCATCGTGCAAAACCGCGCTTGCTTCCAATACTTTCCGTCGCGTTGGTATAACATATCATAGACCGTTCCGTCTACGTTAGAGGCAAGATTGACATTCGGGAAGAACAAGTGGTCGTCGTTGCGGGATTTGAACGGTTTCGCCGTAGAACCCAGTGACAGCACAGGCTTTACGAACTTATACGTCCCCGCTCCATAAGTGTTATTTCCAAATATGACCTTTAAATATCTTACATTGGGCTCTGTTATTATGGTCTTGCTCAACTTGGATGTATAGCCTCCATAAGCACTTACAAACTGCATATTCGCATCGAAACTATTAAATCCTATAAATCCATTGGCAGGTAATGAAGGTAGTGATAACGTATAAGCGATATTCGGCGTAGCGGGTATATCTACATAAATCGCTTGACCGCTCAGATCGGCGATCAGACTGGCGGAAAATGGATCATCTATGTCCATTTTCGGTGTGCCGCCGTTCCCTGCTATCACATTCCACTCCGTGAACGGCGGTAGCAAGTTCTCGCCGTACTTGATAATGTATGGCGAGTAGACGGACTTTATATCGTCAACGTACGACCATTTGGTGGCGACTTCCTCCGGTGTCATAGTGTCTATGATCGCATAGTCTTCCGCACTCACTTCATAGAGGCGGACATTATCAACATTGGCGATCTGATTGGGCATACCTGATCCAAATACGTATAACGATTGTTGACCGCTCTCGCTTGGCGCAAGCTTTACCCATTTCGTAGTGAACGATGTTCCGGTATAGCCGACCGTTTGCTCGGTGCCGAATTTCAGTACGGCTCCGCTTTGAATGTCTGTGTTAGCTATGTCAGCAAACGCGATGTAATACTTTCCCGCGGATACCGCGCATAATTTCGTTATTCCAGCCGAGGCCTGATCGCTCGCTATCTTAAACTGAATGCTATTCGACCCAGAGGCCTTTTTTACGTGGTCCAGCGAAAGCACGGCACCGGTATACGGGGCCCACCTGGAGGCGTCTTCGCAATTTCCGTCCCGTCCCAGTAAATTAACCAGCGTTCTCCCTTTCATGCTGACGTTTTCCAACATTCTGGTGTGCTCTACTTTGACGACTTGCATCCCATACTTTAATTGAACCGGGACCGAGCCCATAGCCATGAGCTCACTCGCAAAAGCATCTATCTTCTCAAAATTTTCATTAAACTCCGATCTCAGCACTTGATCCGAGCCTGCCCAATTATGCAATTTCAGATTCGATGTCTTATTGCTGCTCATTTTATAGATTCCCCCAGATTCCCCATACATAAAAGAAGCTTCTACCACCGGATAGAATTGACCGCATCCACTGAAGTGGCGTGTTCGAGTTCTTTTTCCAGTCGTCTAAACTTCTCGATCAGGTTTGTTTTATGCATTTGCCCGTCAAGCCAAAGTCGGGTGAACTGTTCCTTCGTATGTGTCAAAACGCCCGCGTCGCGTGTTTTCCACGATGTTTGTGTAAAATTAGGGTGCATGTTCATCAATTCTTTAGTGCTTTGAAAATTAAGCTGAGCCTCCGTATCAAAAGAGTAAACATGCTCCTCTCCCAGAGAAGAAGAGGTGAAAGTTCCCTCGATGGCTTCCGTACAAAATCTTTTGAGTTCAGCAAGTTTATTCGCTTTTTGCTGGACCAGCAATTCACCTGCAGGCTTGCCCTCTACCCACCGCTCCTCGGTAAAATCCCACTTAGGCAAATGCAGTCCTTCCGGGACGGGAACGGCTATAGTGTAGCCGATTAGCTCCACCGCTTTCTGCGGTTGCTCCTCTGTGCCTCTTGCGGGCAACTCCCGGTAGATAGGAAAAACGCCCGAGACATTGTCGTCTACGAGTGTTACGTCTGTGATGAAGCCGTTTAGATCGACTATGAGTGCTTCTTTCATTAATCCGTTGCACCTCCATTTTATCTTTCGGCAAGGAACGATATGCCGTCGAGTGAAAACCAGCCCGTTCCACCTAATGTATGATACACAGACCCATTAAAGTCAATCGTCAGGCGGCCCAATATAAGTTGACCGTTACCGTCCGTAGCAACCGGAATTACCATCGCGCGAGCCGGTCTATACCCGAGAGGGAGCATAAAGATAGAGGCATTCAGCTGGCCGTTCTTTACCAGCCCTCGGATATGAATGATACCTAATTCGTCTTTAAAGTAGCCAGCATCGGTGTATGCCCCGTCACCGTAATTGACCCATCCATTAAGCAGCGTCGGCTTAATCCACTGTGACTGTACACGCTGAGCACGCGTAATCTCAAGCGCCCCGACTCGCGCTGCCATGTCGGACTGTCCGGCTGCCAGCGTATCGACGACACTTTTTATATTGCCCGCATATTCAGCTCGGATCGATTGGATGTTGCAAGTTAATGCGTATTGCTCTAGGGCAAAGTACGTGACGGTGTAAGCTGCTGATGGATCAAATGCGATCTTGTCCAGTTTGATCCAATCATCAATACTCGTCCCCGCAGACGACGTGCTAAAATCTCGACAACCGTTTTTATAGACCGTTACTGTACCTTTTGCTCGTTTTCGAAATTTCGTCGAACCACCCGCCATGATTTGATGGTTCGTATAATAATAAACCCCGTATCCTAATGGTTCCCCATCTACCCATCTAATAGTTTCCCGTATAATTAATCCGGTACCAACTTCAACCTGATTCAACCCTTCATGGAGCGTGATTCCGCCCTCTGACGTTATCTCTTCAATGGTTGGCGTAGCAAGTTGGTATTGGAGTTTGTAAGGGGATTGCGATACTTTCCAAACAGATTGACTGATATCGGGTGTAGTAGTTGTTGTGTTATCTCTTCGATTTAACCACCATTTGTTTCCACTTGTATATAAAGATGTGTTCGGGTCTTGCCCTTCTTGAAACATTCGCCAACCATTAAAATATGCCTTAATGTCGTCCGGCGATGGATCGTGTTTATCACTCCATCCGCTATCTGAGTTAGGAATACCAATCCGGACGGAGTAATCAACCGGAATCCATCCCGTATCAATTCCAGACGATATGATATAAGGGCCAAGAATCTTCCCATCAAACTTTGTAAAGGTACCTAAGCCAAAGCTCGATATCAATACTGCTCCAGCTACTGTATTAGAATTAGTTGTAACGCTTTTCCAGCCAGGGCCTTTTCCTAAGGGTCCCCATTCCAAGTCGCCCGTCAAGTCCATTGTCTTAAACCGCGCCTGCTTCCAGTACTTCCCGTCATGCTGAAACAGCGTATCATGAACCGTTCCGTCAACATTGGATGCAAGCTTAACGTTCGGGAAAAATAGGTAATCGTCATTGCTATTTGAGACGAACGGGAGTGCTTCCGATCCGGAGTGCAGCGTCGGCCGAGAAAACGTGTAGTTCCCGGTAGACTCAATGTCAGCACCGATAAAGATGCCTAAAGCAACTGCGTTTGTTGGTACGGCAAATGTTTTTTGCAGCAAGGTTTCACCGTTCTGTGGTGCATAAGGCGGTGAATGTAAAGGAGCAAGCTCCTTTCCTTGTGCATCGTACGGCCATAGGTTGTAGTATCCGCCATCTGAGACATTCCCTCCAATATTTTCGATATTTACGGTCGTTTTAAAGGTATACGTCTGTCCAGCGCCGATCGGAACTTTATACCAAATACCACTTACGCCGGGTGCATATTTATCGATATACAGCGTATCCTTGTCCGGGAACGATATGTTAGCACCGGTATTTCCATCATGAATATTCCATGCGATCATTGGTGGCAGGCCGTTCTCCCCATGCTTGATGATATACGGCGAATAAACACTTTTCATATCGTCAACGTACGGCCATTTCGCGGCGATTTGCTCCGTTGTCATGCTGTCGATGGCGTCGTATTCCGCTCGTGTAATTTCGTAAACACGATAATTGTCAATGTACCCGGTCTGTCCCGCAGCGCCGCTGCAGTTGAAGATGACGTAATCCTCACGATTCTCTGTATAATTTATTTTTACAAACTGCGTCGTCCACTTTGTTGCGTCAGTATTCCATGTAGAGGCAAAGTCATTGTTGCCAATAAGAACGCCTGTTGTTGCCGTGCCATTCTTCGTCTCTGCGATGAGGATATAGTATTTCCCCTTCTTGAAGGTGAACCGCTGCGCTATGTAGCAGACCGCTGATGCAGTTGTCGTCACTTTTCCGCAAGATTTCCCTGATACAAACGTGCTTGTATCAATCGTCAGTGTGGCAGAACCCTTCTCCCACTGGACGATATCGCCCGCCTCGAAACCGCCCGCACGCCCAAGCAAATTAACCAACGTCCGCCCTTGAATGGTTACATTATTCAGCGGGCTGCTCTGGTTCACATCGACCACCTGCAAGCCCTGCTTCAACTGCACGGAAGTCGTCTTCACCGCCAGGCTGTCATCGACATACGCATCGATCTTGTCAAAATTCTCGTTAAACTCGGCACGCAGAACTTGGTCGGAGCCGACCCATTTATTCAAACCAAGGCGTTTCGTCTTATCACTGCTCATATGTACCCCTCCTGTATCGTCTAAAATAAAAAGCGATGTTCACCGCGCCAAACGGCGACGGCTCCCATCACTTTTACATGTTTCATCTATAGGACTATCATGGCTTCACTCGTATCGATTCTTTCTCATGCTATTACTATAACATGGGAAAGGTGGTTGAAAGGTGGTTGTTTATGCAAACGCCTCTTGAGTTTCACCCGGGACGCGACGGCCTTGCATCGGCAGAATGTCTGCCGGCTCGGTAAACATGAAACAAATCGCCAGCTTCTCAAGCGCGCGGCGATGAATCGCTTTGGTCGAATCAGTGCCGTAATTTTTGCGAACCTCAATTTCTTTCAAGGTCCAGCCCTTCATCCATTTATAATGAATAATTTCATATTCGACATCCGACAAGGTTTTGAGCGCACCTTCAATCATGTGTACGAGACGGCTGTACATTCGATAATCCGCCGCGTCTTGCTCACAACTATGGGTCAGCACACCGGGTTCCCTCGAACCGTAACTGCCGTTGCGGGGAGCAAAGTCCAGCTTGGATACGGAGAGCGTATACGAGCTTTCCGACATATAGTTATCCACTGCATATTTATAAGATTGGTAGTTCTTGAGAAGCGTTACGACTTTTTCACGCTCAGTATTGGTCATGCGTCTCTCCCTTTCTTGGATTAAACGTTTGCGGTCAATGATCCGATCGTCGCATGCTTAAAGTCTGGACAGCTGCTTCTCGACGTCAACCCGCCAAGCGGCTTCTCCTTCCCGCCATTCCTCGATATCCTTTTTCCAGTCCAGCATGTCTTTCATCTGTTCCTGCAGATGCCCTGCAGCCACCGCATCGGTTTGCGCAATTGGTTCTGACAAGGTAGGCACAGGGATTGGCTGCAAGTGAGCTGCGTCGGGCTGGAACACAAGAGGAGGCAGCACTTCCGCCCGGCTCGCAAGGAGCTGCTGCGTCGCTTTTTCGGCTGCGCTTTCCTTTGCTTTTTGCACCAGCTCCTCAAGCGTCTCGGAGGTCCCCGTCATTTTCACGCTTGGTTCCGCACTAGGCCGGGACTCCATCTGTTTCAAAAGCTGCTCCAAACGCAGGATTTCATTCTGCTGCTCTTCAGCTTCACCGTTGAACTCGGCTTTCAAATGGTCCAGCGTGGCAATCGCCTCATCGCGTTCTTGCTGCAACCGGCTCACTTGTTCCTGAAGATGCTGATTTTGCTGCGTTAGTTTGCTCAGTAAATCTTCCTTCTCCAAGGCACTCGTGTTTAAATTTTCCAGCTTCTGTTTAAACTGATAAATAAGCTCAATGCCGGACTCCAATTCTTCTTCCTGCGCCTCATAGGCGGATTGCAGTTCGCTCAACTGATTCTGATGCAGCGACTGCAAAGCGGCTTTCTGCTCTCTTAGAAGCTCACTTATGATTTTGTTGGCCTGCATGTTTCCGAAGATATCGTTAAAATCGTACTTCAGCTCAATTTCATCGCTATCCGGCGGAGAGACGATCAGGTCTTTATCTACTTTGCTCGAAGCGTGCTCTGTGGGGAGGACATGGTGGCGATCTTCTCCGGCTTGAGTTCCCATTTGCTCATTCATTTGCGCTTGAAGCTGCTCCTGTTCATTCTCGATAACTAAAAGTTTCAACATATCTGCCTGGTCGTTCATGTTCAATAACGCTTTCTCAGCTTCCAAGACCTCGTATCTTTGTTGAATGTTCTGCATGCTAAACTTCCTTTCCAGTAGTTTGATCGTGAATTACAATACATTGCCGATAACCATCAAATAGCTGCACCTCCCATAATTCTCGTTAAATGAGATAATCAGCGAACAAAACCTATTATAATTCTCATTAAACGAGAATTCAATGTTTTTTTCTCAATTTTTGAGACTGCTATGCTATAGTTATTTTCATACGCCGATATTCCAGTAGCGAAGTCCTTTGGGCTTTGAACGCAAAAAGCGCCTCTAGTAGACTGAGAAACATTCCTGCAATTAACAAGTCTATTTCTATGTAGAAAACCGAAAAAGCCTACAAACCGTCTTCCTCGCAGAGACCCGAGCCATACACCTGTTTAAGTCAAAATGAGCCAGACGATAGCCCGAACTATTACTTTTTTCAAGTGGGAGGATTCCATTATGTTTACGGTTTCTGAACGACTCCGCTATGCAAGGGAACGAATAAACTTTAAGCAAAAAGATGTGTCCGAACGGACCGGGATTAATAACAAAACCTTAAGCCGGTATGAAAATGGAGGCAGCGAGCCGGACATTAATACCTTGCGTATTTTGGCAGATTTATATGAAGTATCCCTGGATTGGATACTTACGGGGAAAGACCCGGTGACAACGAATACTTCTAACGAAGTGGATCTGGAAAGTATTTTGGCCCAAAAGAAGGTGATGTTCCGTGGAGTAGAACTCACAGAAACTGAGAAAAATTTACTAGAATTATCTTTAATTAATGTTATACTTAAAGCAAAAGAACTATATATTTCAAAAAAGTAACTGGAAATCGTCCTGATTGATTTAAAACAGTTTGTCGTGCTTCCAAAGTTTAAAACTTATTATATCGGACCTGTTTTCGAAAAATGATGGAGGTTGATTATATGATCGTGAGTCGTCGCCTGACAGATGTTTCAATTAACAATTACGCATCGCTGCAATTTCTGAACAGACAACCTAAATTGAAGATCGAACATCGTCACATTCAAGATCAAGCGTATGCCTTGACTCGACAATTTCATTCCAGCACTCCGTCCGAACTGGCCGGACATTTGGGTATTAGGGTCGATTTTCAACCTATGCCCGATCCCATATATGGGTATTATATTTCTCTGTATGATACACACTACGCTGTGATCAATAGCAGCCTCTCTGATGAAATAAATGACTCTACGATCGCTTACTCCGTAGCCCACCATTTTTACGATAAAGGTCAGGATGAAGTCTTCCTGAAGGCGAATATCGATACACCGTACGGAATGAAAGCTTTATTTTCTTCATCCATACTGAAATGCTTAATGCAAATTAAATCGTAAACGCCACCTCTTTCCCGTTGACCCTTCCCTAAGGTTTGAGTTTCCCACTATCCGAAAATAACAAATGGCCGTAAGGAGATAAGGAACAAGCGGCGTACTTGGCAAGTCAAGAGGGGATAATTCCGTTTGACCCGGGATAAGGGGAACATATCTGCCGCAAATAGCCATGAAAAGCGAACGGCTCTCGTTTTCCGAGAGCCGTTGCTTTATTGCGTGGTGAGCAGCTCATCATCGTACCATCTGCCCATTTTGTTGTCCGAGAAGTTGAATATCGTGTTATTCTTCATGCGTACGAAGTAAAATTTGCGGTTCCCAAAATGAATTTGTGTCTTTTCTCAAAAAAGATGAGTCAGATCGGATGATCCAACTCATACAATCAACTTGTAATTGGCGGATGTTTCTCAGTATGGTTTCACACCAAAACAAGAACCAAGCGGATTATTTCCTCTTTTCAATATAACCTAACAATGTAATTATAAACATTCCGAACGCGAAGAGAGCAGAAAGAGCCTGAAATAAATCCATTTACAGCCTCCTCCTTTCGAAGAGCTGCTCCACCATCTTACAAGTTGTAATTTAATTCTAGCCCAAAATGGTTAAAACTGGTAGAACATTAAGAACTATTTTTGAACTTTTTGTTTCAACATTTTTCGCTAGCGAATGTTGGCTTGTCAGGGAATACTCGGAGCAAGCTTGACGAACCGTCGGGAACGAACGAGCTTGCACATTCCGGGTAGTCCTACGTTTACCCCGGGAAGCCGTCACGTATAAGGAGCCTGTATTTTAAGCGTCCGCATTCAAACCGAAAATGGAACCCGGGACTTCTTCTCGTCTTTACCGTCTTTGTTCCGGCCGCTTGAGTCCGCCGGTCCCTAGGACGGAGACCGCAAACATCATACGAAAAAGAGGAGCTACCCTGTGCGCTCCTCTTTTTACGTATAAATATCGTATGAGCCGTTACGCCTCCCGCTCCACCAACATCGCAACCCCTTGCCCCCCGCCGATGCACAGCGCCGCGAGACCGAGCTTCCCGTCACGCTTGGTCAGCTCATGAAGCAGCGTGACGAGCACGCGGGCGCCGCTCGCTCCGATCGGATGGCCGAGCGCGATGGCGCCGCCGTTCACGTTCAGCTTCTCCTGCGGCACGCCGAGGTCCCGCCCGACCGCAAGCGATTGGGCCGCGAACGCTTCGTTCAGCTCCAGCAGGTCGATGTCGTCCATCGACACGCCGGTTTTGCCAAGCAGCTTGCGGACCGCATCCACAGGGCCCAGTCCCATAACCGAAGGGTCCAAAGCCGCATGCGCATAGCCTCTGATCCGTGCCAGCGGCTTCAGTCCGAGCTGCCTCGCCCGGGCCGCCGACATGACGACCAGCGCAGCCGCCCCGTCATTGATGCCCGACGCGTTCCCCGCGGTCACGGTGCCGTCCTTGCGGAACGAAGGGCGGAGCTTGCCGAGCGTTTCCGCCGTCGTGCCGTAGCGCGGATGCTCGTCGGTAACGAAGACGACCGGATCGCCTTTTCGCTGCGGAATCGCCACGGGGACGATCTCGTCCCGAAAACGTCCCGACTGGATCGCCTGCTCCGCTTTGTGCTGGCTCCAAGCGGCAAATTCATCCTGCTCCGCACGGGTAAGCCCGTACCGGTCCGCGATATTTTCCGCCGTGATCCCCATATGGATATCGCACATGGCGCACCACAGCCCGTCTCGGACCATCGAATCGACCAGCTTCCCGTCGCCCATACGAAGCCCCGAGCGAGCGCCTTCCAGCAAGTACGGCGCTTGGCTCATATTTTCCATCCCGCCCGCCACGACGATATCCGCATCGCCCAGCCGCACGCTTTGCGCCGCCAGCATGACGGCCTTGAGGCCGGAGCCGCACACCTTGTTCACCGTCACCGCAGGCACCGCATGAGAAAAGCCTCCTTTCAGCCACGCCTGGCGCGCCGGATTTTGTCCGAGCCCCGCCTGCAGCACGTTGCCCATGATCACCTCGTCCACTTGCTCCTCGCTAACGCCCGCCCGCTCCAGCGCGTCCTTGATCACGAGGCTGCCGAGCTCCGTGGCGGGAATGCCCGACAGCGCCCCTTGAAACCCGCCGATCGCCGTACGGACGGCGCTTACGATCACCGCATCGTTATTCATGTGAACCTCCTCAAAGCTTTGTTAAACAGACATGTATAGTCAAGCGCCCAATTCCTCCGCCAGCCGCGGATCGACCGTAAACGAAGCTTCCGTTTTCGCCCGCACTTCGTCCAGCCCTGCGCCGCCCAGCAATTCGACCAGCACCATCCCCTGAGCGGTAAAGTCGAAGACGGCGAGGTCCGTAATGAGCCGGTGCACGACACCTTGGCCGGTCAGCGGGAGCGTACACTCCTTCTTCACTTTCGCTTCCCCGTGCTTGTTGACATGCTCCATAATGACGACGATCCGCTTGGCTCCGTTCACCAGATCCATCGCGCCGCCCATGCCTTTGACCATTTTGCCGGGGATCATCCAGTTGGCCAGATCGCCCCCTTCGGATACTTCCATCCCGCCCAAAATCGCCAGATCGATATGGCCGCCGCGGATCATCGCGAACGACTCTGCGCTGTCGAAATACGAAGCGCCCGGAATTGCCGTGACCGTTTCTTTCCCGGCATTGATCAAGTCCGGATCTTCCTCGCCCTGCTTCGGATACGGTCCGATCCCCAGCAGCCCGTTCTCCGAGTGCAGCATGACACTCAGCTCAGCCGGAATTTCGTCGGCGACCAGCGTCGGCATCCCGATCCCCAAATTCACATACATGCCGTCCTGAATTTCCTGAACGGCCCGTTTCACAATTCTGGTTCGGCTATCGCTCATGTGGAACCCTCCTTTTTTAGACGCTGCGGACCGTTAACCGCTCGATCCGTTTCTCGTAGCTTCCGCCCCGTACGACGCGCTGCACATAAATGCCCGGCGTATGAATCTCGTCCGGGTCCAGTTCCCCGACGCCGACGATCTCTTCCGCTTCAGCTATCGTAATTTTGCCCGCCGCAGCGGCCATCGGATTGAAGTTGCGCGACGTTTTGCGGAAGACGAGATTCCCCAGCGGATCGGCCTTCCAAGCTTTGACCAGCGCAAAATCCCCAACAATCGCCCGCTCCAGCAGGTACGTACGCCCGTCGAACGTTTTGTGCTCCTTGCCTTCCGCAACCGGAGTCCCGACGCCGGTCGCCGTGTAAAAGCCCGGAATCCCCGCGCCGCCTGCCCGAATCCGTTCCGCGAGCGAGCCCTGCGGCACCAGCTCGACCTCCAGCTCTCCGCTCAAGAACTGCTTCTCGAACGTTTTGTTCTCTCCTACATAGGAGGACACCATTTTCTTGATTTGCCGGTTAGCCAGCAGCAGCCCCAGCCCCCAGTCGTCGACGCCGCAGTTGTTGCTGACAACGGTCAAATCCTTCGTCCCCTGCTCCTTCAATGCCGCGATCAGATGCTCGGGAATGCCGCACAGCCCGAAGCCGCCGACGATCAGCACAGCTCCATCTTGAATATCCCGTACGGCTTCTGTCACGGAGTCCATCACTTTACTTGTGCCCATGTCCTCTCCTCCTTCGTTATGGTTTATTGCGCGGTGTAACCTCCGTCGATCAGTAGCGATGCTCCGGTGACGCCCTTCATTTTGTCGCTGGCGATCAGCATGGCGAATTCGGCGATTTCTTCGACCGACAGCAGACGCTTTTGCGGGACGAGCGGGTAAATAACTTCTTCCAGCACCCGCTCCATCGGCACCTGACGGGTTTTCGCCAGATCGTTCAACTGACCGCGAACAAGCGGCGTATCGACGTAGCCCGGGCACAGCGCATTGACGGTAATGCCGTGCGCCGCCCCTTCCAGGGCCGCGACCTTCGTAAGGCCGATCAGCCCGTGCTTGGCGCTGTTATAGGCGGCTTTGCCCGCGAAGCCGATCACTCCGTTAATGGAGGCCATATTGATGATGCGGCCCCAGCCCTGCTCTTTCATGATCGGAAACGCGTGCTTGATCCCGATAAAAGCGCCGGTCAGCATCACCTTCAGCATGAAATCGAACTTCTCCACCGGAAAATCTTCGATCGGCGCAACATGTTGCAGGCCCGCATTGTTGACCAGAATATCCAGTCTCCCATAAGCTCTGCGGGCCGCTTCGACCGCAGCCACAAAATCGCTCTCCCGCGTCACATCGAGGCTCACGCCCATCGCTTCATGGCCTGCGCCGCGCAGCTCTTCCGCCGCGCTCTCCGCCTTGTCCCCGTGCATGTCGGAGACGATCACCCGGGCCCCTTCCCTTGCAAAGGTGCGAGCGATTTCCAGGCCGATGCCGCTGGCGGCTCCCGTGATCAAAGCAACTTTATTCGTTAGGAAATTTCCCATATAGTCCATCCCTCCGCTGGCTACTTCATTAAATGAACGAGAAGATCACGGCCAAAATGAGCACGGTCAACGTCTTCAGCACGGTAACCGCAAAAATGTCCTTGTACGATTGGCGATGCGTCAAGCCGGTAATCGCCAGCAGCGTGATGACCGCGCCGTTATGAGGCAGCGTATCCATGCCCCCGGAGGCCATGGAAGCGATCCGGTGCAGCAGCTCCGGGCTGATGCCCGCCGCTTGAGCCGCGGCCAGGTACGTTTTGCCCATCACTTCAAGCGCGATGGACAACCCACCGGAGGCTGAGCCGGTCACGCCCGCGAGGATGTTCACCGACACCGCTTCGGAGATGAGCGGCTGCGAGCTTAGCCCCATAATCCAGTTCTGAATCAATTTAAAGCCGGGCAGCGTTTTGACCACGTTCCCGAAGCCGACCTCCGAGGCGGTGTTGAAAATCGCCAGCAGCGACCCCATCGCCGCCGCCGTCAGTCCGGCCGCCAGCTTGCTCTGCACATATCGAAGATTAATACACAGCGCGCTGACGATACCGATGCACAAAGCGATAATGAGCGCCCAGGAAGATGCAATCGTTTTCACATTCGAGATATTAAACGATTTCAGAAGCTCCGCGTTGTACCAGGTCGTTACGTCCAAAAAGCCGCGGCTGAGCAAATAGTTGAAGACAAGCACGAGCAGCAGCGGCAGCACGGAGATCCACAGGCTCGGATACGTCTGGTTTTCCAGCAGCTCCGGCTCGTTCTTATGATCTGTTCCGTATCCTTCCCCGGCGGCTTCGGCCTGCCTGCGCCGGCGTTCCAGCCACCAGAGCCCTCCGAAAAATACCATCAGACTGCCGGCGATCCCGACGATCGGCGCGGCATAAGCGTCCGTCCCGAAATAGCTGGTCGGAATAATATTTTGAATTTGCGGCGTGCCCGGCAGCGCGTCCATCGTAAACGTAAAGGCGCCAAGCGCGATCGTCCCCGGAATTAACCGTTTCGGCACGTTCGCTTCCCGGAAAATCGCCACGGCAAACGGATACACCGCGAACGCGACCACGAATAACGATACGCCGCCGTACGTCAGCACCGCACAGGCCAGAATGACGGACAGAATCGCCCGCTTCGAGCCGAGCGCCCGCACGATGGACTGCGCAATGGAAGCCGCCGCCCCGTTTATTTCCATCACTTTACCGAAAATAGCCCCTAACAGAAAAATGGGGAAAAAGTTTTTTACATAGTTGGCCGCGTTCGTCATATACGTTTCCGTATAGCTGGGCATGAGCGCATTGCCCGAGATGACGACGGCCAGCAAGGTGAAAATCGGAGCAAATACAATGACCGGATAGCCCCGGTAAGCAAAAAACATGAGTAATCCCAAGGCGAACACAATGGCCAGAACTTCGATGATCATCTCGCGCTTTTCCTCTTTCCTTCTCTAAGATGCATACATTTCAAATTATTCCAAAGATAGCGATTACAAAAAATCGGCCAACGGGTTGCCGAAGCTGCTTTGTTTTGGAAATTCCGCATCCCGAAATTGGAAGTTCTCACGGCTATTCCAGTTTACAATGGGGAGCGTATCGAGGTAAAATTCATACATCGAATAGCAACGATGCCAAAAAATTATAGGTGGGGATGAGTTTCTTGGATTTGCGAAACTTGACTTATCTTCTTGAGGTCGCCAAACTGCAAAATTTCACCAAATCCGCGGAAGCGCTTCATATGACGCAGCCGACGTTAAGCAAGCTGGTCCGGAGCATGGAAGAAGAGCTGGGCGTTACGTTGTTCGACCGTTCGGGCAAGCAGGTCAAGTTAACCGATGCGGGCAGCGCGGCGATCCAGCAAATCCATCACATCCTTCAAGCGGTGAACGACCTGTATATTACGCTCGACGACGTCTCCAAGCTCAAGACCGGAACGCTTACGATCGGGCTCCCTCCCGTGATCAGCTCCGTTTTTTTCCCGCGCGTCGTCGCGCCGTTTCAGAAGCTGTATCCCCGTCTTCAATTCGAGATGGTTGAAGAAGGCGCTAAAAGCATCGAGCAGCTGGTCCTGAACGGATCGATCGATTTGGGCGTTGTCATTTCTCCGGACGAGAAAGCCGGTTTCGGGACGATGCCCTTTATTAGACAGCAATTGGCGTTGGTGCTCCATCGGTCGCACCCGCTGGCGGAGCGTTCCCCGGTGAAGCTGGCTGACCTGAGCCGGGAGCCGTTCCTCATGTTCGCCAAAGGCTTCGGCGTCCGCCATCACGTGCTCGAAGCGTGCCACCAGGCCGGCTTTCATCCGCTCATCGCGCACGAAAGCTCCCAATGGGATTTGCTGGTGGAAATGGTCGCTGCCGAATTGGGCGTCGCCCTGCTGCCCGAAGCGATCTGCTCCAAAATCGTGAACCCGGACGTCCGGGTTCTGCCGATGACGAATCCGGCGATTCCGTGGAATCTCGTCGTCATTTGGAACAAGGCGCGCTACGTTTCCTACGCGATGCGCGAATTCCTCCGGTTCGTCGAACAGACCTCCGGCCCGGCTGGCGGTGAGCCTGTATGTTGAAGAAATTATATGTGCTTTATCTTGTCGTTTTTTTTGCAATCTCCATTGCTGCAGTTGTTATTGGAAGCTACGGAATAAACGATCAAAAAAGCCATATCTATCTATTGCCGGATGGTTACACGGGCTGGGTAGAAATCAGATACAAGCAGGAAGGCAGCCCTCCGCTGCTTCGCGAGGGAAAGGTGGGTACGGAACAGCAATGGAAAGATGAGAAGAACCGCAATTGAAACGTGGTTATGAAAAGAAGAAAGCACCGTCCGTTGGATGGCGCTTTTATTCTGGCAAAATAGCCGATCGTCAGATCGTGACCTTACCTTTCTTGCTTCCTTGCGGCACGATGGCCGCAGGTCTGGTATAAATACAGCGGATGACGATCTCGGCCAACGCGAAGTTCAGTACTAGCGTACCATAGACTCCCAGCGTATAGCTGAGCGCATATTCGACGCCGAACCCGTTATGCAAAACAAAGGTGATCATATGGATGAACATATTCGTGAAGCAAAAAGCGTAGCTGCGAACCATCCATTTCCGATGGCTGTCGACCTTTTTTCGTTTGATTTGCACAATCGCTGCGACGGTCAATCCCATAAAAATGAGATTCATCACATTAAACGCGATGCTGTTGATTTTTCCTCCGGTCGAGAACGGAGCCATATAGCCGGAAGTAAGGACGACAACCGCAACGGACAAGAGGTACAAATAGCCGTTTACCCGGTGAAGCCTCCGGTGGTTACTCAATATTTTCGTCGAAAAGTTAATGGCCCCCGCGATCATGGCCACGCAGGCAAAAACAATATGAACATACATCACATTTAACCAGACCGGGAGAACGACGGGACGTTTCAAGCCGGTTTTATGACTCAGAAATTCAGCCGCTTGCGGGTCATGAATAAAATTAATATACGTCACGTAAAGCATATAAACGACGGCAACGACGATCATCAACAGGTACAGCGACTTGCTCCTGCTCCGCAGTTTTCCCATGCAAGCTGCCCTCCTTTCCAAAACGGGAAACCGGACCGTCCGGTTTCTTTTTTTTATTATATATCACCATGTACTATCATTCACTCATAAAATGTTACAATATATGTACGAGCAAGAGAGCCCTTGAAATCCGCACAACGATAAGGAGAGAAAGGAACCTGTCCATGCGTAAAGGCGAACAAACGAAGGCCCATATCATTAAAAAATCCGCGTTGCTGTTTAATCAAAAGGGATACTCCGGATCAACGATACAGGATATTATGGATGCGACCGGCTTGACCAAAGGAGGGATTTACCGCAATTTCTCCAATAAAGACGAAATTGCTTTTGCAGCGTTCGAATATGCGAGGAAAGTGCTGTGGGAACATTTCTCGGCGGCGATGCAAGGCTCCGAGACCGCTACGGCGAAAATAGTGGCAATGTGCGGCGTATATCGCGATGCCGTTCATCATCCTCCGCTCCAAGGCGGGTGCCCCTTTTTAAATACCGCCGTAGAAAGCGATCTTTCGTACCCCAGCATGCGCGAACACGCGCTGACCGCTTATAACGGAATGCTGTCGTTTCTGCAAAGCATTTTGCAGCAGGGGATAGCCGATGGGGAATTCAGAGCCGACATGGATACCGAATCGGTGGCTTCCTTCGTCTTCTCCTCGATCGAAGGCGGCATTATGGCAAGCCGGTTGACCCGGGACAACAAGCATGTCGGATATGCGATGAAACATATTGAGCAATTGCTGGGCACCTATAAGCGCGCTTCGGAAAATAAGACTCGTTAGAGCGGGCCTTCGCAACAATCGAAAAGAAGCACAGCCATTTGGATGTGCTTTTCGCGAATACAGGCTTTGGCTTTTTATGTCCAAGAGAGGGCTAGCAGTACTAGCCCACTTCTCGACAAGCTCAGAGAAGGGGCAGTGCGTGCCCCTAGTTGTCGTGCCGATCAAACGCCGTAGTGGACGGTCAGGCCAGACCCTTATCCTATCGGCTCTTAACCAGCAGCTGCACCGCCTCTTGGATCACTTGATCGGGCGAGTTGCCTTTTTCCAGCTCCTCCCGGATGCAATGCTCCAGATTCGCCCCGATGACCGTGCCGATCGTTCGGTCCACGGCTGTCCTTATCGCCGACAGCTGCGTTACGATATCTCTGCAATCTTTTCCTTCTTCCATCATGCCGAGCACTCCGCGGATCTGGCCTTCGATCCGCTTCAACCGGTTTTTGACCGCATTATCGTATTCCACACCGACTCACCTCTTCTAAATAAACAAGTTCAAGCCCGAATCCTCGGCATCGCCCAAATAGGTCGCTACGCCAGCATAATCGATACCGTCGATTAATTCTTCCTTGCGGATGCCCATAATATCCATGCTCATCGTGCATGCGACCAGCTTGACGCCAGACCGGATCGCACTGCCCATCAAGGCTTCCAACGAATCGACATTTTTGTCCTGCATGACGCGGCGAATCATCTTGGCGCCAAGACCTCCCATGTTCATTTTGGACAAAGGAAGGGCAGCCGTGCCTTTGGGCATCATCATCCCGAACATCGCCTCTAAGCCGTCCTTCTTGACGGCCGGGGCTCCGGCCTTGCGCAGCACGTTCAAGCCCCAGAAGGTGAAAAACATCGTGACCGGCTTGCCCATCGCCGCGGCCCCCGAAGCGATGATGAACGCGGCGATCGTCTTGTCCAGATCACCGCTGAACACGACCATGGTCGCGCCGTTTTTGGACGCAGCCGGGACGGATTGCTGCGGTGCGGCTTCCGCTCCTTTAACGAGCACCGCCCGCACGCCTTCGGGCGAAGATTCGACCGTCTCCAGCGGATTGCCTGTTTTTTCGCACCATTTGGCAATATCCGCGGCGAATCCGAAATCGGTGGCCTTGACTTCGAGCCGTTCTCCCGGCGCCATTTGCCGGACCGCTTCGTATACTTTCATAATAGGGCCCGGACACTGTAATCCGCAAGCGTCGACCTGGACCTGAACCGCAGAAGCCGGGGCCGGGGAATCGGCCGGCACCGACGGACCGCTGCCCGTCCCGGGGGCCGGAAGGGACGACTCGTCAGCCATCGCGGCATACGTCTTGTAGCCCCCGTCCAAATTGCGCACCCGGTACCCGTGCTGCTGAAGAAGCCGGGCCGCGACATAGCCCCGCAAGCCGACCTGGCACGAGACGACAACCGGATGCTGGACCGGTAGCTCGTGCAGCCGGTTGCGCAAATCGTTCAGCGGAATGCAAACCGAACCTGGAATGTAGCCCGCCATCCGTTCGACTTCATCCCGAACGTCAACGAGCAGTCCGCCGCCCTCGACATACGCATCCGCCTCGTGCCATTGCATCGTCTCGACCAAACCTTCCATCACGTTGGATGCAACGTATCCCGCCATGTTAACCGGGTCCTTGGCCGACGAATACGGCGGCGCGTACGCCAGCTCCAGATCGGCCAGCTCGGCTGCCGTCATCCCTCCGCGCATCGCCGTGGAAATTACGTCGATCCGCTTGTCGGCCCCGTCCTGCCCGACGGCTTGCGCGCCATAAATGGCGCCGCTTGCTTTGTCGAACAGCAGCTTGAGCGACAGCGGCGCGGCACCGGGATAATACCCGGCGTGAGAGGCCGGGTGGATATGGATGGCCTCGTACGGAACCCCCAGCTTGTTCAGCGTCTTCTCATTCACTCCGGTGACGGCCGCGGTCAGGTCGAACGCTTTGACAATCGCCGTTCCGTAAGCCCCGGAGTAGGAAGCTTTCCGCCCTTGAATGACGTCCGCAACCAGCCGCCCTTGACGATTGGCCCCCCAAGCGAGCGGTACGACTGTTTCGAAGCCAAGCGTCCGGTCTTTCACTTCGATCGCATCGCCAACCGCGTAGATGGACGGATCGCTCGTTTGCAGCCGCTCGTTTACACGGATGGCTCCCCTCACGCCAAGCTCAAGCCCCGCCTCGCGGGCCAATCCGCTCTCCGGCGTCACGCCGATCGCCAGCAGCAGCATATCCGTCCGGAGGACTTGTCCCGAGGACAGGCGCAGCGTTTTCCCGCGATCTTCGATGGCGACGACGGACGCGCCGAGCACAAGATCTACGCCTTTGAGACGCATGTGCCGTTCCACCGGCTTGGCCATCTCGGGGTCAAGCGGTCCCAGCACCTGTTCGTTCCGCTCCACCATTGTCACTTCAAGACCGCGATGACGCAGGGTTTCGGCCATTTCAACACCGATAAAGCCTCCGCCGATAATAGCGGCATGATTCGGTTTATGCTCGTTGATCCAAGCGTGAATCCGGTCCGTATCGGGGATATTGCGCAGCGTAAACACCGCTTCCGCCTCGGATAAGCCCGGAATTTCCGGTACGATAGGCTTAGCCCCCGGCGATAATATGAGAACATCGTACGGATATTCCGCCTCTTCACCGGTATCCAACTGCTTGACCCGTACTTTTTTGCCCGCCCGGTCGATCGCCGTCACTTCCGTTCGCACCTTGACATCGATGCCGAACCGGTCCTTCATTCCTTTCGGCGATTGAAGCAGCAGCTTGTCGCGGGACGCAATCGTCCCCCCGATATAATAAGGCAGCCCGCAATTGGCAAACGAAATATGCTCTCCGCGTTCGAACATTGTGATCGAATCGTGCTCGTTCAAACGTCTTAATCGGGCAGCCGCCGTAGCGCCGCCCGCCACTCCGCCAACGATGACAATATTTTTAGGCACGGCAATCAGTCCTTTTCTATGAAATAATTTATACCCTATAGGGTATATAATATACCCTTAGGGGTATTCATGTCAACCGGAAAACGAGAAAAAGAGCCGTGCGCCTGCACGACTCCCCGAACCATTTCCGCTTATTCAATCCAACTCATATGACCTCTTGCATGCCCGTATTCGCTTTTACCAGAATCTCATCGTACTTCTCGTCGTTGCGTTTGGATGAGAGCAAGGTTCCGGCAATGGCGCCTGCGAATCCGATCGGGATCGAGATGATGCCCGGATTCGTCAGCGAAATCAGCGGCTCTCCGACGAGAATAGCCTTCCCTGCGACCGGGTCCCATACGTTGGGGCTGACAATAACCAGGATCAACGAGCTGATCAAGCCTACGATCATTCCCGTCACGGCGCCCGCGGTATTGAATCTGCGCCAGAACACGGTGAACACGAGGACCGGCAGATTGGCGCTTGCGGCGACGGCGAAGGCCAACGAGACGAGAAAAGCAACGTTCAGCTTCTGGGCAAACAGCGCCAGGATAATCGAAATGATCGCCACTCCAACGGAGGCCAGCTTGGCGGATCTTATCTGCTCCTTCTCCGTCGCCTTCCCTTTACGCAAAATATGGCTGTAAAAGTCGTGCGCGAAGGCCGAGGCTGCCGAGAGCACGAGTCCGGCGACGACCGCCAGAATCGTAGCGAACGCTACTGCCGAGACGAAAGCGAACAGGAAGTCGCCGCCAAGCGCCTTAGCCAGCAGCGGGGCCGCCATGTTGCCCGCCGCGTTCGCCTGCACAATGACATCCTTTCCAACAAAAGCAGCCGCGCCGAAGCCGAGGAAAATCGTCATGACATAGAACACCCCGATGACCCAAGTCGCGACAACCACGGACTTCCTGGCGGTCGGAGCGTCTTTTACCGTAAAAAAGCGGATCAAAATATGCGGCAGACCCGCGGTACCGAGCACGAGCGCCAAATTGAGCGAGATCGTGTCGAGCCCGTTCGTAAACTTGTTGCCCGGATTCAAGAAGGCTTCTTTCAACGGCGTAGCCTTCGCCATCTCGTCGAACATATGGAGGAGATTGAAATCGAATTTGGCGAACACAATCAGCGAAATGATAAACGTTCCCGCGATCAGCAGCACGCATTTGATGATCTGCACCCAACTCGTAGCCGTCATCCCGCCGAAGACGACATAGACGGTCATCAGCGCTCCGACGATCAAGACCGAGGTCGAGTATTCGAGACCGAGCAGCAGCTTGATCAAGGCTCCGGCGCCCACCAATTGGGCGATCATATAGAAGATCGTGATCGTGATCGAGTTCAGCGCCGCCACGCCCCGTACTTTCTTGTTGTCGAAACGGGCCGCGATCATATCCGCCATCGTATATTTGCCCAGATTGCGCAGCGGCTCCGCGACCAAATACAACACGACGAGGTACGCGACAAGAAAGCCGATGCTGTAAAAGAAACCGTCGAAGCCGAACAGCGCCACCATCCCGGCGATCCCCAGGAAGGAAGCCGCAGACATGTAGTCGCCCGCTATGGCCAGACCGTTCTGCCAGCCGGTCAACCCGCCCCCGGCGGTGTAAAACTCGCTGGCGGTCTTCGTTTTTTTGGCCGCATAATACGTAATGACCAGCGTTCCCGCCACGATGATCAGAAACAAGAGAAAGGCCGTATTCATCATCGGCTACCCCACCTTCCGCAGGCTCGTTTTGGACTCGTCTTTGATTTGTTCGGCCAAGGCGTCGAACTGGACCGCCTTGCGGGTATACAGCGAGCACAGCACCCAGGTCATCATAAATTGCGCGAAAGCGAAAATCCATGCCCACGTGATCGAACCGACCGCTTTGGTGTTCAGCACTTGAGAATACGAGGTCAGGACCGGAAGAACGAAGTAGAACACGAGGAAAAAGATCGACATCGGCAGGATAAAACGTTTCTTTTGAACCATCAGCCTGCGAAACGTATCGGAGCGTACGATTTCGCTATAAGCATTCCTTCGGGTTTGTGCTTTCATTGGTATTCCCTCCTGCAAAGTTTGATCGTCGCTCTTGGTCTAACACTGCCGGAAGCTCCGGCTGCCGCGATATCGGAACCGGGATGCTTTATTCACCGGCCCCAGATCCCAGGTTTTTACTTGTAAGCGCTTTATAATTGTAGCATAGGAATGTGCGTATCACTTGAGCTTCGGCGCGAAATGTCAAAAAGCATTCCTCAAACGGTCAAAATCCGTCCTGAACGGCGGCCTCTCCCGGCTTGCTACTCTCCCTGCAGCCGCTTGATCAATTCCTTGGCTGCGACTCTGGATAAAGGCACTTTACTCCGCCCGGTATCCTTCAAGACGACGTTGTAAGCCCCGTTAAACCACGGCTCGATTTCATCGATACGGTCCACATTGACCAAATAGCTGCGGTGTGTCCGGAAAAAAGCATACCCGATCAGCTTTTCTTCCAACTCCTGTAGCGTTTGCCGAGTCGCATGCACCTGCCCGTCAGCCATATGAATTTGCGTCAGCTTCTCTTCCTTGACCGCATAGCTGATTTTCGCAGGCTCGACCACCACCATACGGCTGCCGTCATCGATCAGCAGCTTCGGCTTAAATGCACTCCGGGACCGGATCGCCCCATCCGTAGCTATCGAAGCCGTCACGGCAGCGGGCGGGACCAGCGTCACTTCGGAGGAAGTCCGCATTTTGCGTATTCTTTGCAGCGTCTGACGAAGACGTTCCTCGTCGTAAGGCTTTAGCAAATAATCGGCCGCTTCCAGACGGAACGCTTCCACGGCGTACTGTTCGTAAGCCGTTGCAAAAACAATATACGGCCGCGGGCCGACATCCATCAGCTTGTGGGCGGTCTGCACCCCGTCCAGGCCGGGCATATGAATGTCGAGAAAGACGACGTCTGGCTTGTGCACCACTGCCAGTTCCAGCAGTTGGACGCCGCTCGTAGCAAAAGGCAGCAGCTCGACATCCCGTTCCCGGGACAACAAATAAGTCAACTCCTCCCGCGCCAGCCGCTCATCCTCTGCGATCATCACTTTCATCGATCGTTTCACGCCTTTCCTCCGCTTGATAAGGTATCGTACATTCGATGCGCGCCCCTCCCTCGGGCAGGTTGGAAAATTTCAGCCTCGCCTCCAAGCCGAACAGGTGGATCAGCCGCCGGTTCACGTTATAAATTCCAATGCCCGTGCTCCCGCTCCCGCCGCCCGTGACCGGAGAAGCTCCCAGCGTCTCCAATACGTCCGCCGGAAAACCGTTGCCGTTGTCCTTGACCACAATATGAACCCCGTCCGCTCCGCGGCGGAGCTCGACATGAACGTCGCCCCTGTCCGTCCGCCCTTTAAAGCCGTGATGAATACTGTTTTCCACCAGCGGCTGGAGCGTAGAAGGCGGGATGGACACGGATTCCAGACCGGGATCGCATTGACAATCGACGGAAAGCTGGTCCTCGAACCGGATATTCACGATCCCAAGGTACGTATGAAGATGCTCCAATTCCTTATACAGCGGGACAAGCGGCGCTTGGGTCATCGTCAGGTTCATGCGCATGTAATGCCCAAGCTGCACGGTAACCCGTCTGGCCGCTTCGGGCTTGATCCGAATCAGAGTGACGATCGCATTGAGCGTATTGAACAAAAAGTGCGGGTTAATTTGCGCCTGAAGCGCTTTCAGTTCCGCGTCCTTCATCAAGCTTCTCAGTTGCTCCGCCATCGCGATGTCGAGCTGGATCGAGATCAGCTTGCTCAGCCCCTGGGCAAAAGCTTCCTCCACCGGGCGGATTTGCCTGACGCTCGCATAATACAATTTGATTAATCCCGCAACTTGTCCGCCGCTTCGGAACGGTACGATAATCGCCGCGCCAATGGCCGGATGGTGCGGCTGAATCTGCTCCTTCGTTCTGGTAATCTGAATCTCCCCGGTTTGGACCGCCTTCCTCGACAATTCCGAAGCGATCGGCGTTCCTTGTATGCCCGGCATCATCCCGATGCCGACATGCGCCAATATTTGCTTCGTATCCGTGACAGCGACCGCACTGGCGCGAAGCTCGCGGCGCAGCACATTGGCCGCCGCTTCGGCGGTCTCGAAGGTCAGCCCCTGCTTAAGAAACGGAAGCGCCATCTCCGCAATATGCAGCGCCCGCTGCGTCTCGGAGGCGGCCGCCCTCTCCTCTTCCTTCATGGCTGCTTGAATCATCGCGACCAAAATGCCGACCCCTACGCTGTTGGCTGCCACCATCGGTACCCCGATAAGGTCCACCGTACGGATCGCGGCCGTCGAAGACTCGTTCACGATCAGCACGACGCCCATCTGCAGGATGGGGGCGAACACGCTAATAAACAGCGCCTTCACCGGCGCGATGACTCTTTCTTCGGCAAAGAAGCGGGCGACCAGTCCGGCCAAGAGACCCAGAATTGGCGTAGACACCGCATCGGCGACGCAGGTAAGCCCGCCCAGACTGTATGCGTGAATGCCGGAGATGAGACCCGCCCCCGTGCCTACAGCGACCCCGCCGAGCAGACCGGCCACCATCACCCCGATCAGCGCCGAATCCGCCATCGCCTCCTCCGGCTGAAGGGAAGCGACGAGAAAGGAAGAGTCGACCCTCTCCCCGGTAATCGTCACCCCGGCATACGTGCCTCCGATACTGACCAGGCCGAAAACCAGCGAAAACGTCAATCCGGTTCTCCAATCCGGCCTCCGGTCGAGCAGGGAACGAAACTGCGGGATTCGGGTAAGGATGAACGTAATCAACAAAAGCAGTCCCATCCGCTCCATGAGCAGCAAGGTTAAGTGCTGCATCCGCATCCCCCGTTCCTTGGCTAGTTATCCCCATTATACCCGGAAATGGACGTCGGCGGCTAAATCTTCAAACCAAAAAAAATCAGCCGAGTACGGCTGATGAGCTTTGCCTGCATTCATTCACCTAAATTCCTTTAGCCTTTCATTCAGCGTTCTTGTCGAAGTATACACATCCCGATACAGGCGGAAAAGCTGTTTATATTTTATGACATTTTCTTTTATCGGTTCGTACATTTCCCCGTAATCGATAAAGGAATCTGCGCAATTCGGCAAACTAGAAAACCACCCAGCGCCAACCGCAGCGATCATGGCCGCGCCCATCGCAGGCCCTTGTTCGTTCTTGAGGCTGACGACCGGAGCGTCAAAGATATCGGCCTGGATTTGCAGCCACGCCGCGCTTTTGGCGCCGCCCCCGATCGAAACCACTTTCTCCACGCGAATTCTTGCCTCACGAAACAACTCGACCGATTCCTGCAGAGAGAAGGTGATTCCCTCCAACACGGCTCTTGTCAATTGCGCTCTTGAGTGGGAACCGCTTAAACCGATAAAGCTTCCGCGAATGACGCTGTCAGCGTGCGGAGTTCTTTCCCCGACGAGATAGGGGGTAAACAGAATGCCTCCCGCACCGACCGGCACATCCGCAACGGGCTGCAGCAGTTCTTCGAAGGAGATACTCTGCGCAAATAATTGTTTAAACCAATTCAGGCTGTAACCTGCAGCTAACGTAACCCCCATGGCGTAATAAGCGTCAGGCTCGGCATGATTAAAGAAATGCACCTTGCCCCCGAAGTCCTTATTGCGGTTGTTCTCGCAAGTCAGGACCACGCCCGAGGTCCCGATACTGCTTAAGGCAACGCCTTGTTTGACAATTCCCGCTCCGATCGCCCCGCAAGCATTGTCGGCGCCCCCTGCAAACACTTTGGTTTCCGGCCGTAACCCGGTTTGCCGGGCAATCTCGGGAAGCAGCGTTCCCATCTGTTGCAAAGAAGGTACGAGCTCCGCAAACAGATGACGGTCCAATCCGAATTCCGCAGCAATCTCTTCGCTCCACGACCGATTCGGAACGTCAAGCATTAACGTGCCCGCAGCATCCGAGATCTCCATATGGACCCGGCCGGTCAAGCGGAAACGCAAATAGTCCTTCGGCAGCAAGAAAACATCCGTTTTGCTCCAAACCTCAGGCTCGTTCTCCTGAACCCAGATTATCTTGGGAAGCGTGAAGCCTTCAAGCGCCGAATTTCTTGTAATATCTAAGAGGCGGCTTCCAAGCTTGGTCTCGATTTCTTTACACTGCTTTGTCGTTCTCGTATCGTTCCACAGGATAGCCGGGCGAAGAACCTGCCGGTGCTTGTCGAGCAGTACCAATCCGTGCATTTGTCCTGAAAAACTGATGCCCTCGATATGTTCCGGAGCGATAGGGGTGCTTTCAAGCAGCTTCTTCAATGCCGAAAGCGTTTGGCTTACCCATTGTTCCGGGTCCTGCTCGCTGAAGCCGGGGCGCTCATGACTAATCGGGTAAGGCTCGGAAGCCTTTCCGACGATTTCTCCTTCCCGGTTTACCAAAATCACCTTTACCGCGCTGGTCCCCAGATCAATGCCGATGACATATTTCACAGTGACCGAATCCCCCTTTCGTATTTTCATAGATGAAATCAGGAAGCGCCGCTTAGATAAACGAGCATCTCTAAGGGGCGCTTGCCTGATTGACCGGATGAACTATTGCGGATAAACCATAATTTTCAGAGTATTCGTTTTATCGTTGATTGCTTGTTCAAAAGCCGCTGCCGTTTCGCCCAGCGTATACTTGCCTGTAATGATTTGCTCAATATCGACTATTTTTTTCGATAAAATGTCAATTGCCGCCAGATACGTATCATGGTAGCGAAAAACTCCCCGGAGATCAATTTCGCTATCTACAATGATCGACATATTCACCGGCACTTCATCCTCTGGAGACATGCCGACGACAACGACACGACCGCCTCTTTTCACGGAGGCCACCGCGCCTTGAACCGCCTTCGGATTGCCGGCCGTTTCAAAGGCTACGTCCACACCCTGATGATCCGTAATTTCATTGACTTTATCCGCGAGGTTTTCGCTGCGCAAATTAACCGTGTGCGTAGCTCCCATTTTCAGGGCTACATCCAGCCTGTTTTGTTCAAGATCCACTCCGATAATCGTTTTAGCTCCAGCCAGCTTCGCATTGGCAACCGTAAGCAATCCGATCGGCCCCATTCCCATGATCACGACGGTTTCATTCGCTTGAAGGCCTCCGCGGCGAACGGCATGCAGCCCTACCGAAAACGGTTCGACAAGCGCGGCTGTCTCATAGCTCATATCCTCGGGAATCGGGAATACGAGGTCGGCCCTCATGGCCACATATTCCGAAAAAGCGCCGTCATATGGAGGCGTAGCCAGAAATTCCACGTGCGGACAAAGATTATAGCGGTCCGTTGTGCAATATTCGCAAGCCCCGCACGTAGCTCCCGGTTCGATCGCCACACGCTGGCCTACTTTCAAATGCGCCGGCGCTTGCGCGCCCAGCTTTACAATTTCTCCGGAAGCTTCATGCCCCAGGATGATCGGCTTCTCGACAACATAGCGGCCGATTTTTCCATGCTCGTAATAATGAACATCCGATCCGCACAAACCTACCGCGCGAATTCGAATCAGCACCTCGTTATCCTTCGGAGTCGGAATCCCGGTTTGTTTCATTTCAATCTGCTTCGGTCTTGTCAGTACGGCGGCATTCATTGTGCTCATCCCCATGTCTCTCCACTCCCATTTTTTTAGTTTATCTCAATCTTCTCAATCATCGTGACAACCGCGTTATTTCGCTAAATATTGATCCACATTGCCCTTCGTCACCAATTCAAACGGAATCTCGTATTTCTTTTCAATCTGCTCTCCCTTGGCTGCCTTAATGGCCATGTCAATGACGGTCTCGCCTTGCGCCTTAGCATTCTGGAATACGGTCGCAAGCATTTTTCCGTCTTTCACGGCTTGAAGCGCGTCTTTCACACCGTCAACGCCCACAACCGGAACGTCCTTCATCCCCCGCGCTTCCAACGCGTTTAATGCGCCGATGGCCATTTCATCATTTTGTGCGATCACAGCCTTCATATCTTTGCCGTGTGTTTGAATCCAGTTTTCCATAATCGTCATCGCTTCCGCTCTGGACCAGTTCGCGGTTTTCTCGGCTATGACTTTGACGTCCGGATTTTTCTTCAGAACGTTATAGATGCCTTCTTTTCGTCCTACCTGACCGGTTTGTCCGATCGGCCCCTCCAGAATAACGACGCTGCCTTTTCCGCCAATCGCATCCATAATTTGTTGCGCTTCCATTTCACCGGCCTTGACGTCAGGCGATCCCACATACGTTACAAGTTTTTCGGCGGTCAAAAATGCGTTCACGCCGAGCACCGGAATTCCGCCGCTTACGATTTGATTCACCGTATCGTTCAGGGCCGTTTCGTCAATCGGATTTAAAATAATAGCGTCGACCTTCTGGCTTTCCAGACTGCGCAGCTGCGAGATCGCCGTGCTGACATCATATTTACCGTCCATCACAACGAGCTTAACGCCCAGCGCCGCCGCTTTTGCCTTCATCGCATCCGTTAAGTTCGTAGCATATTCGCCTTGCAAACCATAGACTTGAAAGCCTAGCGTGATCGGCTTGTTCGTATTGGCTTGTTCGCCGGATGCCTTAACGTTTTTGTCCCCATTTCCGCCGGAACCGCAGGCAGCCAAAACCATCATTAATACGACTACAACCAAGGACAGAACCGATTTCTTTGTCATTCTCATGCTGAATCTCCCCTTCAGTTTTTTTATAATTCTGCCTTAGCTTCTCTTGCGATCCACCAGTACAGCAATTACTATGATTGAACCCTTGATCACTTGCTGCCAGTAAGTAGACACCCCGAGCAAGTCCAAGCCGTTGTTCAGCACGCCGATAATAAGCGCCCCGATCAAGGTGCCCCATAGACGGCCGCGGCCGCCTGCCAGGCTCGTACCGCCGATAACGACCGCCGCAATGGCATCCAATTCGTAAGAAACGCCAGACTGCGGAAGTCCCCCCGATATACGGGATGTAAGAATGACACCGGCCAGGCCGGCAAGCAAACCGCTAATACAGTAGACGGAAATCAACGTTTTGTTCACACTGATCCCCGAGGTTTTCGTAGCGTTTTCATTTCCTCCAACCGCATATACGTAACGGCCGAAGCGTGTGTAATAAAGCACGATCGAGCCTATGGCGAACACAAGCAAGATGATCCAGACCGGAATCGGAATACCGAGAAACGCGCCCGAAGCAATATTCAAGAAGCTCTTGGATAAACCGGAAATCGGCCGGCCGTCGCTATAAATAAAGGTGAACCCTCTGGCCGCAGCCATCATGCCAAGCGTTACAATGAAAGGAGCCACTTTTCCTTTGGCGACGACAACGCCGTTGATGGCTCCCAAGACCAGTCCGGCCCCGATACCGGCCAGCACAGCTAGAACCGTATTGCCGTTAGCTCCCGTTGCCAACGATGCTGCGACGATGCCGGAGAACGCAAGCACGGAACCTACGGAAAGATCTATCCCTTTTGTCAGGATAACGAACGTCATGCCAATGGCCAAAATGACGTTGACGGAAACTTGCCTGAACAGGTTTAACATATTGGATGAGGTTAAAAAACTTGGGCTCAGGATCGTAAGTGCGATAAACAGAACACCCAGAGCGACAAGAATACCGTACTCCGAAAAAAAGTGGTTCAGCTTTCCGCCAATGACTCCCCCTTTTCCCAAACTGCTTCTTTTGTCTTCTGCTAAAACCTGATTCATGTTGTCTCCTCCATCTTGTCTGGTGTAGCCAAGCTCAAAATCTTTTCCTGAGTCGCTTCTTCCGCTCCGAGGATACCTGTGATCCGCCCTTCGCATAAAACGGCAATCCTGTCGCTCATCCCCAGAACTTCGGGCATTTCGGAAGAAATCATAATAATCGAATAGCCTTCCTGCGTGAGACGGTCCATTAGCTTATAGATCTCGGTTTTTGCCCCTATGTCGATGCCTCGGGTAGGCTCGTCCAAAATCAAAATGCGCGGGTTGGTCAGCAGCCATTTGGCCAAGACGATCTTTTGCTGGTTTCCTCCGCTAAGGGTTTCTACCAGCTGGTTTTTATTGTGCGTCTTGATTCTCAAGGCAGTGATCATTTCGTCCACGGTTTGATTTTCCGCATTTCGCCTTACGAAAAAACCGGAGCTGACTTTTTTTAACGTCGGCAAAGTCATGTTTGCTTTAACCGACATCGGCAAAACCAAGCCCTCTCCTTTGCGGTCTTCGGTCACAAGGGCAATTCCATGTTGGATTGCATCCCTCGGTTCCTTAATTCGGATCGTCTTGTTGTTCAATTTAATCGAGCCGCTGTCGAAGGGAAGAAGTCCGAAAAGCGCTTTAACAAATTCGGTGCGTCCGGCTCCCATCAATCCGGTTAACCCTAAGATTTCGCCCTTGTTCAATTGAAAGCTGATTCCTCGAAAAAGGCCTTTAGCCGAGAGATCGTTGACTTCGAGCACCACTTCGTTTGTAATCGCTTTCTTTCTATTCGGAAATACCTCCGTTAATTCCCTGCCGACCATTTGCTTGATTAAAAGGCCCTGCGTCAAGTTTTTCGCTTCGCTTGTAGAGATATATTCTCCGTCTCGAAAAACCGTAATATCATCGGAAATTTGAAAAATTTCCTCCATCTTGTGCGAAATATAAATGATTCCTTTTCCGTCGCTTTTTAATTTGCGGATGATCTTAAAAAGCTGTTCGACTTCTTTATCGGCCAAGGAAGAGGTCGGCTCATCCATAATAATGACTCGGGAGTTGTAGGAAACAGCCTTCACAATCTCCACCATTTGCGTTTCCGAAATACTTAAATGCTTCATCTTGCGTTTCGGGTTAATATCGAGCCCAAGATCTTCGAACAGTTTTTTGGTTTCCCGGTACATCTTGTTGTAATTGATAAAAGGGGTCCCCGGAAACATAGGCTCTCTTCCCAGGAAAACATTTTCGGCAATCGACATTTCCAGTACCGGGCTTAATTCTTGATGGATCATGGAGATGCCGTGATCAAGAGCCGCTTTGGGCGAAGCAAAGTGAACTTCATTTCCATCGACAAGGATTATGCCCCGATCCGGTTTGTAAATCCCCGTCAAGATCTTCATCGTCGTCGACTTGCCGGCGCCGTTCTCCCCCATTAGGGCGTGTACGGTCCCGCTCTGGAGTTTCAAGCTAATATTATGAACCGCTTTCACTCCGTTAAAAAATTTTGTAATGCCTTGCATTTCAATCAATGGCTGTGTGGTAACCATAAAATCCCTCCTTACTTTAACGTTTTAGTTCTTTTTCGAAAAAAACCCTTTATTACAAGCAAAACTTCGTTGGTTCTAAAAATATCCTGTTCATTTTTTACTTAATTTAACTTTAACGTTTCAGTTTTCGAGTAAAAAATGAGATCAACATCCTTATTAAGTTATTGATCTGTAAGAATTTCTGGTGATCAACTCCAATTGAAGCACTGTCGTTGTCACAATATTTTTTTCTTTGAATTTTTGAAGCGCCTGTATCGCTTGTCTGCCCATCTCAACCGCAGGCTGGGAAATAATCGAGAACGGAGGGTCCGTAATTTCCTGCCAGGGATGATCGTCAAAGCCGATAAAGCTGATTTCGTCCGGAATTTTGAGATTCGCTTCTTTTAAAGCTTTTACCGCACCGATCATCAACAGATGGTTGGTAGCGAAAATCGCAGTAGGCGGTTCCGGTAACTGGATCATTTTCATAACGGCTTGATACCCGCCATTAATCTGGGTTTTCGTTCCGGTATAATCCCCGCCATAAAACATCAACTTCTCATCTACTTCAATACCATAGCGTTTCAACGCCTGAATGTAGCCCTCTTTCCGCTGCAGGGTGGTACTAATGCCCGGGGAAGCAAGTATGATTCCAATTCTTCGGTGGCCATTTTGAATCAGGGTCTCTGTCGCCTTATAGCTGCCTTCAACGTTATTGGCTTTCACAACGGGAAGGTTGGCGTTTTCGACCTCCCGATCGATTAAGACAATCGGTACTTTCTGAAGCTTTTCGGGAACGTAAAGCTTACTCGTTACCGAGGCTAAAATGATACCGCTTACTTGCCGGGCCGAAAGCATCTCGATGACTTCGTTTTGCCTTTTTTCGCTCTCCTCGGAAGTAGCGACAACCACCTGCCAGTCATGATTCTGGCATTCCTCATGGATGCCCGTCAAGATCTGTGTAAAAAACGGATTGTTATCCGGAACGATCAATCCGACTAACTTGCTGGTGCCGACTTTTAAGGTCCGCGCTGATTCGTTTCGCGAATAGCCGAGCTGTCTGATCGCTTCATTGACACGATCGATTGTTTTTTGACTTGCTTCGTTCTTATTGTTCAGGACATTCGAGACCGTTGTTATGGAAACGTTAGCTTTTTGGGCTACATCATATAGTGTGGGATTCTTTTTATTTTCCATTCCTATGACTTCCTTCAATGAACTTTAACGTTTTAGTTTTGTTACTAACATTAAAGTATATTTTAAACGATATGTCAACACAGTAAACGCAAGGCAATATGAAAAAAGCACCGTAAAGGTGCGTTGAACCGGCTTACTTGACAATCAGCACCGGAACTTTCGAGTGCTGAACAACATGATGGCTGACGCTGCCAAGAACAAACTCGCGCAGGCCGCCGAGTCCTCTGCTTCCCATAATGATCAGGTCGCATCCGCTTTCCTCGGCGTATTCCAGTATGGCAAGAGCCGGCTGTCCCTGCTTCAGGATTACCTTTACGTCAGGGAGCTGCGAGGTTAAGCGTGTGGCCTCGTCCATCATACCTTGGGCGGCAAGCAAGTAATCTTTATCCTCGTTGAACGGTGCTGCATACAGCGGCCCTCCGAACACGGGAACGGAAATATGGCAGACATGAATCACTTCAAGTCTGGCAGCATGCTCTTGAGAAAATTTTATTGCCTTTTCCAGCGCCTTTACCGATAATGCCGAGCCGTCAAATGCGGCCAATATGTTTTGATATGGCATGAAAACCATCCCTTTCCCTGAGATCTACTATATTTATGTTACCGTTCTTCCTGGCTGATCGGAATGACATTGATCACACATTGTTGTTGCGAGGCGGAAAAATACAAATTCAAACACAACGATACGATGAAAATGGAAATAAGGCTCGTCCATTGCGAACATAGAAAACCGGCCCCCGATATGCGGCGCCGGTCATCACCTATTTTAAACTGCATTAATCAAAATCGTAGCGCTCCTCGGCCCACGGATTGCCATACATGTGATACCCGTTCCGCTCCCAAAAGCCCGGCTTGTCCTTCTCCATAAACTCAATGCCGCGCAGCCATTTGGCGCTTTTCCAGAAATACAGGTGGGGGACGACCGCGCGCACGGGATAGCCGTGCTCCGGCGAGAGCAGCACGCCGTTATGCCGGATGCCGAGAAACGTCGTGTCGCGCAGGAAATCCGCCAAAGGCAGATTCGTGCTCCACCCGTGCTCGGCGTGCAGCATCACGTACTGCGCTTCCGGCTTCAGCTTTATCCGCTCCATCAGCGTGGCTACGGCCACGCCTTCCCAAACGTTGTCCAGCTTGGACCAGGTCGTGACGCAGTGGATGTCGTTGTGGAACTCCCGGCGCGGCAGCGCCAAAAATTCCTTATAGCTCAGCGTCAGCTCCTCGTTCACCAGCCCGAACAGGCGCAGACTCCATTTGCCCATATCGTTGTAATAAGGGATGTCGCCATAATGCAGCACGGGAAATCCTTCCGTCACCTTCTGACCGGGGGGCACACGTTCCAGCGCAGGTCCTCCCGCTTCCGGCTGCGGCACGTTGTTATCCGTCATCATTCATCACGCCTCCTTTTCACGCTGCGTCGTTTCCTTCTAGTATACCCGTAAAAAGGGGCCCGGACATGATTTGTCGTACATCCGGCTTTTTCTTAGAGCGCTTCCCCGCCGACTAACGATGGATGGGCAGCGTGACCTGGATCGTCGTACCGACGCCCACCTCGCTGGCGATATGAATCCGGCCCTTGTGATGCTCGATAATTTTGTGGCTGACGAGCAGGCCGAGTCCCGTCCCCGCTTCTTTAGTCGAATAGAACGGCTCGCCGAGCTGCCGCAGCTGCTCCTGCGAAATGCCGCAGCCTTGATCCGCGACGCGGACCAAAGTAAGTCCCTGCTCCGTGGTCTCCATACTTACGTCAATCGTCCCCCCTTGTGGCATCGCCTCGAATGCATTTTTCAAAAAGTTGACGAACACCTGCTTGATTTGATTCGGGTCGCAGCGGATCGGCAGCGGCTCGCCGGTTGGGAAAAAGCGGATCTCAATGTTAAGAAGCATCGCCTGCGCGCTGGTCAGCATCACGACCTCTTGAACGAGAACGGCGAGGTCGGCGATTTTCATTTGAACAGCTTGCGGCTTGGCCAGCATCAGCAGCTCGCTGATAATCACCTCGATCCGCTCCAGCTCTTCCTTCATAATCGGCAAATATTGCGAATAGCCATGCTCCGACCGGCCCATTAGCTGAACGAAGCCCTTGAGCGCCGTCAGCGGATTGCGGATTTCGTGAGCGACCCCTGCGGCAAGCTGCCCGGCGATCGTCAGCTTTTCAGACTTGAGCAGCAACTCGTCCTTTCGCTTCTGCTCTGTAATATCCTTGGCGATTATGTAGCAGCCGACCTGCCTGCGGTTGACGTAGATCGGGGCCGGCGTCGCGAGCAGATAGGCCGGTTGTCCAGACTTGCGGACAATCTTCATTTCCATACCGGCCAAGGCGCCTTCGTGCATGATGTTATGAAGCTGCGTCTGCGTCCCTTCTTCTTCGGGCACCAACAAATCGGCAAAAGGCATGCCGATCAGTTCCAACGCAGAATAGCCGGTAATGGCTTCGGCCGCAGGGTTGGCCGACGTGATGATCCCGCTCGTGTTAAGCGAGACGATCGCATCCAAATTATATTTTTTGAGCGACGTATACCGGTCTACGCTTTCTTCAAGCATTTGCAGCATCAGCTTCTGGCCCGTACGTCCCGTTGATCCGAGACGGTCTTCCTTTCGAGGTCAATGTCGTAATACTTTGAATCCGGATGAACTTGATCGTCCCGTTGCCCAGAACGATCCTGCATTCCAATTGAATTTCGTGTCCGGCGCAACTCGTCCGACCACACCATGCGTAGGCGCAGAAGCCGGCGTGCGCCCCATCCTGATCGTGGATGAGGGTGACGTCGAGTTTTACCCGGACCGTGCCGCCGTCTTTGTGCAGATAGCGCTTGACCACCGTCATCCCCGGTGCGGCGCCGGGTTCAAGCAGCGGGGCAGCCGCCTCCATGACGTCCGGATCATTCGGATAAGTAAGCTGCTTCTCCTGCCGGTTCGCCAACTCATCTTCGGTATAGCCCAGCAGGCGGACGAACGCCGGGTTGACCCTGATAAAATACCCTTCCGTCGAAAGGAACGCGATACCGCCGGGGGCACAGGTGAAGCTGTACTTGATCAGGGAATCCTGCTCCATGAAAAGCAGACACCTCCTTCGACATGTCAATCTGACGCGGTTCGGCTCGATCTTATTCCGGGAGAAGCTTTTCCACCAGCCGGTGAGCCGGCAAGGTCCGATCGGCGCGGATCGTACAGCGCGAAGGGTCCGCTATGCATTCCAGGAAATGATCCACCGTATCGGCAAACCCTCGGCGGTACAAGATCGAATCCCAGCTTCCGAACGTTTGCTCTTGGGGGGAACCGCCTGCTTTTCTCCATACGGCGGTATCCATGTTCAGCACTTCGGCGGACCGGCCGCTTCCGTGCAGCTCCAACTGTTCCAGATCCGCTCCCGCTTGGCGTACCATGCTGAATTGCGCAACTGCCGTATCCTGTGAGGAAGCTGCGGATGCACCATGACCGAACGTCAAGGTTCCCGCCCCGAACAAAAGCCGTCCTTCGTGATCGATGCGCTGCCGGTACGACGCCACGTCGAAGGCGTCTCCGCCAAGCCACAGCAATAAATCGAGCATATGAATCAAATCGTCATACAGCGTGTGCTTGGCGCGCCGGCTTTGCAGCTTCGTCCGGTGCTTCGCCGCCGTAGCCAGATCGAAGCCACCCCCTTCCTCCATCCATCGCTTGGCTTGCACATATAGCGGCGCAAAGCGTCGGTTAAACCCGACGGCAAGCAGCAGCCCGCGCTCAGCGGCATAAGCCGCCATCCGCTCCGAAGCTTCGATATCGTAAGCCAGAGGCTTATCGACGTAGACGTGAACCCCTTCCTTTAAGCATGTCGTCACGATGGTTTCGTGCGTTTCCGTCGGACTGTGGACGAATACCGCCTCCGGCTTGGCCTGACGCAGAAGGTCCGTGAGGGAAGCATACCGTCCGGCGATCCGGTACTGCGCGCCGATTCGGTCTACGGTTGACATCGAACGACTGGATAGCCCTACGATATCGACTTTCTCGCTGGCGGATAACAGCGGCAAATATACTTTTTGGGCGATATCTCCCAGCCCGATGATGCCAATTTTGCGTTTCATTCGGATGTCCCCCGATTTAGGATTGGTTCATGTTGACGCAAACCTTACAAAAAATTGACAATACACAAACAGACTGACCGCTTTCAAAGGCTGTGAAGGTTATGGTAGAATAAGAGTATTGGCTGTTTTTCAAAATGCCGGATCATCTGGGGGATTTACATTCATGTTCAAATCAAATAAGTGGTTGCTTGTATTATCCGTTATTTTATTTATCGGTCTGCTTGGGCTCTCGGTTTACTATGAATCCATCGTCTACTTGCATGCGGCCAGCGCGCTGCCGATCGCGATCGTCGTATTTTTGCCCGACTTGGGACGGCATCAATATATTCGCTCGAAGCCGAAAGCCGGAGTCCGGTTCGTAAAACAAACCATCGGCGGCGACCCGGTACTGACCATCGCGTTCAAGCCCGGATTTATTCGTTGGGATCAAAACCGCAAGCTGTATTTTCACTTAAACAGTATGGGGAATAGTGAATCTTCCGGAGCGCCGGAAGCCAAAGCTGCGGGCGGCTCCGGAAGCACCGAAGCGGCGCTGGCCGTACTTCCTTTTGACTTGTCCCTCCATCCCCGCAAGCAGGGGTGGATCGGCATCGACCTTCCGCAATTGGCCGAGCGGACCCGCAGCTTGTCTTATACAACCGACGAAGTGTCGCGGCTGCTCATTCGGATGGCCGATTTGGAGGAAGCGGCGATGAAGGTGATGGTTACGCCTGGTGCGGTAACGGCAAACAAGGGCAAACAGCTTCAGGCTTAATTGCCGGACGGTCGCATCCCTGCATTTTCGGAACACAAAAAAGCGGATTTCAAAGCGTACGCAACAGCGCCGCTGCGAAATCCGCTTTTTTGCATCTCGCCAGCCTCTACCCGTTCAATACGGAATGGCACAGATAGCAGCTTAACGTGCGCACCATCGCCCCCGTGCCGCCCAGCGGCTCCGTCCCCCGTTCGCTCCACAGCCATGCCGTGCCGCCCGTATCCAAATGCACCCACGGCGTCTCCCCGGCGAAAAAGCCGATGAACAGCCCGGCCGTAATGCTTCCGGCCCAACTGCGCGAGGTGGCGTTCCGGATATCGGCCACTTGGCTCTTCAGCATGTCATGATATTCCGGATAGTTCGGCAGAGGCCATACCTTCTCTCCCGCCCGCTTGGCGGCGGACAACAGCTCCTGCAGCATCGGCTCGTCGTTCGCCACAGCCCCGGTCGCCACGTCGCCGAAGCAAACCAGCACCGCGCCGGTCAGCGTCGCGACATCGATCAGGCGCGTCGCCCCGAGCGCTTTCGCATACAGCACACCGTCCGCCAGCACGATCCGCCCTTCGGCGTCCGTGTTGAGCACTTCGATCGTCTGTCCGTTCATCGCCGAAATGACGTCGCCCGGCTTGAAAGCCGAGCCGGAAGGCATGTTCTCGGCCGCCGGAATGACGATCACCGCATGGATCGGCGGCTTGAGTCGGCCGAGCGTATGGATCAGACCGAGCAGCACGGCGGCTCCGCCCATGTCGCTGATCATCTCCTCCATCCCTTCCGGCTTCTTGAGCGAGATGCCGCCGGTATCGAAGGTGATGCCTTTGCCAACAAGGCCGATCACGTCGGCGTTCTCCTCCGCCGTCCCCCGGTAGCGGACGGCAATCATGCGCGGCGGGTTCGCGCTGCCCTTGCCGACGGCCTCCAAGCCGCCCATGCCCTGCTCGCGAATGCCGTGCTCGTCGAGCACCGTGCATTCCAGCCCGTACCGGGCGGCCAAAGCCTGCGCTTCCCGCGCGAGCGTCTCCGGCACCAAATAGTTGCCGGGCAAGTTCGTGAGGTCGCGGGCAACATTCGTCGCCAGCGCCAGCGCTTCCGCGGCGAGGATCGCACGCTCGAGTCCCGCGAGCGTGTCCGGGGCCTCCGCCCTGCCGTGCAGCAGGGCGACTTCCCGCAGCGCGGGCGGCTGCGCTCCGCCAGCGGTGGCATAGCTCGGCATGCGGTACGCGCCGAGCCAGAGCCCTTCCGCGAGCGCTTGCGCCAGCTCGCGGGAGGCCGCGCGCCCGGCGCGCGGCAGCGGCGCCGCGAGGCGCACGAGCCCGTGCTCGTGCGCGGCGCGGGCCGCGTAGACGCCTGCGCTGCGCCAGGCGTCGGTGTCTTCGGCGCGGGCGGCGTCGCCAAGCCCGCAGAGCAGCAGGGCCTGATAGCGCGGCATCAGGCCAAGCGTGGGCAGCGCCTCGGCGTCCCCGAGGCGGCCCTTGAACCGCCCGCGCGCGGCGAGCGAGCGGACCGCTTGGACGAGCGGCTCCGGCACTTCCGTGCCAGCCGCCTCTGTCCACGCATCCGCCGCCAGCGCCTCTGGCGTGACGAACACCGCGAGCGCGACGGCCCCCGCCGCGTCTCCCTCCGCTCCCGTCGGCGCTTCGCTTCCGGTTTCACCGGCTCCGGCCCCGCCAAGGCGCTCTTCATTCACCAATACGATGCGCAGCTTCAACTCCTGCGTAATAAAACGATCCAACGTCTCCACTCTCGTCACTCCTTATCGGTTTGAGCGGGCGCTGATCCCCGCAAAGTTCCTCCTTGGCCTCAGCCGAAATACCCGGCAGCCTCCTTCACCACCTGCCGCATCGGCAGATGGTACGGACACTGCTGCTGGCAGAGCGGCTTCTCCTGACAGGGCTCGTAGTCGGCACAGGACAATATGTTGTCCTTTTGCTTCTGGTAAAACCCGTCGCCCTTCGGCAGCAAGCCGAACGTCCTGCGCACCTGGCTCGAAATCATAATGTCGGGAATCGTCACGCCGATCGGACAGGAGCAGTAATTGCACCGCCGGCAGTTATGCGCTCCGAGCTCTACCGCCAGAGCCTCCAGCTCACGCCGTTCGTCGTCCTCGACTTCATCCCGCATCGCGGCGATATTTTCCTTCACCTCGTCCACGCTGATCATGCCCGAGATCGTCACATGCACATCCTGGCTGTAAGGATAGCGAATCGCTTGAGACACCGGCTGGATAAACCCGCCCGAGAGCGGTTTCATCGCTGTTTTCCCCATCTGCTGCCGGGTCGCCTCGGGAATCAGCTCGTCCAAAGCGAACGGTTGCGCCAAGTTCAAGTGAAACAGCACCTGATCGAACTGTCCTTTGCCGATCCATTTGGCCAGCAGCTCCGGCCGGTGCCCGGTAAGTCCGATAAACCGGACATGCCCCTTGCGCTTCATCTCAAGCGCCGCCTGGTATGCGCCGTCCTCTTCCATTGCCGCTTTAAACTCTTGAACTGTGTTGACATAATGAATCTGCAGCAGATCGATGACGTCCGTTTTCATCCGGTCCAGGCTGCGCTCCATTTCTTCCATGGCCGACTTATAATCCCGTTTTCCCGTCTTCGTTGCCAGAAAATATTCCGAGCGGCGGTGCGAAATGCATTCGCCGATAATTTCTTCGCTGTTGCGGTAGGCTGCGGCCGTATCGATGTAATTGATCCCTTCGTCAAGCGCGTAATTCAGAGCCGCCCGGGCCTGTTCGAGCGGTACGCCGGGCAAGTTCATCGCCCCGAAGCCGAGCGAAGACACGCGGTATCCCGTGCTTCCGAACGTCGTGTAACGCATGTCCAAGTCTCTCCCTCATGGAAAAATTACATGTTCTCCTCTGGATCAATTATAGAGCAACCGGCACCAAAATAACAGTCCGCGGAACACGCCTCGCCTCGCAAACTCCCGTCTCTTCTCTGTCCGGAAACGGCAAAAAACGGGCCACCCCGAAAGGCAAGACCCGCTTTTTATATCCCATGACTCGCCATGCGCGCCTTAAGGTTTCGGCACGTCGTTTTTGTCGATCGGCAAGCTTTTGAAGTTTTTGAACACCTTCACCGTTTGGCCTACCAGCGCGCTGCCTTCCGGCATCATATCCGCCGTAATGACCATGTCCACCGGCTCGCCCATTTCTTCCAGATCCGTGAAGCCATCCCCGTCCGTATCTTTACCGGTGAGCGGGTCGGTGCTCGTCCGGATAAGCATGCCGTTCTCCAGCATCATCCCGGCCGTTTTCTCGTAGAAGTCGTCCAAGCCGTCCTTATCTTTATCTTCATGATAGCTGTTCTCCAGCGCCGACTTGAAGTACGCCTCAAGATCCTCAGCTGTCTGCACTTGGAAATACATCCCACCGGTATACTCGGCAATTTGTTTCAACAGGCTGATGTCCGCATCTTTGCTCAGTCCCATCGTAATGATCGTGATGCCTTTCTCGAATGCCTCTTTCAGCACGTTCAGATCGTCTGGGGTCGTTGCAAAGTTGTTTTGTCCGTCGGTCAGCAGCAGGGCGATTTTACGCTGGCCGTTGTCTCCGTACGTATCGTACAGCCTCACCGCTTCCCGTACCCCTGCAAAAATATTCGTTCCGCCGTCGCTGTCGATATGGTACACCGCACCAGTCACAGTCGAGCTGTGGGCCGAGAACGTCGCATACGTTCGCGCTTCGGTATCAAAATCGATAATAGCAGCCCGGTCGCTCAAGGAATAGACCTGATTCGTTACGGTTGGATATTCAAAGTAGTATCCCTTTTCTTCCTCGTATACCGATTGGGCCACCGTTACGGTTTCCGTCTTAAGCGGGCTCGCCGCATTATACTTCAAGCCATAGACTAAGCTTGTTACCGCCGTTTTGCGCAAATTTTTAGGGTCCGTGTCTCTCATGCTGCCGGAGCTGTCGATAATGAAGGCAAAATCGATATACGGCTTGTAGGTACCGTCGACGACGGTCGAAAGATGCGCCCGGAATGTCTGCTCCCAGGATTTTTTATCGATCAGCACGTATTTGCTGTTATGGGTCGTCGTAAAGCTCAGCGTTCCTTGATCCGCATTATACGCCGTAGGCAAAAATTCGAAGCGCTTCGTCGTTTCATTGTAATACGCCGCCGCCAAGCTCTGTTTATTGGACAGCCCGGACACGTTGAACGTCAGCGTCCCGGAAGCGAACGTCTTCCCGCTGGTCGAAAATTCGATCACGGGCCCTGTCAAGCCGGGAACGGACAGCTGGCCGAATACCGTATTCGGTTTCACCAGATCGACCAAAATGTCGCTGAGGCTGCCGCTGAAAGAGCTCAGATCCAGACCGACCAAAGCGATCTTGTTGTTCAACTCGTCGGTTCCTTCAACCGGCTGTCCTTTGCCGATCGTATGTTTAATATCCTCCGGGCCAAGCGAGATCTTCTGCTTATCTTCCGGACCCGGGTTCGGCTTAGGATTCGGGCTCGGCGTGGAATCCGAGTCGGACCCCGAGCTCGAATCGGAGCCGGAGCTTCCTCCGCTGGTCGTGCCGGATGTGCCTGGAGCCGGTGTCGGCGACGGCGCAGGAGCCGGCGTCTCTTTCTTCGGATCTTTGGCGCCGGTTTCCGTTGTTTTCAAGTACCGGGTCAGCATCGCCATTCCTTCGGCACGGGTTGCCGCTTTTTCCGGATAAAAAAAGCGCTTTCCATTCACCGTATCGCCTTCGACGATTTTATTCGAAGCGGCGATGTTCACGTAATGGTTCGCCCAGTGGCCCGCCGTATCCTCGAATACGACCGGATTGCCTTCCTGCATCCTGAGATTGTAGCTGCGGACCATCAAGACGGCAATTTCCGCTCGGCTTATTTTGCTATCGGGCTTAAACGTCCCGTCCTCATACCCATCGGTCCATCCGTTCGCTTTGGCCGCTTCGATATACTTCAGCGCCCAATGGGAGGAAGCGACGTCTTGGAACGAGCTCCCCGCCGCTTCGTTCAGCTTCGCCTGCCGTGCGGAGACAAGCAGCTTGATGTACTCCGCTCTTGTAATGCTTTGCTCCGGCAGGATCACGGGCTGTCCGTTTTGGATGACCCCGTCGACGATCCCCTTCTGTACGAGATACTCCACTTCGTTCTTCGACCAGTGATTTTTGAGATCGTCAAAGGCAGGAACTGGATTGTCCGCCGCTGCGATACTGGAAAGTGAAGAGCCGAATACAAGACTTGCAATGGATACCGCTGCGATGACTTTCCTTAGCATCTGTACACCTTCCTTGGCTTCTGTGGTAAACTATGCTGCTGACTTGTGTGCGCCCCCTCCCTTATTGCCGAGCGCCTCTCTTCCATTTTATCGGTGGGCCATTTGGTTTTTTTTATGTGAATATGTGAAATCGGCTCAATCTAAAAATTAGCGGTTGAACTTTTCAACATGGTAAACGGAGTCGATTGCATTCAATTAATATACCAGCTTTGTAGCACTCACGAT
>NZ_FMTT01000030.1 GCF_900100345.1 Paenibacillus tianmuensis | reverse complement strand
CCTACGTGTTACTCACCCGTCCGCCGCTAGCTTTACCCGAAGGTAAAACCCGCTCGACTTGCATGTATTAGGCACGCCGCCAGCGTTCGTCCTGAGCCAGGATCAAACTCTCCATTAAAGAAAAGCTGATTAAAGCTCAAAATTTACTACTGACGAGAATTTTCATTCTCTTTATGACACTCACTCAATGTTCAGTTTTCAAAGGGCAATTCATTTCCCAGCATCCCGATCGGTTAATTTAACTTCTCGAAAGCGACCTCTTTAATATATCACATCTGTTATATCATTGCAAGCTTTATTTTTTTCAAGATTCGAAAGTCTCAAGTTTTTAAAGCCTGCCGCAGAAGCGACAAGGAGTAATATATCAAATCTAAAAACAGAAAGCAACCCTTTTTTTATATTTTATTTTTTCCACTAGAATAAATATGACTCTAAGCCATAACAAAGCCGCGGCCATCCGGGTCAACGGCGGCAGCGGCTTTGCAAAGAACCAATGTCAGACCGACCACGCTTCGAGCTTCAGCAGCGGCTCGGCTTTCATGTCGAACGACGCGAATTGCCCGCGGCGGTATTTCAAAAAAGCCGCGGCGGCAATCATCGCCGCGTTGTCGGTGCACAGGCTGAGCGGCGGCGCCAGCAGCGGAATGCCCGCTTCCGCGCAGCGAGCCTCGAGCTCGGCGCGCAGGCCCTTGTTGGCGGCGACCCCACCGGCAAGGATAAGCTGCTTCGCGCCGTAAGCGCGCACGGCGCGGAGAGCCTTCTCGACTAGGACGTCGATGACCGAGTCCTGGAAGCCTTTCGCCACGGCCTCTGGGGCCAGCGGCTGGCCTTTCATGGCGGCCTGATTCAGAGCCGCCAGCACGGCCGACTTCAGCCCGCTGAAGCTGAAGTCGTAGGAATCCGGCTCCAGCCAGGCGCGGGGAAGCGTGACCGCTTCCCGGGCCTCGTGCGCCAGCCGGTCAATATGCGGGCCGCCGGGATAAGGCAGCTTGAGCGCCCGCGCAACTTTGTCGTAAGCTTCGCCCACCGCGTCGTCCCGGGTCTGCCCGATGATACGGAAGCGCCCCTCGGCTTCCACAAAGACGAGCTCGGTGTGGCCTCCGGAGACGACCAGCGCCACAAACGGGTATTCCAGCTCATTCACGAGCTGATTGGCATAAATATGCCCGGCGATATGATGCACGCCGATCAGCGGCAGCTCAAGGGCGCAGGCCAGCGCCTTAGCCGCCACCATACCGACCAGCAAGGAACCTACCAGGCCAGGCCCTTGCGTCACGGCGACAGCGGCCAGCTCGGTCGGCTTCACGTTCGCCTTGTCCAGCGCCTCTTCGATAATCCACGTGATGGATTCCACATGCTTGCGCGAGGCGACCTCGGGCACGACGCCGCCGAATCGCTGGTGCGTCTCGATCTGGCTGGACACAACGTTCACCAAAATATCTTTGCCGTCGCGGACAATAGCTACGGACGTCTCGTCGCAGCTTGTTTCCACAGCCAATATATAAACAGGTCCGCCGTCCCGGTCCGGGCGAACGGACACCGCTTCGTTCGATTGTTCGTTCATCGTCAATAAACCTCTCGTCTGTTCTCGAACCGCTCGCAGGCAGCCGTTTTCTTTTAGTTGGAGAGCCGTTCCGCTTTGGGCAGGTCCGCCCACATAATAATCGCATCTTCTTTATTGTCGGTATAATAGCCCCGTCGAATACCGACGGAACGAAATCCCAGCTTCTCATACAAGCGCTGGGCAATCAAATTGGACGGGCGCACCTCCAGCGTCATGCGCAGCGTCCCGTAAAAAACGGCCGTCTGCTGCATTTCCACAAGTAGCCGCTCCCCGAGCTTGCGCCCGCGGTATTTTTCGCGAATCGCGATATTGGTGACGTGCGCCTCCTCCATGATCAGCCACATACCACCGTAGCCGGCAATTTCGCCTTCGTATTCCAAAACGAGATATTTGGCGAAATTATTACTCGTCAGCTCGTTGTAAAACGCCCCGGCTGTCCAAGGCGTCGGGAACGATTCCTGCTCGATCTCACAGATCACGGGGATGTCGTCCGTGTTCATCGGGCGAAAATGCATAGCCCCGTCATAGACAGGTTGCGCTTCGCGTTTAGATTCCATGTCGGACAGGCCTCCCCTAAGATTTCTTGGCGAGAAGTTTGGCTTCCGCTTCCGCCAATTGCGTATAGTTCGGAACCAATCCGTGAACATCCTCCGTCTCCCCCCGCTTCCACCGCATCTGGCCAAGCTCGGCGATATGGCGGGCCCGCAGCTCATGCGGAGCTTCCGTTACCGATCCGTCCCAACGGGAGGCAAACGAACGGATCGCTTCCCGATGCAGCTCCAGCTCGCCCGTAAATATGACGCGGCCGGGTCCGGTTTCCGCCGATGCACCCAAGGAAAGGAGCTCATCCGTCCAAGAGGCGGTCAGACGAATCCCGTCCGGCACCCGGCACTTCCAGCCCTCGGGCGAAGCGGCGTACAGCGCCGTGAACGCTTGCCCCCTGCGGGCGTCGATCAGCGGGACGACCCATGTCGGTTCCCCCGTCGCGCGCGCCGCGTCAAGCAGCGTATCCATCGCCTGAAGCGCACCGCACCGCACGATTTCCCCGTCTTGAAGCGCGCCGAATTCCGAGGCGGAACCAGCTCCGCCGAGCGCCAACGCTTCGAGCGTAGAGACGCCGAGCAAAGCCAGCTTCTGCGTCCAGGCAAAGGTTTTGGCCACGGTCACGCCAATCCGCACGCCGGTATAAGAACCGGGCCCGACGCCGACGGCAAACGCCGACAGCTCGTCCGGCCGTACGCCGCACTCCGCCATGAGCCGCTGCAAGTTCGGCACAAGGTAAAGCGAATGGTTTCGCTCCGCTTTCGAAGTAATTTCCCCCAAGATTTCCCGTCCCCGGGTCAACGCGGTTGTCATCGATACGGTTGACGTATCGACGGACAGCATAAGCTTGCCGTCGCCGTATAAAGTCGAATCTGATGCCGTATTCTGAATCATGTTAACCATCCGTTCTGTTGTAGCTTCGCGCACCATGCTTCATAAGGGTCGCCTGACGGCTTGAGCGTGAAGCTTCGCTCGTTTTCTCCGTCGGTCTCAATCCGAATCTCCAACCGCTGCGGAGGCAAAATCTCTTCGATCAGCGAAGCCCATTCGATAAGCGTAATGCCGTTTCCGTAAAAATATTCGTCCAGCCCCAAGTCATCCGCCTCCTCCAAAGACAACCGATACACGTCCATATGGTAGAAAGGGAACGCGGAACCCTCATATTCTTTGATGATCGTAAACGTAGGACTGTTCACGATGTCCTTGACACCTATCGCCTTGGCTACCGCTTGCGAGAATGTCGTCTTGCCCGCCCCCAGGTCGCCGTCGAGCGTAATGACGGTTCCCGGGATAAACAACGAGGCCAAGCGTTCCGCCAATACGGAAGTATCGGCGACGTGACGGGCTTGAAATGCATAAGTGGCCATGTCAGGATCGTCCCTTCATCCGGTAAAATGATTATAGCCGCGCTTGGCGAGCGGTACTGCACTGCCGTCGCTGCGCACAAGCCGTACGCCGGAATGCTTCCCGTGGACATATCCGATCAGATAGAGCGGCAGTCCCGCTTCCTTAAACTGCATCTGCAGCTCGACGGCGTGCTCGGCGGGCGCCGTTCCGATTAATTGGTAATCCTCGCCGCCGTACAACATGTAATCCAGCGAGGCCTTCCCCTGCCTTGAGGCATAGTCCAGCAGCTCGCCGGATACGGGAATCCGGTCTTCGATCAGGTCGATTCCGATATTCGACGCCACAGCAATCTCCCACGCTTCGCTGGCGATCCCGTCGCTGACGTCGTTGAGCGCATGGCAAAAGCCGGACCGCCGCAGCAGCTCGCCCGCCTCGATCTGCGGCTCCGGACGGCAGTGCGCCCGGATCAGTCCGGGATACCGCTTCAGCTCCGGATCGGTGTCCCATTCCTCCGACGGCTTGTTCTTCCCCAGAAGCCATTCCAGTCCGGCCGCCGAATCGCCGGTAAAACCGGTAATAAATACGGCATCTCCCAGTCTGGCTGCCGAACGGAGCAGCGCTTTGTCCGGTTCCGTCTCTCCGATCACCGTTACGGTCAGTGTGACGCCCCCGATACACGAAGTCGTATCTCCGCCTGTGACAACGACCCGGTAGCGGTTCGCACATTCGTACAGCCCGTCGTACATTGCGCGCACACGCTCCACCGGCGTCGATTTCGGCATGCTGAGCGCCACGAGGGCATACCGCGGAGTCCCTCCCATCGCAGCGATATCGCTGACGGCGGAAGCCATCGCTTTGTACCCGACATCCGCATCGCGCATCGTCACCCGCTTGAAATGAATGTCTTCCGTCATCGTATCGCAAGTGAGAATCCACCGGCTATCCGAAGAGGCGCGAACGACGGCCGCATCGTCGCCGATCCCTGTCTCCACGCCGCCGGCCCGTTGAAAAGCGATCGTTTGCTTCCCGCCGTTCAGCAGGTCGATCAGAGTAAATTCGTCGACCGAGCTCACAATCTATCCGCCTCCGCTCTCGTATTGACAATTATTATAGCCGTTCCTTTGTATCTAGACAAACATGCCGTTTTGCCTATCGTCAAAGCCGCCCGGTACCGTTCGAAACGTTCCATCGCCCCCGGATCTTAGGTATATAATAACACCGATTCCCTATTACTGACTATCGGCTTGCCCGATTGCTTGAGCCCCGAAGCCACTTTACGCAGCAAAAAAAAGCTTCCCCCAGCCATGGGCCCTCTCGGCCTGCATGCTTTTCGGAAAGCTTTTGCTCAAACACGATCCTCGCGGGAGTTATTGGACTTCCTGAAGCTCTCCGACCGAAACGACGCGGGCGTCGGCAGGGCGGTCTTCCACATGCACTTTGGCCGTCTCCTGCTCGGGGTCCACGCTGTCGATCCATACGGATACGCCGTTCAACTCCACGCTGACTTTTTCTTCGGCTTTCATAATTTCTTGAGCGCGGTATACTTTCATGACCCGTTGTCCTCCCCGCTGATAACCGATTCGGGATGATCCATCGTATCGGTCGTCGATTCCTCGATCAGTCCGTTATGGATCGTCACCTGCCCGCCGCCAAGACCTTCGTTGATCATCCGGTCGATGTCCATAAAATTGGAGTCCCGCCCTTCATGGGCCGCATCATCTGTAAACTTGCCGCCTGGCGTATTGGCTTCGCTCATGCTTCCTTTTCCTCCTCTGATCGAAATGTTTTGTTTCTGGCCGGCATGACGATGCTTTTTGGCGATCCATGCAGCCTTCTTCTGTAGCATGTCCCAATTTCTTGCACCGACATTCGTGCGCGGTGTAATGGGACGCTTCCATTTTGCGTATACTGTATAGAAAGCAGACGGCCAGCTCAGGCCCTCGGGAGGTACAGCCATGCATACGGTTTGGAAAGGCGCCATCAGCTTCGGCTTGGTGCACGTGCCTGTCAAGATGTTCTCGGCGACGGAAGACAAGGACATCTCGATGCGCATGATTCACAAGGATTGCAATACTCCGCTGAATTTTATCCGCAAATGCCAGCACTGCGAGCGCGAAGTGGAGTGGGGGGAAATCGTCCGAGGCTACGAGTACGATCCGGGCTCGTTCGTGCTGTTCGAGAAGGACGAGCTGGAGAAGCTGACCGGGGAGATCACCAAAGAAATCAAGATTCTCGATTTCGTGGACTTGTCGGACATCGACCCGGTTTATTTTCAAAAAACGTACTACCTCGCTCCGAACGAAACCGGCGCCGGGGCTTATAGTCTGCTGCTCGAAGCGATGCGGCAAACGGGCAAAATCGGCATTGCCAAAGTGTCCATCCGGTCCAAAAGCAGCTTGGCCGCCATTCGCATTATCGACCGGTGCATTGCGATGGAGACGATTTTTTACCCGGATGAAATCCGCTCGGTGGAACATGTGCCGAATCTCCCGGAGCAGAGCAACGTCAACGAGAAGGAGCTCGAAATGGCGAAGCTGTTGATCGGCCAGTTGGCGACGAAGTTCGAGCCGGAAAAATACAAGGACGATTACCGTGCGGCCGTGCTGCAAGCGATCGAGGCGAAGGTTTCCGGCCAGCAGGTCCGCGTCGCGCCGGAGCCGCATAAAGCGAACGTTATCGATCTGATGGCCGCGCTGCAGGCGAGCCTCGAAGCGGTGAAACCAGTCGTAACCGAGCCTACGCCGGGGACGACCGAGAAAGCTAAAGCCGCGAAACCAAGAAAAGGCAAAGCAAAAACGAAAGAAACGATCGGCTAAGCGCCGATCGTTTCTTTATGCCGGGAGAGCTCCCTCTCCATGCTTACTTGCTCCAGTCCTGCAAGCACCAAACCTGAGTAATCCAATCTTTATAAAACTCCGGCTCGTGGGAAACGAGCAGAATGGTCCCTTTGTACTCCTTCAGCGCTTCCTTGAACGCTTCCTTCGCCCTGACGTCCAGATGGTTCGTAGGTTCGTCCAGCACGAGAAGATTGCTGTCTGTCAGCATGAGCTCGCACAGGCGGACCTTCGCTTGCTCCCCGCCGCTAAGCGAGCTAAGAGGCTGCCGGATATGCTTTTCGGTCAGGCCGGCCATGCCGAGCGTCTGCCGGATTTCCTTCTGCGTCTTATCTGGCCGCAGCGACCACAGCCGCTCCAGCGCCGTTTCGTCCGAAGGCAATTGCTCCTGGGCGAAATAAGCCGGTACGACCCGTTCGCCGAGCTGTACCGTGCCGCGTAACGGCGGCAGCAGGCCCAGCATCGTTTTGAGCATGGTCGACTTCCCGATGCCGTTGTACCCGACAACCGCCACTTTTTCCCCGCGTTTCATTTGCAGGTTTACAGGAACGGATAGCGGCTCCGCATAGCCGAATTGCAGCTGCTTCGCTTCCATGATCCGGGTCACGGGTTCCATATGGACATGAAAGCTGTAGCGGGGCCGCGGCCCCGACGTCGGTTTCTCAATCCGCTCCATTCGCTCCAGCGCTTTTTCCCGGCTTTTCGCTTGCTTGGCTTTCCGGTTCCGGTTCTTTTGGATATAGCTCTCCAGCCGGTCGATTTCCTTCTGTTGGCGCTCGTAGGCGTCCTGCCACTGCAACCGGCTTAGTTCGTAATGTTTGACGAACGCGGCATAGTTCCCGGCGTAACGCTTGATGGTCTGATGCTCCAAATGAAAGATCGTCGTTGTAATTTCATTCAGAAAGGCTTCGTCATGCGAGACGACAAGATACGCCTGTTCATAGCGCTTCAAATAGCCGGTCAGCCATTCGATATGCACGTCGTCCAAGTAGTTGGTCGGCTCGTCGAGCAATAATACGTGCGGCTCCTCCAGCAGCAGCTTGCCCAGCAGCAGCTTCGTGCGCTGCCCCCCGCTCAGCTTATCGACCTCCCGGTCTTTGCCGAGCTCAAGAATGCCTAATCCGGCAGCTACCTCTTCAATCTTGGAATCGATACCGTAAAAATCGGCATGCTCTAGCCGGCTTTGCAGCTCGCCGTACCGGATTAACAGCGGTTCGAGGTTGGCGTCCGCCGCGGCCATTTGCTCCGCGACCCGATGCAGGGTTCGTTCCAGCTCATACAGATGAGCGAAAGCGCCTCGCAAATAGTCCATAATCGTCATTCCCGCCTGCAGATCGGCATGCTGCTCCAAATAACCGAGCCGCGCTTGCGAAAGCCATTCGATTTTGCCTGCATCGGGAAGCAGTTGTCCCGCCAAGACGCGCAGCAAGGTCGACTTGCCGGCCCCGTTGCTGCCGACGAGTCCCGCATGCTCTCCCCGCAGCAGCCGGAATTGGATATTTTGGAATATTTTTTTGTCCCCATACGTATGGGTAAGCTGTTCAACGTTTAACATACTCATAAAAGCTTTCTCCTTTTCGCTTCAGGTTCGAAGCCAACCGGAGAAACAGCCGGACAAAGCTCTATTCAATTAGTCTAGGTTGTATAGAAAACAAAAACGGGCAAGGCGAACACGCCCTGACCCGTTGCAAATTGTATCATTTGAACGAAAGGAATCGAGTTCTTTATCTACTGTTCTTCGGTTGGCTTAGGGTGAAAAATGGGCAGACTTCTCCCGTTTAAGCCAAATTCCGTTTCAGAACAGTCGATAAGAAAAACATTTCCTTTCCACCTCGTTATCCCAAAGTTAGTTATATTGCACCTTCAACTATACCGAGCCACTGCCTGTTGTGTCAAGCGGCAGAAACCGGAGTCAGGACGATATTCATGTAACGGTTATTTGATCCGTCGCGCATTCTTTTTTTGACACGTTCACTACTGACTGGATACTCGGATGCCGCATCGTGCCGTTTGGGGTAAACTCTAAAAATTCAACTTTCACTTTGAGCTCCGGCCTTACCCAAACTGCGTCTTTGGACCTTTCCGGTTCATTCATGAAAGGCTTACGGTCAATAACCATGCGGCTGGTCAGTTCCGTAATCCGCACCCAATCGTGGTTTGTTAATTTTCCCGTACCCGCGTGGCCGATATATAATAGATCTTGCTCGTTCGTGTATAAGCCCAGCAACAAGGAATTAACAATTTTGTTCCGAAGGGTGACGCCCCCTACGATCGCATAAAGATCTTTATAAATTTTTTGTTTTTTCCACCTTCCGTCCTTTCCGTTGATGGCGTATTTGCTGGAAAGATCTTTATACACCACGCCTTCCATCCGGTATTCCTTCATAAGACTGAATAGTGCGCTTCCATCTGGGAAGTTTTGCGTCACTTGAATGTTATTTCTCGGCGTAATGATTCTCTCCAGTAATTGTAGTCGATTCGCTAATGTATTCCCGGTCATCCATGCTCCGTTGTAAAATAATACGTCGAAAATCATATAGGTTACGGGGACCTTGGCAATAGATAATTGGATCTTCTGAGTTTGTTTCAGACTATCCCTCTTCATGATTTCATGAAAGGAGGGCTTGTTGTTGTCGAAAGCAATGATCTCGCCATCAAGAATAACAGAGTCCGCATGACAGAATGCTTTGGTATCAAGCAATTCCGGGTACTGTAACGTCCGCTCATTCAGCTTCCGGTTAAATAACCGGGTTTCAACCCCGTTAAAATAATGCAGCATCCTTACCCCATCCCATTTTATTTGGGCTACCCAATCGCTTCCGGATGGGGAGACGTTCGTACTGACAGGTTCGAACGGAAAAATCGGCTTTAGCTCCATAATCTCCCTCGCAAAATTAGCTATAATTCATATTCAATTATCCCCCATATCCTATGGTTTGTTTCAAGAAAGCATGATTCCAAAACAAAAAAACTTACACAAGGTTGGTACCAACCTTGTGTAATCTAACAAACGATTCTCACAAAAACTCACAAATTTCGGCTCCGCGCAAATTCCCAATCAACAAAAAAGCTCCCAATCTTATAGCTGGGAGCTTTCAGGGTGCGGAAATAACACGCATATTTACGGACGACACTCATCCTCTTGCGGGCCGTCTCCTGACGAGGCGATCCCATGTACGGGAAGGCGAATGACAAAGCTGGAGCCTTCGCCGACCCGGCTATTCACTTCAATCGCGCCGCCGTGAAGCTCGACGATCGATTTCGTAATCGACAGTCCCAGCCCGGCCCCTCCGTGAATGCGGGCGCGCGACGAGTCGATCCGGTAAAATCGTTCAAACAAGCGCGATACATGCTCCTCCGGGATGCCGCTTCCGTTATCCTGGACCGTCAGCAGGGCCTCCTCCTCCGTTTGTTCCAGTGAAACGCGGATGGTTCCGCCGTCGGGATCGGTATGCTGCACGGCGTTGTGGAACAAGTTGAGCAGCACTTGCTTGATTTTGTCCTTGTCGATGCAGGCGGACACATCAGGCTGAACGGAGAACTGCACGTTCCTTCTGCCTGCCAGCAGCCGGAGCTGCGGCTCCATTTCATCGACGATACCGCTCAGCGATTCTTTCTTCAAATCCGCGGTTGGATGACGATCCAAGCGGGCCAAGAGCAGCAGGTCCCGAACGAGCTTGTTCAACCGTTCCGACTCGCCGTACATGCTTCGGAGCGCTTTGTCCAACTGATCCGGCTTTTGGGCTGCTCCGCGCAGCAGCACCTCCAGAAATCCGTGGATCGACGTCAGCGGTGTGCGCAGCTCGTGGGAAGCGTCGGCGATAAAGCGCCGCATCTGCTCCTTCGCCTCTTTCTCCGTTTCGAACGAGGCTTCCAGCCGCTCCAGCATCCGGTTGAACGATCGGGAGAGCCGGTCGATCTCCAACTGGCCTTGATGCGCCGGCAGCCGCTCGTCCAGCTTCCCCGCATCGATCTGCTCGACGGTTTCGATCATGTTGGAAAGCGGCACGAGGGTTCTGCGCAAAACGGGAAGAAATGCCGCAACCCCCATTCCCAGAGCCACCGCAGCCAAACCTAGAAAGGTCCAAAGCTGGCTGACCAGCACATTCCGAATCGGCTCCATGCTCGTGCTGATCTGCGCAAGACGCCCGCGCGGAGCGATCCGCTGGAGAATGACCAACTGCTCCATCCCCTTGTCGTCCTTGACGATCCGATAATGCGGTGGCCTTTGCTCCCGTCCCAAAGCTTCCCTGTAATCTTCGGCGGAAAGCCGCGGCACGGAACCGGAACGGGGATTTGTTGAAATGATCCGGAAGCTGTCGCCCGGGCCGACGAACGCCAGCGAAGCTTCGGGCAGAAAAAGGCCTCTTGATCGGCCATTGTCGGAATTTGTATTGACCCATATATCCAGCGAAACGGAAAAAAATTGGCTTTGGATGCTGGCAACCTTGTTTTTAATTAAAAATTGCTCCATGAACACATATTGCAGCACGCCGATCAACAGCAGCAAGCCCGCCAAAATAAACAGGGAACGTGACAGAAGCTGAAGACGAAGCGAGCGGGGCGCGAAAACATGGCGAAGCCGGTGCCACCTCCGTATCATCCGAAATCCACCCGGTAGCCCGATCCCCGCAGGGTCCGAATGATCCGGTGCTCCTTGTCGTTCAATTTATCGCGGAGCGAGCGGATGTACACTTCGACGATATTGTCCTCCCCGCGGAAATCATACCCCCAGACCTTGTCCAAAATGACCGTTTTGCTCAGGACCAGACCGTGATTGACGACCAAAAAAGACAGCAGCTCGTATTCCGTCGGCGAAAGCTCCAGCACCCGTTCTTCGTAGCGGATTTCTTTGCGGCGGTCGTCAATGCGAAACGGCCCGTACGCCACCTCCGCGAACAGATGGGGAAACTGGTTGCGCAGCCGCGCATAAATCCGGGCCAGCAGCTCCTCGAAGCTGAACGGCTTGACCATATAGTCGTCGGCCCCCAGCGTCAGTCCCTTGACCCGGTCTTCCACTTCTTCTTTGGCCGTCAGCATGATAATAGCGACTTGCTCGGTTTTCTTCAGCATCCGGCACACTTCAAACCCGTCCATGCCGGGCATCATGACGTCCAGAATGACGATGTGCGGCCGGGCTTGCTTGGCTAACGTGACGGCCGTAAATCCGTCCGGCGCGGTAAAAACCTCAAAGCCTTCGTTTTGCAAGCCCAGCTCCAAAAACTGGACGATATTCGGTTCGTCGTCGACGATTAATATTTTCACGCCTTTGATTGGCTGCATAGTGTCACCTCTCTTTTCATTGTACACCAATCCCTGCCCGTTGACGGAAGCGTTCGGAGTGATTCAGCGAACTTTCAGCTTGCCCTCGCCGTCTACCCAACGAATTTTGCCCGACAGCCTTATGAAAAGGGGAGAGCGAGTATATACTAGCTAATATATTTCAGGAACAGGAGGGAGAGCCGATGTCCGCACCCGCCAAATATCCGAAAACGAAAGGCACGCTGATCGTCGAAGGCCGGGAGCTGACGGTGACGAATCCGGATAAGCCGCTGTGGCCGGAGAAGAAGATCACGAAAGCGATGTATTTGCAAAAGCTCGCCGAGCTGTCCCCCTACCTGCTGACGTATTGCCGCGACCGCTATCTGACGACTATCCGGTTTCCCCATGGTTGGAACGACAAGTCGTTTTACCAGAAAAACGCTCCCGAGCCGACACCGGATTTCGTCAAGACGGCGATGCTGGAATCGATCCGCTACGTTCATCTCGATTCCCTGCCGACGCTGCTGTGGCTGGGGAATTTGGCCTGCCTGGAGTTCCATCCGTCTTTTCACCGAATCGGCGAAACGCTGCCCGTCGAATGGGTGATCGATATTGATCCGAGCGTCGACCCCGAGCCGCGCATTATGGAGGCGGCCCATATTATCGGCGGCATTTTGGATGGCATGAACATCCGGTCCGTACCGAAAACGTCCGGCGCCACGGGCGTGCAAATCTACGTCCCGATTGCCCGGGAGCGCGGCTATACGTTCGAGCAGCTCCGGCGGATCGGACAGTTCGTCGCCACGTTTGCGGTGCAAAAACACCCGAAGCTGTTCACCGTCGAGCGGCTCAAAAAAGATCGCGGCACCTTGATTTACATCGATTATCTCCAACACTGGTACGGCAAAACGCTGTCCGCTCCCTATACGCCGCGCGCCCGCAAGGACGCCACGGTGTCGACTCCGCTGACTTGGGACGAAGTGGCGCTCCGCCCCGATCCCCGGGACTTTCACCTCCTGAACATTATGCAGCGCCTGCAGCAAAAAGGAGACCTGATCGCTCAAGTCCCCCCGCAGCAGTTGGATCACGTGCTGTCCTTTATTCGTTAATCCTTGAACCCGGCGCCGCGCCGCTTGTTAGAAAAGCGGCGACAGGAGCCGCGCAATGACTTCCTTGCCCTTCTGCCAGCGGGAGCGCTTCTCGAATGTCCCCAGCTTGACCTCGCGGCTTTCCTTCAAATCGAGAATAAAATCGGTTTCCAGCCGATGAATCGTCTCTTTGTCGAAAAAGACGGCGTTCAGCTCGAAATTATTGTAAAAGCTGCGCAGATCCATATTCGCGGAACCGACCGAAGCAAGCAGATTGTCGATTAGGAGGACCTTCGCGTGGATAAACCCTTTTTGATAAGCATAGAAGCGGACTCCGGCCTGCATCAGCTCCTCCAGATACGACAGGGAAGCATAGTTCACGATGCGCGAATCCGCCTTTTGCGGGAAAATGATCCGGACGTCCACCCCGCTGATCGCCGCCGTCTTTAGCCCCATGGTAATGCTCGGATCGGGGATGAAGTATGGAGTGGTAATGTAAATTCTTCGTTTGGCTGCAGTGATCGATGCGAAAAACATTTCCAGAACGGCATCCCAATGCGCATCCGGTCCGCTTGAAATAATCTGTACGGGCTTGCGGCCCGCGCAATCGTGCTCGGGAAAAAATTCCGAATCCGCCAGCCGCTTTCCGCTCACAAACATCCAGTCGGTCAGAAACGTATACTGCAGCGAGTACACCGCGTCGCCTTCCAGCTCCAAATGCGTATCCCGCCAGTAGCCTAGCTTGGGATTCGCCCCCAGGTATTCGTCTCCGATGTTGATTCCTCCGAGAAAGCCGCGGACGCCGTCAATGACGACGATTTTGCGATGATTCCGGTAATTCATCCGCTTGTCGAAAAAAGCAATCACCGCCGGCAAAAAGAAGTACACCTCGCACCCGGCCTGCTTCAGCTCTTGCACGAACCGGCTATCGAGCTGGTAGCTGCCGATGCCGTCGAAGATGCAGCGCACCTTCACGCCTTCCTGCGCCTTGCGGATCAGCAGCTCATGGAACTGCCGGCCGATGCCGTCGTTACGAATGGTGTAAAACTCAAAATGAATATGCCCCTTCGCCTGCTCCATGGCAGCAAGCATCGCCGGATACGCCGCGGCGGCATCGGTCAGCACCCGCACCTCGTTATGCATTGTAATGAGAGCCCCGGGAATGTTATTGAGCAGCGAGAACAGTCTGGGCTCGTGCCGCCAGCCGCGCAGCCGGTCCTCTTCGGGTTGGAAATCCGCCGAATGCTGCTTTTTGCCGAGATGCCGGATATCGTTTACGAGCCGCAGCCCGTTGCGCTTCACTTTTTTCCGCTGTGTGTATTCTTTGGCCAAAAAATAATACATTACAAAGCCGATGACCGGGATGAGAAACAATATGAAAAGCCACGCCATCGCCTTGGCCGGGCGGCGAAACTCCCCGACCAGAATCGTGAGAATCTGAATGATGAATAAGGTCAGTGCGATGACGAGCCACAGCACGTCGTCATTCCTCCTTTTGAAACAACAGGCGCTTGCCAATCTGTTCTAGCTTTTACTTCCGCCCGCCCGCCTATTCCCCATCATGGCACAGGAACCCAACGGTTTGTCATAAAATTTCGCAAATGGTGGAAAATATACAAGACACGCTCCGGCAATGCTTGGATAAGATGCCGCGGGCAGGAAGGAGTGTCATGACCCAACCGAAAAGCCGCAAGAAAAAAGGACAGGACGCCTCGGAACACCCGCTGCGGAAAGCGGAATACCGTTTTATCGACGAGCTGCGCTCCGTGCCTGTCTTTATGAGCGTCGAAGAAAACAAAAGTTATTTGGAGGAGCTGTTCAAGGACTGCTCCGATTTCGTCATTCGCGAGTTCCGCATCGAGCAAAGCTTGCCGGCGATTTTGTTTTTTGTCGACGGCATGGCCAAGACGGAGCTGGTGAACGAGACGATGAAGTCGCTGATGATTCTGGAGGGCGGAGAGGAACTGATCGACAACATCTCCGATATGACGCTGCCCGTCTCCCAGATTCAGAAGGCGGACAATTATGCGGATATGCTGCTTTCCGTACTCGGCGGCGACACGGGGCTGATCGTCGAGCGCAACAACAAGGCGCTGCTGCTCGGCATGCGGGGGATGGAAAAAAGGTCCATCAACGAGCCCGATACCGAATCGGTCGTACGCGGCCCCCGCGAAGGGTTCGTAGAAAATATCCGGACGAACACGTCCATGATCCGCCGCAAGCTGAAAACGCCGCATTTGAAAATGAAACCGATGACGCTCGGCCGGGAAACCAACACCAATGTCGTCGTTACTTATCTGGACGATCTGGCGGACCCGAGCGTCGTCCATGAAGTGGTCAAACGCCTCGAAAAAATAAACATCGATGCCGTACTGGAATCGGGCTATATCGAAGAATTCATTCAAGATTCGACGTATTCGCCCTTTCCGCAGCTTCAATATACCGAACGGCCGGATGTCGTCGCGGCCGCCCTGCTGCAGGGACGCGTCGGCATTATGGTGGACGGGACGCCGTTTACGCTCATCGTGCCGTTCGTCTTCGCCGAAATTATGCAGGCCAGCGAGGATTATTACGAGCGGTATCAGGTGGCCACGCTGATCCGCTGGCTGCGGTATACGTTCATGGTGCTGTCGCTGCTGACGCCGGCCTTATACGTCGCTATTACAACCTACCATCAGGACTTGCTCCCTACGTCTCTGCTGCTGTCGGTCGCCGCCGCCCGGGAAGCGATCCCGTTCCCGGCCGTCATCGAAGCGCTGATCATGGAAGTGACCTTCGAGGCGCTCAGAGAAGCGGGCATCCGGCTGCCTAAAGCGATCGGGTCGGCGGTCAGTATTCTGGGCGCGCTCGTCGTCGGACAGGCGTCGGTGCAGGCAGGCATCGTATCTGCGCCGATGGTGATCGTCGTATCGCTCACCGGGATCGCCTCGTTCACGATCCCGCGGTTTAATGGAGCGATCGCGATCCGGATGCTGCGGTTTCCGATCCTGATCGCCGCCTCGCTGTTCGGAATGTACGGCATCTTGATTATGATCATGCTGATCATGGGACATCTGGCTAACCTCCGCTCCTTCGGCATTCCTTACTTATCGCCGATCGGGCCGCTATCCTCCGGCGACCTGAAGGATATTCTCTTCCGCGCGCCTTGGTGGGCGATGGGACAACGTCAGTCCTTTATGCCCCTGCAGGACAGCAAGAGGATAGACGATACGCTGCCGCAGGAAATTACGGAGCAATCCGGCCAGCGGGGCAAAACCATCGACCATACGAAAGAGGAAAGAAAGGAGCCTGTGGAATGAGCTTGCGCCGGACCCGCCTATTCCTCGTTCTACTCTCCCTGCTCTGCCTGACCGGGTGCTGGGACCGGGTGGAAATCAACGACACTGCCTTTATTTTGACGACTGCGGTGGATGTGGAGCAAGACGGCAAGATCCGGTACAGCGTAATGATGCCGCTCCCCGGCAATATGGGCGGAGCCTCCGGAGGAGGAGGCGGAACGGCCGGAACCAAAAGCTACTACATCGATTCCGAAGTCGGCACCACGTTTCGGGAGGCGCAGGCCCGGCTGCAGCGGCGGATGTCCCGCCGCATGTTTTTCGCGCACCGCAGAACGTTGTTGATCGGCGAGGATTTTGCCAAACAGGGGATCCGGAACGTCTTCGATACGACGCCCCGCTCTCCGGAAAGCCGGATGACGATTTATATGGTCGTCACCAGAGGAAAAGCTTACGAGCTGCTGCAAGCAACGCCGCAGTTCGAACGCTTCCCGTCGGAAGCGATCCGGGAGCTTGTGAAGGCCCGGAACGTCATCCATATCAACATGAAGCAAGTCGCCCTCGCGCTCAGCAGCCCCGGCAGCGATGCCGTAACGGTCTACATGGGCGTGAAAGAATCGGAGAAAACCTCCAAAAATGCGAAGAAATCGAAGGAAATCGAGTTCCTGGGCTATGCGCAATTTCGCAATGACAAAATGACCGGCGTGTTCGAGAATGCGGAGGCAAGCGGGCTCGCCTGGCTGAAAAACATGCCCGTACAGTCGACCGCTACCGTAAAAATCGACGACCGGTATACGATTACGCTGAGCATCTTCGATTCGAAAAGCCAGATTCGGGCCCATACGGTAAGCGGGAAGCTTCGATTTGACATCCGCACGGAAGCCAAGGCCAAAGTAACCGAAAGCTTGGGCATGTACGACCTCAGTCAAACCGGCAAGGTCCAAAAGGTGGAGGAAGCGATGAACCGTTACATCGAACAAGCGATGCGGAAAGCGATCCGCAAAATGATCGGCAATGACACCGACTCCGCACAATTCGGATCGTATTTGTGGCGGGAGCATCCGGGGCTTTGGGAGAAGGAGTACGCATCGCGCTGGCCGGCCGGGATGAAGGACGCCGATTTCCGCATAGAGGTAAAAAGCGTGCTTACGGAAACGGGTCTGATTTACGAGAACGTGACGAAAGCGGAGCCTGCCCGATGAACTCCCAGTTTCTCGTCTGGTTCATGGTGCTGATGGCGTTTCATTTATTTTTGAACATGAAGCATTGGGCGAGACAGCCGAAGGCAACAGCACGGCTGTACACATGCATTACGCTTGTGACGCTGGGTCTCTTTCTCTGCGTGGCGTCCGGCTATCAACCCCCGATGCCGACACGTTTTTTTATCGATCGGGTATCGCCGTGGGTTTTCTCAATTATCCATCCTCAGTAAACGAAGCGATGGAGGAAAGCGGGTGAACGCATGCCTGTCAACACGCAAGTCATTAACCAAAGACAGCTCTCCTGGCTGGTGGGATCGCTGCTAATCGGCGGCGGGCTGCTTAGCATCCAGCACGATCTGGTCCGGATCTCGCATATGGATATCTGGTTCGTCTATTTGCTGCCCACCGTCTATATTCTTTTCATCTCATACGTTTTTGCACAGCTCAGTATGCGGCTTCCGGGAAAGCATCTTTTCGAGATCAACTTTATTTTGTTTGGCCGCTGGTTCGGCATGCTTGCGAACATGATACTGCTGATCCACCTATGGTTCATCCTGCTGCGCGATCTTCGGATGTTCGGCAAGTTCATCGGCACGCTTCTTCTCCCGAACACTCCCGAGGAAATGCTCGTTCTGCTCCTCGTCGTGATGCTTATGTTTTACGGCCGGACCAGTGCTGAAGTGATTTCCCGGGTCAACGATTTGTTTTTTCCCGTGTTCTTCGCGCTCACGTTAATGCTGCCGTTCCTGTTGTCCAACGAAATGAGCTTCCATCTACTGCAGCCGGTATTGACGACTTCGCCTAAGCAGCTTGGATACGCAGGCCTTCTCAGTGTCGGCTGGTACGGGGATATCATCGTTGCAGGGGCGTTTTTGCATATGATCTGGAATTCCAGTCAGATTCACTCCGCCCTTCGGCACGGTTCGCTGATGGCTACGGCGCTGCTGTCGCTTTTCCTCTTGATGGAAGTGTCCGTCCTCGGGCCGAACATTCCCGGCAACCTGATTTATCCGAGCTACAGCTTGGTACAGCACATTCAAATTACGGACTTTTTGGACCGGATGGATCTGCTCATTCTGAGCATCTGGTTCCCGATTATCGTCGGCAAGATGATCTTCATTTATCTTGCCTTCCTGATCGGGATCACCAGCCTGATCCGGCAAAGGGACTACACGCTTATTAATTCCCCGGTCAGCCTCTTTTTGCTGCTGACCACGATTCTTGCTTTCAAGAGCACGCCGGAGGTTTTCAGCTTTGGCAATTACAGCTCGCCCGTGTTGGTGCTCAGCTATCAACCGGTGCTGCTGGCGGCTATGCTGCTGCTCATGCGAAGATTCCCGAAACGAAGCCCCGAGCGCCATGCGGAAGGATCTTCGGGAAAAAGTCAGGGACATGACCGGGACGGGATGTCCAAAGGGGGAAATCGCCACCCGGGGAAACAGCTCGGCTCGCGTCTGGACGCGATATCAGGCCGTACCTGGCTGCGAGCCGGCAATGTGCTGCTCGCCCTCGGATTTGTTTTCGTCGGCGCGGGCCTTATCTTCAGCCGGAACTATGCGGTCATCGGCAAGCTGGCCGGCTTCGGCTATGCGCTCGTTCTGGCGTTATTGCTATTCGTTACGCACATGGAGATGCGGAAAGCCAAGGACCTTGCCGCGAGGAGTTCCCCCCATTCGGCGCAGACGTCATGACCTGGCACGCTCGATCCCAACGATCCGGCTCAAGGGGATGAGAATGACCAGTTCCTCCTCTTCTTCGGCCCGGTTTACGAGCAGCTCGACAAAATCGGCCCCGGTGCAGAGCAGAACCGCCTCGAATGTGCCGGCATACGTTGTCCGGACGTTTACGCGGGAGCCCGCCCCCTTCTTCCGGATATCAAAAAGGACGATTTCCTGCATCGAGGCGGGTACGAAATAGCGCTCACCCATCCGGATAAACCGTTTGCCGACCTGATTCAGCACGTCTGCTCCGCTCTCGAAGTCTTCGGCCTGCAGAGCGATATCCTGCTTCAGATGAAGCGTCAGACGCTCCAGCAGGTCCATGTGGGTTGTATGTAAAAATGCCAAGCGAATCCCTCCATCATACACAAATCTGTTCTATTAGGTATGTGTATGAGAAAGAAGGACTTTTCTAGACCGACCTCGCCAAATAACCGTTTCGGGCCGAGGCAGATCCACCGAAAGGAGCCGTCATGAAGTTCACGTGGTTTCAAAGCAAGCTGACGTTCGTCATCATTCCCGAGGCGAACGGAAGCGTGGTACGCCTCAAGCTGCCCCGCGCCGCCCTATGGTGCGCAGCCTCTCTTATGCTGCTGCTGTTCGGGACAACCTGCGTTCTGTCTGTTCGCAGCCTGCACTCCACCGTGTCCATTTCGCTGAAATCGGTGGAGATGAAGGGGCGAACCGTGCAGCTGGAGCAAGATTTGCATCGGAAAAACGCGGCCATCGAACGGCTGCAAAACGATATTTATGCGCTTTCGAAGCAAGCCGCGGAAGTTCGGAGCCAAATGGAGCGGATGCAGCGGCTCGAGCAGGATTTGCACAAGCTGGCTCCCGGCAGCATCGAGCGCCGGAAAGCCGACGGACAGCCTGTATCCTCAGCCGTTTCTGCCGGTGAAGGGGGGATGGGCGGCGAAGCGTTCCCCGTAACCGAGGAGCAGACGCATGAGCTGGCCGAGGCGACGGGAGCCCGTTACGCGTCGCTGCACGCCGAGATGAAGGAGCTCGCCTCCCGGCTCGGCCAAACGAAGCGGCAGCTTCAGGAAAAGCAGGAGCGGCAGCAGCGCACGCCCGATATATGGCCTACGTTATCCAAAGTCGTTACCTCCTCTTACGGCTACCGCAAAGACCCGTTTACGAAAAAGCTCAGCTTCCATCGCGGCATCGACATTGCGGGTAAGCTGGGTGATCCGGTCTATGCGGTCGCGGGCGGCGTCGTCCACTCGGCCGGCTATGACCGGCTGCACGGGCATAACGTTGTGATCGAGCATGACAAAGGGCTGCGGACGTGGTACATGCATCTGAACAGCGCGCAGGTGGATCGGGGCGATCCGGTCGATAAAGGACAGGCGATCGGTCAACTGGGAACAACCGGCCGCAGCACCGGACCCCACCTTCACTACGAGGTGCTGCTTAGCGGCAAAAGCACCGATCCTGCCCCCTATATACCAAACGATAATCGAAAAAAGGAGAGGAACAAGTGATGTTTCGAATGAACGGTTGGCGAAGCCAGTCTTCGCGTTCCGGGCACTCTGTCTCGCTGATCGGCGAGGGGAGCGTCCTCGAAGGAGCGTTCCGCTCGGAAGCCGACGTGCGTATCGAAGGCGAGTTTCAAGGCGTGCTTCAAGCCGCAGGCGAGGTAGCGGTCGGAGAGAAAGGGATCGTTCGCTCTACCGATTTGCGCGCCCGCGACGTTGTCATTGCCGGAAGGCTGGACGGGCGCGTTGAGGCGGAGGGCACTGTTCGCATTACTCCGACTGGACGCTTGGTCGGCACCGTCCGCGCCGCTACGCTTATTATCGAGCCCGGGGCCGTGTTCCAAGGCCAGAGCGAGATGGGCCAAGCGCCGCAGGAGGATGCGTCTCTCGTGATAGCCGTGCTATAATGAAGAGAAAAGCTTTTTGTTGTTGAGGTTGATTGCCGTGCTTCAGGCTGCGTCCGGCCTGCGAGAAAAAGGAATTCAAAAAACAACAAAAAGCTTAGAGAGAGTAGGAGAAATCGCTATGACCAAAGTGCAGCAGACGATTCTGTTTGATATGGACGATACGCTTCTGTATTGCAACAAATTTTTCGACATGGTGATCGACCAATTCGCGGACCAAATGGAAGCGTGGTTTCACGGCTACCACCTGTCCATCGTGGAAATCAAGAAAAAACAAGCGGAAATCGATTTGGAGCGGGTGCTTGTCAGCGGCTTTGTGCCGGACTTCTTCCCCCAATCGTTCGTTGATACGTACGAATATTATGCCGATTTGACCGGCCGATCCAAAAATGAAGCGGAAGTCAGACGGCTGATCGAGCTCGGCGCTTCCGTCTACGGTCACAGCATCGAGCCGTATCCTTATATGGAAGAGACACTCCGCATGCTGCAAGAAGACGGCCATACGCTTCACTTGTATACCGGAGGGGACCCGACGGTTCAGATGCGCAAGGTAAAAGAAGCGGGGCTGGAACGGTTCTTCGGCAACCGGATCTATGTCACGCGCCATAAAAACGCCGATTACCTCGACGGACTCATCCGCATGAAAGAATTCGACCGGGACAACACCTGGATGATCGGCAATTCGCTTCGCACCGATATTATCCCGGCGCTCAAGGCGGGTATTCACGCCATCTTCATGCCCGTGGAGCTGGAGTGGGCCTACAATCAGGTCGAAGTGGACGTAGAACCTTCCGGCGCCTATTTCACGCTCTCTTCCTTGCGGTACATCCCCGAAACGATTCGCGATTATACCGCTGCGAAAATCACTGCAGGCTCCTGACCACCGCCGAATACCGGGCCGGAGGCCCGCAGGCTCGTCCCGTTTCCTCGCGAACCCGCGCATGATTTGCCAGGAGCCCCCATACAATGATGGGGAAAGGGTGATGAGAATGAGCAGCCTTCACCGGATTGTCGAAACCGCCACCGATCGTTTGATGCAGATGCTGCTGACGCGGCAATCGCCGGACGGGACGTGGCGTTTTTGTTTTGAAAACGGGATCGTAACGGACGGGTATCTGATCGTGTTATTAAGATCGTTAAACGTCAAGGACGAAAACCTTATACGGCGTTTAGCAAACCGGATTTTATCGAAGCAGGAAGCGGACGGCGCGTGGAAATGGTTTTACGACGACGGCGACGGGCATTTGTCGGCGACGGTCGAGGCTTATGCGGCGCTGCGGTATGCCGGGCTGCCCGCTTCCGACGAAGCGCTGCGGCGGGCGAGACGGTTTATTTTATCCAAGGGCGGCCTGCGGAACGTCAGCGGTTTGTTGACCAAGGCGATGCTGGCTGTCATCGGTCAGTACCCTTGGCCGCGGCCGTTCCCCTTTCCGCCTGAATTGCTGCTGCTTCCCCGGTCGTTCCCGCTGAGCTTTTATCGTTTTTCCAGTTACGCGCGCGTGCATCTGGCGCCCGTTGCGATATTGGGCGTCCGGCAGTTCACGGTCAAAACGGCGGGGATGCCCGACTTGTCCGAGCTGCTGCCGGCCCGCGGGCGCTGGTCGGCGCATGCCGAGGAAGGGGATGTCGGGGAAGACCGCCGCCTCTCCGGCTGGTGGAACGACATCCAACGCGCTCTGCATAAGCTGCCTTACCTGCCGCAAGAGCTCCGCAGGCTGGCGCTTCGGCATGCCGAGCGCTATATGCTTGAGCGGATCGAACCGAACGGGACGCTGTACAGCTATGCATCCTGCACGTTCCTGATGGTGTATGCGCTGCTGGCGCTCGGATACGACGAGCGGCATCCCGTCATCGCAAGAGCGGTACAAGGGCTGATCTCGCTCGCCTGCGAACCCGACGGACAGCTTCACATCCAAAACTCCCCCTCCACCGTCTGGGATACGGCGCTCCTTAGCCATGCGCTGCAGGAAGCGGGGCTGCCGGCCTCGCATCCGGCGATCCGGCGGGCGGACGCCTACTTGCTCTCGCGCCAGCAAACGAAGCTCGGCGATTGGAGCGCCGATGTCGCGAACCCCGTTCCCGGCGGCTGGGGGTTTTCCGACGTCAATACGATCGTGCCGGACGTGGACGATACGACCGCTGCGCTGCGGGCACTGCGCCGGAGTCCGGGGCGGCCCGAGGCCGGGTACGGCGAAGCAAGAAGCCGCGGCCTTCATTGGGTGCTGTCGCTGCAGAACGACGACGGCGGCTGGCCGGCCTTCGAGCGGAACAAAAATTCCCCACTGCTCGCCGCCCTTCCCATCGACGGCGCGGAGGCGGCGATTGACGCTTCGGCCGCAGACCTGACCGGACGCACGCTGGAATATCTGGGCACTTGGGCGGGAATCCGCCAAGAGCAGCCGTTCATCCGGCGCGCCGTCCGGTGGCTGCTCGGCCGCCAAGAGCGGAACGGCTCTTGGTACGGCCGTTGGGGCATCTGCTACATTTACGGCACCTGGGCCGCCGTGACCGGGCTCGCGGCTGTCGGGGTTCCACCGGATCAGCCGGAGCTGCAGCAAGCGGTGCGGTGGCTCACCGGCATCCAAAACCCGGACGGCGGCTTCGGCGAATCGTGCCGCAGCGACCGGGCCAAGCTCTACATCCCGCTTGGCGCCAGCACGCCCTCGCAGACCGCTTGGGCGCTCGATGCGCTGATCGCCGTGCATCCGACGCCGACGGACGCCATCAACCGGGCGGCGCGTGCGCTGGCGGACATGCTGGAGGCCGGGGACGCCTCCTGGCCGGCCAAGTATCCTACCGGCGCGGCGCTGCCCGGGGATTTTTACGTGCGCTATCATAGCTACAACGCGATCTGGCCGCTGCTGGCGCTGGCGCATTACAGGAACAAATACGGGTCTTGAACGTACCGAGTTGGATGCCGAGAGTAGCGATCCCCCGGACGGATGGAAGTATTAAAAACCCCGAATCGCCAAAGCGACCAGGGGTTTTGTCACTTTATGTCCGGGATCGCGAACGATACCGTCGTGCCTTCGCCGGGCTTGCTTTGGATCGATAAGCCTTTCCCATATCGCTGTTTCAGCCGCCGGTTCGTATTGGACAGCCCGATTCCGCCTTTGCTTCTCATCGTCAGATTCAGCAGTTGATCGGCCCGTTCTTGTTCCATCCCGATGCCGTTATCCTTAACTTCAATCCGTACGGAGCCCTCGCGACGGACAATCCGGATCATGAGCGTGCCGCCCTTCCCTTGGCCAAGGAGGCCATGCTTGACCGCATTTTCCACAAGGGGCTGGATCGTCAGCGGAGGAAGCGTCAAATCCATATCGGGCTCAACCTCCCACACGACAGATAGCCTGTCGCCAAACCGTTCCTGTTCGATATAGAGGAACGACTCAACAAGCTCCAGCTCATGAGTAAGCTCCACCAGTCTGCCCGAATTCAGAAAATCAAAGCTGATTCGTAAATACGACGCAAAGGCGTCGATTAAATCGCGCATTTTGTCCGTATCCATGTCGCTCAAAGCCATAATCGAGTTCAGCGTGTTGAACAGAAAATGAGGATGGATCTGCGCCTGCAAGTAAGCGGCTTCCATACGCAGCCGTTCGTTGACGGATTGCTTCAACGTAGTTAACGACCAGATGCGGTATTTCAGCTCAAGCGCATCGACCGGCTTGGTCACGTAATCGTTGGCCCCGGACAAAAATCCGGTGTAGATGTCCGCAAGCTGACTTCGGGCGGTCAGCAGCAGCACCGGCAGCTCCGAAATGGAAAAATGAGTCCTCACCCGCCGTGTCAACTCGTAGCCGGACATATGCGGCATCATGACGTCGGCAATCAGCAAGTCCCAAGGCTCCGCGTCAAGCAATTCCAGCGCCTCCCGGCCTGACGAAACGGTCCTGATATAGTATGGCTCCGCAGAGAGAATACCGACGAGCACCTTCAGGTTGACCGGATCGTCATCGACCGCGAGAATATTCATTTTTTCTCCGGCAAAGGAAGGCGCAGTGGACGGCAGGTCAGGCCACACGCCGCTTAACTCCTCAGACAGGCTCAGGCCGCCCCCCGTTTTCTCCTCTTCAACAGCCTGTGATTGCGGAGTGTGCTTCGGCGGGAGGCCCGACGCAGCGGCCAGCGGAAGCGCAAAGCTGAATACAGAGCCACGGCCCGGTTCGGAGCGGACCATCAGCTCGCCGCCGTGCAATTCCACCAGCTGCTTGCAGATGCTTAAGCCAAGGCCGATTCCCCCGCTGTCGCTTCGTCCGTGAGCCCCCTGCTCATAGGGCAAAAAGATGCGCGCCTGCGTCTCCTCATCCATCCCGATGCCGCTGTCGGAGATCTGAACGACTACCAGCTCGCCGCTGGCATCGGCGGAAATGACCACCGTTCCTTCGTCCGTGTATTTCAGAGCATTATGTATCAGGTTGAACAAAATTTGCACAAGTCTCTTTTCGTCCGCCCATACCGGCGGCACCGCATCCGCAATCTCAATCTTTAGCTGAACGGGCTTGGAATCGGTGATAAACCGGAGCATCCCGGCGACGCCGGAAGCAACCGCTTGAATGCGCAGCGGCTCCTTCTGCAGCACGATGCGCTTTTCCTGAAGCTGCGCCACGTCGAGCAGGTCGTCGAGCTGCTGCGACATCCGGCGGCTGATCGTGATCAGCAGCTCCATGTTCTCGAAGCTGGCGCGGTCCATGGCATGCTTCTCTTTGACCGCAACGGTCCGGGCGATATTCAAAATGCCGTGCAGCGGCGTTCTCAGCTCATGCGACGTATTCGCAAGGAACTGGTCCTTCAGCTTGTCGGACGCCCGCAGCTGCTCGTTCAGCTTGGCGTTCTCCTCGGCGTTGCGGAAAAACCGCTTGAACCAGTAGGCCGAGAAGCAAACAATGGCTGCGATAATGTCGATTGGATAATACACGCTTCCCGCTGCGTTATAAGGGGAGAGGACGCCCCAGGCAATGCTGGATACAATACTCGTCGCGGTAAACAGTAAAAACAAGGCGTCTTGTTCGTTTCGGGCCACCTTGCGGCCGAGCAGATACGCAAACCAGACGACGGGAAACAAATAAAGCAAAACGAACACTTGGGCGTCTATCGAATCGTAAATAAGCGGCGGGGTTGCGGCGAGCAGAAATGCCGAGTAGCTCCCCAACACGGCGCCATAAGCACGGAACCATCGCTTACCGGCGGCATAGCCTTCAAAGTTTCTGGCCAGAAGCAGCATGAAGAAGGGCAGCCATAAGTAGGAAAGCAGCTTGATTTTCAGGGCCCAGGCGAAATTTAGCGGCAGCCAGAGCAGAAGCAGGGTATCATGATCGGAAACGACAGAAATGCCTGCATCCGCAAGCAGCAGGAAAAAGATCAGGAGCACCTTATGCCGCGGGTTAAACAAATATAAGATGACGGCGTACAAGCCATGCAGCAGCAGCACCATGTAGGTAACGAGCTGAAACCCGATGGAATACCCGCGTTGGTAGTCAATGGCCGCCTGAGAGCCGAAGCGAATCGACTTGATAATTCCTCCGGAATGAGGATTCTCGTAATTGGCTGCACGCACCAGCAGTTCGATTTCTTTCACGTCGTTCCGCTCATACGTTGCGGTGTACGAAACTTTTCTCGGTTCGTACGCCTTCGCGTTCTCCGCTGGCCGGCCAAATTCTGCCACCTTCCGCCCGTTAATTTCGATAACGGACGAGGCCATGATCTCCTGAATCCAGAAGCCGTACGGCTGGCTTAACGGTTGATCAACAAGGATGCGCAGCCGATAGGTACCGTAGCCGAACGACGATTCCGAGCCTTCAGGCATCCCTTTGCTCCAGTCCCCGGGAACTTGGACAACATTCGGATGGCCGGCAGATGGACTCCCTAGGTCTTCATAGGAAAGGAAGGCGCCAGGGTAAAATTCCCACTCGCCATCGAGCGTAAAGGTGCGGGAATGCTCCAGATTCCAGCCCCGCAGATCCAGCACACCTTGAACCGCGCGGGGATGCTCCGGGGCCGCATACGCCCAAAACCAAAACCACCGAAGGCCCAGAAGAACGGACAGGAACAATAAAATTATGGCACTCACTTTGAGAGCTTTGTTGTTTGGTGTCTGCGTCATAGCTGTAAATTTCGACAAACGTTCCGGCTTTCCTTTTACCCCGTCGAATTAAAAAGATTTTGATGCCACCGGGGCAAACGCGCTATGATTCCTTCAACGCTTTCGCAGCTCTCCATTTGGACCAGTTGAATTCCGTCCACGAGGTGGGCTCCCCGTGCTTGACACGGCTTCGGAAGCTCTCAAGCGCTTCGTACACCCCTATATCTTCCGGATGCTTCCGTTTCAGCTCCAGCAGCAGCGGCACGACCTCATAGCCCAGTCTGCTCAAATAAGCGGTGTCGATCTGGCCTGTCGCCTCATAGCGCTGAATGTTGCCCCGCGCCACCGCCGCATCAACGCCGATATAATTGACGATGACATACGCTGTCACGGTGACGGCCGCATAGCAGCGAAGCAGCGGCAGCCGCTCCCGCCACAGCTTGACGAGAGCCAGTACGAACAGTACAAGCAAAAAGAGCATGAACGCGTGCACCAGCAGCCGGAACTCGGTATAGCCGTAGGCCTGCTCGTACATCGAGAGGCGCAAGTAGGCGGAGCTCAGCATAATGCCGGTGCAGCCGACAAGCACCGCAAGCAGCGTGCGCAGAAACCGCCAGGCGGCGAGACCCGGACGCTTCACTCCGTACAGCATGATCGTCAGAACGGTCAAATTGATCAGCGTGACGACAACCAGCTCGGCAAAGCCTTTTCGCGCATAGGAAGCGTAGGTAATGCCTTCCGGCAGCTCGGCGGCGCCGCCTCCGAAGAAGTATGAAAACTGCACGAAGGCAAACAGCAGGTACACGGCGTTCAGCACAACCAGGATGGTGGCTGCGACGGTCGCATCGATACGAGGCACCCCCGCCGATGGTGTGACGGCAGCCGCCGCCGGAGTAATTGCCGGGGGTTCATCTCCGGGGGCGAAGTCTTCCTTCGCGACCCGGGGCGGCCAACGCTTCGGCTGAAGCAAGCCCCGCACGTAAGCGAACAATCCCGTCGCGATGCAGACGATCCATAAGGCGCGAAACAGCGTACGGCCGAGCTCCAGGCCGCTTGCCAGCTCCGGCAGCCAGGCCAGCGTGCGGTCGAACACGGAATCGGCGGAAGCCAGCAAGGCGATGACCGCGAGAAGCAGCGGGATCGAAACGATCAGACCGATCAACACCTTTATCAGCTCTTGGGAGCGGCCTGCTTTCGTTTTGAACGATAAGGCCCGAAAGGCGACGACGACCGGTTGAGGCACGTACCGGAGCGTTTGCACGAACACCTGATCGAGCATGCGGAGGAAGAACGGCATCTTCGGCCGTCCCTCCGACATATGCCAAGTCGTGTGCGCCACAATCAGCAGCGGCACCGCCAAAGCGTTAAGAATGAGCAGAAGCATGTTCGAATGCACCGCATATGTAAAGGACAGCAGGAGCACGGGAACGGCCAACGCCAAGGACGGCTCCAACCTAAGCTCCCGCTTTTCCCGGACAGCCCAATAATAATAAACGTAAAATAATAACACGAACAGTGGAAACGAGACGCCCCACGTTTTTACGTAAAACAAATAGTGATGGACGACTGCGCAGCCGAGCGCGGCAAGCAGCAGCTTTCCTTCGCTCCGAACCGGAGCGGATTCCGTCTTCATGAGCTTTCCGAGCCTCCTTTAAGTTTATTGCAGCAGGGCCGCCTCATGCTTGCTTTGCCGGATTTGCCGGCTCCATCGGTTAGCCCATTGCCGCAGCTCGTAAAAACTTGCTTGTTGTATACGATCGCTATCCCCCGCGAGATCCCGCAAAATTTCCTCGTCGTCGACTTGCAGCAGGTCGAGCAGGTCTTTTCCGTGAATATGCCCGTAGGCGAGCCGCGCCAGAGAGCATACCGCCCTCCGCAATTCCTCGTCCGTATGCGCCACGTTCACGGCCGTTTCGGCCTCCGACAGCAGTTGATCGCCCCAGGCGACCGTAAGCGGAAGCCGCTTTACTCCTCGAATTTGCTCTTGATCGGACCATGAAGGACAGTACATCCGAATTCCTCCTCAATGTTGATGAACTATTTTCCATTTCGTTATAATTTTGTCGAATTGCCCATCCACGTTTATTGTAACTTGAAAAACACGAATAAAAAGAGTAAATTTTGAAATATAAATTTCATATTTTTCAGAACCCCCGGAGGTTGCTCTATGAAGCTGGCAAACCGCTATATCCGCCTTCGCGAACAGTACCCGCATATCGCCGAGCAGCAGCCGCACCTCGTCCATCTCGACGAACTGGCGGCCGTTCTCGGCTGCACGCACCGCAATGTCGTGCTGCTGCTCAAGAAAATGCAAAGCGAAGCCTGGCTCGATTGGCTGCCGAAGCGCGGGCGCGGCCAAAAGTCTGCCCTGACGTTCTATAAACCTGCCGAGGATCTCATCCTCTCGATCGCGCAAGACCTTGTCGAGCGCAAAGATTTGCGGGGCGCGCTTGAGCAGTTGAACGTCTCTTCGCCGGAAGGGTCGCTAAAAGACAGCTTTCACCGCTGGCTGGCTGGCTATTTTGGCTACAGCAGTGAGATGCTGGGCAGCAAGCGTTTCGATACGCTGCGGTTTCCGCTCACCCAGTCGCTGCTGTCACTCGATCCCGCCATGACCAATTTCCGGACGGAAGCCCACCTCGTGCACCAGCTGTTCGATCCGCTTGTACGCTACAACCGGCTGACCCAAACGATCGAGCCGCATATCGCTCACGCTTGGGAGGTAAACGAAGCGCGGACGGTCTGGACGTTTCATCTGCGCAAAGGCATCCAGTTCCATCACGGCAGAGAATTGACCGCGGACGACGTAACGTATACGTTCGAGAGGCTCAAGCGGCTGGCGACCGGCGCGCTGTACGGCTGGGTGCACCGGCATATCGACTCCGTGGAAGCGGCAGATCCGATCACGGTCAGAATCCGGCTCTCCGAGCCTTGCGAGCTGCTGCCTCAATATGCCGGCACGAACCGCGCCTCCATCGTCCCGGCCGAGCTGTGCGAGGAGCTGGGTGACCGGTTTGCGCTCGCTCCCGTCGGCACCGGCCCGTTCAAGCTGACGCACTTGGATGCGTCCATGTGCGTGCTCGATGCTTTCCCCGCTTATTTCCAAGGCCGGGCGCACCTCGACCGCGTGGAGCTGTGGCATATTCCCGACATGCAGGTGCAGGGCAGCGAGCGGACGCTGGAGAGCTTTCAGATTATCCACAACTACCGTCTGCCCGACGAAGCTTCCGAAACCTGGCAGCAAGTACAGCAGCCGGGAGCGACGTGCCGGTTCCTGACCTTCAACCTGCTGAAGCAGGGGCCGCTCAGCGATCCTGCACTGCGAGGCGCGGTATGCGCCGCCTTGAACCGCCGCAAGCTGCTGGAGCGGATCGGCGGCGACGCCATCTATACGGCCGACAGCTTTATCGGCCACGGGCATGGAAGCACGGGGCAGGAAGCGGAGCCGCTTGCCCATGAAACCGACCGCATCCGCGCGTTGCTCAAGCGAGCCGCCTATGACGGCCAGCGGCTGACGCTGTGCACGATCACGCATTACGAGCCGGATGCGCTGCATGTGCAGGCGCTGCTTCAGGAAGCCGGCTTTTCCGTGGAGATCAAGCTGCTTTCCGTGGAGGAGTTCAAGAGCGAGCAGCGGCTGCACGCCGATCTGCTGCTGTTCTCCATCATGCTGGACAACGATGCGGAGCTTCGGCTCATCGACTTGTACAAGAGCATGCAGCGGCATTTGGAGCCTGCGGTCAAAGCCAAAGTCGCCGCACTGACGGAAGAGGCGCTGCGCGAGTCGTCATCCAGCCGCCGTTCGGCTCTGCTGCAGGCGATTGAAGCGCATTTGACCGCCAAGCAGGTGCTTCACTTTTTATATTTCAAACGATTGAAAACGATCTACCACGAATCCGTCAAGGGCATTTCGCTGGACGCGCTGGACTGGGTGCAGTTCAAAAACATCTGGTTTAAGCCGTGACTGACGGGGGCGATACGGGGCTTTGACGACGCAGGATTATAATCCGGGGCTTCTACGAATACAGTAGTAACACAACCTTAGGTTCGAAAGGGGACCCGAGCGACGTGAACAAGCCGAGCCATTTCGTGTATCGCAACGCGAGATACGGATTTACCCTCCGCTTCCCAGCATGGTGGAGGACGTATGCGGTCGTCGACCGGCGGAGACAGAACAGCGATACGGAGTACGAGCTGCATTTCCGGTTCAGGTACAAAGGCAAAGTGTATGACGACGCGCTAGCCATTCTGGTGTTCCGCATAACGCGTCAGGAATGGAACCGCGAAGGCTACGGCGATTCGCCGCTCGTCTTCCTCGCGGAGCACGGCGGCCGCGTATTCGCTTATATGACGCCAGAGGAGCTCCCGGAAGCCTTCTACGATCCGAAGACGAACGACTACGACTACAAAAGGTACGGGGCGGCCATCCGCTTGCTCAAGCGAATGGTCAATCAGGACGCTCCCCGCATCGCCGCTTCGATCCGCTTCCTTCCTCAGGCGAACACGGCCCGCTCGGTGCCTTACCGTGCGAAGCATGTTTGCGCCGCCGGAACCGGGGCCATCGGCAAGCAGTGCTGCCGGAACGAGAAAAAGTGCCTCGCTCCACACCGGAATTGAACGGTTCACCGACGGCGCCTTTATTCCAAGGCCCCGGCCGGTTTTATTGCGGCTACAGCCGGGTAAAGGTTTTGTAGGGGACGCCTTCGCTCTTGCCGCTGCGCAACTTTCGGACGAAGGCATGCGTCCATTACATTACACACTTTGCCCGGTACGAAAGGAAGTGACAACGATGGTTTGGCGTTTGCTGCTCTGCCTGCTGCTACTCGTACTGCCTGCCTGCAATGCCAAAACGGACCCATGGAAGACGGGAAATACCGTTATCGATTGGGTGGATTTCGTCAAGCTGAACGGAAAGGAATATAACAGGGTTTATGAAGCGGTGGCCGCCTCCCCGGACGCCGTGACGGATGAGGTTGTCGGCACCGTGAAGTTCAGGGTCGAGGGAGCCGTCACCAACCCGAGCTATGCGACGAAGGACGGGGATGCGGCGTTTTTAAAGGAAGGCACGCGCCTTTATGCCGTCAAAGGGTACCCGGACCATTCGCTGATTGCCGCCAAGGCGGACAACGAAGTGGGCGGCTACAAGCTGTACAGCGCAAAAAACGCAGAGGGCAAGCTTGCCCACACCTGGAGCTACAAGGACGTTCCGGCCGGGCGGGTGACACGAATCGACGTGTATGTCTATTCCAAGCAAGCGGACGCCTGGCAGCGGTTCCGTTCGCTCGAAAGAGCCGATAGCGGGCTGTTCATGGAGCTGCTTGGACACGGGCAAAAGAAAGAAAACTACCGGCCGGTCGTGAACGGCGGAGACCCGAAAGAGTACCGCATCGTGTTTCAAACCGGCGAGCCGGTCGCGCATAAGCAGAGCTTGTTCCGCGACGACAACAACTATTACTTCCATCCGTCGGACACGGAGCTGCTGCCGGAGGAAATCGGCCGGTTCCTGACGCCGCGGATGCCGCAGTCGTAGTGGCGATCCTCTTCGGTTTCTGAGGATTCCGCAGCTCCCGGTTCCGGGTAACGGCCGCGAAAGGTAGTCCGCTTTCCCTAGGAACGCTTTTTGCGGCCGTACGTTCTCACCCGGGAAAGCGTCGGCTCCTCCGGGGCGGGTGGGGCCGTAACGGATTTCGCGGCAGCGGTTTCCCGCGCATTCCATTCGCCTGCCGCGGACGCCTCGGAGACGCCCCCGACCGCTTCGTACGCGGAGTGGCTTTCCAGCCAGAGCTCCAGCTGCTCCACCCGTTCGATAAGCCGGGCGACCGTCAGGTCCAACCGGGCCGTTTCGAGACGAAGCCGCTCCAGTTCGCTCTCCAACTCCGCACGCCCGTCGCTTCCCGCTCCATTTCCTTCAGGGCGATGCGTCAATGCTTCGAGCTCCTGCGGCGATAACAAGCTTTTCGAGTCCTTTCCCACCATTGGACTTCCGCCTCCTATTATATATGACTAAAAACGACATGTCCGGACATCAAAACGACACCTGCCGTAAAGCTGCGAAAAGGGCGACTGCGTCCTTCGACGCCGTTCGCCCTTTATTTCGTTGTCTTCGTGACAGGTTCTTGAAACCCATAAAATACCATTCCGCCTCTCTCGCCGCCTCGCGAAACCTTTCATTTCGGATTTTGGGCAAAAAAGGTGGTGCTTTATAGAGATGAAGTTATGTTCACAAAAAAAGAGGGATAGCTCCTTCAGTCTACGTCCAGATGTGACAATTCTATGAAATCCCTGATGCTCATTATGTTTTATATTACCATCCGATTCTTATTATAGCAATTCAAAAAAAGGGATTGTGTTCATTTTTGACGAATGTTAACTTTCAGCCTAAAAAAGTGGAGGGAGTCTCATTCATGAACGATTTGCTCGCATCGCCATCCGTCCCGGAGCAATTGAAAACCACAGCGGATGGGACTTTTTCACGAATGTTTGTCGACCTGGCGCTGAAAAGCTTCGCCAGTCCCCACACCGGCTCCCTCCTGCTTGATCAGGACTGCAACATGCTGATGGCCAGCGAATCGCTTGGCAAGAAGCTCGGTTACAGGACGGAAGAACTGGAGCGTATGAATCTTCAGGCCTTGGTGCATCCCGGGGAGCTTCTCCTGTGCATGCACCATATGAGCCAGCTCGTATCAGGCCAGCTTTCCCGTTACGAAACCGAGATACGCTGGCTAAGCGCGGACGGACAACCCTTATGGATGAACGTTTATGCGGTCGAACTTAAGGACGGCAGCGACGGACCAGCTTACATATATATGCAAACCCAGAATATCACCGCACAAAAAGTTGCCGAAAGTGCGCTTCAGGAATCGCTCATCCGCATGACGTCCCTCCTCGAAACGTTTGCCGACGCCTATATTATGCTGAATCGAAGCGGAGAGCTCGTTTATGTGAACCGGAACGCCGAGCAGCTCCTGCAGCTCAGGCGGGAGGAGCTGCTCGGACACGGCATTCGGGGCATGGCGTCGGAGTGGCTTGGCGCGGGTTTTTACAAAGCATGCTGGAGGGCGATAGAGGAAGCGGTCCCCGTCTTTTATCAGGGTTATTATCCATTGGTCAAAAAATGGCTGGAAGTCAGCTGCTATCCGTGCAAGCCCGGCTTGTCCGTCTTTATCCGGGATATTACCCGGCACAAGGAACAGGAAGAGACGCTCCGTGCGACCAAGCAGCAGCTTGATTCCATGATTGAGTATGCTGCGGACACCATTGCGATTCTCGACGCGGACCTCCGGCTGACCAAGGTGAACAAAGCGTTCATCGACTTGTTCGGCTATAGCGAAGCGGAGCTGATCGGCGAGCGTCCGCCGAACGTGCCAGAGGAGCTATGGATCGAGTCGGAGCTGCTGTTCCGCAAAGCGCTGCAAGGCAAACAAATCTCCAGCTACGAAACGAAGCGCATGCGCAAGGACGGCACGCCGCTCGATATAAGCCTCACAATCTCCCCCGTTGTCGGTAAGGATCAGGACATTACCGGGGTCTTTATTATCGGGCGGGATATTAGCGAGAGCAAAGCTACCGAGGAGCTGCTACGCAACTCGGAGAAGCTGTCGGTCGCCGGGCAGCTCGCCGTCGGCATTGCCCATGAAATCCGCAACCCGCTGACCTCGTTGAAAGGTTTTACGCAGTTTATGAAGACGGCCGGACATTACAAGGAGCAGTACTTGGACATCATGTCGTCGGAGCTCACGCGCATCGAGCACATCATCAGCGAAATGCTGCTGCTGGCCAAGCCTAGAGCGGCCATCTTCCATTATAAGCAAATTGGCCCCATTCTCGCCGATGTCCTCTCCCTCTTGGAAGCGCAAGCGAATCTGAACAGCGTCCATTTCAAGACGTGGATCAAACCGGACCTGCCTGCGGTTCGTTGTGAAGAGAATCAATTGAAGCAGCTGTTCATCAATATCGTAAAAAACGCCGTCGAAGCGATGCCACTGGGCGGAACCGTGGAGATTGTGGCGGTCTTGGCCGATCCGGGCACGCTCGCGATCACCTTCCGGGACGAGGGCGACGGCATTCCCGCCGAGCTGCTACTGCGGATCAGCGAGCCCTTCTATACGACGAAAGAAAACGGCTCGGGCCTCGGTCTGATGGTAAGCCAAAAAATCGTCACCGAGCATAAAGGCCGCATGGCCATCACAAGCGAAGCCGGCGTGGGAACGACCGTGACGGTTACGTTACCGGTTTAAAGCACGTAAGAACCTGCCACAAGCAAAGGCTCCTTTATCCGACGATAAGGGAGCCTTCGTGTGCGCGAACGTCCGGCCACGCTCATCTCAAAACCTTATATCTCGCTTCCGTCTCCCCTTCGACGATCCGTCCGGTCGGCACGAAGCCGACGCGCTTATACAGCTTTCCGGCCGCTTCATTGTCCGGCACATAGCTGATGACGATCTCGGGGCTGCAATCCTCCAGACGCTCGATCAGCTCTAGGCCCAGCCGAATCGCAGCCTCGCCGTAGCCCCGGCCTTGAAATCTTTTATCGATCATCAGCCGCACAATCCAGTACAGTTCGTCTTCCGGGTCCTTACCGTACATGAAAAAGCCAACCATCGTGTCTTCGTGATAAATGGAAAGTGGCGTGTACGTTTTGTCGTAGGCGGCTTGAATAATCGAATACCAGTTGGGCGCCACCATCTTCCGCTGCTCCTCCTTCACCTCCAGCTTCACGCAATCTTCCCAATTGTCCTGATGAATGGCTTCGAATCTTACCTTCGGCGCGTTCCTCAAAGCGGTTCCTCCTCGCGTTAGTCTATAGAACCATCATACGGGAAGCGCCGCCGGAAGCGTAGGGAAGATTCGGATATAAGCCGTTTTTTCAGTCCAGTCAAACAAACCACTTGGGCTTTAATATTTCAGTTCCCCATTTCATCCCTGAGTATAATTGGCGAGGTACTTACTCTGAGTAGCGGCAATTTTGCTCTATAGATCATACGAACCCCCTTCATCTGCAATTCTTCGACGACCATAATTATACATTATAACTTATATCTGGATCAATAATCCTCAGATCAAAACCTGTACCTCCCCCTCAACTTGTGCTATGATAATCTTCATGATTTCTCAGGGAGAGGCGGACTAGAGGCGTGGCCAAGCTATATTTTCGTTACGGAACGATGAACAGCGGCAAGTCGATCGAAGTACTGCGCGTCGCACACAATTACGAGGAGCAAGGAAAGAAAGTGCTGCTCTTCACCCCTGCGGTCGATAACCGGGACGGGGTTGGCGTCGTCGCTTCCCGCATCGGGATGAAGAAGGACGGCATTGTCATTGACGACAGCCTCGACATGATCGGAATGGCGGCGGCTGAGCGGCCGAACTGCATTCTGATCGACGAAGCGCAGTTTCTGAACAAGCAGCAGGTGCTGCAGCTTACGGAAATCGCGGATACGCTGGGCATTCCCGTCATTGCGTACGGGCTGCGGGCGGATTTTCTCGGCCAACTGTTCGAGGGCAGCTATCATCTGTTGGCGCTGGCGGACAAAATCGAGGAAATCAAGACGGTCTGCTGGTACTGTGACCGCAAAGCGACGATGAATATGCGCCTGGCCGACGGCAAGCCGGTATTTGAGGGCGCGCAGATTCAAATCGGCGGCAACGAAAGCTATTTGCCGGTATGCCGCAAATGCTACTCCATGCAAAAAAAACAAACGCAACCCCATTCACCGGAATAAACGGCTGCGCCGTCCTTGTCTTACAGGGACCGGCGCGTTTATCAAGGTTGATGCGAAGCCATAGTTGCGAAAATTTATATAGTCGATCAACGGAATACAAAAACGGAGCGAAGCGCCTCGGCGCCTTGCTCCGTTTTGCTTTTTAGACGGGCAGCGCCCAGTTGCCGGAGCGGAATACCGGCTCCCGTACGCCGTCCTGCGTAATCCCGTCGATGTTCATGTCAGCCGAGCCGATCATGAAATCGACGTGCACAAGACTGCTGTTCGCCCCGTGCCGGGAAAATTCCTCTTCCTTCATCTCCGTACCGCCGTCCAGATTGACCGGATACGCTTGTCCGAGGGCGAAATGGCTCGATGCGTTCTCGTCAAACAGCGTGTTGTAAAAGATCAGATTCGTATTGGAGATCGGCGATTCGTGCGGAACCAAGGCGACCTCGCCAAGCTTGCGCGCTCCCTCGTCCGTATCGAGCAGCCGCTTCAGCATCTCGTAGCCTTTGTCCGCCGAGAAATCGACGACTTTGCCGTCCTTGAACGTCAGACAGAACCCTTCGATCAGCTGGCCCCCATAATTAAGCGGCTTCGTGCTGCGAACGACGCCGTTGACGCCGTCGTGCCGGGGCATCGTGAACACTTCCTCCGTCGGCAAGTTGGGGTTGAAGGGAGCGTCCTTGGCATTCTCTTTCGCGCCGCCGAGCCAGAGGTGCTTCTCCGGAAGGTCCACGGTCAAGCTCGTGCCCGACGCTTCGTATACGAGCTGCTTGTACCGTTTATCGTTCAAGTAACTCACGGTCCGGGCCAGGCGGGCATTATGCTCCTTCCAAGCCTCGACAGGATCGTCCGCGTTCACGCGGGTCGCTTCGAAAATACGCTCCCACAATGCATCGAGAGCGGCCTCCGGCGAGAAATCGGGAAATATTTTCGACGCCCATTCGGGGGTTGCGTAAGCCATCAGCGTCCAAGACGCGCGGTGCGCCATCAGTTGGCTGCGGTACCCTTTCAATGCGATAGAACTCGTTTTGTTCGCCGTGGAGACCCGCTCCGGGTCGACGTCCTTGAGCAGGTCGGGATTCGGTCCGTAAAATTGAATAAAGGCCGCATCGTTCTCCGCCAGCTCCTGCAAGCCCTGCGCCTTCCACATCGGAAATTCGTGGAATGCTTCCATCGGCGCCATCTTGTATTTGATCCGCGTCAGTTCCTCGTCGTTCCACTCCACCATGACATTCTTCGCGCCAGCCTCATAAGCCTTGACGGCGACAAGCCGCACCAGCTCCGCAGCGGCGACCGGAGCCGTGACGACCACCGTTTGTCCCTGTTGGACATTGGCGCCTACCCGAACAGCCAGCGTTGCATATTTTTCCAATTTTTGGGCAAATGTACTCATTAAAATTCCTCCAACTAATGAAAGGTTGTCCTACGTTCCCAGTATAACGGTTTACGCCGCATTTTACCAAATGACGTATTCCTCGTTAAACCAAAAAGCCAGCCGCGAACGGCTGGCTTTGGAGTCCCGTTATTTTTTCGTTTTGGACTCCGCTACTTCCGAGTCTCGGTTGTTGCCGGGCTGCGATTTTTTGCCGTTGTTGTTGGCATTGTCTCGGGACATTGGGACGCCTCCTTCCGGGATTTGGGATTCGCCCGTAGTGTCTCCGATCCGCCCGGCAGCCATACATGAAAACGTACGCGATGACCACTCCGCCAACAAGTGGTCAATTAACCGCACGAGATCAGCGGCCCGGACCAGCGGCCTCAAGCTCCCGCCAGCTTCTTAAGCTCTTCAGCTTCGTTCGGGTCTTTGGCGACCAGCTTGTCCACCCATGCCTGATCCGTCTTGCCCTGCTTCTGCAGCGCCGCCACGTACCAGCGCGCGATATACCGATGGACCGAGGAATCCATGTTGTCCGATAAGGCCGGCCGCAAAATATCCGCCGCTTCAGTATACTTGCCTTGGTCGTAGGAGATTCTCCCCAAAACCAGAAGCATCGGTTTCGAAATCTCGAAAGGAGGCACGCTGATCGAAGACGGAATCGATTTCAGCGACTCCCGTTTTTCCTGCACGTGCTGATAAATACCGACGGCTTTTTGATAATACGCGTCTCGTTCCGCCGGCTTCTTCCCCTCTCCCGCAGCGTATCCCAGCTCGTACAAAAGCACCATCGCCCGTTCGTACCACATCATATCCCACGGGTATTTCGGGATCGACTCGCTCGCGATCGCCAGCGCCTGCTGGGCATTGTCCTGAACCGCCCAGTGGTACCGGTACTCATTGATGCCGTGCGCGTAAGGCTCCTTGTCCATAAACCTCGTGGCGAGCTGCTGGGCCTCTTGCAGATACTGCTTGTCCTTCGTCTGGTTGTACACGTCGTTCAGAATCCGAATCTTCAACAGCGCATAATCCACATTGGTCGAATGAAGCGCCATGGCGTTGTCGATGAAGCCGATAAACTTTTCCAGTTTGACGGATTGCTGCGAAAACTCATTATACGCCTTGCCCGCTTCGGTGTTCGCTTTCAGCAGTCGAATGGATACGATGAGCATGCACAAGCTGACCAGCAGGATGAACCCCGGGTAAATCCATTTCGCTTTTCCCGATGCGACCGGCCGCTCTTGATCCTTGGTCCCCGGCAGAGCAGCGCCCGCCAGCAGCCCTCCCAGGCCTATAAAGACAAGAGCGGACAAATAACCGTAGCTTAAGTCGAAGTCCATGAAACTGTGAGCAAGGATAGCCGCCAGCACGATGAAATAAACGAAATGCCGCCTTCCGTCCTCCGTCTCGTGATGCCTGATAACATGGCGCACGTAAACGTACACAATGCAGCCGATAAAAGCAAACAGCAGTAGCGCGCCGACCCAACCGATATCCGTCAAGGTCTGGAACAAAAAGTTATGAGCCTGGTTCGAAGCGTAGCCGTAGCTTTGGTGCGATTGATACAGCGCGGCCCATGCCCCGCCGCCCTTCCCGAACAATGGCGCTTCGTTTACGATTTGCATCGCATCCTTGTAAAAATACCCCCGCTCCTGCACGCTGTGCTGCTGGAAGTTGATGCTTGCTATCCGCTGCTGCAGGTTCTCCGGCAGCAGGTTCAGCACCCACTGGCTGTTCAGCACGACCGCGATGCCGATGCCGCCGACCAGCACGATCACCAGCGGGAACCAGAGCCGGGCATAACGAAGCTTGAATTTCTCCTCCAGCTTCTGGACAGCCGGAGGCACGTACTTGTGAATGACCGCCGACAGCAGCGCCACCACAACCGATCCGGCCGCCAATTGCAGCCAAGCCTGCGCGGACAGCGCTGCGTTCGAGGTCTTGAACAATTCCGCTCCGATCCGCGTACTGGGCCCGGACAGAATGAAGGCGGCAGCCGCTGCGATACCCAGATTGAGTATCATGACGATTTGCCCGGACAAGCGGATAAAAGGCAGCAGAGCGAGCAGCACGACCGGCAGCAGCACGAGACCGCCGCGGGATAAGGTCAGGATGAGCGACAGCAGAGCCGGCGCCAAAATGAAGGCGTTCCCTGCGGCCGCGGCCCATTTGGAGGAAGAGGCGATCCTATACAACGCGCCTAGGATGATGGCAATTAAGTAGGCGGCATACGAGTTGGCGTAAGTAAAGGAAGACGTTAAGCGCATGCCGTTGCTGTCGGCTATGATGATACCCTGGGCCTGGATATTGCCGTACCAGACCAGCAGCCCGTAGATGACGAGCGCGTACCCCGAATACAGAATGCCGGATTGAACGAGGGCCGCCCCTTTTTTGTTCCGGGCCAGCGCCCAACTGATGACAAAAAACGCCGCATACATGAGCTCGGCGTACCATCCTTGAAGCGCCAAGTGCAAGGACGCCGGACGGGTCAATACGGGAATGAGATAAGCGAGCGGAAGGAGCCATACCACCAGCAGCAGCAGCATGTCCCGCTTGCCGGTTGCTTTAAACGAGGTCATCAGAAACAGCGAAGTCAGGAACAAAGCGATGTAAACAAAAATATAGGAGCTGTACAGCGGGAAGTTGTAAAAGATGTTGTTCCCCGGCTTGGCTTCGTAGGAGAACATCAGAAACAATCCCTGGTGAAACGGGGCGATGAACAGAAACAACAGGACGAATCCGAGCACCGAATAAAAAAGCAGCGACCCCTTCTCCTGCTCCCGGCTTTCCAGCCACTGCTTTTTTGGAACATAAGGCGTGTTCATTACGACAATTCAACTCCGTCTGTAGGATGGGAAAAGGCGGCAAAGGCCCATTCTCCTCATTCATTAGACGCATCAGATCTGGATAATGTTTCTATATCATCCCCTTATTTCATCATTTTCCCGGACAGCGCATAGGTTGAATTAGAAGAAGGATGCAAGCGAAAGGGGCGGGAGCCATGATGACCCGGGAACATGGGTTCAAGCTCGGAGTGCTCGTTTATATGCTCGCTTGGTTCGTCGGAAGCTTCTGGATGACAGGCGCCATCCGCGGCGGCCGTATCACGCAATGGCTGGGGATTGAGCTTCTTCCCCCTGTCACGGAGTACGCTTACTATGCGCTTGCCGGAGCCATCGGAGGCACTATGTACGCCATGCGCTTGTTTTTCGAGTATTACGACAGCATGACCCCGCGCTGGTACTGGTGGTACCTGCTTCGTCCGATCAAGTGCGCCGGGGCGGCCATGATGACGATCGTCCTGTTCAAAAGCGGCATTATGCTGCTCCAGACCGGCGCCTCAATGGAAGCGAAGATCGGCATTGCGTTTCTCGTCGGATTCGGCTATGGCAAGCTGATGGATAAGCTGCGAACGCTGACGGAGGCGCTGTTTAACGGCAGCGGCAACGGCGGCAAATCGGGGGAGGACTCGCCCAAATGAGCCCCTCCGTTCGCTCTTGAACATTTTTCCATAAGCCTGCTGCGCATTGACTTGAATTGGACCGTGGCATAAAATGGGGTTGCATGACCGAACCGGCCGAAGCCTGGAAACGGCCATGCTTTTTTATTTCGGATGGAGTTCAGGGATGAGAGGTGTGCTGATGGAAACCGCAAGAGAAGCGATCCTGTCCATTCGCGGCTTGCGAATGACGTATGGAGACCACTATGTGCTCAGAGGAATCGATCTTGAAGTATATCCGGGACAAATCATCGGATATATCGGGCCGAACGGCGCGGGCAAAAGCACCACGATCAAAACGATGCTCGGCCTCGTGGAGGGCTACACCGGAGAAATCCGTATTTTCGGCAAGGACATCTCGGACGGCAGCTTGGAGTATAAGCAGCGGATCGGGTATGTGCCCGAAACGGCCGAAGTGTACGACGCCCTGACGGCGAAAGAATATTTGACCTTTATTGGCAATTTGTACGGACTGGAGGACGAGCAGGCGGAATGGAAAGCCAAACGGCTGATTGACCTGTTCGGGCTGGAAGACGCGTATAACGCGCGGATCGTTTCATACTCCAAAGGCATGCGCCAAAAGGTGCTGCTCATCTCCAGCCTGCTGCACAACCCCGACATTTTGTTTTTGGACGAGCCCTTGAGCGGCCTGGATGCGAACAGCGTCATGGTGGTGAAAGAAATTTTGGCGCAGCTGGCCGCGAAGGGCAAGACGATCTTCTATTCCTCGCACATTATGGATGTGGTCGAAAAGATCAGCAACCGCATCGTGCTGCTGGACGGCGGCGAGATCGTGGCGGACGGAAGCTTCGACGAGCTGAAGGCGCAGAGCCGGGAAGGATCGCTCGAAGAAATCTTCAACCGGTTGACGGGCTTCCATGAGCATAGAGAGATCGCGGAACGGTTCGTCTCCGTCGTGCAAGAGGTGTAGGCGATGAGGGAATTCGTATCGCTTAAGGTGCTGGACCGGTTCAGAACCCTGTTCGAGAGGCTGGGCGTTGATTACCCGTTGATGCGTAAAATTTTGCAGATCAAGCTGACGATGGACGGACGGCGGATGCCTACCATCTTCAACCAGTCCGCCAAAAAGAACGGGCATGAGACGGGTGATCAGAACAATTTCGTGAAGTCTCTCGGCTTGTATGCCTTGATGGGGCTGATTATGGTCCCCTTCGTCGTCATGGGCGACAACTATATGTTCCAGATGAGCTTTTTGTTCGGCGTGCTGATGTTCCTGGTCATGACTTCCCTGATTTCGGACTTTTCTACCGTGCTGCTCGATATCCGGGACCGGAATATTATCGCCTCGAAGCCGGTCAACCGCCGGACGATCGGCATGGCGAAGACGCTGCATATTTTGCTTTATTTGTTCTTTTTGACCGCAGCGCTCTGCGCTGCGCCGATGATTGCGGCATTGGTCAAGCATGGCGTTTTGTTTTTTCTCTTGTTTGTGGTAGAAATCGTGCTGACGGACGTGCTGATTGTCGTTGTGACGGCCTTTTTGTACATGCTGATTCTGAAGTTTTTTGATGGGGAAAAGCTGAAGGACATGATCAACAACGTGCAGATCATCCTGTCCATCGCGATTACCGTCGGCTATCAATTCGTCGGACGGTCGTTCGACCTGATGCAGCTTCATGTCGCGTTCGAACCGAAATGGTGGCAGGCGTTGATTCCTCCCCTGTGGTTTGGCGCGTCGTTCGAATGGCTGCTGCGCGGTCAGGCGGCTCCGCATTTCATTGTCTTTACGCTGCTGGCGTTCGTCACGCCGATCGTTTCAATTCTGATCTACACGAGACTGGTGCCCTTCTTCGAGCGCAGCTTGCACAAGTTGGCGAACGATAGCGCGAAAAAAGGCAGGGAGCACGGAAGATGGTTGGATGTCGTTTCCAGATTCATTTGTTCAGGACGGGAGGAGCGCACCTTTTTCCGGTTCAGCTCGCTGATGATGGGCAACGAAAGGGAATTTAAGCTCAAGGTATATCCTTCGCTGGGCTTCTCGATCGTGTTTCCGTTCATTTTCTTTTTCAACGTGCTGCGGAACCAATCCTTCGTCGAGATCGCAGCGAGCAAGTGGTATCTGAACATTTATTTCTGCGCGCTGCTCATTCCGACCGTCGTCATGATGCTGCGTTATTCCGGCAAGCCCAAGGGTGCCTGGCTCTACAAAACGATGCCGCTGTCAAGTCCGGCGCCGATTTTCCGGGGGACGATCAAAGCGTTCCTCGTCAGGCTGTTTATGCCCGTTTACCTGATCGAGAGCGTTATTTTTATCGCGCTGTTCGGGGTGCGCATCGTTCCGGATTTAATCGTCGTCGCGCTGAGCGTGCTGCTGTACACAGTCATTTGCTTCCGAACTTTCCGCAAGGCGCTGCCGTTCTCGGAGTCTTTCGAGGCGGTAAAGCAGAATGACAGCCTCACTTTCTTACCGCTTCTGCTGCTCCTCGCTCTGTTCGCCGGCGTTCATCTGGCCAGCACGTTTGTTACCGGCGGGGTCTACGCGTATATGGCGCTGCTGGTCGTGCTGAATGCCGTGGTCTGGCGGAAAGGGTTTGCCATCTCGTGGGATGCCTTACGGGACAAGGGATAAGTAGGAGCCGGACCCCAGGCATGAAAAGAACCTCCATTTCCACGATATCGGTGGATTCGGAGGTTCTTTTGCTTCTGCTGCTGCGTGAATACAAATGATTCGGACCTTCGCTGATTGCGCGAAGAATCACCCTACCCTACCGCGGATTCACGCTCTCCCGAACGATCAGCTCCGTGTCCAACATGAGCTGATGGCTCACCTTGCGGCCTTCGAGCAGATCGATCAGCATCTGGGCGGCCTGGTACCCCATCTCGTATTTGTTCTGGTTTACGGTTGTGAGCGCCGGCGAACAGTACGTCGTCACGTCGATATTGTCGAAGCCGACGACGGAAATGTGCCCGGGCACTTGAAGCCCTAACCCGCGGACGGCCTGCAATGCCCCGAGCGCCATCAGATCGCTGATGCAGAACAGCGCCGTGATGTCCGGCTGCTGCGCCAGCAGCCTGTACACCGCTTCTTTGGCTCCCGCCTCGGAGAAGTAGCCGTCCATAACGAGCGACTCGTCGAACGGGATGCCGAAGCGCTCAAGCGCCTGCTTGTACCCTTTCAGCCTCTGCACACTGACGTCCGCCTGGGAATGGCCGTTGATGACGCCGATTTTGCGGTGGCCCGCTTCCAGCAAATAGCTGACGGCACGGTTCGCGCCGCCGACGTTATCGGAGGTCACGTACCCGACGTTCGGCCCCTCCAGCGGAATGTCGATGAGCACGCAAGGAATTTGAGACGAAACGACTTCCTTCAAGTACTCGTCGTCCAAGCGGATGCCCATAATAATGACGCCGTCCACGCCGCGCTCCTGACACAGCGTTTTGTACGATTTAATTTTTTGCTTTTGCGGCGTCGTGCTGAACAGTACGAGATCGTAATCGAGCTCTCCCGCCCGGTCGTTCATGCCGCACAATATTTCAAAAGCGATATTGTCCTTCGAGCTGGCCCGCGTCACGTTGGACAGCAGCAGGCCAAGCGTTTTCGTTTTCTTCGAGATCAGCGAGCGGGCGGCCATATTCGGGCTGTACCCGAGCCCTTGCGCAATATCCTTGATTTTCTGGCGCGTAACTTCATTGACGTCGTCATACCCGTTCAGCGCCCGCGATACGGTTGTAACGGACACGCCGGCCGCCTTGGCGATATCTTTAATCGTAACCATGTTCTCTCCTCCGAAACGTTTTGAATCTATGATGTTTATCTTGTTGGCAGCCGCAAAAAAATATTTGCTAAAAAAAGCAGTTGTAAATGCTTTCAGCTTGCAATATAATCAAGTATATCGTATCCAAAACGTTTTGGAAAGAGAACTTTCCTTTCTTTTTCAAAGAAGAAATATTTTTTTACCCGTTTTCCGAAACGTTTCGGATGACTTTTCTATCGTGAGGTGACCGCATTGGATTATCGAATCATCAAAGAAAACGATCTCTTCCTCTACTCCGACAAGGACGGCGATATTCCGCATGGTCATCCGTCCGGCTACGGGCTGTACACCAAGGATACCCGCTTTCTGAGCCGGCTGGAAATTGCCATCAACGGCCAAAAGCCGGTGCTGCTGTCCTCCGCGGCGGATGCGAACTACATATCCGTCATCCGGCTAACGAATCCGCATATGGAGCAGAACGGCGAGCTGATTCTTTGGCGGGAATCCGTCGAGATCGAGCGTACGCGGTTTATTTACGAAGGCGGGCTCTACGAAACCTTCCGCCTGACCAGCTATTATCCGAAGCCGATCGAGTTCGACTTCTCGGTGCTGGCCGACGCCGATTTTACGGATATGTTCACGGTGCGCGGCTTCCAGCACGGCGAGACGGGCCACAAGACGGGAACGCAGAGGCAGAACGGCGGGCTGACGATCGGCTACGCCGGCGCGGACCATGTCGCCCGGGAAACCCGCATCGCTTGGCAGCCGCAGGAAAGCTTCATCGACGAGACGACGAACACCGTCGGCTTCCGGGTTCGTCTCGACCACCGCGAGAGTCGGGAAATCACGTTCTTCGTCGCGCCGTTCGTGAACGGAGAAGGCCCCCGGTTTTATGACCCGCCGGTGGCAATGGCGAAGCTCGAAGCGAGCTATGCCGGCTGGAACGCCGGATCGACGGCCGTCCGCAGCGACAACGCCGCGTTCGACAAGCTGTTTCACCGGGGAGTTCAAGACCTGCGCGTGCTGCTGACCGATGTCGGCTACGGGCCGTTCCCGGTGGCCGGGCTTCCGTGGTACTCAGTCCCATTCGGCCGCGACAGCCTGATCGCCGCGCTGCAGATGCTTTCGCTGAACCCGCAGGCGGCGAAAGGCACCCTGCTCACGATGGCCGCTTACCAAGGGCAGAATGAAGATCCTTGGCGGGACGAAACGCCGGGCAAAATCATGCACGAAATTCGCTACGGCGAGTTGGCGGGTGCCGGGATGGTGCCGTTCACACCGTATTACGGAACGATTGACGCGACGCCGCTCTTCCTGATGCTGGCCGCGGAATATTACCACTGGACGAACGATTTGGCGCTGATCGAGCAGTTGATGCCGAATCTCGAAGCGGCGCTCGCCTGGATCGAGCGTTACGGCGACCGGGATGGTGACGGCTTCGTGGAATATTTCCAGGAGTCTTCCAAAGGCATCGCCAACCAAGGCTGGAAAGATTCGGCCGACTCCGTCGTTCACCGCAGCGGGGATTACGGCCAGGCGCCGATTGCGCTCGTCGAAGTGCAGGGATACGTGTATCAGGCGAAAACGCGCCTCGCTCCGATCTTCCGCGCGCTCGGCCGCAGCGGAGACGCCGACCGTCTGGAGCAAGAAGCGGCTGTGCTCCGCGAGCAGTTCGAGCAGTCGTTCTGGATGGAAGACGAGCAGTATTACGCCATCGCGCTGGACCGGGACAAAAAGCAGGTGCAGTCGGTGACCTCGAACACCGGTCACATTCTGATGTCCGGCATCGCGTCGCCGGAGCGAGCCCGCGCCGTCGCGTCGCGGCTCGTCACAGACGACATGTTCGGCGGCTACGGCATCCGCACGATGAGTACCGGCTCGTCCGGGTATAACCCGATGAGCTACCACAACGGCAGCGTGTGGCCGCACGACAACTCCCTCTGCCTCCTCGGACTGAGTCTCGGCGGATACGGGACCGAGGCGTTGAAGGTGATGCAAGGGCTGATGAAAGCGGCGGATGGCTTCGAATATGCCAGACTGCCGGAGCTGTACTGCGGTTACTCCGACGAGCTCGGGCATCCCGTTCCTTATCCGGTCGCCTGCTCGCCGCAGGCATGGGCCGCGGGCACACCGCTGACGTTCCTGCAGACGATGCTGGGCATCCGCCCGAATGCGCTGACCGCAACGATCGAGCTGCGGCCGCTGCTGCTCCCCGGCATGAGCGAGCTGGAAGTGACGAACCTGCGCATCGGTCAAGGAACGCTGCATTTGCGGGTCAGCAGAACCGGAAACGTCAACGCGCCGTATCAAGTGGACATTTTGGAGAATCATACGGGGTATCAAGTTCTTATTCAACCATTTGAGGAGGATGTTGTGAAATGAAAAAATCGCTATCCGTCATTCTCTCCGTAGGTCTGGCTTCCAGCATGGTGCTGGCGGGCTGCGCCAAACAAGAAGCTAAGCCGGCTCCGGCCGGCGATGCTCCGAAAAGCGGCGAGCCTGTAACCGTAACGTTGGCCGGCTGGGGATCTTCGCCGGAGGAGCAGGATTTGCTCAAGCAGACGATTCGAGAGTTCGAAAGCAAGCATCCGAACGTCAAAGTCAAATACGAAGTGATCGCCGACCAGTACATGGACGTCATCAAGACGCGGCTCATCGGCGGCGAAGGCCCCGACGTGTTTTATCTGGATGCGTTCGAAGCTCCGGCTCTGATCGAGAAAGGTGTCATTGAGCCGCTCGACAGCTACGTGAAGCCTGAATTCGACGTGGCGGATTTCGAAGAGCCGCTGCTGAACGCGTTCAAGATCGGCGGCAAAACATACGGCTTCCCGAAAGACTCCTCCACGCTGGCCATGTTCTACAACAAGAAGCATTTCGAAGAGGCAGGCATTACCAAGCCGCCGACCACGTGGGAAGAGCTGCAGGACGCCGCGAAAAAGCTGACCAAAACCGAAGGCGGCAAAACCGTCCGCTTCGGCTTCGGCGTCGCTCCCGAGCTAGCGCGGCAAATGTACATGGCGCAGGCGTTCGGCGGCAAAGTGTCCGACGACAAAGGCAACGCCGCCTACGCTTCCCCGGAAGCGCTCAAAGGGCTGCAGCTTGTCGTCGACCTGCACAACAAGGACAAATCGTCCGGCGAGCCGAAGGAAGTCGGCGCAGGCTGGGGCGGCGAGATGTTCGGCCAAGGCAAAGCGTCCATCGTCTTCGAAGGCAACTGGGCGATTCCGTTCCTGAACAACAACTATAAAGACCTTCAATACGCCAACCGCCGAGCTGCCGACGGTAAACGGCAAAAAAGGCACGATGGCCTTCACGGTTGCCTACGTTATGAACAAAGCGTCCAAGAAAAAAGAAGCTTCCTGGGAGCTGATTTCGTACCTGACCGGCAAGGAAGGCATGAAAACGTGGACTAGCAAAGGGTTCGCCCTGCCGACGCGCAAATCCGTCGCCAAGGAGCTCGGCTACGATAAGGACCCGCTGCGCGGCGCCCTGGTTGCAGGCTCGGCTTATTCGACGCCATGGCAAGCAGGACCGACACTGCCGACGGTCATGAACAACTTCAACAACCAGTTCCTCGACGCGTTCCTGGGCAAATCCTCGCTGGAAGATGCGATGAAAAAAGCGCAGGAAACTGCCAACAAAGAGATTGCTGCCGGCAAGTAACGAAGCTGAACCGGGAGGGGGCTGTGCCCCTCCCTTCATCCACTTAAAAAGCGGGGGACGTCATCCTGTTCAGTCTGACACGGCTCCCCTGCCTCTTTTGAAAGGGAGGTTTCCCTATGGCAAGCCGTTCGGTTTGGAAGCGGAAGCTGAGAAGCACGATCACCGGCTATTTGTTTTTACTCCCTACCCTGCTGGTCATCGGCACGTTTTTGTTTTTACCCGTGTTTTATTCGCTGTTCCTGTCGTTTCATAAAGTGAATCTGCTGGGCGAGGTCAGCTACAAGCTGGTCGGCTTCAGCAACTTCGAGCGAATGGTGCAGGACGAGCGGGCATGGATCGCGCTGAAAAACACCGCCTCCTTCGCCCTCTTCGTCGTGCCGCTGCAAACGGCGCTGGCGCTCGGACTCGCGTCCATTTTGAATGCAAAGCTGAAATTCCGGAATTTTTTCCGCATCGTCTTTTTTTTGCCGACCGTCACCTCGTCCGCCGTGCTGACGCTCATTTTCATGTGGATCTATAACTCCAACGGGCTGCTCAACCATGCACTGCAAGCGATCGGACTGCCCGGCTACAACTGGCTAGGCGATCCCGCCGTTGCGCTTAAGGGAATCATGCTGATGAACATCTGGTCGACGGCGCCGTTCTTCATGGTCGTCTTTCTCGCGGCGCTGCAGGACATCCCGGATGCGCTCTACGAATCGGCGATGCTGGACGGAGCGGGCGCATGGAAACGATTCACCGCCATCACGCTGCCGATGCTGAAGCCGGCGACCTTCTTCACCGTCGTCATGGGCATCATCGGAACGTTCCAACTGTTCGACCAGTCGTACATTTTCTCGGCGGGGTCCGGGGGACCGAACAACTCCACGCTGACCGTGGCGCTGCTGATTTACCAGTACGCATTCAAAAATTTGGACTTCGGCTACGCCTCTGCGCTCGCCGTCGTGCTGGCTCTGGTCATCATGATCGCGACGCTGCTGCAGCGGAAGCTGTTCGCCGAAGAAAAGCTGAACTGAGGAGGCTGAGACGATGGCTAAACAGCCGAAACCGTGGATCAAGTACGTTATTTACTCACTGCTGTTCCTGTACGCTGCGGTGACGATGGTGCCGTTCCTGTGGGCGCTCTCCTCCTCGTTCAAGACGTTGGAAGAGATTGTCGCCGGAGGCATCAGCTTTATTCCCAAGCATTTTACACTGCAAAATTACTATGATATTTTCGTCCGCGAGCCGCTGTTCACCCGCTGGATGTTTAACAGCGCCCTGATCGCGGTCGTTGCGACGGTCTGCAACATTTTGTTCAACTCGATGGCCGGCTATGCGCTTGCACGCATCGATTTCATCGGCAACAAAGTGATGTTCCTCATCATCCTGGGTGTGCAGATGATTCCGGGCCAGCTCACGATCGTGCCCGCGTACTTGATCATGAAAGAGCTCGGGTGGCTGAATTCGTACGCCGCGCTGACGGTACCGATGATGGCGAACGCCACGTTCACGTTCATGATGCGCCAGTTCTTCATCAACTTCCCGAAGGAGCTGGAGGAAGCGTCCCAGCTTGACGGGCTGAGCCGCTTCGGCATCTTCTTCCGCATCGCGCTGCCGCTGGCCGTTCCGGCGCTTGCCGCGCAGATGATCTTCGTGTTCATGGGCGCCTGGAACGAGTTCCTGAAGCCGCTCATGTTCGTTTCCGACAAGTCGATGTTCACGCTGACGCTCGGTCTGAACACCTTCAAAGGCCAATACATCAGCTACTGGAACTATATCATGGCCGCGTCGATGGTGTTCACGCTGCCGGCGCTGCTCATCTACGCCTTTTTCAACCGCTTCTTCATCAAAGGCATTACGTTTACGGGCGGCAAGTAAAACCACACCAAGCTTATGCGTCAAAACAGCGCTCTCCCGCCGGGACGATTCGGTTCCCGGGGAGACCGCTGTTTTTTTGTTCCCCGCCGCCCTCTCCCCTCCAAACTTCTCATAACGGAAGAAAATTGTTCCTGATCATTGATTTATATAACATTTCATTGATTAGGCAAGTAGCCGCGCGCATCGTATCCCTTTTAAGATAAAGACAGATCGACAATAATCTACAAGAAAGGGTGGTCGGCTTGAAAGAAACCGCGACAGCGGTCCCTAAGGGTCGTCAGGCGGCAAAGCCGGGGAAGACGAAAGTCGCGGTCTGGCTCCAGCAATGGGATTTGCAGCTTATGGTGCTGCCCGCGCTCGTCTTGGTCTTAGTGTTTAGCTATTTCCCGATGTACGGTGTGATCATCGCATTTCAGGATTTCTCGGTGTTTAAAGGATTCGCAGCCAGCCCGTGGGTCGGCTTTAAGCATTTCATCGATTTCTTCCAAGCGCCCGAGCTTGGGGTCGTGATGCGTAACACCATTGTCATCAGCTTCCTGAAGCTGGCTATCGGCTTTCCGGCGCCGATCATTCTGGCGATTCTGCTGAACGAAGTCAAAAATATGGTCTTCAAGCGCTTCGTGCAGACGGTCAGCTACTTGCCGTATTTCCTGTCTTGGGTCATCGTCGCGAACTTCGTGATCTCCCTGCTTTCGACCGATAATGGAAGCGTAAACATTTTGCTGCAAAATCTCGGAATCATCGACGAACCGATTCCTTACTTGTCGGTCACGGAATATTTCTGGACGATCCTCGTCTCGACGAACGTATGGAAGGAGATTGGCTTTGCCTCTATCGTATACTTGGCCGCAATCGCTTCCATCGATCCTCACCTGTACGAATCCGCCGCCATCGACGGAGCGAGCCGTTTTCGTATGACCTATTTGATAACGCTTCCATCCATTTTGCCGGTCGTGATGGTTTTCTCCATTCTGGCTATCGGCAACTTGCTGAACGCGGGCTTCGAGGATTTGCTGCTGTTGGGCGTCAATCCGGCGCTGCGCGACGTATCGGAGGTTCTGGACACGTATGTATACCGGATGGGGATTACGTTAAACCGCTATTCGTTCGCGACAGCCGTCGGCTTGTTTAAGGCCATCGTGAGCGTCGGACTGCTGACTCTTGCGAACTATCTCGCGAGAAAAACCGGCAACAGCTTGTGGTAAGGAGGATGTATTGATGAAACTGGCATTGGAGGATCGCGTCTTTAGCGTCTTTATCCATATTGCGCTGCTCTTTCTGGCCTTCGTAACGTTCTATCCGTTCTGGAACGCCGCCGTCATCTCGTTCAACCTAGGTTCGGATACGAGCCTCGGAGGCATTACGTTCTGGCCCAGAGCCTTTACCTTGGAAAATTACCAAGTCGTGTTAAAAGACGTTAAAATATTGAAAGGCTTCGGCGTATCCATCGCCCGTACGCTCGTCGGCACCTTCCTGACGATCGCGGCGACGTCCATCTTAGCCTACGGCCTGTCCCGCAAGGAGTTGATCGGCCGGAACTATTACATGACATTCTGCATCATCACGCTTTATTTCGGCGGCGGCTTGATTCCAACCTACCTGCTGATTCGCGGTCTCGGCCTGTTCGATTCGTTCTGGGTATTCGTCATTCCGTCGATCATCAGCGTATGGAGCATGATCATCTTCCGCACGTTCTTCCGCCAAATTCCGGCTGGTCTCGAAGATGCGGCGCGGATTGACGGCTGCGGCTATTGGGGCACGTTCCTGCGCGTCGTGCTGCCGCTGTCCGGTCCGGTCGTCGCAACGCTCTCGCTGTTCACGGCCGTCACTCACTGGAACGACTGGTTCGTCGCGTCCATCTATATCAACAATCAGGACCTGCTGCCGGTTCAGGCGCTGCTGAAGCAGACGCTCGATTCCAATATCGCTTCCGAGATGACTCAGGACTCGGCGGCCCAAAGCTTTCTCGCCAAGCGGCAATCGTTCACGACCAAGTCGCTTACCATGGCTACCATGATGGTCACGACGATTCCGATCATTCTCGTCTATCCGTTCTTGCAGCGGTATTTCGTCAAGGGCGTGCTTGTCGGCTCCCTGAAAGAATAGTCCGGCTTCAAAGCGCATCGCTTTAAGCATAGCTTGAATTTACAATGGGAAAGGGGCTATACACACAATGAACAATTGGGTCAAAAAAGGAATGGGGCCGCTGGCAGCCGTCATGGCGCTAGGCACGGTCATCTCCGGGTGCTCCGGCGGAGGCAGCGCTCCTGCCGACAACAAAGCGGCGTCCGGAACGCAGACGCCGACCGCATCGTCATCGGAGCCGTGGAAAATCGGCAGCGAGCCGGTAAGCTTCACGTTCTTCGGCAACTACAGCTGGTATACAATGCCTCCTTGGGGCAAAGACGCGTTCTCCAAGCACATTCAAGAGCAGTATAAAATCAACATTACGGCTATCAACGCCGGTGGCAACGCGGAAGCCAAGCTGAGCACAATGATCGTCAGCAAGGACCTGCCGGACGTCATCTGGGGCGACCGCGACAAGTTCGAGCGGCTGCGCGAGAACGGTGTCCTCGTGCCGCTTGACCCGTATCTGGACAAATACCCGAACCTGAAAAAATGGGCGGGCGACGAAATTCTGAACATGCTGCGCGCCAAAGACGGCAAGCTGTATATGTTCCCGAACTGGTACACGAACAAGCCGACAGGCAACGCCGGTTACGTTATAAACAAGAAAATTTACGAAGAGCTCGGCAAGCCGAAGCTGGAAACGACTGACGACCTGTACAATTACTTGAAGCTCGTCAAGGAGAAGTACCCGAACATCATTCCGTTCGAGCCAGGCCAGGCCAAAGAAGGCAAAGGCGTCGACCTGCTGTTCTCCGCCTTCGCGGAAAATAACCCGGCGAGCTACGCGGGAACGCTGCGCGCCGTGCCGAAGGACGGCAAGTTCACGTCGATCTTCGCCGATCCGGTGTACAAAGAGGTGATGACCTTCGTCAACAAGCTGCACCGCGAGAAGCTGATGACGCAGGACGCGCTGACGCAAACGGTCGATCAGGTCCGCGAAAAGCTCAATACAGGCCGCGTCGCCGTATACGCTGACATTACCGCTACCGACTACGCTTCCAAAGCGCATGCCGAGCTGACCAAATCCGATCCGAATGCCGGCTACTTCATGATCTGGCCGATCCATAAGCCGGGACTGGACAAAAACAAAATTAAAGTGGCCCACTACGACCGGCTGGGCTGGAACGCCGCAGCGATTACGACGACGGCAAAGGACCCGGAGAAAATTTTTGCGGTGCTGGACTGGATGACCAGTCCGGAGGGCATGCGCTTAATCGCGTGGGGTCCGGAAGGTCAGTACTGGAAAGGTCTGGACAGCGAGGGCTTGCCGAACTTGACGGACAAATTTTTCAGCGATCCGGCGGAACGTACGAAGAACGTGAACGCGACGACCGACCTTCAAATTGTCGGCAACTCGACGTACAACGACAAAATCAAAGTGAAGGCCGAGCTTTCCTTGCCGGAAGAGAAGCGTTCTTGGGAAACGAGATACCAGGATGCCATCACCTGGAAGACGCATATGGACCTGACGACGCTTCGCGGGATCGAGCCGCCGCAGGACAGCCCCGAAGGGCTCATTCGCGAGCGCTGGATCGAATTGTATAAGAAAGTCCGCGCCCAAGCGATTCTCGCCAAAAGCGAGCAAGAAGTGATTGAAATCATCGACAAAGGCGAGAAAGACGCGCAAACGCTCGGCATCGACAAGCTGAACGAATATTTGACGAAGCGCTGGAAGGAAAACGAAGAGAAAATGAAGAAGAAATAAGGACATGCAGACAAGGCAGGGTGCGCTACCAGCGCACCTGCTTTTCCATTTCATTCGAAGATCCAAGGCAGAGGAGGACCGACATGTACAAAGTGCTGATCGCAGACGATGAGACGCTGGATCTGGAAGGAATGAAGACGTTTATTCCCTGGGAGTCGCTCGGGATGGAGATTGTGGGCGCCGTGACGAACGGATTCTCCGCTTGCGAGCTGATCGAGACCCAGAAGATCGATGTGCTGGTCACCGACGTCAATATGCCCAACATGTCCGGACTTGAGCTGGCGAAACGTGTGAAGGAGCGTTTCCACGACGTGCGGATCGTTTTCGTCAGCGGTTACAAAGATTTTCAGTATGTGAAGGAAGCCCTGAGCTTGCAAGCTTACAGCTACGTGCTGAAGCCGATGAACGAGGACGAGCTCATTCAATCGCTTGAGCGTATTCGGCGCGATCTGGACGACGCCCGCATGCGCGAGCAAGCGGAGCATGAGGTCCGGCAGATGCTGTCGGGCGGCGCAAGGCCTGCCCCATCCGCAGCTATCGATGGCAAGGCTGCAGACGGGATCGGCAAAAACGGGAAGCTGATTCAAGAAATGATCGGCATGATGCGCAGCGGGCTGGATCAGCCGCTCACGCTGAAGGAAGTGGCGGATCGATTCTCGTTCTCGCCGAATTACCTCGGGCAAATCTTCAAGGAAGCGACGGGTCAGACGTTCCATGAATATCTTGTCGCGCTGCGTATGGAAAAGGCCGGAGAGCTGCTCCGCGATCCGAAGCTGCGCATTTATGAGGTCGCTTATCGGGTCGGTTACCGCTATATGCCTTATTTCAGCAAGCAATTCAAGGAAACGTACCGGATGACCCCGCTGGAATTCCGCAATGGCCAATAGTCGAATCCGATCCATACTCCGTCGATTCCGGCAAAATAACGCTGCCGCTTCCGGGCCGGAAGCAAGATACATGCCCTTCGGGTACAAGCTGATGCTGTCCTATATGCTGCTTACCTTGGTTCACGTGATCTTGTTCGGTTATTTTGCCAATTGGATCTTCGTGGATTCGGTCCGCAAGCAGACGAGCGAGAACGTTCAGGCGACACTGCGCCAGATGAAGGACAATATCGAATACCGGATGAAGGATACGGTTCGTCTGTCGGATATGATCTATTACGACGAGACCGTCGCTTCCCGTCTGAGAAGATTGAATGAAGGCTACTACGGCTACGAATCGGTGACGCAGTATTTGGAACCCAAGTTCGACAGCGTTATCAAGGCGACGAACCACCGCATCTGGCTCGTCGTTTACTTGCGCAACGAAACGTTGCCTGAGATTTATTCGTTTTATAACGATTCGGACCCGCTGATCTATGCCGGCAAGAGCTATAACATGATGTATTTGAAGCGGATCGCTGACAACTCGTGGTATAAGGACTTTCCCCCGGAGCGTTACGGGATGACCATGCAATGGCGGCAGATCGACCGGGATGCCGAATTCGGCAATATTTCGCTCCTGCGGCGGCTCGTGGATACGACTTCCTTCAACCGCCAGTTGGATTTCGGGTTCATGCGGCTCACCGTGAAGCTGACCGAGATGTTCGAGACCGTCTCTCCGGACTTCGGGGAAGGCACGTCGGTTCGGATCGAGGACGGACAAGGGCAAATTTTGTTCGAGCGGGGCGCCTGGACGACCGACCGGATTGCCCAAGTCGGGGAAAGTAATTATCTGACGATAACGGAGCCGTTCCAAGATTTGGACTGGAAGCTCGTGGCCAGCATTCCGAAGGAATGGGTCGAGAAGGATGCGAAGAAAGTGAAGGTGCTAACCGCCGTCATCGGGTCGGCCAGCTTCCTGCTCTTTCTGGGCGTGGGCGGGTTCCTGTCCCGCTACTTCTCCAAGCGGGTGTCGCACATTGTGAAGGTGCTTGATTCGTTCCGCCACGGCAGCTTCCATAAGCGGATACGCTTCAAAGGAAAGGACGAGTTCTTGACGATCTCGCAATCCATCAACACGATGGCAGAGCATATCGACGGGCTGATTCAACAGGTGTACGTAGCCAGCATCAAGAAGAAAGAAGCCGAGCTGGAATCGCTGCAGGCCCAGATCAATCCGCACTTTCTGTACAATACATTGTCCTCGATCAGCTTGCTGGCCAAGTTCGGGCAAGTCGAGCAGCTGCACCGGATGGTCAGCAATCTGGCGTTGTTTTACCGGCTTTCGCTCAACGAAGGACGCACGATTATTCCGGTAGCGAACGAGCTGGAGCAAGCAAAGGCCTATCTCGATATTCAAAAGGTGAAGTACACCGACCGACTGGACGTCCTGTTCGAGATTGAGCCGGAGCTGCTGCGCTACGAGATGGTCAAGCTGATTTTGCAGCCGTTTTTGGAAAATGTGCTGAAGCATGCCTGGACTGGCGACCGGGTGCATATCCGGGTTGCTGGACGACGCATCGGCGAAGACATCGAGTTCCGCATCATCGATGATGGCGTCGGAATGACGCCGGAGACGCTGCGGCGCATCTCGCAGTTCGACGACGGCGAAGAAGCCGGGTACGGCATCCGCAACGTTCACCAACGGATCGAGCTGCATTACGGCAAGCCGTACGGCGTGAGCATCTACAGCAAGCTGGGCATCGGGACGTCGGTGACGATCCGGCTGCCGTGCGTGCCGCGGACGGCGCCATATGTATCCAGTCGGGCGGAGCTGGATGCCGGACGACGTCCGGGGGAGGCGTGAGGATGCTGAACAATATCGCTCAAGTTGGCAAAATTGTGCGGCAAGAATAAGCTTCCCGTAGCGGGAAGCTTATTTCAATTGCTTGAGCAGTTGGCTGATCCAGCCCTGCGATACGCCGATCATATGACCCCATTCTGTTTGCGAAGCCGATGGATACTGTTTCATCACCGAAGCCAAGAGGAGCCGCGTGTCCTTATTCCGTTTTTGCTTCATTCCAGCCAGCGGTTCATTGTTCCCGGGCAACGCCTTTAAACAGGCCCAGCAGATAAACCGTCCGCGAAAAAAGACAAGCCGCTCCGTGGAGGAACAAAAAATACATTCCTCCGCTCGGTATTTCCGGATCAGCACCTGCCTTTTTTCGTCATCGACAAAAAATTCAATTGCATCACCAAATCCCATACTCAAAGTTCGCTGCAGTTCAATCGGCAGATTAAGACGTCCCAGATGGTCCACATGTCGGACGATGCCCGTTTTTCTCATATTCCCATACTCCCGTAACCTAGAATAAGCTTATCCATTGCAAATCCTGCTATAATAAGGATAAATATACCATCGTCAGCTTTTGGAGTTCCTTTCCGTTATAGAAGTGAAGGATACCCCTTCTTCACCATCTCATCAATCTGTACATCATCCAACAAGACACGATTCCTACTACATATAACGATCTATCAAGAACAAACTTGACAAAAAAATTCGCAAAAAAGAAACAAATTACACAAAATGCTCGTTTTAGCAATTGTATACAAGAGAATGGTGTTGGAGGAATATAAATGGAGCAATGGCTCACGTTTTTACGCAACAATTTCCATCACCTGGACAACTCATCTCAAGAATTGATCTATCATTCTTTTCGGGAACTGATCTATCACGACATATACTTTCTGTTCAGGGATCATGCCTTAGCCGAAGATGTAGTACAAGAATCATTCTTAAAAGTGATAGAAAAAGCACCAAGGCTGAAAAACACTTTAAATATGAAAGCTTGGCTCAAGAAAGTGGCCCGGAACACGGCTTACGACTGCTTTAAAAAAAACAAAAAATACCGGCATGTATCCGATCTGCAGCTCGTTAAAGACAATGAGTACTTTTCTCCAACCGAAGAACGTACCGTAGCTGATCAGGTAGAAGAAATAATCCGCGACGAAATGCTCCATGAAGCTCTCAATCAGTTGAATCTCAAATACCGGCATGTGCTGCTTTTGTTTTACATCGAAGAGAAACCATACCGTGAAATCGCACAGGAATTACAGATATCAGAACAAGCCCTCGCTCAAATCCTAACAAGAGCCCGCAAGAAATTGTTTTATTATTTCTCAAGAAAATGGGTTGATCAAGATGCGTAATTTAGACCATGATGATCACAATCTGAAGGAAATGTTAAAACGTAACCATGCCAACGTAGAAATTCCCAACGGCTCGGCGTCCTGGCTGCAAGTGCAGCACAGGCTAAAAAAGATCGGCCGCCGTAAAATGTTCGTCCGACGCATGAAGCTAACCGCGGCGATTATCGCCTGTTCCTTTGTCATTAGCTTTTTTCTGAATAGCGATTTCTCTACATCCTACGCGCAAATTGCCTCGCTGCTGAAAAAGGTTCAGGGCAATATTATTGAAATTTTTTATGAGGCTCCGCCGAGTCAGGAAGCTGCAAACGCTAAAACAACGGCACCTCCGGAAGAAAAACTGCCTGTCTCGAATCGTCCCGGCAGCAGCTTCGCTCCCGAGAAAACCAGCTTAGAAGAAGCAAAAAATAAAATGGCCTTCCCTCTCTTGACTCCATCTTACGTACCTGAAAAATTCAGGTTAGATGCCGTGTTCATCACAAAGGAAGCGGACGGAACATATCATGATGCCTACTTTGAATACCTTGATGAAGATGGAGAGCTGTTAAAGATCAGTCAACGAAAAATCGAAGGAAAAACAGGGGCGCTTAAAACGGACATTCATAGCGATGCGGGGGAATTTTTTGACGTTTTTGTGGGGGAACATCCGGCGATCTTATTCGTGGATCGTAATGGCGGCATAACAAGCTTGGAATGGCTGACGAAAGACCGAATTAAAATTTATATCTCCGGTCCCATCGCCAAAGAGGACGTTCTAAAGATTGGAGCATCATTGCAGTGAATAGCGAACAAGGGGGAAGAACCCCCCTATTCGCTTTTTTTCTTTAATCCGGAATGAGCAAGACGGAGGAATGACGAAAACCATCTTCATTTGTACTACCGTAAGTAATCCAATGGTACGATTTCACCCGATAATAATAGCCGCTCGAAACGGACAAATTGTCGATGGTCGTATTCATCCGCGATGAATTGCCCATCTCCGTTTTCTCTCCTGTGTACACGTCAATCCATTCACTTCCCGTCCAACGCTGTAAAACCAACTGTAACCCGACTGTATTCACTCTACGAGTCGCAATGCTTTCCCCCCATACACTTGCCTTCCCTTCCCCGCTATAACTTATGTAAGCGTTACCGTTTTCGAGGTATTTATGATTGGGGTCAAACCGGGTAAATAGAGTACATGAAGTACATGGAGTAGCATCTTGCGGCGGTGGCGGCGTTTTAGCCGCCATAGCTTGTCCAGGAATTGCAAGGGCAATCGCAAGTACGGCCATCATTACCGTTTTTGCAGCCAATGGTCTCAAAATTGATTCCCCCTTAAAATTCGATTCATTATTCTTAACGCCTTATCTATTCAAAATCTAACGTTTTATTTTCAAGCATGTTGGCTTCAACAATCATTCGGCGGGCGCGAAGCTAAGCAAGCAATTATGATATAATCAGTTAACAATATTCTGCATATCCATGCGAAAATGGAGAGAGGTCTATGAACAGCATCCGGCTCCGCGGCCATCATTTACTTTGCCTGCTCGGGTACCGTGGAATGGGGTACTCCGATTCGTTTTGCGACAATATGACGGTCGTATACGAAACGCTCCGGAAGCAGCCGGACACCCGAATCGAGCTTGTCGAAGGACCCGACGACATCTGCAGCGCGTATCCCAAGGACCAGCCCCCGCATTGCGACGACCATAACGTATACGACCGGGACACCCGCGTGCTGGACAAGCTTGGACTGCATACCGGGACCGCGATGACGTGGGCGGACATCTGCACCGTCGTCTCCGCGACCATGCGTCCGGACGACATTGGCCTGCTGTGCGCGACCTGTCCTTGGGAGCGTTACGGCGTCTGCAAGGACGGGGTCCGCCTGATCCGCAGCGGTGAGCCGCTGCCCCCGGTCGCCAACCGGTAACCGACACGGCGCAGCGGTCGATAAAATCGATATAGGGAAACTGGCCCTTTAACATCCCGTCCACCCGAGGTATGATAAAGAGACGGACTTCTACAAGCAAGGATGGTTGGAGACGAAATGAAAGTCGGTTTGGTTCGGCATTATAAAGTAAAAAAGGATTATCCGCCGCAATTTCTAATCTCGGCCCAAGAGCTTGAGCAATGGTTCGCGGAGTATGACGAATCCGATATCGAGCTCGGCCAGACCGACCTGGGCGGCATCGAATGGAACCGTTGTTATGCCAGCGATATGCCCAGAGCGGCCCGCACGGCCAAGCATATTTATGACGGAACCATTATGCATTGGAACATGCTGCGTGAGGTTCCGCCTCCGTCGTTCCGGACAAAGGTACGGCTGCCGCTCATGATGTGGGCCGTGCTGCTCAAAACCTTGTGGTTTAAGGCCTCCCGGTCGATGCCGGAAAGCATGAACGATACCCGAAAACGGGCCGACGCTGCGTTGGATGAGATTTTCCGGCAGGGCGACGGAAATGTGCTTATCGTCAGCCATGCCGCCTTGATGATGGCGATGAGAAAAGCTTTGCTTGCGCGCGGCTTCCGGGGACCGAAGTTCGGCACACCAGAGAACGGCAAGCTGTATTTGTTCGAAAATTAACGCGAAAGGTGAGTGCCATGGCGAAGAAAAATAAGCCGGCGGCTCCTTCGAGCGCCGCTTCCCAAGACAAACCCGCTACGCTGAAGGATTTGTTGAATCCGGACGTCGTCAACAAGCTGAAAGCGCAGGCGGATCAAATGAAGGCCGAAGCCGAGATTCAGCGCGAGGAAGCCAGAAAGCAGACGGAAGCGGCCCGCAAGGCCGAGCAGAAGCGGCTGGACAACGACTTCGAGTATTTGCTGAACAACAGCGGCATGGACTGGAAGAAGAAGTACAATTGAGCGAGAAAACGATAAACCCTCCAAAATCACGCTCAGACGTGATCCTGGAGGGTTTATTTTGTCATTGAATTTTACTCCGGCGGCCTTACAGGAGCTGGACCAGCCAAGGGACAACGACCAGCGCCAGAAGCGCGGTCACGAGCATGGAAATGCTCGACACCGTGCCGGAGACGACGCCGAACTCGAACGCCGTCGTCGTCCCGGCTGTATGGGCGCTCGTTCCGAGCAGCACGCCCTGCGCTACCCCGCTGCGGATGCGAAACAGCCGGATAAGCATCGGCCCGACGACCGTGCCGAGCAAGCCCGTGACCAGCACGAACAGCGCCGTCATCGCAGGGATGCCCCCGATCATATCCGTGATGGCGATGGCAATCGGCGTTGTCGTGGAGCGCAGCACCAGACCGTCAATGATCTGCCCGTCGAGGCGCAGCCCCTTGGCGATCCACACCGAAGTCGCGACTCCCGCCGCGGAGCCGATCAGCACGCTGGCCATAATTTCTACGGCATATTTGCGCAACAGCGTAATATTTTTATAGAGCGGCACGGCCAAGGCAATTGTCGCGGGTCCGATCATATCCGTCAGCCAGTGCGCTCCGGCGTTGTAGGTTTCGTAAGGAATGTCCCCTTGCACCAGCAGGACGATGATAACCGTTGGCGTCAGCAGCAGCGGCGACAGGTAGATTTTAGGTCTCCTGCGGTACAAGCTTTTTATGCCATAATAAACGGCTACGGTGAAGAGCAGCAAACCGAATGATAGCCAGGTCATGATGGGTTCCGCTCCTTTCGCTTCACGATCGCTTGCGCCACAAGCCCTGCCGAGAGCATAACGACGACAAGGCTGCACACCAGCACGAGCATAATCGGCAGGCCGTAATCCCGCAGCAGCGCCTGATATTGAACCATCCCGGCCGCCGCAGGGATGAAAAACAGCAGCATTTCCGCCAAAAGCCACTTGGCTCCCAGATCGATCCATTCGATCCGGATAATTTTCAGTTGAAGCAGCACAAAGACCAGAACGATTCCGAGAATGCTCCCTGGAACGGGTAAATGAAGCAAAGCCGACAGCCCGTTCAACAACCACGAAACGAGGACAAAAAAGAGCACCTGCCCCAAAGTTTTCACAAAAGCCGCCATGTTGCACAGCTCCTTTCCATCCAAAGTTTACACCCCTTCCTTTCATAGGTAAAATGAATATATCGAATTTCTTTCATTCCTATCGTCTATGTAAAGGAGGTGTTCGCGCATCGATATCCGGCAGTTGGAGTATGTGCTGGAGATCATCCGCCGCAGCGGCTTTACCAAAGCGGCCGAGGCGCTGCACATTACTCAGCCCACCATCAGCAAAGCGATCAAAAATCTGGAAGAGGAGCTGGGTGTCCCGCTCTTCGTCCGCTCCGGCAAAACACTTGAGCTGACCGACGCCGGCCAGCTTATTGCCAATCAGGCGCAGGATATCGTCCTTTCGTTCAAGCATTTGGAGCTGCAGCTTGGCGATTTGACGAATTTCAAAAAAGGGCATATCCGGATCGGACTGCCGCCAATGGTGGGCGCGAGGTTTTTCCCCGGCATTTTGAGTCTGTTTCGCGATACGTATCCGGGTCTGACAATTCAGTTGGAGGAGGACGGCTCGGTCAAGCTGGCGGAAAAGGTGGAGGACGGCACGCTGGACGTCGGCGTGGTGCTTTTGCCGGTGGACGAGGAAGTCTTCGAATCGTACTCGTTTGTGAACGAACGCTTGCGGGCCGTTCTCCCTCCTTCCCATCCGTTGGCGGGCAGAAAGGAAGTCCGACTGGCCGAGCTGCGGGACGAGGCTTTCATTTTGTTCCGGGAAGACTTTGCGCTGCACGAGCGGATTATCGAGGCTTGCGGCGGCGTCGGATTCCGGCCCCGGATCTGGTACGAAAGCTCGCAGTGGGATTTTATCTATGAAATGGTCGCTGCGGGAATGGGCGTCGCCCTGCTGCCGGAAAGCATCTGCGGCATGCTCGACCCGAACCGCGTCACCACGGTCACGCTAACCGCCCCGGCCATCCCATGGCACCTGGGCATGATTTGGCGGAAGGGCCGCTATCTGTCGTTTGCCGCGCGGGAGTGGGTCCGCTTCTCGAAGGCGCATTTGACGAACCAAGGCAGGCCGTCTCTTTAAATCCATTTTCGGAAGGGGTACGTAAATATGGAACGATTTCGTGCACTCGTCGTGGACAAAACGGAGAATCAGTTTTTGGTAGGCGTACAAACTCTCAGCTTGGACGATTTGTCGGAAGGCGAGGTGCTCATTCGGGTCGCCTACTCCGGCGTCAATTACAAAGACGGCTTGGTGGCTAGTCCGAAGGGTCAGGTGGTCCGCAGTTATCCGATCGTGCCGGGGATTGATCTCGCCGGGACGGTAGCCGCTTCGAACGATCCGTGGTTTCGCGAAGGCGACGAGGTGCTGGCGACAAGCTATGAGCTTGGCGTCGGGCATTCCGGCGGGTTTAGCGAATATGCGAGAGTTCCCGCCGCATGGGTGATCCCCCTGCCAAAAGGATTATCTCACCGCGAGGCGATGATCCTTGGAACGTCGGGACTGACGGCGGCGCTGTCGGTCCACCGCATGGAAGAGAACGGCTTGCGCCCCGAGAACGGCCCCGTGCTCGTCACCGGAGCGACCGGCGGCGTCGGAAGCCACGCCGTCTCCATGCTTGCGGCATCGGGGTACGAAGTCACGGCCAGCACGGGGAAAGCGCAGGAGCATGACTACCTGCGCGAGCTGGGAGCCGGTTCGATTCTTCACCGGGAAGAGCTGTACCCGGACACGGTCAAGCCCTTGACCAAGGAACGGTGGGCGGGCGCCGTCGATCCGGTGGGCGGGGCCGCGCTGCCTCATATTCTTAGCGCCATCCGCCGCGGCGGCTCCGTGGCGCTTAGCGGACTGACCGGCGGCGCCGAATTTACGGCGGCCGTGTTCCCATTCATTCTTCGCGGTGTGAACCTGCTCGGCATCGATTCCGCCTACTGCACACTTCCGCTCCGGCAGCGGCTATGGGAACGGATGGCGACCGATCTGAAGCCGCCGCGGCTTGAAGCGATGGTCCATGCGGAAACGACGCTCGACGAACTGCCTGCCGCTCTGCAGCACATTCTGCAAAGCGGCGTCCGCGGGAAGGTTGTTGTGAAGCTTAGATAAACGCGGGGGGCCGCCCGAAAACTTCGGCAGTGTAGTTTTCGGGGGCCTCCTACGGCACGCATTCTATTTCGCCGATTGCCTATCATATGAATCCTCCAAACCACTCCCCTTTCACCCTATGCAACGAAGCATTCATACCAAAAATGTAGTAGGTAAAAACCAGCCTATCATGCAGCCCTCCAGTTATATTTTACCCATGTCGAATAGCGAATAGGCGAAAACATACTAGGATAATTATCCTATTGTAATTCATTTTCCATATGAGATAAAATAAGGTAAGTCATCTTAGTTTGAATTTCTATAATTTACTTTTAATTAGGATGTTTAAAGTATGAAAAAGCGAATTAAGGTAATAATTAGTACTTCTGGGGAAATGAATAAATCCCTTTATGATCACATATCAAATTCATATGTGTATGAAATAAAGGCTACTTTATCTTTTAAAGTAGCCTTTACCTTTATTACAGTGAAATGAGGAAAGTAACATGTTTGCACCCCAAAAAAAAGACATTATATTTATCCTTTTTTTTATTTGTCTTTATTCACTCTGTTATTGTTTCCTAATATATATAGAAAAACAAGAAAGGTTTCATGTATTATCCAACGAGCTTTACACGAATCATCATGCAGTTTTTATTAATAATGATAATTACGATTGGCTGAAATCTCTACGATCAAAATCAAGTTACAGAGTTTTTATCGAATATAACGATACACATCGTTTATTATTGGAACAAAGTGATGATTGGTCGCCTCCAATAATAACGGGTCGTTTCTTTTCAAAAACGGATAAAAGTGCAAAAGCTGTTATTGGAAAGGAAATGACAAAATACGTTAAAGAAAATAATGAAAAAAAATACATTTCATTTCAAGGCGAAGATTTTGAAGTAATTGGTGTTATGGGCGCTTCTTTTGCTAACTCAACGGATTACCTGATACTGCTTTATAAACCAAACCCGTTTCCTATAACATCCGGCGCGAGAATTATTTTAGACAGTAATCGAAAATCTACAGTTACTGATATTACCAATACGATTATAAAGATGAATCCATTAGTTACTCTAATCGAGAGTACACAGAAGGGACTATCGAGAACAGCAAACATCCCCTTTATTTCACGCCTGTTGATTAACCAACTTTTGGGATATCAAGACGTGAGAAATAGACGTATTTATCCAGAATCTTAGTAACAGCAATGAGCCATTCCGCCTGGAATTGATTCTCTTGCATGAGTTCCTTAAATCGGATGAGTGGCATGGACTTGCAAGCGATGATGAGCGATTTGGAATGGTCATATAGCCATCTCAAGACGACATACGTCATGAGTGCAGCGAACAACTGGTTGAATACGGCATTTTTCGTGGATCCAAACAGAACAGGGACATTCAAGTTTTGCTTGATCCATCGGAAGAAAACTTCGATGCCCCATCTTGCCTTGTACATCTCGGCAATTTGCTCG
>NZ_FMTT01000016.1:51258-110702 GCF_900100345.1 Paenibacillus tianmuensis | reverse complement strand
AGCACATCGAACCAGGTTCGACGATCAGTAGCGACGCGCATCGTTCGTACCATGCACTCGCTAAAGAATATAACCACCAACCGATCAGGTTCAATGTAAAGGACAATCCTGATCATTTGAAATGGCTGCATACGATGATTTCCAACGCGAAAGCCTTTATCGCCGGTACGTTTCACGGTTTAGATTCCAAACATCTGCAATCCTATTTGAACGAATTCTGCTTTCGCACCAATCGTCGGCAGTTTGAAGGTCAGATGTTTAATCGCCTGCTGGCTGCTTGTGTTTCCACTGATACCGTCACCTACGGCGATTTGACCGAATAAGCCAAGCGGAGCTAACTTGATATTCAAAAAAAAATAAGTAAAAACAGAATAGTTAAAGGGATTGATCCGCTAAAAAAATAATAAATCATCAAGCATGAAAAGATGGAGAATTGAGAAAGTTGGGCGATGACCAAAACCTTGCTCAGTCTAAATCTTGAAACCACGAACGGAAAAACTAAACCACTTATTGCCTGGGAACAAAATCGAATCAAAGGAACAATGACAGTGGACAGCAAAGAATTGGTGTTTCCGAACACAAAAGAAATTACTGTCATTAAGTAAATGATGTCAGCGATGCTTGAAATGGTCTGGCTTCCCCACAACAGATAAAAAGATTTCTTAATCATAAGCTTTCCCTTTTCTAATTTTTTTGTTTAAGACTTGCGCTGTCCATTAAGAGCTTCCATCACCTACCTTTATTTTCAAATTAAACCATATCATAAGAACAGACCAATTGCAAATGTGATTGGCCTATTTTCCGTTAGTAGTCAGCAGGATATTCAGTATTTACATCAAATTGCAAAAACGTTCCACAAGCCATATGGCATAAGAAAAGCACCATCATGTGATGATGCTTGTTAGCAGCTGTGTATGCCTTAGATGAAACTTCTCTTCTATTTAATATCCTGTGCTTTTTCGATAATATCCTTAAGGATAGGTTTTAAAGCCCTACCAGCTATACCATTTCCTATTTTCTTTAATGCCCATTCTGCAAATAATTTGGCTTGGCTGCCATTCCCAACGTACAGATGTACTTGCGATATTGTTAAAGCCAATCTTATATCAGTTGTCATTGAACCTAAAGCCTTAACTTTCTGATTACCTTGCTCTAAGTCTTCGAGCGTTATTGACGTTAACGGTGAAGGAAAGTCCTGAAACTGTTCAAAATATAACAAACCATGTCTTACGAAAGATTCCCTCATATGTTCAATACTTTTAATTGCTTCTGATTCTGTTTCTCCATAATCCCACCAATAATCATGGCTATTCTCATGATCACTAAGTCTTTTACGAAATTCGCAGTCATAGGGGGTCACTTTGCTATGGGGTACATATACACCTATCGTATTAGGTAAGAAATTTAAGAAAATACCTAATTCAATACAACAAGAACCACCGTTCTTACTTGCTTGTACAACAGCTGTATAAATATAATGATTCGTTGGTGCAGACCTGTATTTACCCCCGGAACCTTTAAAACCACAATCCCTTAACACAGGTTCAAAGTGTTCCTTTAATAGTTTTTTGAATACTTTTGTGTCGATCATCATTTTCCTCCAAAGAGAACGGGTCTATCCAACTATTTTTCGACAAGAACTTTTCATTGTCAAGTCTATACAAATCAATGGATTTAATGTATATATAGGGTAATAATGGAATCGTGATTTAGAGGTGAAAAAGATGGCTCGTGTGTTGGTTGTTATTACTCCGGCTGAAGGTCACGTTAATCCGTCGCTAGGGTTAGTAAAGCAGTTGATGGAGAACGGCGAGGAAGTTGTCTATGTATGCACGGAGGAGTATCGTTCCAGAATTGAACAAACCGGAGCTGAGTTGCGGACGTATCCTTTTCCCGAAGACGCTTTTTCCCATGATCCGGAGTTAAAGCCGGCGGAGTACAAGCATCCGTATCAGTTCGTCTATATGATGGTTGGCGGGATTATTCGGAAGATCGTCCCGGAAGTTTTGCGGGTTACGGCGAATGAAACGTTCGATTATTTGATTTTCGACTCCTTGATGGGCTGGGGAGGCACGATCATTGCAGAAAAGCTGGGAATCCCTGCGGTATGCTCCATCGCTTCCTTTGCTTTCGTAGAACCTTTGGGGACGGACCAAGGCTTGGATGGGAACCGTGCGGACGTACAGAAGCTGTATGAGGCCACGATGAAATTAACACGGCAATTGTCCGATGAATTTCAAGTGCGTGCCCCGGCTATGAATGAGATTTCCAAACATGCGGGGCGATTAAAGCTCGTTTATACAAGCCGCTATTTTCAACCGCAAGCGGAAAAGCTGGACGATAGCTTTATTTTTGTCGGTCCTTCGATCGTACCGCGTAAAGATGCTCCGTCTTTCCCGTTCGAACAGCTGCGTGCCCGACATCATCGGACGGTTTACATCGCAATGGGAACCATTTTAAATAAAGACTTGGATTTCTACAAGCTTTGCTTTGACGCATTTCAGGATTTGCCAGTGACGTTCGTCTTATCTTCAGGCAAATATACGGATATGAAACCGTTGGAGGATCGGATTCCCGCTAATTTTATTGTAAAATCTTACGTTCCACAGTTGGAAATGCTGCAGCATGCAGACGCCTTTATTACCCATGCGGGAATGAACAGCACAAGTGAGGCTTTGTATTACAATGTGCCTCTGGTGATGATTCCATTAACCTCGGATCAGCCTCTTGTGGCGAAGCGGGTGGAGGAGCTGGGAGCGGGCATTGCTTTGGATAAAAATAACCTCACCCCTGCTGCTTTGAGAGCTGCTTTGAGAGCTGCTTTGGAAGAAGTGCTGAGCAATCCCGCTTATAAACAGCAGGCTCATGTGATCGGCGAATCTTTACGCCAGGCCGGTGGCTATAAGAGGGCTGCCGATGCCGTAATGAATGAATTTGCCAATATGAATAGTTTCAATGTAGGAGGTTTTACAATTTCATGAGTATGCAAAAAACACACCTGCCTTATGCCATAAGGTAAGTGTGTTGGTTTTTGGATATGAGGTTCGCCTGATCATTAAACAAAGAGTGAAAAGTTCTTACAAAGCGGGTGATGGGAATCGAACCCACGCCACCAGCTTGGGAAGCTGGAGTTCTACCATTGAACTACACCCGCATGAAGTTGTATTGGAATTATCGGCTTCTAATCCGGCTAAAATTCAGTGATCATACACTTTTGGGCGTTCATGAATACTAACCATTTGCTTCACTTTAACCAAAGTATATAGGGTTCCATTCAACTTGTCTAGTGGTCAAGTTGATAAAAAAGGTTAGTGGTCTCTAACGGAGTAACCTTACTGTTGCATCTCACATTCCGCACCCTTGTTTATTTATTCAAAGGATTTTTATGCAGAATTTTAGGCTTAAACAATACATTATCTATTATTAAATCCCATAATTGGATTTATTTCAGATGAAAAAATGCTTGAAAATTAATATAGTTCGAATTTCCACGATGGGTGCGGAATGTGAGCGGGATGGTCGCGGATATCCGCCTAATGGCCGCAGCGCAGCGAGCCGCGAGTTAAACAAAAAAGTCCCTGACCAGTCAAGTTGCTGGCCGGGACTTTTTTGCTTTGTTGCGCCGTATTGTGAATAATGTTGTCGGTTGCTCGGATGCCTTCCGTAGCTCGTTCGCCAGCCAATGAATGTAATCGCCTGCTGCCGGTGCATCGTGGCATCATGACATGGATCGATATTTGAAAATAAAAAATCCCCTTAAAAAGGGATTTTTTAGGTTATGTAGTTGCAAATATTGGATTAAGTAAAATTAGTTCAGACCGTTTCATATCAACTGTCCAAGTTCTATTCTCGGAACTATATAAAGAATGCCATGAAATCACTTGACTCAATAATCCCGTGTCCAAACATTTCCCGCTACTCATTACGGACTGCTCAAGTTCTGAAAATGACTCATAATGATAAATTTCATCAAGTTTAACAAAAGAAGGTTGCGGAAATGGAGGAAAGTGCTTACTTAAATTCTTGTTCGAAGGTATAATTAATTTTGTTTCTTTCCCCCTCAAAGAAGAAACATTCAACGCTTTGATAATGGTACCAGTGTTTTCTATAACAAGGAACGGGCGATTATAATCACACTGAGTACCATTAGCAAAACGCCCCTTAAGCCATAACCCTTGGCCAGGGATAATATTCATTAGTAGATTATTAACCCCACTGTTTCGTCTTTGTAGATTGTATATGCTGAATCTCGCCCGTCAAATGATTCAAGCATGGATAGTAATTCTTCATTTAATTCAATGGATTGAGCGTCGTAATAGAACTTGCGTCCATTGGAATTTCTGTACTCATTTAAATTACTGCCTGTTTCATAAGCTTGGATGATTTCTTTCATATTGTCCAACTCGTTTGTTCTCATTTGCTCCAAGGTAATTACACTTTGAGCTTTCCATGAATATCCGCCACTTTTAGAACGCTTATAAGAATCTTTCCATGATTGATGAAGATGGTTCAATTGAGAAAGTTCCCATGCGCTAAGATCTCCAAAAAGACTTTCAACTGTTTGAAGGGTTTCAAGTTGCTCACTTGATAGATGAATATCATTAACAATCGCAGAGTTAACGAATGATGTGTGGCTGTATTGGTAAAGATGCCTTACCTTTTCAACCACTGATCCATTTTCAAAGGCGCAAATGTCCTCTTCAAATAATGGTTCGTTATACTTAGCTAAGTGTACTAATTGCGAAAAATAAAGCAGTTTTTGCAGCTTCATATTTCCTTCTTTTGAATTTCTCGGTGCATCATAATTTTTCTTAATGAACCAGCGAGCTAACTGCTCAGCTTTTATTGCTACCATATTAACCTCCTCCTTGCATGAAGAATTTTCTTTTTCCCAAGGCAATCAATCCTTGAATGAACAAACGTTCGTATTTTTGGAATATTTGTTCGTGTTCTTCAACTTAATAATACTACAAATTTCCAAATAAGCAATGGTGATATAATGTCGAAATTTGTCACAATAAGTGTCTTTTTTGTGTCTAAATGCTCAAAAAAATAAATACCCCCACCGGCTTACTTAACGGGGGAAGGAAAATTTTCCTGAGATAGACTTTTACCCATCTCTAGTGCACGATGGCTGAATTATCCAATGTCTATGAATCTATGATATACTGGGAAGCAAAAGATTCATAGGATAGGATGGATATATCATAAAAAAACAAACAGCGATTAAAATCATACTCAGTGAACGGCAGCGAAATGTGTTAAATAAGCCGCCCGGAAACTGGACTCATGGTGCCCTTTATCCTCGTCTTAGTAGTACACGAGGGGACTACAAGAAGTGGTACGACAACAGTTTCAATACAAACTTAAACTTAGATGGTTACGAGGTTCATCATATACAACCGCTTTCTTTAGGCGGCAACAATGAAATGTATAATCTCCTTCACTTGCCTGCTTCGACACATTCAGGAGTGACCGCGTGGTTTAGTGGATATTAAAGCTATTGACGATGAGGTGATTTTTTCATGGAAGATACAGGGGAGGAGTACTTTAAGCCTTTAACAATGGAAAGGCTAGTTGAAGGTCTAAAGGTAATAAGCCAAAAGGAAGCAGAAGTGTATCATCAAGGGACGATAGTGACTTATTCCATGCGCTTAAATCCGCCCGCAAATCCAATTGCCATTTCACTAATGGAAGAGGATATTAATATTAAGTTTCCGAAGGATTACTCGCAATTTCTATCTTTGGTTAATGGGATGGATTTCGGAAATCAAAACACTAGAGTATGCTCTTTGGAGAGGATTCACGAATTTTACGTCAACTTTGATATTTACTATGAGAACATGATCGTCATTGCAACTGCATTAGGAGCCTCTGTACACATCATCATGGAAGTGAAGGATGATGGAAACTATCGTTTATATGTAACAGACGTTCTTGGAGAAGCTGAAATGTGGTATCTAGGAGACGACTTGTTAAAATTTTTAGATGCTCTCGTTTCATCATATGGATATCCGTTTTGGGAATGGAACAAAAAGTCCTCGGAATATCTAATCAAACAATTCTACTAGAGTAATTGAAGTTCCACACCAGAGGGATTTCCTTCTGGTGTGTTTTTATGTTACGTTTTACATAATCAAACAGTGGCCCGGAATTAAGCAGATGTTCTGAGTCGAATGAGGGCTGAAAGTAGCAGAAGCGCCGGTTCGTAGCGCGTAACGCTTTCTCCATTCCTTGCTGTCGCGGAGATTATTGGGATGTTTCGAAAGAGTCAAGAGGAAAATTTGTTCGCCCTCCTGTTTTGGGGTGAAACAATAAAAGACCCTGACCGAAAGGCCAGAACCGATGCGGGATTTTTAATTCCGAGAGGTTTTAATATAGTAGAGGAGGGGGAGGGTTTACAGTTAGGAAGTTTTAGCGTTACCCCATCCAGAGGGATACACATTCTCACTGAAACTCATAACGTAATTTCCACGACACGAAAACCATATTGGCAAAATGCCTTATAAATGTTTGTTTCTTGCTTACTCGTCGTAAACTATGTCGCACAACGAAGAGGACTTTTCCCTCCTACTAAACAATAAAAAAAGCGAATAACTTATCAAAATTCGAAGTTGTTCGCTTATAAAGCTAAATTCAAACATTCATGCTATCTGAATGGTTTCAAGTAAAGTAATAATTTCCGAAACTGAATACATCTTACGATACTTTACAATTAGAGCATAAAACATGGGCAACGATATATTTTTCTTTTCCATTATTGTCTGTATCTTATTCAGTTGAGATATACTCGCTTTTAATGCAAGTAATCTTTCAATAACGAATCGCTTATCATTTGTTCCATGAGCACTCAAATAAGCGTCTTCAAACTGTTTGCAAGTTTGGAATGAATGTTTGTCTTGCATATGAATAATGAAATTATGTACAAGTAAGACTTTGGTCATTCCATCGCCTTTAAGTATGATAAAGTTATAAAAATCTTGCATGGTTTCATTATCTGTGATGTACTGTATAAGTTGAATCAATAATTTCCCATTGAAGCCCATTTCGATCAAAGTTTGTGTAATATCAATATCGTTTTTATACTCCATTTCTCTTTCCTCCCGCGTTGGCATAGTCATCTGGAAATCTAACTTGCGACTGTCTTCTTCATGCGAATCAAGTGTGTCACAACCTCAATTTTTTTAATATCTTTGTGTTATATACACAATTTATCATTATTATTTTGAGTTGTCAACTCATAAATTTTCCACACATTGTGTTGACTAAGGTGTTTTTTGTGTTGTAATGTGTGACTATATCTATAAAACAAGGAGGCAGGTCGCGTTGCATAACAGGATTAAAGCGGTTAGAGAATACTTGGGATTATCGCAGAGGGAGTTTGGTGAGCAATTAGGTGTGAGTAGAGACGTAATTAGCAACTTAGAGTATAATCGAGTCCAGCCTAGAGAATTGCTGCTAAAGCATATTTGTAAACTTTATTCTGTTAGTGAGACATGGTTAGAAACAGGTCAAGGGGAAATGTTCGTAGATAAAAAAAATCAAAATAAGAAGCTCGATGAAGCAGTTGCTATTTTCAAGAAATTACATCCAGATTTTCAAGACTATGCATTAGAACAATTAAAAAAGTTATCAGAATTACAGTCCAAGGTCTTCTGGGATTCCGATTTACAAGGTTTTCAAGGTTCCTGATATAGGCTAAGGTTAATTAATACTACAAGTGCATTTAGCACTTGTAGTATCGTTAAAAATAATGTTAATTGAACCATACTTCCTTAATTTAAGGTCGATTCTGGTAGCATTTATACGAACACACCCCAAGAAGTGATTTCGATTTCGATGTAGTGACTTGCAACAACCTCTAAACTGTAGGAATACTATTCAATGCACAGATATGATGTATGATAGGTTGTTCGCGTTAATTCAAATCAATTCTTGAACCAGTCAGCTTAATACTACCAGTTGCATTAAGGTTTATGTCGCCATTCACTTCTACAGTAAGTCCATTATTGTCTATCTTTACTTTACTGCCATTAGCATGTTCAAGTTTAATTACATCCCCTGCTTCGCTTATCTCTATACTTGTGCCTAAAGCATGTGAAAGTTGAATCGAGCCATTATTAGACATTACTTTAACTTCGCTACCATTAAGTTTTATCTCACCTTTCTTTGAGATAATATCAACGCCCAAATCATAAAGCTTGACTTCTCTCAAATCCCCATTTCCACTTGCATTATATCTGAAAATAAACTCTGTAGATGTTTTATAAAGATATCCTCTTGCACTATCACGATAATCAGGAGTATTTTCAATGAATCCATCGCCAGCACCCCAAACACTATATGGATATGAGGCAATCCCTGAATCCTTAAATGCAAATTTCAACTTATCAGAATAATCCAAATCATAGTTATATGCCACATGAGATGTTACTTCTGTTGTTAAGTACTTTTTATCAGCATCTTTCCAATAAAGTTTATTCCCTTTAGAATCTTTAGCCTGATCCTTCGACTTGACTTTACCTGTAATCCATCTTGCCTCATTTTTTTTGATGTCAATATAATCCACATAATCTCCCACATTAGCATCTTTAGGCAATGTTTTTAAGTGATCTACTGTTAGACTCGCAATATACCCATCGTCCGCTGTAATTGTGTTGGTTACAATATGTTCTGCTGTTATGGTATTTGCGCCCCTGATATCGAATTTGTTAAGATATAAAACTCTATCGTTTCCATCGATCAACATATCTCCTTTATCAGATAAGATTCTCAACCTAATCGCCATCAAATCTTCTGCGTACAATTTCCCATCCAATCCAGCGTAGAACTTTTTAATCCAATTTGGACTTGAAGCTGATCCTATATTTGCTTCGATACTAATACCTTCTGTAGCATTCATGATTGTTCTGTGTAGCATATTCCCTCTGGTGACAACAACGCCATTCTGAGCATCGATAACAGTGTTATTATAATTCCTACCCAACTGTAACGAACTCTTCTCAAGGAAGTCTGCAAGCTTCGCTCTTGCTCCTTCGTAAGCTTTATAGAAGTTCTCCCACATTTGATGAAATGCGGTTCTTGTAGAATGCAGATCATTTACAATGTGAGTTGTTGCATTCATATTTGCAAAAACAGGATTCATGTAAGCTGTCAATGCATTATACGAAGAAACCAATTCATTTCCTGCTGCAACCAATTGATTCTTTGCATCATCCAAACCATAATACGAAGAATCTCTGTCATTATAAATAGTTGTTGTATACCTGTTAATTTGATCTTTTAGAGTAGTGTATTGTTTCGTTATGCTCTTATATTGATTAGCTAAAGTTATTTTTTCTGTTGCTACAATAACGTCATCAAGAATAATGGAGTCAAGAACAGTGAAGTCAAAATTAAGTGCAGCAGCGTCCAACAATACTCCACCTTGCTTTGTTTCAATACGCAAACGTTTAGCAACCAAGTCTTCGGCAATGAGTGTACCATCTTCATAAGTGGTATTCCCAATTGATGCGTACACTTTATTTGTCCATCTGTTGTTTTCCCATTTTTGCAAAGCCAAACCATTCGTTGCATTTAGCCATGCTCTGTACTTTCCATCGTTCCTAAGAGCAATAAAGCCATGGTTTCCAATAACAACATTGTTATAGAATTGCCCCATATTCAGGCCAGAATAGAATTGTGAATCTTCGATCTTATTTCTCAAATCTTTTTCTGCATCATAATAGTTCTTGAATTTCAAAATAAATTCTGACCTATCAGCGATATCGCTTGTTTTTTCGGTTAATGGATCATTCACATCAATGTTTAAGGGGCTTTTACTTGTGATTTTCATGAACTGTTCCATATATGTTACCAACGCATTATAAGCGTTTGTTAGAGGAGTAGTGGAATACAAATTGGTCATACTAGGAGCTTTTTTAAAGAATTGGGCCGATGTATCAAATACATCATCTCTTTGGGAGGTTTTATATTTCTCTGCTTGTTCAAGCATACGTTTATAGCTTGCTTCAATTTTATATAGCTCTGTAATTACTTGAAGTTTTTCGAGTGTTGAGAACTTATTGTCCATTGCAATCTTCTCAAAGTCGCCAAGATCAAGATAATTGTTTTCAGCATCAAGTATCGTTTTTCCGACATTGTTGACAATTTTAATCTCTTCTGCAACAAGATCATGTGTATAAAGAGTCCCATCGATTCCTGCCCAAAGAACCTTCTCCCATCCAGATGGAAAGCGTGTTGCATCATTATTTTTTCTTTCAACAGCAATGCCCTTACAATCAGTCAAGCTTACCTTTGTAATATCATTAAATGCTTGCAGACCGAAGCATTCTCTTGTATTAGGCGGCTTTTCTTCAACTAATCCCATTTTCATGACAAGCTTTCCAGCACGATTAAAAATTTCACCTTTTGAGCCTTGCCATTTAACAATGCCATGCTCATCTTCAATGGCGAGATTAACGCCAGATACCACTTTCCCATAAATTCTTTCACCAACAACAAGATGAAGATGTTTTTGGAAGTAATCTAACAAAACATCAGGATTTAAATGATTTATTACTGATTTTTCTTTGATTTTGTGTGTAAGATATGTATTTATGCCACTCCTGTTTATTCTGTATACTGTCAGCATTCCACCTACACCTTCAAATGAAATGTTATCAAATACTTCTCTATAGATATCAGTGACGTTTTTTCCTTCAGTTAGGTTTTTACACGCTATTTCGTAGGATTCCTTTGTTCTTATTCCTGCTGTTAATAAGTTAACCCCGCCACGAGGAATATCACTATAACAAGTTGGTAGAAAATTATTATACGATGATAACTGATGCAAAACAGTCTGTTCTCCATTATGTTCACAGACTACAACCTCAATAACTTGTCCATTATGACTTTGGACAATCAGGTTTTTTAACGATTCAACATTTCTAATATCTTGTAAAAGAAACTTCTCAATAACTCTGTAGCAATAGTCTAGTTCGCCTGAACAAAATATCACCATGTCATCTATGTGATAAAGCTTTTTTGCTATAGTGTCATGCCTATACAAAATTTCATCAATTAATACTGATGTAGCAGAATCTGAGCCAATGAAAATGGTATCCCTCGTCTGTATAATTGTAGCATTACTCATACTTAACTCCTTTCCTTCACAAACTGCTTAAGCCTATTTTTTAATTGGTCTGAAATCACATGCGAATCATTGTGTAGCCACTTGCTTAAATGTTCTCTGGAAACTGCAACTTTATTAGCAATAAAAACTATTGGAGTGCCATATCTCTCTTTTAATCCGAATAGAGCTTTGCGTAATTCCGTGTCGTTCATTTTAAACATCACTCCTTTGTAATAATGCAATACTGCAATCTAATAAGCATAAATAAAAAAACCGCCGATATATCTCGGAGGGCTTCACTTCGTAAAGTGACTGGTACAACAGTAATTCTACTCAAATGGCAGAGATGTTACCGCAGAATAATGTATTCATTATGATGCTACTATCTAACAACTAATGTACGCCATTAAATGACCTTGCGACGAGGTCATCGGATGTACCATTATCGGATATTATCCCCTCAATAAAGAACAGAAGCCACTTCCAACAGTGAAGCGGCTTTTTGTGTTATATACATTCTAAAATTGATTCTAAGCCACTCAGTACCAGATTATAGTGCTGTAACGTCAGAATAACTTCTATATTCTCGGTAAGCCCATCACACCTAATTTCTCTAATAAATTGTTCCAATTGTTTACTTTTGCCAAAACAATAGAACAAATAGTGTTTTCGACTCTTTGAGAAGTGAGGGAGAAAAGGGGCTATATCCCCTTTTCTCCATGAGCGATGACAAACCAACCTTTCCTGTCGTGGCAAGTTTTTTTTGTCGTTCTCTCCTCAACACTTTCGGCAAATAGGAGATGGGGCATTATGAAAAAGAATGAAACGAATGAGAATCAAATCGAGGTCATTCAAGGTGAAGTCTGGAGAGAAATTGCAGGTTATGAAACACTTTATCAGATAAGCAATTATGGACGAGTTAAGAGTTTAGGTAACAGTCAAGATCGCCAAGAAAAGATTTTGAAACAGCAACTTCAACGAGATGGGTATAAAAGAGTCTGGCTATATAAGAAAGGTTTGAAGCGAAAGAGATTTCCTGTTCATAGACTTGTAGCTAACGCATTCATCCCAAATCCGCTTCGCAAAGAACAAGTTAATCACCAAAATGGAAACAAATTGGATAATAGACTTGAGAACTTAAATTGGATGACACGTAAAGAGAATATCGCTCATGCCTACGAAACTGGGCTAGTTAAGAAGAATAAGAATCCAGTAATCGCAACTCATTTGGACACAGGGGAGCAACGACAGTTTAAGTCGCAGAAAGAAGCATCTAGGGAACTTGGTTTTTATATGAAGAATATCTCTAACGTACTAAAAGGAAGAATCACACATGTAGGTGGATGGAAATTCGAGCGTAGTTCGTTAGACAAGAAATCATCATAATAACAAGCCGAAAGCAATCATTGGTCTGTCCAATTTTGACATAGAATATTTTCTCTTTAACCCCGAATACGAAAATCGTGTTTGGGGTATTTACTTTAATTTGTGAAGTCAAAGGAGCGAAATTAGATGAACGATAAGTATTTCTTCTGTTACTCAACAAACTTGCAAATATTTTTGAAAAATAAAGGGTTCAGTTATATCTGCTGTGCTTATCACGCAAAAACAATGAGGAAGTTCTGGCAGTTCAAACACAATAAAGCATTACAGGCTGCGCTAGACGAATATCGAGAACAAGGAATTGAGTTAAAGAGGACTTAACAAGGCTTCTTGTTGAGTCCTTTCTCTTGTAATTCCATGCTGATAGTTCAAAAAGACAAATGGTAATTCAAAGGGGCGATCATTAATGCAAAAAGAAGCAATCAAGAAACTAAGTGATTTATATATAATTCAAAGAGGTAAATATCTCTTGCAAAGTAAGAAGGGTAATTGGCGTCATGTTACAGCAGGGCAGTTGAACAAGTATACCAAGAAAAAAGATATAAGACTGTCAGATTGGCATCTAGAGAACCATTTGAATGGTAATTTCACCATCGGGACATTTGCAGGTGATTTTGGTAGTATCTTTATGTCATTTGACGTAGACTTCCGTGATAATGAAATGGCAAGATGGATTACTTATAAGATTACTTATACACTTGATTCGTTTGGAATCGACCATCACACTAGCTTTAGCGGTTCAAAGGGTTATCACATTGATATATTCTTTGAAGATAAGATTACAGTAAAACATGCAAGAAAATTCTTTGACTATGTGATTGAGACGTCAGATGTTAAACAACATACACAGGGGCAAGTTGAATTTCGCGTTAGCGAGAAACAAGGAATCAAACTGCCACTCGGAATCCATCAAGTAACAAAGAATTATTGTGGTTTCTGTCGTGTGGAAGAGGGATTAAGAGTCATGAACAAAGAACAGAGTGAAAAGTATCTGTTGATGATAAAGCAGATACCAAGTAGGCAAGTATTAAATGTTATCGAAATTGCTGAATCAGAATTAGATGAAATTGATACAAAACAGTTCATTGAATCACAAGATGCGATCAGCCCATTTGTACCACTGGCGAATCATGAACAGTCAGAAGATTACTCGATTTCGCGGGCGCAAAAGCTTCTAACCGAAGGATCACAAGTACAAGGTAGCCGACATAACTCAACATTCTTAATTTGTATGTATCTCAAAGACTGTGGATACGAGCGTGACGAATGCAAAAACGAATTGTATGATTGGATGGACGCGCAAAACCCTGATTCATATACAACGAAGTTAAACGATTGTTACAAGGACATTGATTTAGTTGTTCGAGACGTTTACGAGAAGGATTATAACCTACGCGGCGGTAACAAGGATTTGACAATTACTTTAAACGAATTGAAATGGATTATTGACCGATGTCCTGAAAAGAACCAGAAGCTAATCACATATGCAATGCTGAAACATTCTAAACGCCATGCGAATATGCAAGGCGTTTTTTATATGCCATTTACAATGATTGAATCAGCAACAGGTGTAGTTGAAAAAACAGTAAGAAACCAAGTAAACAAGTTGATTGAACTAGGTGTCATTGAAGTTGTCGCTCGTAACAGGAAGCCAGTAGGCGGTAAAGGGTTTCAACGAAATCTGCCTAATCTGTATCGCTTAAACATTGATGTTTTTGTTGATGATTCAAATGTTTTGACGATAAATGAATCCCATGACTTGAAGTCGTGTATGTTGTTCTTCTTTGATAAAAAGGAATTGAAAAATATGTTGCCGAGAAGACAATATGAGAGTTTGGTTGGTTGATTTGATATGTTGCTTGCGCGTTGATGTAACTGCCACAAGCTGACTGGTCAAATTACCTATTGATTAATGCTTGTAGTGATTAAGTACATTGTACAGTAATGCTTATAATGCTCATAGCCCGTTGAGTTCCAGAGATTAAAAAAGATAAATAATCTATTGTAGGTAATATCGTACAACGCGCTGATAAGACGCTTTGAACTCAATTGAATCTGGATTTTATTGAGATGCAGACAAGAAGATGATGTTTGTGCTATGCAAAGATCAGTTAGTCTACTCTTTATAGCATTCTCTATTTATCTTTACTGCTTCATTTTTGCTTGATTTCGAGCGTAGATTAATAGGTATATCGTATCAAGTTTGCTCGGAAACAAGCAGATAACATTGCTTCAGTAATAAGCTAAATGTGCAGATATAAATGTGAATTGAAATATATCTGCTAGAGTCCGAAAGATGTATAATATTATCAAATAACTCATTAAAGGGATATAGAAATATTTGAACTGAATTTTTTGGGAGGATATTCTTGTGAAAATATTAGTTATTGGGAATGGATTTGATTTGGCTCATGGATTACCAACAAAATACAACGATTTCTTAGAATTTCTTTCACTAATTAAAGATATGTCTATGTATCATGGTAACCCAGTAAATTTTTTAAATCAATTAAAGGAATCATCAGTTGACCATTATATCCAAAAGTACATTGAGGATTTAATTTCAAAAATAACTGATGAATATAAAATAAATAACGACGATGGTAAACTTTTAAAACTTCAAGACCTTAATACTTTAGTAAACAAATCAAAGGACGAGTTAATTCAAGAATTAATTGCAAACCTTAAAGGAAATTTATGGTACGAACATTTTGTTGAGGCTAAGTCTTACATTAATGAAGGATGGATAGATTTTGAATCAGAAATATCAAGGGTAATACAAGTTCTGGAACAATATAAAATTAAAGGATTGTTTCACCCAAGAGACATTGTAGAAGAGGACGTTAAAAAAATTCTTTTCTCGGTTAGTGTTCGAGAGAGAAGTTCAAATACCGCTAAATTTAAGGTTGATGAAAAACTGGTTCAAGAACTTGAAGAGGATTTGAATAAGCTAATACGAAGTTTGGAAATATTCCTTGAGGATTGTATTGGGAAAATTAATATTGAGTATCTGCTTCCAGACATACAAAACATCAAATTAGATTATCCTGATAAAATACTAAGTTTTAATTATACAGATACTTATACGAAAGTCTATAAGCCTGAACGTCGTATTGACTGTGACTTTATTCATGGAAAAGCTGATATTAGACATAACATTGAATCGAATAACATGGTCTTAGGCATTGATGAGTATTTAGACAGCACTCAATCGAGTAAAAATACATCATTTATTGTGTTCAAAAAATATTTCCAAAGAATACACAAGGAAACAGGTTGCGACTATAAAGATTGGATACAGGCTATTCAAAGTTCAAGTGCTATGTCCGAACTTTTCATTTTTGGACATTCGCTGGATACAACTGACAAGGATGTTCTTCGAGAATTAATTGAAACGGAAGGTTTAATAACTACAATCTTTTACTACAACAAAAAAGTATATGCTTCTCAAATTGCAAATTTAGTAAAAGTGTTAGGCGTTGATAATTTAATTTCACGAGTTCATGGTCGAGATAGAAGTATTATTTTTAAGCATCAACAAGACCCAATTAAAAGAGCAGATCCATTCCAAGTTTCTAATTCGGTAAATATGTAAGAGAACTACGCTACTAATTTATTTGCGTTTGAGAACCAATAACGACTTTTAGGCTGTTACATTTTTACGCTTCCGTCTCCATAGTATGTTTCTTACGCTCTACAATGCCCTCTGGCAGCTTTCGACCGCAGGACTACTACTTGATTAATTTCGTCATAGCATCTGCTATAAAACGGCACAACTCGTCTGACTTATACGATGTGTCAGTGAGTCGGTACGCTTCCTCCATCAGCACGACTGCAAAGACTAACTGAACACCATGCTACAAGCACATAACTAGATTGAATCTGAGTTTTATTCAGATTGAAGGAGCGGGATTATGAATAAAAATAACGATAATCGCAACAACAACATTCCTGAGTCTTTCGAAAGCAAAAGCTTAGAGGAATTATGGGAACTTCTGCTAGGTAAGGATGGCTTAGAAGTACAAAAAGCGAAATATGAAGCAAGAAAGTTAAAGCCTGATTATCGGGAAGGGGAACTCAATCTATATGAATGCCCGATGTGCGGTTCAGACGATGTACCGAATGTTGATATAGACTTTGATCTTAACATGAATAACGACAGAATCAAGAGCATCAAAATGCGCGGCGGTAAGTGTTCTCGTTGTGGTGAGACATTTTATGATTCCAAGGTTACAGACCTAATTAGAAAGATAAAAAAGCTGCTTGATTAACAAATGAATTTCAGACTCTAGAATGAGCAGGCTCTAAGCGTTCTATTAGAACTTTAGTAACCATAGTAACTATTTTCAAGTGTGCTCGATTATTGTATACTAAAAGTCACGCCTGTTGATTAACCAAAAACTGTAACTTTATGTCCGATGAAAACAGCACTCTGATCCCTAAGCAAAGAAAGTTTAATGAGCCATATAGATTGAACAAGGTCGAGGAACGTGGTAGACTTTTTCATGAGGCCGCCTCTTTCGTCTTGGGTAACGGAAAGGCGTTCTTTTTGCTATTCTTTTTTGTATTTTATTGGTTAATCAACAGGCGTGACTAAAAGTGCAAGAATATTTCTTGGAGTTGGTCGAAATGATTAATTGGACAAGTAACAGGCTAAATTTTTCCCTTATATATTTTGGCAAAAAGCGGAGTGGCTACTAAGCCCTCCGCTTTTTTTGCGCAAAAATGTTGCAGTACTTTATTTGGCTTTCAGGGGGTGAGTAAAATGTAAGCACTAAAAACATTAATCTGGCAGTTGTTTCATGAATAATTTGATCTGGAGGGATTACATTGACCGAAAAACGAGTTTCAACCAATGACTTTTCACTTGATAATCTGATTGGCAAAGAAGTAACCATTAAACATGTTAAAGGAAAAATACCATTAGTTAAAGGGATGTTCGGTCGCTACAAGGAGTTTATTTTAGATGTTCAAGCCATGATAGAAAAAGATGATTATAAGCTAGTGATTCTCATGAGAGGAAAAAGGAAAGACTCAAAAGTAGAGTACACTGGGTATAAGCGTTTACTTTCCGAGGTAAATCTCATTCTTGTGGCAGATGGAGAAACCGTAGATATCCATACACCTGAGATACAAAGAATGCATGAGGAGCTAAATAAAACTTATCTTTTATTAAAGAATCATGGAAAACTTCGACAATCATCTTCCACAAATATATGAAAAGATACGAATTAATAAAGAAGACCCCAAGGCAAAATACATGTCTAAGTTACTAAAGAATTTAGTGGAAGATAATTAGCAATTTTTGATATCGCTAGATTTTAATTAGGAGGTCTTGAGGTATTGGGTAAAAAAAATAATAAAAAGGGTAGAACAATTAAAAGAAATACGCACAATGTTGTTGATTTTAAAAAATACAAAAGCAAAACATTAGCTGTAAAAAATTTAGCAATTAAACAGCCAAAACCATTTCATCTGCAAAGCGAAGAATATCAAAAGGGCAGCATCGACTCTATGTTAGATGATTAAAACTAACTGAAACATAATTTGAGAGTTTAGCCACCAGATTCAATTTGTTATTCAAAATTGCCCAAAAGTGGAAACCCGCTTCTGGGCAATTTTGAATTTTTATTTCTATTACCCTATCAGCTTCTTCTTCTGTGATTCAAACTCATCTCCGCTGAGTATTCCGTCATTTCTTAGCTGAGCAAGCTTTCTAAGTTCATCAGCAACAGACACATTCTCATGCGGATTATTGCTGATTGCGAGAGTTTCTTTTTGCTTGTCTTCTTCATCGGCTTGTCTGATAAGGACTCCGATTAATTGATGGCAATGATATGCCGTATTGTAAGCATCTTTGTATTCATGGCTGTCTTTCGCATATGAAGTAAAATCAGAATCTAGGAAAGCAATTTTATGAATCGGGTTTGCTGTATCATTAACAATCACGTTCAACTCAATCTTCTTCACTTTCTCTTGACTTGTCGTTGAGCCAGAAAGACCTCCCATCAAAGCTCCTACACCACCAGCAAGCAAACCACCTAATAACGCTCCTCCAAGTTGGCTGCCTCTATTCGTAGACGTAACACTGATACCATCGGTCAAAATTTCAGATTTTAATATATCTGAATATTTATACAATTTGTCTTTGTGGTAGAAATTTGTGTTTACAAAAGAAATCTGTTTCGAGTTTTCATCAATAGACAAAGTAACATCTCCACTTTGAGAAGTGTACCTTTGAGTCGATTTATAGTTTGGGATATTCACTAACCTTTCATCTGTTATCTGACGCTTCTGTTCCATTTTCTCTTCTTCAAGTTCTTTATGCTTCTTATAGCAATACCATGAAGCAACTCCAAATCCGATAAGTAATAACCACGCTACACCTCCGTGAGCAATTGCAATAAAAAACACTATAAATGCAAGGATTCCAAATATACCCCCAAAGCCTAAATACATATTATACCTCCATTCAACATTTGCTCACCTTTTCGCAAGCGTCGAGATAATCATTCATTAAATTGGTTTCCTTCTTTAGCTGATTAATCTCCTTATCAAGCTGTTTAAGTCTTGCCTTCCGTTTATCACTCTCTGATTCACAAGCTGTTGCCAATAGAATCAAAAAGATACAAGTAATACTGAGTATGTAGTTCTTTATTCTCATCTGTATACACCCCCTAGTTGTAAAGTCATATACCAAATTATAGTATCGTATATATACGATTATTTCAATGAAACTTCTGATATACGATTATGTGAAAGTCTACACACCTTCCATACGCTTGTATGGAAGGGAAGTGATAAAAATGTCTTCAGATTTTTTAAAACTCGTTGGAGAACGTATCAGAACGTTACGCAAAGAAAAAGGCTACACTCAAGAGTCTTTATCGGAAAAAAGTGGAATACATGTTACATATATTTCAGATATTGAACGAGGGGAAAGAAATATCTCAATGGAAACACTTGAAAAAGTGATTACTGCCTTAGACGTAAACGCAGTTGAAGTGTTTAGAATCGAGGGTATTGAAGGTATAGAAGAACGGAATGAAAAAAAGCTATTAATCGAAGCATTTAACTCATTATTAGCTGGAAGAAAAATTGAGGAAGTCCAAATGATTCTCAGACTCGCTAAGGACGTTTTAGGTACATTCGATAAATTGAATTAACCAAAAATACTGCAACTTGAAATAACAATAGTCACCCTCGCCTTCAAAGTTTTACTGGCTTGGGTGACTATTGGATTTTGATTTATTGATTTGTTGTTTTTAGCTTCCGAGTGATTGAATTTGAGAGTACACTTTTTGCAAGTCGTAGATGCAATAATTCGCTTTGATGTATTAATTCGGCAGAATGCATATCGGTGATAATTTCCTCAATGGTGAGTAAATGAAGGTCGTTTGTGCCGCGTTCATGAACCAACATCATAATCGCAGCAATTACTTGTTGATACGTCCTTATTTTATAAACTAAGTCATTCTCTTCAAATAGAAGGTGTTCATATTTTTCCAACGATACACTCATGTTATGCCCTCCTGTGATATTACAATCGCTCTCCACTCTTTTGATGCCCAAATTCATTTGGTGTGTCTGTCTTTGGTCTTTATTTTCTGAAACAAGTTTAAAATGCGTTTTAGAGATTATTAAGTAGTGATAGTGATAAAAAAGCATCATTCATTGCAACCATGCATGTTTGTATTTGTCTTGCACAGCCCTTATAATTTAATATCGTTGAGTGGATTAAATTTCTCATTTTGCGTTTTTAGAGCTGTTCCAAACATACGTACATAACGATTTGTCATGCTGATATCGTTATGTCGTAGGAGACGTTGTAGAGTAAAAGCATCCATGCCATTTTGAATACAACGTACAGCAAACGTGGAGCGGAATGTATGGCATGATAATCTTACATCTTTGAAATTCATAATCTTCTTTAATCGTTTGAATATTGTTTTAATAGATTCGGCCTGCAACTGTGTATTTCTATCAGTAGGAAATACATATTGCCCAATGTTATCAAAATGTTTCTCACAGTATACCCGAAATTCGGCCAATTCTTTACATAATTTCTCTGTAAGGGGGACGGATGATAATTCTCTCTTCTTCCCGAGTATCGAAGCAGAGCCGTTTTTCAAATCCATATCAGACCATTTCAAATTAACAAGTTCTCCAAGACGTACTCCTGTCCCTAAAAGGAAAACTATTATCGAGTAATCACGAATGGCATAAAAAGTGCGTTCTCGTTGTTTAATTCGCCGTAGATAACCAAGCATCTGTTCGATGTGATAATCGGAAAACGGCTTAATAACAATATCTTCCTTGGCATAATTGACTTTCTTACAAACATTTTGCTTCTCGTTAATAATTTCGTTTTCTTGCAACCAATTGTAGAAGTTTTTCAACACACGAAGCTTGTTATTGCTTGATGTCGCATTATTTCCATTTTCATTTTGTAGTTCTATAAGAAATGATTTCACCGTTAGTGATGAAACATCATAGATACTGACCATTTCGTTCTTAGCTCAGTAGTTTTGAAACATATTAAGAACAGAATCATAAACCTCTAGTGTGTTAGACGACAGATTTTTGTATTTCTTGTCAGCAATAAATTCTTTAGTGGCAAACTTAATCAACATAAAAAACACACCTTCCAAATGGGAATTTAGTGTCCCAAAAGGTTAGTGTGTTAACGTTCCAAAATGGAGTTTTAACCTGACCTCAAACCAAAACTCTCAACAAATCTTCTTGAAAGCGGGTGATGGGAATCGAACCCACGCCACCAGCTTGGGAAGCTGGAGTTCTGCCATTGAACTACACCCGCAGGAAGTTGTATTGGAATTATCGCACAGTACTGAAGAAAAATCAAGCAAGTTATTGAACCGACGCGTTTATAATAAATCATGCACATTTAACATACATATAGGCATAAAAAGTATATTTAGTCTGCGGAGGATTGCGCTTGAATCGTTCATTTTACGCTTTATTGGTCAGTCAAACGGCAACCAATCTTGGCTTTGCGCTCTATACGATGGTTGTGGTCATGCATCTGTACACGCAGACCGGTTCGACGGCGTTGTCCGCTGCCGTGACGTTAATCAGCGCAATTTCGCGAATGGTCAGCGGCGTTGTTTTGCCGTCGTTTGCCGACCGGTTTCGGCTTCCGATACTGCTGATCTTGTCGCAAACGGCGCAACTGGTTGTTCTCCTGTGTCTTGCGCTGATGCTGACGCAGGACGTTTCCGCCTCGAGCTTGATTGTCATCATGGTGCTGCTCGCGATCATTTCTTTTTTTAACGGCTGGTTCTCGCCTGTGAAAAGCTCGTTGCTCCGGGCTGTCGTACCCGAGAAGGAGCGGGTGAGAGCGATTGGCTTGCTATCGACGGTGGATCAAACGTTCCAATTTGCCGGATGGACTCTGGGTGGCGTGCTGCTGACGGTTTTGGGCCAAGGCGCTACGCTTGGGATTACTTTTGCCCTGCTCGTCGTATCGATCGGATGCATATTTCTATTGAAGCAGCATGAAACGACGGAACTTCGAACGGGACAAGGATTCGTGTCCGGATTAACGGCAGGCTGGAAAATTCTTTACAGGCATGAAGGACTGCGCGTGCTCGTCATGATGGATTTGATCGAATCTTGGGTCGGCACGATCTGGATCGGAGCCGTCACGTTAACTTTTGTCAAAGAGGCTTTGCACGAAGGAGAAGCCTGGTGGGGATATATTAACGGCGGTTACTATTTAGGCACTATCGTCGGCGGCTTGAACGTCCTTCGGCTTTCCCGCCGGATGCAGGGGAAGCTGACCATGAGTATGCTGACGGGAGCGTCTTTGTTCGGTGTGCTGACACTGCTGTACGGGTTCGTATCGAACAGCATGCTGGCGCTGCTGCTCGTCCTGTTGATGGGGCCGGCTTATCAGATCCGCGATCTGGTGCAAGAGTCGATGATTCAAAATAGCTCGGACGAGCATACTTTGCTTAAAGTGGCGGCAGCCCGGTCCACCTTGGTCCAGCTCATCTCGATGTTATCCATTGCCGTGATCGGAATCGTAACGGACGTTATCGGCGTTCGGTTGGTTTATATCGTCTCCGGTTGCGTGCTGCTCGTTTCGTCCGTGTACGGGTTCGTGCAGTTGCAGCTTCGAAAAAAAGGGGCTTTGCTGGAGCGCGAACACCTGTAGCGCCCTTTCTCAATCGTTGGCCTGCTCCTCGTATTGCGGGAACAGCAGCTTGAGCATCCCCAGAATGCGCTCCCGGTCTTGATCGGTGAGCAGGTGGCCGTTGTAGTGAAGGCCGCTCACATATTGAAGCGACTTGCCGATATCGTACAGATGCTCGAGCGTCTGGGTATCGGTTTTTTCGGCGTCCGCTCCTATCGTTCGGAACTGCTCCGCCATGTTCTCCAATTGGCCGATCAGCTTGTAAATCTCGACCTTCGGCGGATCTTGCTGAAGCAAAGCTTGAAGCGTATCCGGCGTAATCTCAAAATCGTCGCCGAAGAACGGGCGATATTCTTTTTCCAATCGTTTAAGGGCCGCCCGGGGAATGCCGGGAAGGGCTTGAACGATCCCGTCGAGGTCGATACCGAGAATATCGAGCAGGTCTTGGAACGCCTGCCGGTACTTGTGGGTGTCGGCAAGCTTCCGATAACCGGCGGCCGCCATCAGGTCGGCATACTCGACGCCCAGCGGTTCGACCAGCTTCTCCAGCAGCTCGGGCGAGGGCATGTTTTTTTTCTTGCCCGTTTCGATCTGGGACAAATAAGGGTTCGAGTAGCCGATCCGATCGCCCAATTGGGTAAGCGTCAGTCCTTTGGCTTCTCTTAGGCTTTTTAAATAGGCTCCGAATTGCTGAACGTTCATCCACGCACATCCTTTCTTGTTCTTCTAGTATACACTTTTGCTTGCTATTAGTAAATAATATCGTAAATATTATTGCTATTAGCAAGAATTTGTGATAATGTTACTAACACAAAACAAGAAACGATGAGCAGCAGCCTGTGGATGCTTGTCCGCAGCAACAATAACCATTCGGGTGAATCGAAAGGTGGTCGCTATGAACGATACGCTCACGCTTGCGCAAAAGAAAGCCGTCCGTGCGGCTATGGAAGAACGGCTAGCTCTGTACCGGAGCTACAAATACAGCAGCTTCGAACGCCGCGAAGCCCGGGTTATCGCCAGCTACGACCCGCGGTACCATGGGGTGACGAATGCGGTAAGCGATCCTACCGCGCAGATCGCGGTGTACAACGTCAACGAGCAAATGCACCGCAGTTACGTATGCGATTCCGTGGAAATCGCGCTGAGCCTGCTGCCGGACAAGCAGCGGTCGATCATCGAAACGCGGTATATGCGGCACAATACGCCGACGGATATGCAGGTGTGCGACAGGCTAAGCATGTCCAAGGATACGTACGACCGAAACCGGCTTGCGGCGATGTACGAATTGGCTTTATTTTTGGAAGTGGATTGCGGGTTCGAGCTGACATAGCGCAGTAAGCAGCTGAATTATACTGAAAAAAGCCGGTGTTTCCTACGCGTAGGAGCACCGGCTCTCTATTTTACTTACGTTAGATGGTAAAATGCGTGTCTTCGTCTTTCCAGATGCCGGGCTGCCGCTTCGGGAGGCTCTTTAAATGCGCCACTTCCTGCGGTACGCCGCTGGCTGCCGCAGCTTCGTAGATCGTCATGCCGCCCAGAATGAGTTCGTCAGGCATCAGCAGCTCGACGGCGAACTGGTTGGCTTCGCTCTCGATCCGGTCGATCGAAACGAGCGTGTTCGTGCGAAGGAAAGGCGTATTCACCTTGGGGTGAAGGAGCACGTGCCCAAGCTCGTGCGCGCACGTAAAGTGCTGGCCGGATTTATCCAAGCTTTGGTTGATATGGATGCAGCGGATGCGTTTGTACGTGCTGAAGTAACCGAGAATGTTGCCGAGCGGCTCAAAGAGAACAAGGATGTTTTTCTGAGATGCGATTTTGAAAGGGTTGTTCGTTCCGTATTTTTTAATCAGTTGCAAGGCTGCTTGTTTCGAATTTCGCATCTGTTTTATCTACCCCCGTACCGATTTTATTTTCGATATTTGTTCGGGGTAAACTTCTGTTTCGCTAACTGCTTGGCAAGCCGCATGGAATTCTCTAGCGATATTCGCAGCAATTCTTTACTCTCCTCATCCAAGGTTTCGCCATGAAAAGCAAGAGCTTCATCGGACTCGAGATCGCTGAGCATTCGTTCAAGATCCCGGGCGATGTCCTTCTCTTCTTTGGGTGTCAAGGGAGACGTGCCCCGCTTCTCCTCCATGAACGATACGTTCGGTGAAGGCTCGTCGGACAAGCCCAGAAGATAATCCGTCGTCACTTGAAAATGGGAGGCGAGCTTGCCGGCCATATCGGCGCTCAGCCGTTTTTTTCCCCTTTCGATCTCGTAATAATATTGAGGCGTAATGTTCAACAGCTCGGCGACAACGGTCCCCGCCATATTCCTTGCTTTTCGAATGTCCCGCATCCGATTCCCCATAAGACACTTCACCTTTTCTGAACTGGCTTTTAATAGAACGCTTGTTTCCATTGTATCAGCTTTTAGCTTAAAAATCAACCTAAAACAACTTAATAATGAAGATAATGGGAGATAAATTAAGCAAATAGATTGTTTTATGGATATATTTGTGCGATAATACCTCTATATGATGAAATTGAGAGATTGTATTTTTGAAGCTAATAGCTTATTCTTGGTTTCGTAAAGCGAACGATATGCTAATGAATGGAGGCGCCTCGAATATGACGAATCACGTCCATAACCTTGAATCTGCAAACGCGGCTCAACCGGCTAACTCTGTAAGGGAGCGGCGGCAGGTTGCGGCAAAAACGGTGAAGAGCAGCAAGGCGGAGCAGGTTTGCAGTGTGCAAGCGGGGTCTTGGGAACCGCGTCAATCGGTGACTTTGGAGATGCTCCGGACGAAGCTTGCCGGGCTCGTTCAAGCCGGACAACAATGTGAAATTCGGGCGCTTCTCCGGCACTACGGCGCCGAACGGCTGCCGGATGTTCCAACGAAATATTTTGACGAGCTGCTCCACGCGGCGGAAAAGCTCGGGTGAACGGTACCGCAAGTTTAAACTGTAAGTTTGATCGGACATACTTCCAGAGCATGACGAGAGGGGAATAAACCGGAATGATGATGCTTAATGTCGAATTAAACTACGAAAAAATAGCTATAGATCAGCTTCGAGGATATAAACGGCTTGTTGGACGAATCAAGATGCTTGAGAAGTTTCCTGTCAGCGGCGGGATGCGCCTCGGCACGATTGTTCAGGACGGACAGCTGCAAAACGTGCATCACCATTGGCGGAAGCTGTTGGCATCCGGCGCAGAGCAAGAAGCGCTGCGAAGCACGGAGGCGAAAGTCAAGGCGCTGTTGGAAGGGCTGTTGGGTACATCGGACGGCTATCAGGGGATATTGGCACGGATAACTGAGCTGCAAGAGCTGGAACGGCAAAAGGAGCGAATGGAGCATGCTCTGGATGCTCTGGACGATTTGAAACACGAATACGCGCAAGTACTCAAATTGCTCTATCTGGATGGAAACGAGCCGCATGACATCGCTTGCGATCTGGGCATCTCCCTATCCACCTTCTATGGATGGAGACGCAAAGCGTTGAAGGAATACGGAATATTGATTAGCTAGAGTCGCAGCGGTCTGCGGCTCTTTTTTTGCGCTACGGGTCTGCTTGATCCGTACGGCAGGATTCGCCTGTGCTATAATGAAGCTAATTTTCAATGAAGAGGAAACGAGGAGAAAACAATGCTTCAAGAGGATTTGGCATTCATCAAAAGCGTTAAAATGGAGGACATTCCGTGGCAGCGCCTAATTTCCTCCTACGGGCGGGCAGCGGCGTTTCCGCAATGGTTTCATGCGATGGCTCACGGAGATATGGAGGCGATGGGCCATGCTGCCGAGCAATTGGCCGAGGAGTTGGAGCATCAAAGCACGCTGTGGCACGCGACGCCGTTCGGCGTGATTTTTGCGATGCGGATGTTTGGCGAAGCTGCGAACGATTCGGTCAAGCAGGAATTGAGCGAGCAGAAGCGGGAGCGGCTGAATGCGCTTATCGTCGCGATCCTGAACATTTGTCAGCCCATTGCGGCTGCGTGTGCAGATACGCTGGGCCATGTCGTCGAGATGGAACCGTTCTTGTCCATCACCGATCTGCTTCGCGAAAGCGAGCTTTGGCCGGAAGATGAGGAAGAAGACGAGGAACGTTGGGAGGACGATCCCGTCTCCGATCAGGCATTTTACAGCTTCGTTTACTATACGGCGCAAATTTTGCTTCTATATAAGAAAGATATTCGCCGGCTTTGCGATTCGTCGTGTGAGGAAGTGCGGGATGCCGCCGAGGAACTGCATGCGGAGGTAGAAAGAATCGAGGCTGGTGGCTGAGTTGAGAAAGCCGGGGCTTAGTGGAAAAACGTCGGAATATCGCTGCAAATGCGTTGGAATAACAATGGACAACCTTTGTAACGAAGTGCGGTTTTCCCGTGCTATGATGTTAATGTAAGATAATTGTGCTAAGGGGAACACGAACGAAAGAGTCGCAGCGATGCGGCTCTTTTTGCATTCGCTCCGCCGCACAAGATTAGGCTTCAGGGGGAGGGAGGATATGGAGCGGTTGCGTAAACTGGATGGTACAGTTCAAGCAGGCGATTTCCGAAGCACCCTTTGAGGTGTGCGCCGCTGCCGGGCGGAAGGAAGCGCAGGCTGCGGCAATTCATGAAGCTTCGATTTTCTGGCTTCTATTGGGGTGGTGAACGTGGAAGAAATTAAGCAGGGGATCGCGAAACGGCTCAAGGAATTGTTTCCGGCCGTGAGCGTCTATACCGAACAGGTCGAGCAGGGCTTCACGAAGCCTGCTTTTTTTGTTCGGCAAACGGAAGGTGCGCAGAAGCACGGAATGAACCGGCGGTATATTCGGACGGGGACGTTCGACATCGCCTACTTTCCGGTTCCGGGCAGTCCGCAGTTGATCCGCGATTGCGAGACGGTCCGGGATACGTTGTACGAGCAGCTTGAGCTGATCCCGTGGGAAGGTCAACCGTACCGCGGCTCGGGCATGCGCTACACGTTGACGGACAACGTGCTTCATTTTTACGTCAGCTTCGAGGTTCATATGATACGGCCGAAAGGGGTCGTGCCTACGATGCGAAATTTAGTACAGGAGGAACATATCCGACATGATTGAACAAGAGACAGGCATGATGGAAGAAACGATTGCGACTCAGGAGGGCTTGCCTGCTTTTACGAAGCAGCAGTTTTTGGAGTCGAAGCTGTTTACGGCGCAGCAAAAGGATTTGCTGAACGCTCTGCTTCACGATGAGGAAACGTATACGACCGACCAGGTCAAACAACAAATCGAACAATTTTTGAATAAGGCGGTGGAATAGATGGCAGGCGGAACATGGACAACTCAAAACAAAGTACGCCCAGGGGTGTACATCAATTTCGAAGGTGAAGGAAAACCGGCCGGAACAGCCAGCGACCGCGGGATTATGACGATGGCGCTGCCGCTCGGTTGGGGCGAAGCGAAAAAGGTGCTGACCGTAGGCGCAGGCGACGATGTGAAAACGCTGCTCGGCTACGATATCGCAGCGCCTCAGCTGCTGCTGGTTCGGGAGGCTTTGAAACGCGCCAAAACGGTGCTGCTGTATCGTTTGAATGCCGGTACGAAAGCAGCCGCGACGGTCGGTGCGCTGAAGGTGACGGCCAAGCACGGCGGCGTGCGCGGCAACGATTTGTCCGTTGTCGTTCAGGCGAATATCGACGACAGTAAGAAATTCGACGTGAAGACGCTGCTGGCCGGGCAAGCTGTCGACTCTCAGACGGTGGCCAACATCGCCGGGCTGAAAGCGAACGATTGGGTCGAATTCGGCGGCACGGGCGACTTGACGGCGACTGCGGGCGCTTCGCTCACTGGCGGTGCCGACGGCACCGTATCGAACCAGGACCATACCGACTATCTCGCGGCGATCGAAGTGTTCGATTTCCAAACGATGGCGCTTGCGTCCGGCGACGCTACGTTGAAATCCGTGTACACAGCATTCGTCAAACGGCTTAGAGACACCGAAGGCAAGAAGGTGCAGGCCGTGCTGGAAAACTATCCGGCAGCCGACTTCGAAGGCATCATCAGCGTCAAAAATGGCGTCGTGCTGACGGACGGCACCGTTCTGGATGCGGTGAAAGCGACGGTATGGGTAGCTGCGGCAACGGCCGGGGCGCAGGTGAACCAATCGCTGACGTACCAAGCGTATGACGATGCGGTCGATGCGGACATCCGTTACACGAACTCTCAAATCGAATCCGCGCTGCGCGGCGGCGAGGTTGTTTTTGTGCAAAACAAAGGCCGTGCCATCATTGAGCAGGACCTGAACACGTTCAAAAGCTTCCTGCCGACGAAGGGCAAAGTGTTCTCCAAAAACCGCGTGATTCGCGCGCTCGACGGCATTGCCAACGATATTAAGCGGATTTTCGAGACGTTCTATATCGGCAAGGTGAACAACGATCATGACGGTCGCAATTTGCTATGGAACGAGGTTGTTACTTACCTGAGAACGTTGCAGGCGAATGCGGCGATCCAAAACTTCAATTCGCAAACCGACGTGAAAGTCATTCAAGGCCAGGATACCGACAGCGTGTATGTGGAGCTGCATGTCCAGCCGGTTGATTCGATCGAAAAAATCTACATGAAAGTGACGGTGAAGTAACATGGCAGAACAAAAAGTGTTACGTGCTCGCGATACGATTAGCGGTCAAGAAGGCCGTGCTTACGCAACGATTAACGGAAATAAAGAAGAAATGTTTTATGTCAAGAAGCTGGAAGCCAAGGTCGAGAAAGAAAAAGCGGAAATCAAGGCGCTCGGCCGCCGGGGAACGCAAAGCAAGGCGAAAGGCTGGAAAGGCACCGGTAGCATGACGATTTACTATATCACTACGCTTTTCCGTGATCTGATGAGAGAATATATGGTCAACGGAAGGGACACTTATTTTGATATTACGGTATCGAACGAAGACCCTTCCTCTTCGGTTGGAATGCAAACCGTTATTATTAAAAATGTCAACTTGGACAGTGTCATTATGGCATCTCTCGATACCGGAAGCGATGCGTTGGAGGAGGAAATTGCCTTCACCTTCGACGGTATTGAAATTAAAGATCGATTCAACGCCCCTACTGCGGGCTAATCTCAAAAACTGGAGGACATAATTCATGAGCGATTTAAGCGTATTTTTTGCCCAAAATGCAGAAACGAGCACGATTGAGGAAGTTGTCGTTTCGGAACGATTCAAGGACCGGGAGGGTGTTCCGGTGCCGTGGCATCTCCGCAGCATGACGGAGGAGGAGAACGAGGCGGTGCGCAAAGCCGTCACGAAGCGCGTCAAAGGTAAAGGCGGCAGCTATACCACCGAAATCGACCAGAATGAGTATATCGCGAAGCTGGCCGTGAACAGCGTCGTTTTCCCGAACCTGAAGGATGCGGAATTGCAGCAATCGTACGGCGTGCTTGGCGCCGAGTCGCTGCTGCGCAAAATGCTGCTCCCCGGGGAGTATGCGAACCTGCTCCAAAAGGTGCAGGAGCTCAACGGCTTCGACAAAGATATGAACGAGCTGGTTGACGAAGTAAAAAACTAATCAACGAGGGCGCAGGCGAGGCGAATTACGCCTACTATGCCCTCCACGAGCTTCACATTTTACCGCAGGATCTCATGGCGATGTCGCGGCGCGAAAGGGCCGCGATCTACGCCATGATCGACGTGCGGGTGGAGAAAGAAAAACGCGCCCGCGCTAAAAAAGGGCTATAGGGAGCGTCTCTTAGGAGGCGCTTCTTTTTAGGTTGTAGAAAGGAGGTAGGGATGTGAATTTTGGTCTCCAAATATTTAAAAGCGTGGCAAAGTCATTTGGGCAGGTTCCAAGGTTAGTGCAATCTGCTCGGACAGGTATTTTGCGTATAAGCACGATGGCCTTTCTGCAATTTCAACGAGTGTCTGGAGCTGTAGGCGCATGGGTGAATAATCTGAAGAACAATATTATACAAAAATTACGCCAGATTCGATTGCCTTCCCTAAATATACCGTCTTCGAAGATCCAGATCGTTATTAACGTAACGATTAACATCTCCGGCAACTTGTCCGCACTTCAACAGTTTCAGCGATCGCCGGGAAAAATAGCCGCAATGTTCCGTAATCTCGGGGCAACGGTTAATAAAGTATTCCAGATTATAAAGCAACTCAAATTACCTTCTCTTAATTTAAAACCGATAGCCCGAGCTGCAGCGGCAATAAAGCAAGTGTTGTTAAATGCTTTTACAGGCGGGCTGCAAAGGTTTAAACAAGGTATTGGAGCGATTTCGTCTGGCTTTGGTAAGTTAAGAAACTATATTTCAACAGCCTTGCAGAACAGCCAGATCCGGTTGCCCCTCCCTAACGTAAGACAATGGTTGAAAAATTTACTGGGAGCAGTTAATGCAGCCGCACCAACTGTTAAAAAATCGTTTCAAAACTTTGGATCTATGGTTGGCTCTGTTGTAAGCCTCGAAAACGGGCAGAAGCTGTATCAAGCTACCGTTGGAGGAGCCATGGAACAGCAAAAAAGAAAAGATATGTTCAAATTCCGAGCGGGAAATGAGACAGAAAATGTTGGCGAATCCATGTTCCATAAGTTTAAAAGCGAAGCGCTGGAAGCAGGGGTCGATGTAAATGACTACTTGTCTACTGCTTTAACGTTCATGCCTGTAGCACAAAATGCGGATCAGATCAGTAAACTGAGTAAGCTTGCTCATCGTTTGGCGACATTCGATCCTGAAAACCAAGGAATCCAGGCTAATGGTTTAGCTTTAAAAGAGGCGCTGAGTGGGGATCCAGTTTCAATGGCGGCTTTGGCTAAACGGTTTGGCATGAGCCAAAACCAAGTGAATGAGCTCAAATTGGACAAACTTGCTGAGAAAGGCGACAATGAAGGATTTATTTCGGGAGTGGATAAGCTTTTTGAAATGAACAATATGGGGCAACAAGCTTATACTAATATGCTTAACAGTCCTGTTGAACAGGTTGGAACGTTGAAAACTCGTGTTAATAACGCTTTTGCCGAAACGGGTCAGGCAGCGTTTAAAGCGCTGGGAAAAGTGGTTAACGATCTCAATAAAGCTTTTGAAGATCAGAGGTTTAAGCCCTTCTTCGACGGATTACAAGCTGGATTTTATGCTATTGCTACAGGAGTCGAAGCTTTTGCTGGAATTATTATGAGTAATATCGGTCTTGTGCAAAATATTTTGCTTGCTCTTGGCATCGTTCTCTTGGTGCTTGCCGGTATATGGATAATACAGTGGCTCGCAGCCTTATGGCCCGTGTTCTTGATCATTGGGGTTATCGTATTGCTTTTGGAAATACTAAGTCAATGGGGTATTACCACGAGCCAAGTCGTCGGTTTTGTCGCCGGATTATTTTTCAGTCTTTTCGCTGCTATTCATAACCAAATTGCTTTGTTTTGGAATGTCATAGTTTCCGTCGCTGAATTTTTCGCCAACGTTTGGAATGAACCGGGATATGCCTTTAAGAAGCTTTTTTACGATTTGTTAAAAAACGTATCCGGAAATTTAACCACTTTTATCAATACCGCCATTACGGGGCTAAACTGGCTGATCGAGAAAGTGAATAAAATAACCGGAAGTAAATTCTCACTTATCAGTAAATTCGAGAACGAATGGGTAGACAAGCTTAAACCGGATCCAAAGGAAGGTACGGTAGATTTATCCAACATGCGTTGGGAACAAATGGACCTAGCCAATGCTTTTAACCAAGGACAAGACTTTGCCAACAAGGCCATGAATTTTAATATTCCCGAGGGAATGGACTTGGACAAAAAGGTTCCGCCCCCGCCTCCGCCCCCGGACAATAGTCATCTTTGGAACAATACGAGAAATTTCCCTGTCGGCCAACAGCCTGGCTCCGAGCTTCCTAATCTCAACCACGTGAACTCGATCGGCCAAATCGAAAATACGGTCGATATTTCCAGCGAAGACTTGGAGGTCATGCGAGATTTGGCTGAAATTCAGAGCATCCAAAACTTTGTGACGCTGACACCGACCGTACAGGTGACCACAGGAGATATTCACCAACCGACCGATGCGAACGAAATGATCCGGCGCATCGAAGAAGTGATGTCGCGCGAAATCGCAAATTCCGCTCAAGGGGTGTACGCGTGATGGAAGACAATTATTTTATTTATTTGAGCTTTAATAATCAGGCTGAAGGTTGGAGGCTGCCGGTCAACCCGGAATCGATCGAAATTTCGGAAGAAGGGCAGGGGAAAACGTACAATATTGTCGGCAAAGGCGGGGGGACAGAGGAGACCCGTGCGGGAGAAATTAATGTCATTCAGAGCCCGAGGCTGAAGACGGTCAGCTTCAGCAGCTTTTTTCCCTCAAAATCGCATAACTATCCGTTTATTGTAAAGGGAATCCCGGAGTTGACTCCGAACACTCCGAACTACCGGTATCTTAGCGATGGGATTCATGACCCGATGAAATACGTTAAAGATATTCGTAAATGGATGGAAACCAAGCATCCCATTCGTTTTATGTATATCGTTCGACGACGTCGCGAAGATGGAAAACTAGATAACGCCAGCGATCGAGACCTTAACTTTCCGGCCTCGATCGAAAAGTTCGAATGGAAGGAGGTTGCCGGTTCCCCAGGTGATATCGAATATTCGCTATCACTTAAGGAATACGTCTTTTACTCCGCCAGAAATGTTCAGCCCGTTATGAACGCGAAGGGGGAGACCGTTCTCGTTCAGCAGCAGCCTGCTCGTCCGAACGAAGGGGTCATGCCGGAGACGCACATCTTCCAAGACGGGGACAGTCTTACGAAAATATCTACAAAGTACTACGGCGACAGTGCGCGTGCCCGCGAAATCCAAGAATTGAATGGGATTTCCGATTCGGAAGTGGAAGGTATTCAAAACGGCACGGTACTGAAACTGCCGCCAAAGTAAAGGGGGAGCGTCATGCTCCAGATCGAAATCGATAACAAGGACGGCTTCCTGTGGGATCTTTCGGGGATCGTCTCCGAAGCGACATTTAAAACCGCCCGGGTCGGGCAGGCTTCAAGCTTTGAAATGACCTTGATCAAGGGCGGTTTCTACGAATCGAAAGAATTCAAGTACAATCTTGGCGACATTGTCCGGGTCAGACAAGACGGACGCAATGTGTTTTACGGCTATATTTTCTCCATTGAGAGCGGGAGAGAGGAAACCGTACAGATTACGGCCTACGATCAAATGCGTTATTTGCTTGCAAATGATTCTTACGTGCTCTCGAATGTAACGGCAACGCAAGTGGTGGAGCGCATCGGCAAAGACTTTGGGTTGAAGCTGGGCAAGCTGGACGATACGAAACACGTCATTCCGGGGCTTAGCGAAAACAACACGAAATTGCTTGATATCATTTACAAAGCGCTCGACAAGACTTTAATCGCCACTAAAAAAATTTACGTCCTCTTCGACGATTTTGGGGAGTTGACACTTCGTGATGTCGAAACTATGGCTTTGGATTTTTCGCTTGGGGATACGAGCCTTGTTTACGATTATAAGCAGAAACGCTCTCTCGACAAAACCAGCAACAAGATCAAGATCGTCCGGGACAATAAAGAATCCGGAAAGCGCGAGCTATACATTGTTCAAGACAGCCGAACCATTGCCAAATGGGGGCTGCTTCAGCATTACCAGACCGTCGACGAAAAGGTGAGCGTCGAAAAAGTCAAAGAAATGTTGGACAATCTGATCCAGCTGAAAAACCGAGAGCAAAGATCGTTTTCGATCGACGCTCTTGGGGACATCCGCGTGCGGGCCGGCTGCTACGTTTCCATTAACGTGGAAGAGCTGGGATTGAACCAACGCTTTTTGGTCAACGAATGCACGCATAAATTTGAAGGCAGTGTCGAGCATACGATGAGTTTGGAATTAATCGACATTCGCATTGGGGAGAGGTAGGAATGGGACTCTTAAATCTTATCAAGCAAGCCGGTCTCGATGCTGTTGAGGCGGGCAACCCCGTTTCCGTATTGTACGGAACGGTAATTAGCGAAAGTCCTCTGAAGGTGAACGTTGATCCGCGTTTCACGCTGACGGAGGATTTTTTAATTGTTCCAGAGCAACTGACGGACTACCGGGTGACGGTGGGAGGACAGGAGATCGTGATCCGGGAAGGCTTGAAGACGGGTAACCGCGTTATTTTGCTCCGCATGCAGGGCGGAGAGCAGTATGTCATTGTAGATCGGGTGGTGACGGCATGATTCCGCAAGGCGGTGTGCTGGGAAACAACCGGAACGTGGAAATGACGCAGCTTCCCAGCCGGACATACCGGTTGGATAACGTGATGAACCGGATCGTCGGTATGACCGACGGGCTGGACGCGGTCAAGCAAGCTGCGCAGCTCATTTTGGAGACAGAGCGTTATGAGTATTTGATTTATAGCGACAACTATGGCCGCGAGTTCTCCGGATTGCTTGGACGGGAGCCCGCTTTCGTGCAGGCGGAGCTTTATCGGCGCATCCGGGCGGCGCTTATGCAGGACGACCGGATTCGGGATGTGCAAGACATGCGGATCACGGTTATGGGGGACGAGGCTTCGGCTTCGTTCACCGTCGTATCGCAATACGGCAGTTTTGAGATGACGAAAGGAGTGGGAGCGGGTGTATGAACATCAGACGTTTCAAACGATTTTGAACCGGATGCTTTCCCGCGTGCCAGCAGACGTGGATAAGCGGGAAGGCAGCATCATCTATGATGCCCTTGCGCCGGCCGCTTTGGAACTGACGGAGATGTATTTTCAGCTGGATACGAATCTGGACCTTTCGCTTGCGGATACGTCGAGCGACGAATTTTTGGAACGGCGGACGGCCGAGTTCGGGGTTGAACGTGAAAAGGCCAGCAAAGCGCGACGCAAGGGGCTATTTTACGGGAATGCCGACGCCCCGGCGGATGTGCCTGTCGGCAGCCGATTCGGCGCCGGGGATCTGAGGTATGCGGTCGTTCGTCGGATTGCGGCAGGCGTATTCGAGCTGGAATGCGAAACGGCCGGCGCCACCGGGAACCATTATTTCGGCGCGCTGCTGCCCATCGATTATATCGCCGGACTTGTCCGCGCAGAGCTGGCCGACGTGCTTGTCCCGGGAGAGGACGAGGAGACGGACGAAGCGCTGCGGAAGCGGTTTTTCCAAGGGCAGAAGGAGAAGCCGTTCGGGGGCAACGTGGCGGATTACAAGCAAAAGATCGGCAATATTCCCGGCGTCGGCGGGGTCAAAATCTTCCCGGCATGGCAGGGAGGCGGAACGGTCAAATGTACCTTGCTGGGTAGTGACTTTAATCCGCCGTCCGCCGCTTTGATCGAAGAAGTGCAGACGGCTATAGACCCTACGGTGAACAAGGGTAAAGGCTGGGGGCTGGCCCCGATGGGCCATACCGTCACGATTGACGGCGTACAAAGCGTGAAGCTCGACGTGGAGACGACGATTACGCTCGCAGCTGGTGTGTCCGTCGGGCAGGTGCAGGGAGAGATTGAGGCTGCGATTTCTGCATATTTGCTTGGGCTGCGCCAAACCTGGGCGGAAGAATCACAGCTGACTGTCCGGATCAGCCAGATCGATGCGCGTATTTTGACCGTATCCGGGGTTAACGATGTGAAGGGAACTCGCTTGAATGATCAGACGGCGAACATGACTTTGTCCACGGAGAAAATCCCGCAGATGGGGACGGTGAAGTTGCATGTCTAAGCTGATGAACTATTTGCCGGAGCATTTTCACGAGATCAAGGAAATGAAGGAGCTGACCCGGACCGAGGACGAGGAAATCGAGGCGATAGCTCACGCGGTCCGGCAGTTTTTGGATAACCAGTTCGTCACGACGGCGCAGGAATGGGTGATCAAACGTCGGGAGGACATGGTCGGCATTCGCGCAGACTCGGCGGTGGAAACGCTGGAGTTCCGCCGCAACCGGCTAATTAACCGTTATTCCACGCGCCCGCCGTTCACCGTCCGCTACCTGCAAAGCCGCTTGGATTCCCTCATCGGGCAGGGCGTGGCGAAGGTGGAAGTGGATGGGCAAAACTTTAATTTGAAAATTACGATGGGTGTGCCCGATGCGGCGTATTTCAAGGAGATCGAGCATACGGTCCAAATCGTCAAACCGGCGAACCTTGTATACAACCAGGCGACTTCTCTGGCCGACCGCGTCGGGCTGGAGGAGCACATTTGGAAAACGCCGCTTACCCGGATGACCCGGCTCTCCACGACGTGGAAGCTGGGCAGCACCCGATTCGCCAATCGTGGCAAGGAGGTACAGGTGAAATGATTCCTACAACGTTTATAAGCGAGCTGGCTCAATTTACGAATACGCAAATTGCAAAAGTGGTGCTGAACGGGAGTTACGAGATCGATACGTTTCGGATCAAAAAAGTGGATGCTGGTACGGTGGAGCTGGAGTATATGATCCCCGCTGGATCGGTGGCTGAGGTGACTTTGATCGAGCTGAAAAGCAGCAAAGGGCAAGTCGTAAGCTCTAACGAGGCGTATATGCCGATTACGAGCGATACCATAATTAAGCATACGGTAACGGTGAAGGAGGCTTAACATGGCATACACAGGAAAAACGGATTGGAAATATGACGAGGTTGTCACGGAAAACGACATGAACAGGATCGAAAAGGGTGTCATGGTTGCACATACAGAACTCCAAGACGTCAAGGATACGGTGGCTAAACGTACCGCCGTGGTTGTTGTGGCCGCGAGCAACAGTAGTCAAAAGTCCAAAAATGGTGCGGATTATATTTGTACCGGCACGGACGATTATTTGACAATTAACGCCGCCATCAGTGCCTTACCAGCAATTGGCGGGAAAGTGTTTCTTATGGCGGGGACTTATAACGTCTTTTCATCGGTGGAGTCTAAGGACAGATCTATAAATCTCATATCAAATTTAACTTTAGAAGGACAAGGCTATTCCACTGTGCTTTATTATCCGCAGAACTTTTTTACTGAGGAGCTCTACCTTATTATGGGTTATGAAAAGAGCCATGTTACTTTGAAGAATCTTCGTATTACAACAAAGGGAGGTGTCTAAATGCCTGGTACTATAGTTATTAGGCTTGGCGAATCGGCAGTCCTGGAAAACATCTTTGTTGAGATGCCAACCAATCCGGATACTTTTCGTAATTTCATTTATCTTGGCTCAAATTCTAGGGTAATTTATTCATATATCGCAAATGTTAATGAAGTAAGCGTATCTAGCAATGCTTTGGTTACTTGTTCATATATTTCAAATGTGAAAGCAGTAGACGTATATAGTTCTTCTTTGGTTACAGGCAATAGGTTTGAATTCTCGAAAATTAACGTGCATGGCGATGACAGCTTGATTACGAATAACACTATAAGAAATCATACTGACGGTGGAATAGAAGTTAGGTTTGGAAGTAACAATCTTATACAGGGAAATATGATTAGAAAAGGCACTTCCTCTCCCGAATACGGTATTATGATTAATTCCGGAGACGGTAATTTTGTGATTAATAATGACCTGAAAGATAGCGGTAAAACAGCATTTAGTGACCAGGGAAGAGGCACTATAACCACAGCCGGAAACAGAACATAGCCCTGACGAATCAGGGGTATTTTTCATTTTCTTAATTGTATTAGAATTCGTAATTGATGTTCTCAAACCAAAATTGCCGGAGGTGTTAATATGGACAAAGCAACGATTTTCAAAACGGGCTTCGGCGTCGTTGGGGCCTTTATTTCTTGGGTGGTCGGCGGGCTCGGCCTTGCCTTTACAATCCTGTTGGGCCTTATACTGCTAGATTATGCAACGGGGATCATGGTGGGATACGTCAGAAAGGAGCTTAGCAGCCGCATCGGAACGAAAGGACTGCTTCGAAAAACTTATATTATCATTCTAGTCGGCTGCGTGTATATGATCGAACTGTCGGTCCTTAACTCAAACGGTGTAATTGGGGACGGGGTCGTTATTGCGTACAGCGTCATTGAGTTCCTTAGCATCGTCGAAAATGGCGGGAAGCTCGGCGTGCCGCTCGGGCCGCTGGCGAACGTCATATCGGCCGTGAAGGGAAGGAGCGAATCGAAGTGACCAGAGAAGAATTTATCGCCATCGTTGCGCCTGTCGCTGTGGAACTGAAAAGGGAAGGTTCTCCGATCTTTCCTTCGGTTCGGATTGCCCAGGCTTTGCTGGAAACCGGCGGCAAGATCCATGAGTGGAACAATCTTGTCGGTTATAAAGTCGGCAGCGGCCGGCCCAATAAGTTTTGGAAAGGAAAATCGGTAAGCACCAAGACATGGGAAGTATACGACGGCATCCGAGTAGATGGAGTAAAAGCCCATTGGCGCGCCTACGACTGCCTCGAGGATTGCTTCCGGGATCAGGATTTGCTTTTTCAATGGAGTCGGTACGACCGGGTACGAAGCGCCCAGTCGCCGCAGGAACAGGCGGAGATGCTTCGTGTTTGCGGTTATGCTACCGATCCGGATTACTCTAAAAAGTTAAAACATTTGATCGCGAGCTATTCGCTCGAACAGTACGATAAGGAGGCGGCAGAAGTGATGCTGGATACGGGAGTGGCCAATACAATTATCGCTACATGGATGAGTCCGGCCTGGAAGGAGTCGGATGCAAAACGCCGCGAAGCGGAACAACAAGGAGACGGGAGCACAGTCTCCGCTCATCAACAACAGGCGGATTATATTCATTGGCTCGCAAATGAGCTTCGGAAAGCGTCCGGACAGGTTTTGCAATAATTCAGATGTATAACGAAATGGACTAACCTCCCTACTGGCTTTGGCTGGTAGGTTTTTTTATTAAATGGAAGTAAATTACATTAAAAGATTCGGTAATGTGGCTTTCGGAAGCTACGTTCGGAAGCGGAAAAGAAGCAGGTTTTGGTGGCATTGTAGCAGCAGCAGGGACTTCGATCAGCGCATTTTTGGGTGGCTGGGACACAGCTTTGAAACTGTTGGTCTTTCTTATGGTTGCGGATTATGTGTCCGGTCTTCTCGGAGCGATCAAGAACAAAAACGTCAACAGCGAGGTTATGTTCTGGGGCGGAGTCCGGAAGGGTATTGTGCTCAGGGTTGTAGCGCTGGCCTCTATGTGCGATCAGTTCGTAGGCGGAGACTCCCCTATTTTCCGAACTATTACGCTGTATTTCTACGCTGGCCGGGAAGGGCTGTCTGTGGTTGAGAATCTTGGAATATTCGGCGTTCCGCTGCCGACTGGCTTGGCCAAATACTTAGAGCGGTTGCATCAAAAAGGGCAGGGGGAAGACAAAAAATGAATGGCTTCAAAATGAAATTTCCAATCACGACCCGGTATTTGACGGGGCCAAGTAAAAGACGCCCGTGCATTCCGATGCCGGGCGTTCGTTTTATGGTGGCGCATGATACCGGGAATCCCGGATCAACTGCGGCAGGCAACGTGTCGTATTACGAGCGCAGCCGGAACGACATGTCGGCTTCGGCACATTTGTTTGTGGACGACCGGGGGATTATCGAGTGCATCCCGTTTTTGACCGGGACTCCGGAGAAGGCGTATCACGTCGTGTATAATGTCACGACGGACAGTAAGATGTACGGCTGCAATTCGAACGACGCAGCGGGCGGTGTGGAACTCTGCTACGGTGGCCGGATCAACCTGCAGGAGGCGTACAAGCGATACATATGGGTGCTGGCCTACGCCTGCTATCGGTACGGCTTGAACCCGGCGACGGACATAACAGGGCACCATATCCTCGATCCGGCGAGGAGGACGGACCCGGTGAACGCCTTACGGCTTCTCGGGAAGAAGTTTGAGCAATTCATAGCCGATGTGGTAACTGAATATCAGGAATGTACGAATGAGGAGGACGAGCCTATACTTGAAGCAGGACTAGCGAATACAATCATTGATACGTGGATGGGTCCGGCTTGGAAGGAAGTAGACGCCAAGCGGAGAGAGGCGGACCGGGCCGGAAACGGCACCGCGGCTGGGGCACATCAAAAACAGGCGGATTATATCCATTGGCTCGCAAATGAGCTTCGGAAAGCATCCGGGCAGGTTTTGCAATAATTTAGATGTATAACGAAAATGGACTAACCTCCCTACTGGCTTCGGCTGGTAGGGATTTTTTTATTTTGATATGGAAAAATATACATATAACTGGAATTATGTGGCTTAGAGGTACCTTGGTTCTCATCGGTGGACAATATTTCGGGACTGTAACGGTGAACGTCGAGCGGCCTTAACTGAACGCTTCCTTGTTCAGGGAATCTAGCCGCACATGCTCCTCTTGAGTCTTCTCATGGTCATCCAGACATGCTTTTACATTCCTTCTATCTAATGTCATAAGCCGCTTCCTCCATACAACGGCAAGGTAGACACGTGCGGGAGAAACATGCTATCATTAACACTGTTTCCTAGCAAAAGTTTTCTACAATTTCATATCATAATAGAGCAGGTGCTGATAACCATTGAAGACGGAATCGGCTTAAAAGGGAAGCCGGTGAAAGTCCGGCACGGTCCCGCCACTGTAAGCGAGGAGTTTTTTCCGTATCGCGTATGCCACTGTTGTCAAGTCAATGGGAAGGCTGCGGAAAAAGCGATGAGACGCAAGTCAGGAGACCTGCCCGCTCTGTTGCGGCTGTGATGTTCGACGACGGCTGGCAACGAAGTCACCACAAAACCTACGCGGATAGGGAGGTGTACGGGAGCGGTACAGGACAGGCAGCAAGGCTGGCGTCACAGCGGCGCTCGTCGCAAAAGTCAATGCTGGCTGCACTCATCTCAGCAACCTAAGCTCGCACAAGCATCTTCCGACAAGGGGGATGCTTTTTTTAATTTCTCTCTCCGTTTCTGGACAAAGAAATCGGCATGAGGCGTCAGATGAATGAATAGGTTTATCGCATGGACAGCCGGCGGAGTACGTCAGTTACAGGCATCGGAAGCCTGGCACTCTATGAGGAAGCATACTTGACAGGAGGCGGCAATCAATGAAGGGGAAATTGTCAGTCATCGGGTTCGGCCCGGGCAGCTTCGAACATATTACGAAACGGGCAAGAGAAGCGATTCAGGAAAGCGACGTCGTGATCGGCTACAACACGTATGTGGATTTGATCCGGGGGCTTTTGAACGAGCAGCAAGTGGTCCGTACCGGGATGACGGAAGAGGTCAGCCGGGCACAGGAAGCGGTACGTCAAGCCGAAGCCGGGAAACGGGTGGCGGTCATTTCGAGCGGCGATGCGGGCGTGTACGGCATGGCCGGGCTCATTTATGAAGTGCTGATGGAAAAAGGATGGCGGCGCGAGGAAGGCGTCGAAGTGGAGATCGTTCCCGGCATTTCGGCGATCAACTCTGTGGCTTCGCTGCTGGGCGCTCCGGTTATGCACGACGCATGCACGATCAGCTTGAGCGACCATTTGACGCCGTGGGAGATCATCATTCGCCGGGTGGAAGCGGCGGCTTCCGCCGATTTCGTCATTGCGCTGTACAATCCGCGCAGCGGCCGACGCACGCGGCAGATCGTCGAGACGCAGCGCGTGCTGCTCCAGTACCGGTCGCCGGATACGCCGGTCGGCATCGTGAAGAGCGCCTACCGCGAGCGCCAGGACGTGATCGTGACGACACTTGGCAAAATGCTCGAGCACGATATCGGCATGCTGACGACGGTTATCATCGGCAATTCGACGACAGTCGTCTACGACGGGCTGATAATCACGCCACGCGGATACCAGCGCAAATATACGCTGGACGCCGACGTGCAGCCGCTCCGGCCCCACGAAAGGCTGCGGACGGAAGCGGAGCCTTGGTCGCTGGATGCGCAGCAGGAAGAAGCGTCCAAGAGCACGGGCGAGGAAAACGAAGCGTTGGTCGTCGAATCTCGTTCAGACGGGTCGAGCGAGTCCATGAAAGGCCCATACATCGTCGATTCGATGCTCGATCCGCTGGGCGGACCGGTTTACGGATCGAGAACGGGCGGCGAATCGCCGCTGGCCCTCGCGTTGGAAGCGCTGGGGCTTGTCGATGCGCATCGGGGCGTTCCCGAATCGGCTCAAGGCGAGCGGAGCGGCCTCTTGTTTAAGCAGGAGCAAATCTTAGAGTTTGCCGTAAGCCCGGGGCTTGCGGAGAAAAAGCTGACGGCGCAGCAGCTCATGCTGCTTGCGGAAGTTGTCGGCGAGCACGGGACGATGGAGTATACACCGCATCATCAGATGTTCGTGCGCATTGCGACGTCGGAGCCGGAAAGTGTAACCGGACGGCTTCGGGCTGTCGGACTGCTGCTTGCTCCGGTCGGCGATGTCGCGCAGATCAAGGCTTGCGATTTTTGCAATATGGATAAGGCCGATTCGGTGCCGTACGCCGAAGAGCTGCATCATCGTCTGGGGGGCATGCGCGTACCGAAGGAGCTGAAAATCGGCTTTAACGGATGCGGCATGGCCTGCTACGGCGCGGTGAAGGAAGATATTGGAATCGTGTACCGTAGGGAGAAATTCGATTTGTTCCTCGGGGGCAAAACGGTCGGGCGCAACGCCCATGTGGCGCAGCCGGTCGCCGAAGGGATCGAGCCGGAGCGTCTGGTCGAAACGATTGAGCGCATTGTAGCGCGTTATGCGGCGGACGGGCATCCGAACGAACGGTTTCATAAATTTTATAAACGCATCAAGGAGCTGGAAGGTTACCGGCATCAGGAAGTGCCAGCGTTCCAGATCGAGAATGCAGTGTGCGGGGATTAAAGCTAACGCGTTATTTGAAGCAGTTGCACTACTAAAGCGATAAGCGACAATGAAAATGAGGAGGAAGCGCATGAACGCAGTATTGTTTGTAGGCCATGGCAGTCGTGACCCGGAAGGAAACGAGGAGATCCGGGAGTTTGTCCGTTCGGTGGAAGGTCGTCTCGGGGAGCCGATCGTGGAGACGTGCTTCCTGGAATTCGAGGCGCCGTCCATTTCGAAAGGCATCGCGACATGCGTCGCGAGGGGAGCGACGCGAATCGCGGTCGTGCCGATTACGCTGTTTGCGGCCGGACATGCCAAGCTGCATATTCCGGCAGCCATCGACGATGCGAGACTGAAGTATCCGGCGGTGCAGTTTATGTACGGCCGTCCGATCGGGGTGCACGAGCTGGCGCTGGATATTTTGATCTCCAGACTGACGGAAGCGGGTGTGAACGGCTTGGCTGGGGCGGACGAAACGGCGCTTCTGGTCATCGGACGCGGCAGCAGCGATGCGGATGCCAACAGCGATTTGTTCAAAATTACACGGCTGCTCTGGGAGCGGCTTAAGGTAAAATGGGTGGAGACGGCGTTTATCGGCGTTACGGCGCCGCTGGTGGATGAAGGAATCGAACGATGTATCCGGCTTGGGGCGAAGCGGATCGTCCTGCTGCCTTACTTTTTGTTCACCGGCGTGCTGATCAAGCGGATGGAGCAAATGACGGAAGCTTTTGCGGAGAAGTATCCGGACCAATCGTTCGTGCTGGCGGAATACTTCGGGTTCCACCCGACGCTGCAAACGATCCTGCTGGAGCGGGCCCAAGAAGCGCTCCAAGGCGAAGTGCGGATGAGTTGCGATATGTGCCAATTCCGTCTTGAAGCGATGAAGCATATGGACCATCATCACCATCACGATCACGAGCATGGTCACGATCACCACCATCACCACCACCACCATGATCACGACCATGACCATGACCATCATCACGACCACGAGCACCATCATATGCACTCTCATGATCACGCACACGAACACGGTCACGATCACCACCATCAGGAAAGCGGCGGCACGAAGCCCGCGGGGCCGTCGGAGGCGGCTGCGTCGAAAGAGGTGCTGTCATGATCGTTGTGCTGGCCGGGACGAGCGACGCGAGGGAGCTTGCGCTGCTCATCCGCTCGGCGGGCTATCCGCTCGTCGCCACCGTCGTGACCGAGAGTGCGGCCAAGAGCCTTGAAGAAGTGGGGCTTGAGGTGCGCATGGGCCGACTTGACGCACATGGCTTGGCCGATTTGATCCGCAGCCGCAGCGCCCAAGCGGTGGTCGATGCGAGCCACCCGTTTGCGGAGGAAGCGTCCCGCAACGCAATGGCGGCGGCCGAGCAGGCAGGGGTGCCTTACATCCGGTACGAGCGCGAGCGCGGATCGTACGAGGGGCACCCGCGGCTGTTTTTCGTCGACGACTACGAAGAGGCGGCCGAGTTGGCAGCGCAGAAGCGCGGGGTTGTCATGCTGACGACGGGAAGCAAGACGCTGCAAATTTTTGCCGAGAAGCTGATCGGACTGCCGGACACGACGCTGGTGGCGCGCATGCTGCCGCGCAAGGACAATATGGAGAAATGCGAGCAGCTCGGCTTGGAGCAGAAGAACATTATCGCGATGCAGGGGCCTTTTTCCAAAGAATTGAACCAGGCGCTGTACAAGCATTACGGCGTCAACGTCATCGTGACGAAGGAAAGCGGCAAGGTCGGCGCGGTGGAGGAAAAGCTGTCAGCGGCGCTTGAGATGGACATCGATACGATCGTTATCGGACGGCCGCAGCTGGAGTACGGCGAAGTATATTCGGATTTTGAAGGCGTCACGAACGCGTTAAACGCATTATTTCAGGAGGTGCTCGATTAATGGATTTTCGCACGGAATTTAAACCGCTTACCGTTCAACCGCAGGAAATCGAGGAAAAAAGCTTCGAAATGATCACGGAGGAGCTTGGCGAGCACGACTATACGGAAGAACAGTTCAAGGTCGTGCAGCGCGTCATTCACGCGTCGGCGGATTTTGAGCTCGGGCGCAGCTTGGTATTCCATCCGGACGCGATCCGTGCCGGAATCGAAGCGATCCGCAGCGGCAAGCCGGTGGTGGCGGACGTGCAGATGGTGCAGGTCGGCATCAGCAAGCCGCGGCTGGCCAAATACGGCGGCGATGTGCGGGTATACATTTCAGATGCGGATGTGATGGAGGAAGCGAAGCGGCTGAACACGACCCGGGCGATCATTTCCATACGGAAGGCGGCACAGGAAGCGGATGGCGCGATTTATGCGATCGGCAATGCGCCGACGGCGCTGCTGGAGCTGATCCGCCTCGTCAAGGAAGGAGAGGCGCGTCCGGGACTGATCGTCGGCGTACCGGTCGGCTTCGTATCGGCGGCGGAGTCCAAGGAAGAGCTGCTGAAGCTGGATGTGCCATTTATTACGAATATCGGGCGGAAGGGCGGCAGTCCCGTAGCAGTGGCTACGGTTAACGCGCTGTCGCTGCTCGCCGAACGGCAGGGATAACGCGATGGCGGACGGCGGGGAAAAGGAAACGAAGCCGCTCCGGCATGGCTATACGACGGGCGCCTGCGCGACGGCGGCGGCTCAAGCGGCGCTCGAGGCGCTGATTATGCAGGAGTCCCAGACGCAGTCGACTATCCGTCTGCCGATCGGGCAGGACGTGACGTTCGAAATCGTCGCCTGCGCTTATGCGTCCGAATGGGCGTCCGCCGAGGTGATCAAAGACGGCGGCGACGACCCGGACGCCACGCACGGCGCGCGAATCATCAGCGAGGTGTTCTGGCGCGAAGCGCCGGGGATCGAGATCGACGGCGGCGTTGGAGTCGGCCGGGTGACGAAGCCGGGGCTGCCGATCGAGGTCGGACAGGCGGCGATCAATCCGGTGCCGCGGAAAATGATCCGCGAAGCCGTCGAAGCGGTGCTGAACCGCTATGAGCTTCATCGTGGCGTGCGCGTGGTCGTTTCCGTGCCAGACGGCGAGGAGATCGCGAAGAAGACGCTCAACGCCCGGTTGGGCATCCTCGGCGGCATCTCGATTTTGGGCACGCGCGGCATTGTGGTGCCGTTTTCGACAGCCGCGTACAAAGCGAGCGTCGCGCAGGCGATTCGCGTAGCGGTCAAGGGCGGCTGCAGCCACGTGGTGCTGTCGACCGGCGGGCGCAGCGAAAAGTTCGGCATAGAGCTGTATCCGGAGCTGCCGGAGGAAGCGTTTGTCGAGATGGGTGATTTCGTCGGCTTTGCGATTCAACACTGCGCGCGGCAGGGGATAAGCAAAATTACGCTTGTCGGCATGATGGGTAAATTTTCCAAAGTGGCGCAGGGCGTCATGATGGTTCATTCGAAGAGCGCTTCGGTCGACTTCGGATTTCTGGCGCGTATGGCGGAGGAAGCGGGAGCGCCGGAGGCGGCCGTCAAGGAAATTTTGGAAGCGAATACGGCGGCGCAGGTCGGCGATCAGATGCAGGCGCTGGGCTGCACCGCGTTTTTCGATGTGATGTCCAGCCATTGCTGCCGGGAATCGCTTCGGGAAGCAGGAGCGCTTGGACCCGGCGCGAAGCTGCAAACGCCGCTGGAAGTCGAAACGGTGATCATTTCGATGAAGGGCACGCTGTTGGGGCGCAAAAGCATGACGAACGAGGTTTAGCGGTTCGCTTGCATAGAGGACTAAGATTGACCGGACTCGGACTCCGGCAGGCGGGCAAGAAGGAAAGGGGTACACGCATGGGAGAAAAAATCGCAGTGATCGGGATTGGCGACGACGGAGCGGCGGGCTTGCCTCAGACGTATCTCGACCGGATTCGGCAATCCTCATTATTGATCGGCGGGGAGCGGCAGCTGCAGTTTTTTGCCGATACCGCCGCTGAAAAGGTCGTGCTCAAAAGCGGGCTGTCCGAGCTGACGGAGCGCCTGAGGTCAGAAACCCGGAACACGGTGGTGCTGGCTTCGGGCGATCCGTTGTTTTACGGGATCGGAGGCTATTTGGCCGGCAAGCTGCCCGGTCGGGTGGAGGTTTATCCGCAAGTAAGCTCGCTGCAGCTTGCTTTTGCTCGGATTGGCGAGAGCTGGCAGGACGCTGTGGTCGTCAGCGCACATGGGCGCAGCATGCAAGGCTTGGCGCAACGGATCGACGGCGCGAAGAAGGTGGCGCTGCTCACGGACGAGCACAATACGCCGGGGGCGATTGCGCGCTATTTGTTGAACTACGGCATGACCGAGTACGATGCGTTCGTCGGCGAGAACCTCGGCGGACCCGCCGAGCGGACGGGCTGGTTCGGGCTGCAGGAGCTGGCGGATACGGCGCAGACGCACTTTTCGCCGCTCAATGTCGTCGTGCTGCGGATGCGTAAAGACGCCGAACCGCCGCGCTGGGCGCTTGGCATTGAGGATGGAGCGTTTGCGCAGCGGAAGCCGGACAAAGGGCTCATCACGAAAAAGGAAGTCCGTGTGCTCAGCTTGGCGGCCCTGCAGTTGAAGCGGGATAGCGTCGTTTGGGATATCGGCACATGCACGGGCTCGGTCGCGATCGAAGCGGCGAAAATATGCGGCGAAGGCGCAGTGTACGCCATCGAAAAGAACGAGGGCGATCTGGACAATTTTCACGAGAACGCCCGCAAATTCCGTACGGACATTACCGCCATACACGGCAAAGCGCCGCAAGGTTTGGACCAGTTTCCCGATCCCGACGCGGTCTTTATCGGCGGCAGCGGCGGCGAGCTGCGCGAGCTGTTGGCTGTATGCTGTTCCCGGCTGAAGCCGGAAGGACGGATCGTGCTGAACGCGGTGACGATCGAGAATTTGTCCGCCGCGGCGCAAGCTTTTGCCGCGGAAGGGTTCGTGACAGACATGACGCTGACGCAGGTGAGCCGCAGCAAGCCGATTTTGGACATGACGCGGTTTGAAAGCTTGAATCCGGTATACATCATTGCAGCGCGGAAGCGGACGGATAAAGGAGAGGACGGAACGGATGAGTAAGCTGGGCACGTTGTACGGATTGGGCGTAGGCCCGGGGGACCCCGAGCTGATTACGGTGAAGGCGTTCCGTTTGTTGAAGGAGTCGCCGGTGATCGCCTACCCCCGCAAGAAATCCGGGGCCAAGAGCTACGCTTTGGCGATTACGGAGCTGTACGTCGATACCCGGGAGAAGGAAATGGTCGGCCTGACCTTCCCGATGACGAAGGACCGCGAAGCGCTGGAGAAGCAGTGGAACAAGACAGTCGATTCGGTATGGGGCTATCTCAGCCAAGGGAAAAACGTCGCGTTCGTCACGGAAGGCGATCCGATGCTGTACAGCACGTACATTCACCTCATGCGACTCATGAAGGAGCGCCATCCCGAGGTGGAAGCCGTATCCATACCCGGTATCTCTTCTGTGCTTGCCGCCGCGTCGAGGCTCGGTCTGCCGCTGGCGGACGGAGACGAGCAGGTGGCCGTCGTGCCGGCGACCGACGATTACGATGCGATGCGCCGGGCGCTTGAAACGCACGACTGCGTCGTGTTCATCAAGGTAGCGAAGGTCATCGACCTAATGCTGACCGTGCTGCGCGATCTGGAGCTGGTCGACAAGGCGGCCGTATTGACCAAAGTAACCTCTGCGGAGGAGCTGATCTGGCGCAACATTGAGGAGTTAGCCGGACGGGAGCTGGAATATTTGACGCTGATGGTGGTGAGAAAATAGATGAAAATTTATATTATCGGAGCCGGTCCCGGCGACCCGGATTTGATCACCGTCAAAGGACTTCGCATTCTTCAGGAAGCGGACGTCGTGCTGTATACGGATTCGCTCGTCAATGAAGAGCTGATTGCCCGGGCGAAGCCGGGGGCGGAGGTGCTGCAAAGCGCGGGCATGAGCCTGGACGAGATGGTCGCGGTCATGACCGACCGCGTCAAAGCGGGCAAGCTCGTCGCACGGGTGCATACCGGCGATCCGGCCGTGTTCGGGGCGATTATGGAGCAAAAGGCGCTGCTCGCCAAAGAAGGCATCTCCTGCGAGATCATTCCGGGCGTCAGCTCGGTGTTTGCGTCCGCAGCCGCGGTCGGCGCGGAGCTGACGATCCCGGATCTGACGCAGACGCTCATTTTGACGCGGGCTGAGGGACGTACGCCGGTGCCGGACCGTGAGCAGCTAAAAGAGCTGGCGTCGCATCACTGTACGATTGCGCTGTTCCTCAGTGCGACGCTGACCAAAAAAGTCGTGCGTGAGCTGACCGAAGCCGGATGGAGCCTGGATACGCCGGTAGCGGTCGTGCAGCGGGCGACGTGGCCGGATCAATTGATCGTCCGCACGACGCTGGAGAAGCTGGACGAGGATATGCGGACGAACGGCATCCGCTCGCATGCGATGATTTTGGCCGGGTGGGCGCTTGACCCGAATATCCACGAGAAAGACGAATACCGCTCCAAGCTGTACGATAAATCGTTCACTCACGGCTACCGCAAAGGAGTGAAGGACTGATGAGCGCGAAGGGCGGAGACGGAGAGCGGAACGGTATGGTGGCGGAGGTAGCGTCGGCCGCAGCTTCGAAGGGAGCGTCGGGCAACGCGTCCAGAGCTGTAACGGACGGGGCTCAGCCGATTGTTCTACAGGAAGGTATAATCCCTACGGTTCGCTTGAACGGCGACTACGCCGTCGTCGCCATTACGAAGCACGGCGTGGAGCTGGCCCGACGTTTGCAGAGCACCTTTTCCCATGCCGACGTGTACTACATGTCCAAATTCGCGCGAGGCGACGAAGCGGCTAAAGGCATCCAATTGTTCGAGGGCAGTGTGCGGCTGCTGTTTCCCGCGCTGTTCCCTGCGTATAAGGGCATCGTTTGCATCATCTCGCTCGGCGCGGTGGTCCGGATGATCGCGCCGCTGCTGGAGGACAAAAAGAAAGACCCCGGCATCGTCGTCATTGACGACAAAGGGGAGCACGTCATCAGCGTGCTGTCGGGCCATCTGGGCGGAGCCAACGAGCTGACGCGCGAGGTGGCGGCGGCGCTGGGCGCAAGGCCGGTGCTGACGACCGCGTCGGACGTGCAGAAGACGATCGCCGTCGACCTGTTTGGCCGCCGCTTCGGCTGGACGTGGGAGTCGGACGACAAGCTGACGCCGGTCAGCGCGTCCGTCGTTAACGAAGAGCGCGTCGCCGTCGTCCAGGAGTCCGGCGAACCGGACTGGTGGCTATACGACACGCCGCTGCCGCAGACGATCCGCGTGTACGGCGACGTGCGGAGCGCGCTGGCGGACGAGCCGCAGGCAGCGCTGGTCGTGACACACCGGCTGCTGGAGGCCGACGAGGAATCGATTCTTGCCAACGGCGTACTGTACCGGCCGAAGGTGATTGCGCTTGGCATCGGCTGCAACCGAGGAACGGCGGCGGAGGAGATCGAAGCGGTGATCCGCGAGACGCTCGAAGAGCTGCGTTTCTCGATCCGCAGCGTCAAGGCGGTCTGCACGATCGATCTGAAAAAAGACGAGGAAGGGCTGCTCGCCGTCTGCGCCAAATACGGATGGCCCCTTGAATGCTACACGCCGGGCGAATTGAACGAGATGCCGATGGAAGAGCCGTCGGACACGGTGTTCAAGTTCACCGGCGCTTACGGAGTCAGCGAGCCCGCGGCCAAACGGTACACCGGCGCGGAGCGGCTGGTACTAACCAAAAAGAAAAGCGGCAACGTGACGATTTCCGTCGGTCTCCTGACGTTTGGGAAGTAACCGTACGCACGCGGCTGCTGTATAGAAGTAAAACCGGAAATCTCAGCTTTGCAGCGGAAAGGAGCCGATGAACCTCATGAGCGAATCTAGAACGCACCGAAGCCTTGTCGTTGCCGGAACGGGAAGCGGAGCGGGCAAAACGACCGTCACCCTCGGTCTCATGGCGGCACTCCGCCGCCGGGGAATGACGGTGCAGGGCTTCAAATGCGGCCCGGACTATATCGATCCGACGTATCATAAGGCGGTGACGGGAAGACCGTCCCGCAATTTGGACAGCTGGATGCTGACCCCGGATACGGTGAAGGAAATTTACGCCCGGGCTTCCCGGGATGCGGACATTTCGATCATCGAAGGCGTGATGGGATTTTACGACGGTAAAGATCCGTTGTCCAATACGGGAAGCACGGCGGAAATCAGCCTGCTGCTCGATTGTCCCGTCCTGCTCGTGGTCAACTGTCAGAGCATGGCCCGCAGCGCCGCGGCCATCGTCAAAGGCTTCCAGTGTCTGGAGCCGCGCGCCCGCATCGCCGCCGTATTCGCCAACAAGGTCGGCAGCGACGGGCATTACCGGATCGTGAAGGAAGCGATCGAGCAGGAATGCGGCATTCCCGTTATCGGGTATATGAAGCGGGAGGACGCGCTTTCCGTCCCCGAACGGCATCTGGGGCTCGTGCCGTCCATCGAGCGTGGGGAGCTTGGCGGCTTGTTCGAAGCGCTGGCTGACCGGATGGATCAGACGGTTGATATGGACCGGCTGCTGGAGCTGGCACAAGCGTCCGAGCCTCCGGCCGTCCCGGAGCCGCGATTGTTCGCCGAGCCGTCCCGCCGTTATCGTGTGCGGATGGCGGTTGCACGGGACGCTGCATTTCATTTTTATTACCCGGAAAATTTGGAGCTGTTGGAGCTGTACGGGGCGGAGCTTGTCTACTTCTCGCCGCTGGCGGGCGAACCGCTGCCGGAGGACGTGCAGGGCTTATACATCGGCGGCGGGTTTCCCGAGGAGTTTGCCGAGCAACTGAGCGCCCAGACGCAGGTCACGGACTCGATCCGCAGCGCCGTGGAGCGCGGGCTTCCGACACTGGCCGAATGCGGCGGCTTTATGTATTTGACCGGTGCAATCGGAGATACGCAGGGGCGAAGCTACCCGATGCTGGGCCTCGTCCCGGGTCGAGTGACGATGCAGACCAAGCTGGCGGCGCTCGGACTGCGGGAGGTCGCGGGAGCGGAAGGCAACTTTCTGCTGCCAGCAGGGGAGACGGCCCGCGGACACGAATTCCATTACTCGGTCTACGAGCCGCAGTCGGAGCTGCCTCACGCTTACGAGACGAAGGGACTGCGCGGCGTGAAAAAGGACGGCTGCCTGCTCCATCGGACGGTGGCCGGCTATACGCATTTGCATTTTGCTTCGAACCCCGGCATCGTGGCACGCTGGCTGGAATGCTGCGAAACGTATGGCCGATAGAAATCCCATGCGTATGGCGGGAAGCTTTGCATAATCAAAACAAGAGGGCTAATCGGCGATCGGTCAAGCACGACTCGTCAATTGGCCCTTTTTGGCGTGGACTGATCCGCAAAACGATCGGATAAAAACGGCCCCGCCGCGTTTTTTCCTGCGATGAAGGGATTCGAATGGAAGCTAACGGCTTCCGGAGCGAAACAGCGTCTCGCCGACAAATCCGCCTTCTGCTGCACCGGGCGGACAAGCGAATACGGCACTGGACACATGCGAAGTGAATTTATTGAGCGCATCCAGCTTCGCAAGAATGGACTGCATGGGAATGAACTGCTGCTTGACGCTCCGCTGAAAGCTGATAAAAAAGAGGCCGGCATCCCAATCACCTGTCCCAGCGTCGATCCCGTCGACGTAGGAATAAGCCCGGCGAAGCATTTTCGTTCCCGCGCTGCGGGCTTGCCACACGTGAGAGCTTCCCGGAAATTGGCCCAGCGGAGCCGGGTCGAATTCGTTCTTTTTGCCAAAAGGAGCGCCACTCTCCTTCAGCCGGCCGAAGGTGATCTCCTGCTCGGCCAGCGTGGCCCGGTCCCACGGCTCCAAAAACATGCGAATTTTGCGCGCGACCAAATAAGAGCCGTTCGCCATCCATGCAGGCGCGTCGGACGATGCTACCCAGACGTGCCGCGATCTCGCCGCGTCCGAATCGAGCTCGCGGTTGGCCGTGCCGTCCTTGAATCCAAACAGATTTCTCGGCGTCTCCCCGTCAGGAGCTCGGATAAAGCCGTTCTGAACCCAACGGATCGCCGCGGTGCCCTTGGAGGCTTTGGCCAAGTTGCGGATCGCATGGAAAGCGACGCCCGGATCGTCTGCGCATGCCTGCACCCCGATATCTCCGCCGCACCATTGCGGGTTAAGCCGGTCGCCGGGCATAGGCGGAATATCCGATAGCTCGGCCGGCTGCTCGGAGGCGAGGCCGAAACGGTCTTTGCCGTTGTTTTGGAACAGCGTGGGTCCGAACCCGAACGTGAGGGTCAGATTCGAGGGGGAGAGCCCCTTCGTTTCTCCGGTATCCGTCGGCGGCGAGGTGACGTCTTCACCTTCTTTCAGAGGCTTCCCGGCTGTCATGATAGCGCTGGCCGCGGACCATTCTTGCAATAATTTCAATAGCTGCCCGGCATCCTCATGCAAAATATCGAATGCGGCGAAGCATACGTACGGCTGCTGAGGGGTGACGATCCCGGCCTGCTGCGGACCGTAAAAAGGGACGGCATCGCCAGTATTCGCTTGAGGCTTCGTCGCCGGTGTGCCGGAGCCCGGGCCCGAATCAGCGCGTTTAAGAGACATGAAGGTTGCCATCCCGCTCATGCCCATCACAACGCCGGTTCCGGCAATGGCAGTCAGTTTCAGCATCTCGCGCCGGCTGATCGATTCACTCTCCAGTTCCGGCAGTTCCTCCTGGGCTGTGTTCTTTTCTTCTTCTGGCTTGCTGTTCATTGAAAAAGCCCCCTTGTTTTTATGCGTCAATCCCGGCAAGTCCGGCGGTGTTTCGGTACAAATGGTATCGAGCCGCAGCTCTTTCTGCGTTAACCGTTAGTATGGTTCTCACAGGGTTTGGATGGATTAAAAAGAGACCGATCAGTTTCTTTTTTACAGTAATTCAGAATCCAGCTGTTTTCAACCGTCTCATGTTACGAATTTGCGACAGCCGTATCTCGGCGGAATCCGGAGGCAAGGTGAAGTTGGCACCCCATTTACCGGTCTGGGAGTGGCGGGGGCTCCGCGCTTTCCAAGACGGAAAAATCTCCGCCATCGAGGACCGTCATAAAGGAACTCGCTCTGCCGTCCTGCTCCCGCATGAACATGCTATGAATCGCGCCGTTTGCGCTTGCAATCGGCCGCCGGTTTGCATATAATACTTCTCATATACTGAATACTGCCAAATGCGTTGACGGAGAAAAGTAAGCAGTGCCTCTTGACAGGGAGGAGACGCCGGAGATTGAGAGCGTGTCCGAAGAACCAGGCTGCCGAAGTTCGCTCCCGAGCAGTCCTTTGAACCCACGCGGTCTATCCGACCCGTCGGCAAGTAGGAGGAACCGGTCCGAACGCAAGTTCATGAACCGTTACGTTCAATGAAGAAAGAAGACTTCAAGGCGGCTTCGCCGGTCTTCTGAACAAGGGTGGTACCACGGCTTTTTCGTCCCTTACCGGGATGGAAAAGCCTTTTTTGCGTTCGCGGACACGGCGCAGGCGGAAATCATACAAGGAGGGAATGCAGGCATGAAAGAACGATTGCTTACACTGAAGGAAGAAGCGCTGCGCGAGTTGGCCCAAGTGGAAAACCAGCAGCAGCTTGCCGACCTTCGGATCAAGTATTTGGGCAAAAAAGGCCCGCTGACGGAGATTTTGCGCGGGATGGGTGCTTTGAGCGCGGAGGAGCGTCCGGTCATCGGTCAGGTGGCTAACGAGGTTCGCGCCGCGATTGAGGAAGTCATCGAGGCGAAGCAGGAGGCATACAACGAGGCGGAGACGAATGCCCGGCTTGCGGCGGAGCGGATCGACGTAACTCTGCCGGGACGTCCGGCGGCGCGCGGCGCGGTGCATCCAATCAGCAAAGTGATCGAGGAGATCGAGGATATTTTCATCGGGATGGGTTATACGGTAGCCGAAGGCCCCGAGGTGGAGCAGGATTACTACAACTTCGAAGCGCTCAACCTGCCGAAAAACCACCCGGCCCGCGACATGCAGGATTCGTTCTACATTACCGACGAAATCCTGATGCGGACCCAAACGTCGCCTGTTCAAGTTCGTACGATGGAGAAAATGAAAGGGCATGCGCCGGTCAAAATTATTTGTCCCGGCAAGGTATACCGCCGCGACGACGATGACGCGACCCATTCCCATATGTTTACGCAAATCGAGGGACTGGTCATCGACCGGAACATCCGGATGAGCGATCTGAAAGGAACGCTGCTCCAATTCGTGCGCGAGCTGTTCGGCTCCAAGACGCAAATTCGTCTGCGTCCGAGCTTTTTCCCTTTCACCGAACCGAGCGTGGAAGTGGACGTAACCTGCGCCATGTGCGGAGGCAGCGGCTGTCGGGTATGCAAGCAAACCGGTTGGCTCGAAATTTTGGGGGCAGGGATGGTACATCCGCGTGTGCTTGAAATGAGCGGTTACAATCCGGAGGAATACAGCGGTTTTGCGTTTGGCCTAGGTGTTGAGCGGGTGGCTATGCTGAAGTACGACATTGAAGATATCCGGCATTTCTATACGAACGATCTGCGCTTCTTGAAGCAGTTCGTGCATTTGTAAGCGAGAGGAGCGTGGGTTAAATCATGAAAGTATCTTACCAATGGTTGTCGCAGTATGTGGATGTCAGCGGCTATTCGTCCGCCGAGCTGGCGGAGAAGCTGACCCGCAGCGGCATTGAAGTCGATATCGTGGAAAGCCGCAACAAAGGCGTATCGCAGGTGGTTGTCGGCTTCGTCAAATCGCGCGAAAAGCATCCTGACGCGGATAAGCTGAGCGTCTGTATCGTTGACGTAGGCCAAAGCGAGGACCTGCAAATCGTATGCGGGGCCAAAAACGTAGCCGCAGGGCAAAAGGTGCCCGTCGCCGTCGTCGGCGCGAAGCTGCCGGACGGTCTCGTCATCAAGCGGGCGAAGCTGCGCGGCGTCGAGTCGCAAGGCATGATCTGCTCGGCCAAGGAGCTTGGCTTGAACGACAAGCTGCTGCCGAAGGAAATTCAAGAAGGCATTCTGGTGCTGCCGGAGGATACGCAGGTCGGCGCAAGCATCCTTGACGTCCTTGCTTTAAACGACGAAGTAATGGACTTCGACCTGACGCCGAACCGTTCCGACTGCCTCAGCATGCTGGGCGCAGCCTACGAGATCGGGGCGATTCTGGGCCGCGAGGTGAAACTGCCGGATGCGGAAGCGGGCTTGAACGACAGCGCGGCAGCCGTCAAAGCGGCAGACCGGATTTCCGTGGAAATTTCGGACAAAGAGCAGTGCTCGCATTACGCGGCGCGTCTGATCGAAGGCGTGAAAATCGGGCCGTCGCCGCTTTGGCTGCAAAACCGCCTGATGGCTGCCGGCGTGCGTCCGATCAACAACATCGTGGATGTGACCAACTACGTCATGTTCGAATACGGCCAACCGCTGCACGCTTTCGATGCTGATCAGCTGAACAACGGCCATATCAACGTGCGGCTTGCCCGCGAAGGCGAGAAGCTCGTGACGCTGGACGATGCGGAACGCACCTTGGAGCCGCATATGCTGCTGATCACCGACGGGGTGAAGCCGGTCGCGCTAGCGGGCGTTATGGGCGGCGCGAACTCCGAAGTATCGGACGGAACGACGACGCGCATCCTGCTGGAGTCGGCCAACTTCGCCGGTTCCTCGGTCCGCAAAACGTCGCGTCAGCTCGGACTTCGTTCGGAAGCGTCGCTGCGCTTCGAAAAGGAAGCGAATCCCGAAGCGGTCATTCCGGCGCTGAACCGCGCGGCGGCTCTCATCGCCGAGCTGGCCGGCGGTCAAGTGGCGTCCGGTATCGTCGAAGCGGTGGCGGGAGAGCGCAAGCCGGTGCAAATCGAGTTGACGGTAAGCCGCATCAACGGGTATCTCGGCACGGAGCTGTCGGTGGAAGAAGTAAAGGCGATCTTCGAACGCTTGAACTTCACGGTCGAGCCGCTGGAGCAGGACGGACTGCTGGTGCATGTGCCGAGCCGCCGCGGCGATATTACCCGCGCGGTCGATCTGATTGAGGAAGTGGCCCGTCTGCACGGCTACGACAACATTCCGACCACGCTGATGAACGTGGTTACGACGCCGGGCGCGCTTACCCGGGAGCAGGCGATTCGCCGCTTGACGCGGACGCTGCTGACGGGCAGCGGCCTGCATGAGACGATTACGTACACGTTCACGCATCCGGAGCAAATTCGCCAGTATACGGGCGCTTACCCGAACGCGAAGCCGATTGCTCTGGCGATGCCGATGAGCGAGGACCGCAGCGTGCTGCGTACGAGCCTGATCCCGCATTTGTTCGATGTGGCGGTATATAATCGGAACCGGAACCAGGACGACGTCGCTGTGTTCGAAATCGGCCGCGTGTTCGTAACTAGTGAGGAATCGCTGAGCCGCCTGCCGGAGGAAAAATTGAAGCTTGCGATTTTGTTAACCGGCAAACGAAGCGAGCTGCATTGGACCGGCAAGCCGACCGATGTCGACTTCTATGATTTGAAGGGCATTTTCGAAGGGGTAGTATCTTATCTCGGAATCGACGGCATCCGGTACGAGGCCGCCCAGCTGGAAGGCTTCCACCCGGGACGGACGGCACAGATCGTTGTCGAAACGCCGAATGGAAGCCGGGCCATCGGAACGATCGGCCAGCTTCACCCGACGCTTCAGCAGCAAAAAGACCTTGCGGACACGTATGTCCTCGAAGTAGAGCTGGATACGCTCGCACAGTTGGCAAGCGAAAGCTTTGCCTACCGTCCGCTGCCTCGTTTCCCGTCCATCGGCCGGGATATGGCGCTCGTTGTGGACCGCAGCGTTCCCGTCGGCGATCTGCTCGCCAAGGCGCGGGAAACCGCAGGCCGCCTGCTCGAATCGATCCAGGTGTTCGACATTTACACCGGCGAGCGGCTTGGCGCGGATAAGAAGAGTGTGGCCATCTCGCTGGTCTACCGTACTCCGGAGCGGACGCTGACGGACGAAGAGGTCAGCGAGCTGCACGGCCGTGTCGTAGCGGCCCTTGAGACCGGGTTCGGCGCCGAGCTCAGGAAATAATTCCCTCGCCTTTTGACCGTCAAAAGTCTGAAAAGGACAGCAGGAAAAGCGATTCTCCGTATCGAAGTCTATAGGATACGGAGAATCTTTTTTGTGTTTCGGAAAGGGGAGCAAGGCGAATGAGCGGTGAAGAAAAAGTTCGGATGACCGTCGACATTTATGGTACCCAGTACAAGCTGGTTTCAAAATCCAGCCCTTCCTATATAAAGCAAGTGGCCGCTCTGGTAAACGATCAAATGCACAAGATCGCGGAGAGCGGCCAGCGGCTTGATTTGCCTAAAATCGCGGTGCTCGCGGCCGTCAATATGGCGGACGAATGGAGCCGGATGCGTCATGATTTTGAGTCGGTATTGGAGCGTCAGCGGCAGCTCGAACATGCGAGCGAAGAGCAGCAGGCTTCGCGGGAGCGCGCCGAGGCGAAAGCGGCAGAGCTGAGGGCTGAGCTGGAACCGCTTCGCGAGCGTTTGTCCACGCTCGACAGCGAGCTCGTCGAAAGCCGGGAGCGATTGACCGGCCAACTGGAGCTAAGCGGCGAGCTGGAGCGCAAGCTGGCCGAGACGCTGGAGCGGGCGCGCGAGTTCGAGGGGCGTTACGCAGCCGAAGCGCAGGAAGCGGAACGCCGCGGACAGCAGATCCGGGAGTTGGAGCAGGCGAAGCAGGAGCTTGAGCGCCGGGCGGCCGAGCAGGCCAAGGAGCGGGACGGCCTGCGGGCGAAGATCGCTTCGCAGGAAGCGCAGCTGAGCAAGCAGGCGGAAGCGGAGCGTCAGACGCAGGAGCGGCTGACAGCTCAGGAGAAGCGGGCACGCGAGCTGGATGAGCGGCTGCAGGCTACCGAGCAGGCTCGGGGCGAGGCGGCGAATCGGCTCGCGGAGCGTGAACAGCAGTATGCCGAGCTGAGCGACCAGCTCGACGGACTACAGGAGCAGCTTTCTGGCCAGCAGCAGGAGATCGAGCTGCAGGTGGCGCTTTATAACGAGCTGCAGGAGCTGAGCGAAGCGAAGGAATGCGAGCTTCGGGAGCAAGCAGTCGCGGCGGAGGCGAAGCTGGCGGAACAGGCACGAGAAGCGGAGGCGCAAGCGGCCGCGGCGAAAGCGGAGCTGGAGCGACAGCTCGCAGCCGAGCGGGAGCGCGGCCGCGAGGAGGCAGTCGCAGCGGAGGCGCTGTTGGCGGAGCAGTCACGCGAA
>NZ_FMTT01000016.1:0-50248 GCF_900100345.1 Paenibacillus tianmuensis | reverse complement strand
TGCTGACGGAGCAGACGCGCGAAGCGGAAGCGCAGGCGGCAGCGGCGAAAGCGCAGCAAGCGGAGCTGGAGCGACAGCTCGCAGCCGAGCGGGAGCGCGGCCGCGAGGAAGCGGCCGCAGCAGAGGCGCTGCTGGCGGAGCAGGCGCTCGAAGCGGAGGTCCAAGCGGCCGTAGCGAAAGCGCAGCAGACGGAACTGGAGCGGCAGCTCGCAGCCGAGTGGGAGCGCAGCCGTGAGGAAGCAGCGGCAGCGGAGGCGTTGCTGGCGGAGCAGGCGCGCGAAGCGGAGGCGCAGGCGGCCGCGGCGGTAGCGCAGCAAGCGGAGCTGGAGCGGCAGCTCGCAGCCGAGCGTAATCGCAGCCGCGAGGAAGCAGCCGCGGCAGAGACGCTGCTGGCGGAGCAGTCATGCGAAGCGGAGGCGCAAGCGGCAGCGGCGAAAGCGCAGCAAGCGGAGCTGGAGCGGCAGCTCGTAGCCGAGCGTGAGCGCAGCCGCGAGGAAGCAGCCGCGGCGGAGGCGCTGCTGGCGGAGCAGACGCGCGGAGCGGAAGCGCAGGCGGCCGTGGCGAAATCGCAGCAAGCGGAGCTCGAACAGCAGCTCGCAGCCGAGCGGGAGCGCAGCCGCGAGGCGGTAGTCGCGGCGAAGGCGATGCTGGCGGAGCAAGCGCGCGAAGCGGAGATGCACTACGCCGAGCGTGCGGCGGAGCTGGAACAGCAGCGCGCCGCCGAGAGTGCGGAGCTGAAGGAACAGAAGCGTCGGCTGGAGGTGCAGCTTGGCGAGCAACTGGAGAAGACACGCGAGCAGTTGCAGCTCGGCGACGGACTGCAGTCAGAGCTGGAAGCCCTGCGCGGAAAGCGGCGAGAGCAGGAAGAGGAGCTGGCGCTGCAGCAGGAGCTTTACAACGAGCTCGAAGGCGAGCTGGCCGAAGCGAAGCAGCGGTTCGACGAAGAAGCGGCCGCCTTGGCGTCGCGCGTCGCGCAGCTCGGACAGAGTCTTAGCGAGCGGGAAACTGAGCTGCAGGCTAAGCTTCGTGAGCAGAAGGAAGAGATTGGCCTGCATGAGGAGCTCTATGACGAGCTGCAAGGGCAGCATGACGAGCTGGTGCGGCGTTTGGCTGAGCAAGAAGCGGGCGTGCGCGAAGCGGCGGCTGCGCAGGAGGCGCGTCACGAGGAATTCCAGCGCCTTCTCAGCGAGCGTGAACGCGAGCTTGGCGAACTGCTCCGGGAACGCGAAGCGGCCGTAGAGTTGAGCCGCGCCCTGCAGGAGCAGTGTGCCGCGCTAGAGGATCGGCAGCAAACGACACAGAGCGAGCGGGTGACGTTAGAGCATCGATTGGCTGCGCAGGAAGCGAGAATTGCCGAGCTGACCGAGCAAGCGGTGCAAGGAGCTCAGCTGCGGATCGAGCTGGCAGAGCAAAAGGACGAGCTAGAGCTTCAAGTCGAGCTGTATAGGGAGCTTCAACAGCAGCTCGCTGAGCAGATAAAACAGCACAAAGCGTTGCAGGCCGAATACGGACAGCATCAGGGGAAGGCGGAGCAAGTATTCGAAGAATTGCAGAACTTGAAATCCGAGTACGAGAAGCTCCAGATCGAATATAATGAATGGATCGAGCTCGTGGAGAAGGAATAGCGAATGAACGGATTGGATTACACCGTTCTGGCAGTGCTCGCCGTCGGAACGGTTCTAGGGTTCGCGCGCGGCTTTATCGGCCAACTGATATCGGTCATCGGTCTCGTGGCCGCGTACTTGATCGCCTTTTTCTTTTATAATGATGTGGCGCCGCTGGTGGGAAGTACGCTTGCGTTATCTGGACATGAAACGTACCAGAAGTATGAATTTTTAGCCAAAGGCTCGAAGCTGGATACTTACGTGTATAATGCGTTGGCGTTTGCAATCTTGTTCTTCGGAGTCAAAATCGCATTCAGCATCGGCGGGCGACTGCTGAACTGGCTGGCGGCGGCGCCGGGACTCAAGCAGGTCAATCAATGGAGCGGCGCAGCGCTCGGCTTTGCGGAAGCGGCAGTTATCGCGGTGATCGCCGTCCATGTCATGACCGTGATCCCGAACGACGGCGCGCAAAATCAGCTTAAACACTCCATGCTGACGCCATACGTTCTGGAACATACGCCGATTTTGACCGATAAGCTGCAGGAGCTTTGGAACAACCGCAGCGGTCAGGTCAAAGCGGGGGAATCCTGAAACCGCAGATCGCATAACAGAAAAAAGGGCTTGCTTCATCGCTTGGAATAAACCAAGCCGCGGAGCAGGCCCTTTTATATACTTTAATGAACCAAATTTTAGATAAAAAATGGCCCCGTCTGTCCCGCAGGACAAACGAAACCGCTTTGGAAAAATTCGCCGTCAGGCTGTTCTTATTCCACAATAAGCTTGGATTTCATCGTAGCATGACCTGACCCGCAAGGTAGCGAGCAGACGATATCGTAGGTGCCGGTCTTGTCGATTTTTACCGTTTTGGTCTTGTTATTATTGTCCAAACCGACGTTTACACCACTGATTTGAACGGCATGCATGCCTTGCTTGTTTTCCAGCGAAAACGTCACATCCTCGCCTTTTTTCACTTTATATTCTTTTTGATCGAACTGGAAGTTCGTGGCCACCAATTTTACCTGCTGAGCCGCCGAATTGCCGTTGGCCGGCTCGGAAGCCTTCGGGGCTTCTTTCGCACCGCACGCGGACAAGGCAAAGATCAACCCGACTGCTGCCATACTTACAATCCATTTTTTCATTCCAGTAAGTCCCCTTTCACAACCATCATGGAATATTTTTCTTACCCCATGATACAGCAATCATCGGCCTTATGGCTGTGTCGGAACGGTGACAACAATATGAAAACATCGTGTCGCCCCCTGTCAAACCTTACTTTGGTTAGGAGCTAAGCTCCCGGATCAGTCCTGCAAGCTTCCGAAGGCCAAAATTAAGGCGTTCTGTCGATTCGAAGGAATAAGAGAGCCGGATGAAAGGGCCGCCGAGCGAATCGTACACCGTCCCGGGGTTAAATAGAATGCCCTCCTGCAGCGCGCGTGCGAACAGTGCATTCATGGAGACGGGAGGCACGATTCGCAGCCATATGTAAAAGCCGCCCGCGGGCACATTCCATACCGCAAGCCCCGACAAATGCTTCTGCAGCATGTCCAACACATCGTCGCGTCTTTGCCTTAGCACGGTACGCACCCGGTTTAAATGCTCTTCATGAAAGCCGCGTTCGAACCATTCCGTCAGCGCCCATTGGGAAAGCGAGCTTGACCCGTAATCGGTCTGCATTTTGAGATCCGCAAGCCGCCGGATGACCGGCTCCGGTCCGACGATCCAGCCGGTGCGCAGGCCCGGACCAACCGTCTTGGAGACGCTTCCCAAGTAAAGGACGAGTCCGCTTGGATCGCGCGCTTTCAAGGGCGGAGGCGGCGGGGCATCCAACCATAGCTCGCGATAGACGTCATCCTCGATCACCGGCAGCTGCAGCCGCTCGCATTCCCGCAGCAGCTCGATGCGCCGCCGCTCCGACATGACGATGCCCGTCGGGTTGTGGAAGGACGGAATCGTATACAGCATCCGGTTCGGCTGGGGCTTCAGTTCGGTCAAACCGCGAAGGCGAATGCCCTCCGAATCCATCTCCAGCCCCGTTAACCGGACCCCGGCGGAGTGAAATACATGCAGGGAATGCAGATAGGAGGGGCTCTCCGTAATCATGGTGGCTCCCGGTTTGACGAGTCCGAGGGAAATAAGCTGCAGGGCTTGCAGCGCTCCTGAGACGATCAGGATGGAGGCCGGAGAAGCGACGATGCCGAGCGCTTGCAGGTGGTGACTTAGCTGCTCCCGCAGCGGCAGCAGCCCACGCGGTTCTTCGTAGCCGAGCGTGTGAATGCGGGAGGCAAGCCGTCCGAACACCTCCCCGAGCAACTGCTGCGGATATAGCGACGGAGACGGCTCTCCCGTACTTAAACGGATGATCCCGGCTTGAAATTCCGTCTCATTGATCGTTTGGATAGTTGGCAGATTCGGCCGGTGCCAGCCAGCCTGAACATACGAATTCCAGTCAGGCGGGGTGAGCGAGGTTAGCAGGGACCACGGATTGTTCACCACTTTCGTGCCGCGGCGGCCGTCGCCTTCAAGCAGCCCGTCGGCGATCAGCTCCTGAAGCGCCGTGACGACTGTGGACCGGTTGACGCCGAGCGCCTCGGCCAATTGTCGCTGCGTCGGAATGCGGCTGCCGACCGGCCACTCGCCGTTTTCGATTTTGCGTTTCATATAGGTCTTGATTTGCAAATAGAGCGGCAGCGGCGAATTCTCGTCCGGCTGCCAGTCGATGCGATACATAAGCGGCCATCCCTCCGTACGAAGTCGGTTACTCTAATTGTAGCAAACATTGTTTTGGTTGGGTACTTTACCAACCGTTTGGTTGAAGACTTTTTCGCCGGGGGAGGTATGATGGACGAAGACCAGATTTATTCAGATAGCTTCAGGAGGAGAGAGGACATGCAAGCGGTACTGCACGGATTTATTTTGGCTTTGGGGTTGATCCTCCCATTAGGGGTACAAAACCTGTTTATTTTCCAGCAAGGGGTTGTTCAGCGGAGGTTCGTCCTTGCGCTGTCTGCTTCGGTTACAGCGGCCCTATGCGACACGATTCTGATTTTGGCCGCCGTTTTAGGGGTTTCCGTCGTCATTTTGGCGTTTGCTTGGGTGAAGACGGTGCTGCTTATCGCGGGCGCCGCCTTTTTGCTCTATTTGGGCTGGAACGCTTGGAAGGCCGCATCGGCTTCAGGACCGTCCGTCCAAAGCTCGCCCGAATCGTTCCGGATTTCGAAGCAAATTGCCTATACGGCGTCAATCTCGCTGCTCAATCCGCATGCGATCCTCGATACCGTCGGCGTGATCGGGACGAGCTCGCTGAACTATACGGGAGCGGACAAAGTCGGTTTTACCGCTGCGGCCATCATCGTATCGTGGCTATGGTTTATCGGGATCGCCACCGTCGGGCGGATCACCGGAAAGCTGGATGCTTCCGGACGTTTCCACGCTTGGTTAAACCGGATATCGGCTCTGATGATTTGGGGGACGGCTTGTTATTTGATTTACTCCTTATTTGTATGACCATATTCCGTGAAGACGAAGAAAATCGGCCGCAGACGCTCATGCCTGCGGCCGACTTGCTTACTTGGCGTTCTCACGACCGGAACGGCCTTGCTCAAACGGTGTTTTCACCGGAATGAACAGGTCGATGATTCCGATAACCAAGGCAGCCAAAATTGCACCGATAATGCTTGTCGATACGCCGCTCACGATAAACTGGGCGAGCCAAATGATCAGCGCGCTCGTTAGAAAACCGACAACCCCCCGGCCAAACGGAGTGATCTTTCTGCCAAAGATTCCTTCAATGACCCACGCCGCGATCGCGATGACCAAGGCCAGGAAAAAGGCGCTCCAGAACCCTCCGACCTTAAATCCGGGAACGATCCAACTGACAATCAGCAGCATTAAGGCGGAAACGATAAACCTGACGAGATGTCCAAGCAAGTGCATCGTGCAGCTCCTCCTTCGTGTCTTTGCGGTATTCATCAAACGCTTTCGGTGCACCTTATAGGTTTTCCCAAGTCTTCGGCTTTATGAATGGTAATCCTTAGCGGAAATTCATTAGCTTTACTCCCCCGACTTGGATATAATAGCAATTAAGAGCTTTTATCGGCAAGAAAGGCAGGTTTCTATAACGAAAACGATGAATACGAACAAGACATCATACAATCAAAAAATATTGGCTACGCTGGATTTCCGGGCGGTGCTTGAGCGCTGTGCGAACTATGCCGCGACATCGCTCGGCAAAGGCCGGGTGGAGGAGCTTGAACCGAGCGGCGACTTTCATGAAGTGAAGCGCAGGCTGCAGGCGACTGACGAAGCGGTCAACGTGGACCGCTTGAAGGGCGGCGCGCCGTTCGGCGGCATCCGCGACATCCGGACTGCGGTTCATCGGGCGCGGATCGGCGGCATGCTGAACCCGGTCGAGCTGTTGGATATTGCGATGACGAATCAAGGCGGCCGCCGGCTGCGCAGGTTTCTGGAAGCGACGAACGAAGATTACAGCATTCCGCTGCTGCTTGACCTGCTTGAACCGATGACCGACCATAAGGAATTGGAAGAACGGATTCGCGGGTGCGTCGACGAGAACGCTCAAGTGATGGATACCGCAAGCCCGGAGCTGCTGAAAATCCGTCAAGAGCTGCGGTCGAGCGAATCGAAAGCCCGCGAGCGGCTGGAACAAATGGTGCGCACGCCGTCCATTCAAAAGATGCTGCAGGACAATCTCGTAACGATCCGGGGAGACCGGTACGTCATTCCCGTAAAACAGGAATACCGCGGTCATTTCGGCGGCATGATCCACGATCAATCGGCTTCCGGGGCGACGCTGTTTATCGAGCCGGAAGCGGTCGTGCAAATGAACAACCGCGTGCGTGAATTAAAGCTGAAAGAAGAGGCGGAGGTCGAGAAAATTCTCCGCATGCTGTCCGCCTTCGTAGCGGATAGCGCGGATACGCTGCTCGTCAACGTAGAGTCGCTGACGGAGCTTGACTTTATTTTCGCCAAAGCGGGCGTCGCGCGCGAGATGAAGGCGACGCTGCCGCTGCTCAACGACCGCGGCTTCATCAAGCTCAAGCGCGGACGACATCCGCTCATTCCTGCGGAAAAGGTCGTTCCTCTTGACGTGGAGCTGGGCAACCGTTATTCGACGATCATTGTGACCGGACCGAATACGGGCGGCAAGACTGTTTCGCTTAAGACGATCGGTCTGCTGTCGCTCATGGCGATGGCGGGGCTGTTCATCCCGGCCGAGGAGGGCAGCCAGCTTTGTGTGTTCGATACGATCTTTGCGGATATCGGGGACGAGCAAAGTATCGAGCAGAATCTTAGTACGTTTTCCAGCCATATGACCAATATTATCCGGATTCTCAAAGAAATGACGCCCAAGAGCCTTGTGCTGCTCGATGAGCTGGGAGCCGGGACCGATCCTGCGGAAGGCTCGGCGCTGGCCATATCGATCTTGGAGCATATGCACCAGATGGGCTGCCGGATCGTAGCGACGACGCATTACAGCGAGCTGAAGGCGTATGCCTTTGATCGGCAGGGCGTCATTAACTCCAGCATGGAGTTCGACGTGCAGACGCTGCGTCCGACGTATCGGCTGCTTGTAGGCGTTCCCGGACGAAGCAACGCGTTCGCGATTGCTGAGCGCCTCGGTCTGGCGAAAACCATTATCGATCATGCCCGCGGCCAGGTCGGCGAGGAGGATCAGCGCGTCGAATCGATGATCGCTACGCTCGAAGAGAACCGGCTGCAGGCCGAGGCCGAGCGCGAATCGGCGGAGCGTAACCGCCGCGAAGTCGAAACGTTGCGCGAGCAGCTTGCCGCCGAACGCCGGCGCTTCGAGGAGCAGAAGGATAAGCTGTTCGAGCGTGCGGAGCGCGAGGCGGAGGAGGCGGTGGTGAAAGCCCGCCGCGAAGCCGACGAGATCATCACTGAGCTCCGCAGAATCCAGCGCGAGGAAGCGGGCGGAGTGAAGGATCATAAGCTCAGCGAGCTGAAAAGGCGGATGAACGATGCGGCTCCCGAGCTCCGAAGCAACTCCAAGGCCGGTACGCCGCGCAAAAAAGCCGATCGTATCGAGCCGGGCGACGAAGTGCTGGTGACGAATCTCGGCCAGCGGGGACATGTGGTCGAGATCGTGAGCGAGACGGAATTTACCATACAGCTCGGTATTCTCAAAATGAAAGTGAACAAAGCGAACCTGGAGCTTCTGAAGCAAGCCTCCACCCAGAAAAAGCCCCAGCAGCAGGCTACTTCCAGCCTGAAGCGGACGCGCGACGAGAACGCCAAGATGGAGCTGGACTTGCGCGGGACCAATGTGGAAGAGGCGATTATCGAAGTGGACCGCTTCCTGGACGAATCGTACTTGGCGAATTTCGGCCAGGTGTTCATCATTCACGGCAAAGGCACCGGCGTGCTGCGGACCGGCATTCAAGAATTTTTGCGCAAGCATAAGCACGTCAAGAGCTTCCGCATGGGAGCTTACAACGAAGGCGGCGCAGGGGTCACCGTGGCCGAACTGAAATAGAAGCAGCCCGCTCTTCCTTCGGTCGTAGCGGGACCGCACTCATCGTTAAAAAAAATTTTTCGACAACTGAAACTCCGGCCCGCATCTTCCGTAATATACGAGTGTAAGCATCGATGTTTGTGAAGCTCTGCAGGCTGAAGCGATATTTTCAAACCAACGTACAGGAGGAATTTTAACATGGGAATTTTCAAAAGATTGCGTGACATGACGATGGCTTCGATTAACGATCTTCTGGACAAAGCGGAAGACCCGGTAAAAATGCTCAATCAATTCCTTCGGGATATGGAAGAAGATATTTTGGAAGCCGAGTCGGCGGTTGCAAAGCAAATCGCGATTGAGAAGAAGTTCAAGCAGCAGTACGAGGAAGCGCAAGAAATGGTTCAAAAACGCGAGGAGCAAGCGCTCAAGGCGCTGGAATCCGGCAACGAGGATTTGGCCCGCCGCGCGCTGCAGGACAAGAAAGAGCATCAATTGCGCTTTGACGAAATGAAGCAGCAGTACGATACGGCGAAAGCCAACGCCGATCGTCTGCGTAACCAATTGTCCGAGATGAAGGACGAATTCAGCAAGATGAAGAACAAAAAGGATATTTTGGTAGCCCGTGCGGAAGCGGCCAAAGCCCAAAAGCAAATCAATCAGGCGATGAACGGCTTCGGTACCGACAATGCGGCGAAAGGCTTCGACCGGATGAGCCAAAAGGTGATGGAGCTTGAAGCGCAGGCTGAAGCGAGCAACGAGCTGCGGTCCAAAGACAAAAGCCTCGACGACGAGTTCGAAGCGCTCAACAAAAACGCTGGCGTCGACGATGAACTGGCAGCGCTTCGTGCGAAGCTGGCGGCCAAGAAGCAAGCGGAGTAAGCGACATAAGGAGACTGAAGGCCTGACGCCTTCAGTCTCTTCGATGTTAAAAACTCACCTTGATTGAGGCGAAAGGCAGGGCGGATTGTTAATGGCGGATAAAGAGGTGGATTTTTTGCTGAGCAACCCTTATGTTGAGACGCTGGCGTTTTTTTCGATCGCTGTGCTGGCGCTGATTGTCTTTTTGGCGATTTTCGAGCTGGTAACCAAGTATAAGGATTGGGACGAGATCAAGAACGGCAATTTGTCGGTAGCGATGGCGACCGGAGGCAAAATATTCGGGATATGCAACCTGTTCCGTTTTGCGATCTTGAATAACGATTCGGTGCTGCATGCGTTGATTTGGGCAGTGTACGGCTATTTACTGCTGCTGGTGGCTTATTTTATTTTTGAGTTTTTGACGCCGTATTTCAAAATCGACGAGCAAATCCAGAAGGACAACCGGGCCGTAGGCTTTCTTTCCATGGTCATTTCAGTTTCGCTGTCCTATGTGATCGGCGCCAGCGTGACCTGATGCCGGGGGCCGGCGAAGGGCCGGCCACAACCGGATCGTTCTTCAAGACCGGAGGAGGAAGAGTCCTTGTGAAATATTTATGGGGCACCTTATTTGCGCTTGCGCTTGTTTTTTTGGGCGCGGGCGTTTACTATTTTATTAAATTTGCATAGCGTGAAGGCGTAAAACAGACCTTCACCCGCCGCCGCTAAGGGGGATGACGCGCTTGTCGCAATCAGAGAATCAGGTTTGCCCGTGGTGCCATACAGAGATCGTATGGGACCCTGAAATCGGTCCGGAAGAGGAATGTCCGCACTGCTTTAACGAGCTGGGCGAGTACCGTAGCCTTAATTTGCAGGTGGAGCGTTCCGAATCAAGCATCCAATATGACGAAAAGGAAGAACCGGATAACGAGCTGGAGTTGTCGGATGAGGAATTGCAGCTGGCAGACGACTACGGGGAAGGCGTTCAGCAGCTGCTGGATAGTCAAGAGGAAGCGCCGGAATGTTCATCTTGCCACAGCTTTATGCTGCTGGCCGGCACCGAACCGGCTTCGGAGGCCTTTGTTCCGTTCGTGCATCCGGCGCTTGGCAAGCCGCTTCAAGCTTCATTCGGCGTTCAGGTTTACTTGTGCCCGTCCTGCTTCAAAGTTGAACGGCAGTTGACGGAAACAGACCGGCTCGCGTTGGTCGAGCAGCTTCGGGAGCATGGAGCCAAAAAATAAGAACTACTAAAAAAGGAATTCGGAGCAGGCGTTTGCCGGCATCCGGGTTCCTTTTTTTGGCCTTCATTCATGATTTCCGCCGAACAGGGAAGCTTAATTAAGACATTACGGATACAAGGTGAGAGCATGCATTCCGGAGCTAAACATTTTCCGCACGATTGGGTGCGAGGCAAGGATCGTGCGGGGGAGCACAGCTGGCGTGACGTGGAGCAGGCAGACCCGGCCGGCGGAGAGCCGAAGAAGAAAAAGGGCGGCCCGTTGTCAGGGCAATCCCGGCTTCTGCTGACGGTGAGCGGCTTGTTTGCCACGGCCAACGCCCTGTCCGGCACATTCGTCAATGTGTATCTATGGAAAGCGAAGCATGATTTTACGGTTATCGGATGGTTTACGCTCATTCATCATTTGACGATGGCGCTAACGTTCTGGATTGCTGGCAAATGGGTCAAAGAGCATAACAAAATGAACTGCTTGCGCACGGGGGTTGCGGCTGCGGCTGTCTTTTACATGCTGGTGCTGTGGTTCGGAGGGAGAGCGGCAGACTATTTCGTGCTGCTCGGAGCCGTTCAAGGCCTGTCATCGGGCTTGTTCTGGCTTGCGTTCAACGTCGTCTACTTCGAGGTGACGGGTCCGAACGACCGCGACCGGTTCAACGGCTGGGCGGGCCTGCTCGGATCGGGCGCCGGGATGATCGCGCCTTGGATTTCCGGTTATTTGATCGTCCGGATGCAAGCGGCGACGGGCTACCGGCTCATTTTTACCTTGTCGCTGATTGTGTTTGTGGTCGGGGTGATTTTCAGCTTTTTCCTGAAAAAGCGCAAAATGTCCGGGACCTACGAATGGTTTCTGGCCTGGCGGTGCTTAAGATATCAGGATACGGCTTGGCGCAAGGTCGGGCTTGCGCTTGCGGCCCAAGGCGTGCGGGAGGGCGTATTCGGCTTCATGATCGGGCTGCTGGTGTATGTTCATACGGGGAGCGAAATGTCGCTGGGCAATTTCTCGCTTATCACTTCTGCGGTAGCGCTGCTTAGTTTTTTGGTGGCGGGCAAGCTGCTCAAGCCCCGATTTCGGGGTAAAGCGATGCTGCTCGGCGCGGTGATGCTGGTGCTTGTTATTTTACCGTTTTTTTGGAAAGTCAATTTTTTTACGCTGCTGCTGTTCGGGGTGGGCGCGGCCGTGTTTTACCCGCTGTACAGCATTCCCATGACCTCCATCGTCTTCGATCTCATCGGGCGGGAGGAGGAGAGTGTGAAGAAGCGGGAGGAGTATATCGTCATGCGGGAGCTGGCGCTGAATACGGGCAGATTATTCGGCACCGCTGTGTTTATTGCCGTCGTATCGTTTACGCAGTCGGCCGCCGCCATGAACTGGCTGCTGCTTGGCATCGGCAGCTCGCCGCTCGCCGTATGGTATTGGATGCGCAAGGCCGAGGTGGCGTGAACTCCCGTTAGCTTGCTAAAACCATACCTTCCCGATAAAATAAGAGGGATAGGGAAGGGAGCGGCAGGCAGCATGAAGAGGACTACCGGAAAAATGGTGAACAGCATTACGGAACTGATCGGCGATACACCGGCTGTGCGCATCCGCAGGCTCGTTCAGGAAAACGATGCGGAGCTGTATGTGAAGCTGGAATATTTCAACCCGAGCGGAAGCGTCAAGGACCGTGCGGCGTTCAATCTGATCGTGCAGGCGGAGAAGGACGGCCTGATCGGCCCGGGCGCGACGATTATCGAGCCGACCAGCGGCAATACCGGGATCGGCCTGGCGATGAACGCCGCGGCCAAGGGCTATAAGGCGATTCTGGTTATGCCGGACAATATGACGAAAGAGCGGATCAATCTGCTGAAAGCATACGGAGCGGAGGTTGTCTTGACGCCCGCCGAGCAGCGGATGCCCGGCGCGATCCGCAAGGCGGTGGAGCTGCAGGCGCAAATTCCGAACAGCTTTATCCCGCAGCAGTTTGAGAATCAGGCGAATCCGGACATTCACCGGACGACGACGGCGCTGGAAATCATCGAGCAGATGGAGGGGCGGCTGGATGCGTTCGTCGCGACGGCCGGAACGGGCGGTACGATTACAGGCACGGGCGAAGTGCTTCGCGAGAAGCTTCCGGGAGTGCAAATCTACGTCGTCGAGCCGCAAGGCTCTCCGGTTTTGTCGGGCGGCGAGCCGGGACCGCACAAGCTTGTGGGTACCAGCCCTGGTTTCGTGCCAAAAATTTTGAACACCGGCGTCTATGACGAAATTGTGCAGGTATCCGACGAGGATGCGTTGCAAACGACGCGGGACCTGGCGCGTCTCGAAGGCATTCTGGTCGGCCCGTCCGCCGGAGCGTCGGTATGGACGGGACTTCAAATCGCCCGCAAGCTCGGCCGCGGAAAGCGCGTGCTGTGCATTGCTCCGGATACCGGGGAGCGCTATTTGAGCATGGTCATTTTTTAAAGAACGGCAGGCTTGTCCGATATGGGCAAGCTTATTTTATTTGTAAACTGTACGAGGCGTGTTGAATAAATATTCAATTAAATGTATAATAATCAATAGAGATCAATCTCGACAACGAAAAGCAGTATGGAAGAGAGGGAACCAAGGATGAAAATCGCGCTGCATAACGAGCTTCCGGGCGAAGCGCAGTTTCAGCAGTTGATCGACTCCGTGTCCGAACGGACCGGCGAGCGCCGGCCGCTGGCTTACGAAGCTTTATGCGACGGAGGCCCTGTCATCGCGGCCTACGACCAAGGAGTGCTGATCGGCCTCGGGCGGCTGGTAAGCGACGACATCGGACAGCAAGCGTTTGAATGCAAAATCAGGCCCGGCTATGAACGGCGGGAAATTGAAGCTTATATGTGCAAACTGCTGGCCGTTTCCCCGGTACCGAGTCCCTGCTGATACGGGCTGCCCATAAGCCGTTATCGACCTCCGAGCGTTCGGAGGTTTTTTGCTGTGGATGATGAAGTCTGTTCCCGTTGGCCGCCCAAAGGCGAGCCTGCATAATTTTACTTTGCCAAAGCGTGGTTGACGGGTGTAATATGGAGTAATAAGCCATTGGTTCAGGCACTCGTTACGAGGCTGCGACCCCGCAGGCTTTCCGGCTCACGGTCGATTCGCCGGGTGAGGCCGTTTGCTTCGTATAACTAGTAGGAGGGCGTTGTCATTGGAACAATTCAAAATGAAAATCATCGATCTGCTGAAGGAAGACGCGAGACGTACGCCGGCTCTGATTGCGACTATGTTGGGGGCGTCCGAAGCCGAAGTAGCGGAAGCCATCCGCGAGCTGGAGGAAGCGAACATTATCGTCAAATATGCGACGGTCGTCAACTGGGCCAAGGTGGACGATGAGAAGGTCACCGCCCTGATTGAAGTGCAGATTACGCCAGAGCGAGGGCGGGGCTTCGATGCGATTGCCGAGCGCATTTACTTATATCCGGAAGTCAAATCGGTTTATTTGATGTCGGGGGCCTACGATCTGCTGGTGGAAATCGAAGGGAAGACGCTGAAGGAAGTGGCGTCGTTCGTTTCCAACAAGCTGTCTCCGATCGACCGGGTGCTTTCGACCAAAACGCATTTTATTCTTAAAAAATACAAACAAGACGGAATCGTCTTTGAAGATCATGAGGATGACCGCCGTCTTTTAATCTCGCCGTAAAGGACGCTGAAAAGCATGATTGAGTCAAAACAGGTACAGCAGGTCAAGTCAATGCGCGGGTATTTGGCGCCGCTCGTGCAGGAAATACCGCCTTCGGGGATTCGCAAGTTTTTTGACTTGGTAAGCGGGAGCAAGGATATTATTTCTCTTGGCGTCGGGGAGCCTGATTTTCGTACGCCTTGGCATGTCCGGGAATCGTGCGTTTATTCGTTAGAGCGCGGCAATACGAAATATACGCCTAACGCCGGCCTGCTCGAGCTGCGCGAGGCGATCGCGGAGTATTTGTACGAATCGTTCCAACTGCTCTACGAGCCGTCGGACGAAGTCATGGTGACGGTCGGAGGCAGCGAGGCCATCGATCTTGCGCTGCGCGCTTTGATCGCCCCGGGAGACGAAATTCTCATTCCGGAACCGACTTACATTTCTTACAGTCCGATCGCGCGGATCAGCGGCGGCGTTCCCGTCGGAATCGAAACATTCGCCAAGGACCAGTTCAAGCTGAAGCCGGAAGCACTGAAAGCGGTCATTACGCCCCGCTCGAAGGTGCTCATCTTGTGTTACCCGAGCAACCCGACCGGCGGTATCATGACGTACGAGGACTGGCTGCCGATCGTGAAAATTGTGGAAGAGAACGACTTGGTCGTCATTTCCGACGAAATCTATGCCGAGCTGACCTACGAGCAAAAGCATGTCAGCTTCGCGTCGATGCCGGGCATGCGGGACCGCACGATTCTCGTGAGCGGCTTCTCCAAGGCGTTCGCCATGACCGGATGGCGGATGGGGTATGCTTGCGGGCATCAGGACCTCATTTCGGCGATGCTGAAAATCCATCAGTATACCGTGATGTGCGCTCCGTCCATGGCGCAGGTGGCTGCGCTCGAAGCGCTCACGAATGGGATGGAGGAGAAGGACAAGATGGTCGAGTCCTACAACCAGCGGAGACGTTTAGTCGTCCATGGCTTTCGGGAGATCGGCCTGCCGTGCCATGAGCCTCAGGGCGCGTTTTACGCCTTCCCTTCCATTGAGTCCACGGGACTGAGCTCGGAGGAATTCGCCCAGCAGCTGCTGTTTGAGGCCAAGGTCGCAGCGGTGCCGGGACATGTATTCGGCCTCGGCGGAGAGGGCTTTATCCGCTGCTCGTATGCGACATCGGTCAATCAATTGACTGAAGCAATCGACAGGATTGGAAATTTCATAAAAAAGTTGTAATTTCGTCAAAATAAATCATTTTCAAATCCCCCAAAAACTGGTATCTTATAGGTATGAAAGTTTTATGTCTTATGACTTAATCATAAAACTTGTCAACTTAGGTCTGATGACGACGAACCAGTGGGAGGGATGGGGGATGGCTTTTCCGGAATATCAGCTTCGGCATTATCTGAACGTCGGCTGGATTCGCGACAGCGAGCACAAGGCCAAGTGGACTTTTGGAAAAAGAAAACAGGCCTCATCCGCCGTTTCGCTGGAAGATGACATCTACAAGCTCCGGCGTCAGCTGGAACAGCTTGTACAGAACGGGAACAGCCTAACGTCTCCCCAAGTTGTCGAAATCAGCATGCAGTTGGATATCAAAATCAATGAATATATGTATCGCCCCAAAGGGGACCGTCGTTGAGCGGTCCTTTTTTGCTTTGTCGAAAAAGCTTTGAAAGCGCAGCTCCGACTATGGTAAGATACAAGGATAGAGAGCCGCGGAGACGAGCTTCCAGCGGCACGGTTAGAGGGGGAGACAAAGGGACGATGAGAAGGAGATGGCTTCTCGGTTTGCTGCTGATCTTCGTGCTTGCGGGCTGCGGAGGACCGAAGGCAGACGTGACGGTGTTTTTAATGGGGAAGAGCGGCATTCCGACGGAAATCGGGGAAAAGCTTCAAGCGTCGCTGCAGAGCAAAATCGGACAGACGCCCACCGTTCAAGTCGTGACGTCGCCGCTGTTTTCGCTCGAGAAAATGATGGTCGAAATTGCCGCCGGAGGGCACGGGGTGTTGATTATACCGGCGGAGCAGTTCAAGGGTATGGCGCAGCAGGGCGGATACGTGTCGCTCGACGACTTGGCGAAGCCGGAGGATTTTGCCGAAGGCATCATGGAAATTCCCGTAGGCGACAAGAAGGAGAAGCATCTGTACGGCATCCCGATGGAGAAGTCCCTTTGGTTCAAGGAGCTTCAATTGAACGGCAAAGAGCTGTTTGCGTTCATTCTGCAGAGCGCTCCGGACTTGGAGAAAGCAAAGCAAATGTTAAAAATTATTGCGCAGAAGTAGCCGTTCGGGCGATGCTGATGTGGGGAAAAAGCCCATGGAAATCCGCAGCGGACGAATAATCGAATAGCGGTTCGGGTGCTTGCGGGCGGATGGAAGCTTGCAAGTTAAAAGGGAAGCCGGTGCGACTCCGGCGCGGTCCCGCCACTGTGAACGGGCGAATGCTCTCCGGGAAGCCACTGCTTGATGCAAAGCGGGAAGGGGGAGAGCTCCGGAAGGAAGCCTGTAAGCCAGGAAACCTGCCTGAACGGCAAGCGAAGCGTCCTTCGAGGAAAAGGAGCGGAATCGGGCAGCCGGCCAGCGGAGCGCCGTCTTTGGACAGGCGGATTCGCGGGGCGGCGGTCCGCCTGTGCTCTTCGCCCTGGAGATGTTCCCGGGGTGAGGGGCCTTTTTCGTTTTAGGCAGAAACAAAATATACCATATATCCAGAGGAGTTTTGGAAGATGAAAGCTAAACTTACAACAAAGGTTCTACGCAAACGATGGTTAGCTGCGATCTTGAGCTTGGCGTTGGCCGCATCGCTGGCCGGCTGCGGAAGCGCGACGAAGACGCCGGGGCAGGGAGAGCTTGCCAATCCGCCGAAGGCCGACGGCACGAAGCAGGATGGAGCGGCAGCGTCGGCCAAACGAACGTCGTATCCTTTGAAGGTCAAGGATGCTACGGGCAAGGAATTCGTGTTTGAGAAGGCGCCGGAGCGAATCGCGTCCACCTCGCCGAGCGAAACGGAAGCGCTCTTCGCCCTGGGTCTCGGAGATAAGGTGGTCGGCGTATCGGACTTTTGCGATTACCCTGCGGAGGCGAAGTCGAAGCCGAAGATGGGCAGCATCGTCAAGCCGAATGAGGAAGCGCTGATCGGGGCCAATACGGATCTGGTCATGACCGGGGTGTCGATGAAGCCGCAGGTGGTCGACAAGCTGCGCGAGCTGAAGATCAACATGTTCAAGGTCGAACCGAAAACGATGGACGACGTGATGAACAATCTGCTGACGATGGGGCAAATCTTCGACCGTCAGGAGCAAGCGCAAAAACTCGTGGATTCGATGAAAGCCGACCGTCAGAAGGTCGTCGATGCCGTGAAGGATTTGAAGCCGGAGCAGAAGAAAAAGGTATTCATCGAGTTTTCCCCGGGCTGGACGGTCGGCAAAGGCGAATTTATCGACGAATTGATCGCGTTGTCCGGCGGGATCAATGTAGCCGGCGGCGAGAAGGGTTATGTTCGAATCAGCGAAGAGAAGGTCATTGCGGATAATCCGCAGGTGATCATTTACCCCAATGGCATTACTGACGACAAGTTGAAAAAGCCGATGGACCAGTTGATCCGTGAACGCAGCGGCTGGGACAAAATCGAAGCGGTCCGGTCGGGCAAGCTGGCCGGTGTCGACAAAGATTTGATCAGCCGTCCGGGACCGCGCATTACGGCCGGACTCGTGGAGATCGCCAAAGGGATTTATCCGGATTTGGTGAAATAAAATGAAGCGCAAGCTGTGGATATGGGGCGGAGGCGCTATCGTCCTGCTTCTGCTGTCCGCGACGGCTGCCCTGTCCGTCGGTTCGGTTCGCGTGCCGTTCGGGCACGTGTGGGGGATCCTCCTGCATCAGCTTCCATGGCCTGGCGAGCGCATCCCCGAGACTTGGAGCGTGGCGTCGGAGCAAATTATATGGAAGGTGCGGCTGCCCAGGGTGGTGCTCGGACTGCTGGTCGGCGCAGCGCTCGGGCTGGCGGGCGCGGCATTTCAAGGCGTGCTGCGCAACCCGCTTGCCGATCCGTACACGCTCGGCGTTTCGTCGGGGGCATCCGTAGGGGCTTCCTTCCTGATTTTGTTCGGGCTGCAGTTTTCGCTGCTCGGGGAATGGAGCGTGCCGGTTGTCGCGTTTGCGACCGGGATGCTTGCGCTGAGCGCGGTGCTGCTGCTGGCTCGGACGGAAGGTAAGCTGCGGATAGAAACGGTCATTTTGTCCGGCGTCGTGATGCAGGCGTTTCTCGGCTCGTTCGTTTCGCTGATGGTCTCGATGTCCAAGCAGGTCATTAATGAAATCGTATTTTGGATGATGGGCAGCCTGGCGCTGCGCGGATGGACTTATTCGCTTGTACTGCTTCCTTATCTGGCCGTCGGAGCGGCGATATTGCTCGGATTCGGGCGGGCCATGAATCTGTTTGCTCTCGGCGAGCGGCAGGCGGCCCACTTGGGCGTTCACGTGGAACGGACGAAGCTTGTCGTCTTGATCACTTCCACTTTGATTACGGCCGCTGCGGTATCCGTGTCCGGCGTCATCGCTTTTGTCGGCTTGCTCGTGCCGCATCTGCTGCGTTTACTGGTTGGTCCGGACTATCGTCTGCTGCTGCCGCTGTCGCTCATCGGAGGCGCGATCTATATCGTGTTGGCGGATACGCTTGCGCGAACGCTGCTCAGCCCGACGGAACTTCCGCTCGGCGTCGTCACGGCTTTTATGGGAGCGCCCTTCTTCGCTTATTTGCTGCGGCGGCGGAAGCGGGCGATTCGGGAAGGATAATGCCGGAGCCGCTGCGTCTGAAGTCGGGGTCAATCATGCGGGCGCGCGGTTGGGAATGGTTTTGGTGGAAGCGGAGCGTCGTTCAAGATAGCTGCTGCGGACAACGACCGGAGGAAGTCCGTTCATACGGCGCTCCTCATGTATCGGACTTCAGGAAAAAGGGGGAGCGAAGCGGGTGATACGGGTGGAAGTGGAGCAGGCGGCCAAAGCGTTCGGCGGCAGGCCGGTGCTTCGACAGATCGGCTTCTCGGTAGAGCCGGGCGAATGGTTCGGCATTCTCGGCCCAAACGGCAGCGGAAAGTCGACGCTGCTGCATATGATATCCGGCGCTGAGCGTGCCGACGCCGGAACGGTGAGGCTGGACGGCCGTCCGGTGGAAGCCGTCTCCCGCAAAGAGCTGGCCCGGCAGCTCGCCGTGCTGCATCAGGATGCGCTGCCGCCGCTCGGGTTCACGGTGCGCGAAATCGTCGAGATGGGCCGTTACCCGTACCAAAACTGGTTAGGGGACGAGCTCGGGGATTCGGCAGCTTTAATCGAGCAAATTCTCGATTGGCTGAAGCTCAGACCTTTGGAGGAACGTACGGTCGACGGGCTGAGCGGCGGCGAGCGGCAGCGGGTGGCGCTGGGCAAAGCGATGGCGCAGGAGCCGAAGCTGCTGCTGCTGGACGAACCGACAACCTTTCTGGATATCGGATACCAGGTGGAACTGATGGATAAGGTCCGTCAATGGCAGCAGGAATGCGGGATGACCGTCATCTCGGTACTGCACGATTTGAACTTGGCCGCGCAGTATTGCGATCGGCTTATGCTGCTTTATAACGGTGAAGTAGCCGGAATCGGCACGCCGGAGGAAGTGCTGCGCGCCGATCTTTTGGAGAACGTATACGGCACGCGTCCGTACGTGCTTCGGCACCCGGACAGCGGAGTGCCGCAAATTTTGCTCGGAAAAGGGGAATGACCGTGTCGGATCAAAGCCGGTTACAACAAGTGCTATCGGACATTCAGCCGCTTGATGCGGGGATCATGGAAGAGGCGGTCCGCAGACTGGACCAATTGACTAAGCCACCCGGCAGCCTAGGTCGGCTGGAGGAAATCGCGAAGCAGCTCGCAGGCATTCGCGGCGAGGTGATGCCGGAGCTGACGCGAAAAGCCGTCGTCGTGATGGCGGGAGATCATGGTGTGTGCGAGGAAGGGGTTAGCGCTTTTCCGGCCGAGGTGACGCCGCAGATGGTGCTCAATTTCCTGAACGGCGGGGCGGCCGTCAATGTGCTGGCTAGGCAGGCCGGGGCGGATGTCGTCTGCGTGGACATCGGTGTCAACGCCGAGCTGTCGCATCCGCTGCTGCGTTCGCGCAAGATTCGCATGGGCACGGCCAACATGGCGAAAGGACCGGCGATGACGCGAGCGGAAGCGGAAGCCGCGATCATGGTCGGCGTGGAATTGGCCCAGGAGCTGGCGGGCGAAGGCTATCGGCTGCTCGCTACCGGCGAGATGGGCATCGGGAATACGACGGCCAGCTCGGCGCTGTTGGCCGTGCTCGGAGCAACCGACCCCGCCGCTGCGGCAGGACGCGGAACCGGAATCGACGACGAGCGGCTGCTGCACAAGCAGGTGGTCATTCGCCGGGCGATTGAAACGAACCGGCCGGACGCTTCTGATCCGCTGGATGCGCTCGCCAAAGTAGGCGGCCTTGAGATCGCCGGATTGGTCGGCCTTATTCTTGGTGCGGCGCAGAGCCGCATCCCCGTCGTCATCGACGGTTTCATCTCGTCGGCCGCCGCCTTGGTCGCGGCAAAGCTGGCGCCGCTCAGCGCGTCGTATATGGTCGCATCGCATCTTTCGCAGGAGCAGGGCCATGAGCGCCTGCTCACGGAGATCGGCTTGACGCCGATGCTTCGGATGGATATGCGGCTGGGTGAAGGCACCGGCGCGGTGCTGGCTTTCCCAATGATCGAAGCGGCGGTCCGCATTATGAAGGAGATGGCGACCTTCGAGGATGCCGGTATTTCAGGCGCATCGGAACGGGCAGGCGTATGAACGCCGGTCAACGGGAAGGAAACGCGCCGATGAAAGTGCTTGTCACCGGAGGGGCGCGCAGCGGCAAAAGCGGGTTCGCCGAGCGGTACGCGGCGGTGCTGGGCCATGAGGGCCTATACGTCGCAACCGCGCAAGCGTATGACGACGAAATGCGGCGGCGCATCGCCCTGCACCGCCAATCGCGCAGCGAGCGCGGCTTCCGCTGGACGACGGCCGAGGAGCCCTTCGCCTTGGCGGAACTGCTCGAACGTTCGTCAGCGCCGGTCGTGCTCGTCGATTGCCTGACGCTCTGGCTATCGAACTGGCTGCTGCGGCTGGAACAGGAGCCGGATGCGGAAGCGCAGCTCGAAGCGAAGATCGACAGCCTCGCCTCCGTCTTCGCGACGGTGAAACAACCGACTGTTCTTGTGACGAACGAAGTCGGAGCTGGGCTAGTACCGGAATACAAGCTCGGCCGCCTGTTCCGCGATTTATCCGGCCGGATGAACCAACGTCTTGCCCGCGAGGCGGACCAGGTTTTCCTTGTCGCCTCCGGTATTCCTCTTGAACTCAAGAGCATGGCTTTTAAACTGTAGCCTTGCGTTTATATCCCCTCTTCCGTGGAAGAGGGGTTTGGGGGCGAGCGGGTGTGCTTTCTTGGGAGCGACTTTTGACGAAGTCAACGGAGCGAACCAAGAATCGTGCCCGGCTCCCTGCCCGCCGCCGTCAGCGCATGAAAAATAGCGCCCTGCAAGGCGGCGCGTCAAGCTTTTAGTCTTTTATAGGGAGGAGGTGTATCTCTTTGAGAGCGACTTTTGACGAAGTCAAGCGGAGCGAACAAAGAGATACACCCGCGCACAGTATGAGTGAAACGCTAATCATGGTGCTGGCCGCCATCGTCATCGATTGGGTGCTCGGCGATCCGGCCTGGCGCTGGCTGACACATCCCGTCATCTGGATCGGGCGGTGGATTTCCGCCGTGGAAAGGCGGCTGTGGCCGGACGAGGCGCAGTCGGCGGGTGTCCACGGCAAATGGGCCGTACGCTGGCGAGGCATTGTGCTTACCGTATCGACGGTAGGCATGGCGTTCGGCGCGATGTATTTCATCGTCTGGGCCGCGTCGCAGGTGCATCCGTGGCTCGGCTACGCGGTGAACACATGGTTCATTTCGACCACGATCGCCATCAAAGGACTGAAGGATGCGGCAATGGCGGTTTACCGTCCATTGGTCGAAGGGCGTCTGGATGAAGCGCGTAAATATGTCGGCTACATCGTCGGACGGGATACGACGCGGCTGGACGAGCCGGAGATTACGCGGGCGACCGTGGAGACGGTGGCTGAAAATATCGTGGACGGTGTCGTGTCGCCGATCTTCTTTGCGTTGCTCGGCGGAGCTCCGCTGGCGATGCTGTATCGCGCGGCGAATACGCTGGACTCGATGGTCGGTTATAAAAATGAGAAGTACCTGCACTTCGGCTGGGCCTCGGCCCGGTTCGACGATGTGCTCAACTGGATTCCGGCGCGGCTGACCGGAGGGCTGCTTGTCTTGGTTGCGCTTGCAAGTCCCGGACTGGCTGCCGTTCGCGCGGCAAAAGCCGTCCTGAAGTTTGCCCGGCTGCACCCGAGTCCGAACAGCGGGATTCCGGAGTCGGCGGTGGCCGGAGCGCTTGGCATCGAGCTTGGGGGCGTGAACGTATATCACGGCCGGACAAGCGAGCGGGCCCGGATGGGTTGGCCGCTGCGGGAGCGCACCCGGGAAGATATTAAGCGGACCGTGCGCATGCTGTACGGCGTCAGTTACGTCATTGCGGGGGGATTGCTGTGCGCGCTTTTATTCGTTTGATGCGGCTTTGGGGCGAAGCCTGCGCGGCTGCGTTTCAATTTTTAAGCCGATTGCCCGTACCGGTGAAGCTGGACTATAACGACGCTTTGTTTCGGCGGAGCGTCGTTTTTTATCCGCTCGTCGGTCTGGTGCTGGGGCTGATCACAGCGGCAGCCGGTCTGCTGCTAACCAGCGTGCTGCCACCGTTGCCGACAGCCGCTCTGCTGCTTGGGATCTGGGTGCTGCTCACCGGGGCGCTGCATCTCGACGGGCTGATGGATACGGCCGACGGCATCCTGAGTCACCGTTCGCGGGAGAGAATGCTGGAAATCATGAAGGACAGCCGGGTTGGCGCGATGGGCGTCATCGCCGCCGTGCTGGTGCTGCTGCTGAAATGGTCGCTGCTGACGGAACTGCTGCCTGCTGCGGTAACCGGCAGCCAGTGGAATTTGTGGCTCCTCTTGGCGCTGGTTCCGTTGTGGAGCCGCTGGTACATGGTCGTAGCGATAGCCTGCTGGCCGTATGCGCGGCAGGCGGGGAGCGGAATGGGCGGCTTTTTTCGCGGTGTCGGAGCCGGGCATGCCGTGGGCTCGGGACTGGTAGCGCTGCTGCTGTCGCTATGTGTTGTCGCGGCGGGAGAGGCGTTCGGAGGGCTTTCGCTGCCGTTTTGGCATATGGTAGGGATAATCGTCATTCTGCTCGCCGTGACGATGGGAGCAGGGGTTCTGATGAGCGTTTCGATTCACCGGAAATTAGGCGGACTGACGGGTGATACGTACGGCGCGATGAATGAATTGCTTGAAGCGGCTCTGCTGCTCGTGCTTGTGTTGATTAAGGGATAGGAGAGGTTGCAATGCTGGAACGATACGGACACGGCGGCGATTTGTGGACGGCCGCGGAAGCATTCGGCAGGCCGCGGGAGCGGTTTGTCGATTTTAGCTCGAATATGAACCCGCTCGGGCCGCCTGAGGCGGTAGGACGCATTTTGGCCGAGCAGTGGCGGGAGGTCGTCCATTACCCGGACCCGGCGGTGCGGGAGCTGACCGGCAAGCTGGCGGCCAAGCACGGCGTTCCGGCCGAATGCGTGCTCGTCGGCAACGGGGCGGCGGAGCTGATCGATTTGGCCGTCCGGGTGCGCCGTCCCCGGGTGACGGGACTGGTTCGTCCGTCTTTTGCCGAATACGAGGAAGCTGTGGAGAAAATCGGGGGGCGTATCGTCGACATCCCGCTCGATGAAGCGAACGGCTTTGCGCTTCATCTGGCCGATGTGCAGGCGGCTACCGGCCGGTGCGATCTGCTGTTTCTGGGTCATCCGAACAATCCGACCGGGCGTCTGCTACCAGATGACGTGGTGCAAGCGCTGGCGGACGGACAGATTCCGGCTATCGTCGATGAGGCGTTTCTGGATTTTTGCCCGCGGGAGGAGGAGCTTACGCTGGCCCGCGCTGCGGCGCAAAATCCTCACTTGACCGTCATCCGCTCGATGACGAAGTTTTATTCGATTCCCGGACTTCGTCTCGGGTACGTAGTAGCGCATCCGCAGCAAATCCGCGAGATGAAACGGCTGCAGGTGCCATGGAGCGTGAATGTTTTATCCCAGTGGATCGGCTCAGCCGTTCTGGAGGAGCGGGAGTTCGCGCGCCGGACGCTGAAGTGGGTGAAGGAAGAGAAGGAGCGCTTGCGCGCCGGGCTGCAATCGCTCGGCCTGACCGTGTTCGAGAGCGATGTGAATTTTGTACTGTTTTCGTTGCGGTCGCTGGGACTCGACGTGCGATCACTGCAAGCGGCGATGGGGCGGCGGGGCATTTTGATCCGGGACGCTTCGCTCTTTCCCGGGCTGGACGAAACGTACTGCCGGGTGGCGGTCAAGCTGAGGGAGCAGAACGAAGCGCTGCTGGACGGCCTTAGGCAGTCGATTGCCGACCTGCTTGAGGCGCGAGAGCGCGCGACGACGGGTGAAGAAGTCGCGGCGGCCAAGAGGCCGGAACGCTCGCAGAGCAGCGGCAGGTCCGTGTCCAATGCCTGTCCGCCTTCGCTTCCAGCCGATTTCGCATCGCTGAAGCTCGCTCCGACCTTCATGCTGCAGGGAACCGCCTCCGATGTCGGCAAAAGCTTGCTGACGACGGCATTGTGCCGCATCCTGCTGCAGGACGGCTTGCGTGTGGCGCCGTTCAAATCGCAAAACATGTCGCTCAACTCCTACGTGACGCCGGACGGCAAAGAAATCGGCCGGGCGCAGGGGATGCAGGCGGACGCCTGCCGGGTTCCGGCCACGACGGACATGAACCCGATTCTGCTCAAGCCCAAAAAGGATATGGTGTCGCAAGTGGTCGTCCACGGCAAGCCTTACCGTGATTTGGATGCGCGGACTTACCGGGAAAAATATTTGCCGGAAGCCGAAGCGGTCGTGAAGGAAGCGCTCGTCCGCCTGCGGCAAGCCTATGACGCGGTCGTGATCGAAGGGGCGGGCAGCCCGGCCGAGGTCAATCTGAAAGACCGGGATATCGTCAACATGCGGCTGGCCGGATGGGCGGACGCCCCGGTACTGCTTGTCGCGGATATCGACCGCGGAGGCGTGTTCGCTTCCCTCGTTGGGACGCTGGACATTTTGTCTCCGGAGGAACGCGACCGGGTGAAGGGCTTTATCATCAACAAGTTCCGGGGAGACGTTACGCTGCTTACGCCGGGGATCGAATGGCTGGAGAAGCGGACGGGCAAGCCGGTGCTGGGCGTTATTCCTTATTTGCCGCAGCTTGGGCTGGAGGATGAGGATTCGGCGTCGCTCGAACGGAAGATAGCGGAGGGCGCTCTGGGCCGCACGGATTTGGCGCTGTCCGAAGACATGCTTGATATCGCCGTCATCCGGCTGCCGCGCCTGTCCAACTTTACGGATATTGATCCGCTGGAATACGAGCGCGATGTCCGGCTTCGTTTCGTGGATAAGGCGGAGACGTTCGGTTCCCCGGATGCGGTTATCGTGCCGGGCAGCAAAAATACGGTCGACGATCTCTTGTATCTTCGCGATTGTGGTCTTGACCGGAAGCTGCTCGATTTTGCCAAAAGCGGTGGATGGGTGACGGGGATCTGCGCGGGGTATCAGATGCTGGGGGAAAAGCTGCTCGATCCGAATGCGGTCGAATCGGATCGGCCGGTGCTCGACGGACTCGGCTTATTCCCGACGCAAACCGTATTTGCCGCGGAGAAACGGACCGTAAGAGCCGCAGGTATGACACAGCTATATGCTGATCCCGGGCAAACATTTGAAATCCAGGGCTATGAGATTCATATGGGCGTCACTTCATTCTTGCGGCCCGTCGACCACCCGTTCGAGTTATCGCATCCCGATACCGGATCGACCGAATCCGGTTCGTCGCTGGACGGCGCGGTTTGTTCGGACGGGCGGCTGTGGGGCACGTATGTGCATGGCATTTTGCATAACGACGATTTCCGCCGCGCTTGGTTGAACCGGATTCGCGCAGCGAAAGGACTGGAGCCGCTGCCGGCGGAGCTGCGCTTTCAGGAACGCCGGGAGGCGGCCTTCGACCGGCTCGCGGCTCATGTACGGGAGCACTTGGATATGGAGCGTTTGTATGAGATGATAGGGTGGAATAAAGGTCGGGAGGGATTGCGGTGAAAATTTATACGAGAACGGGCGATGCCGGAAAAACCGGGGTGATCGGAGGCCGCGTAGACAAGGACGACGTCCGCGTCGAGGCGTATGGTACGGTTGACGAGCTGAATTGCTTTATTGGCCAGGCGATGGGGTTTCTGGATGCGGAACGCGATGCGGATCTGCTCGCCGATCTGCTGCAAATCCAGCATGAGACGTTCGACTGCGGCTCCGATCTGGCGCTGCTGAAGCAGGAGCTGCGGCCGTATAAGGTGACGGCCGAGATGGTGGACCAACTGGAGGCGTGGATCGACAAATACGATGCGGAGACGCCAGACATCCAGCGCTTTATCCTTCCGGGCGGGAGTCAGGCGTCGTCGGCGCTTCACGTATGCCGGACGGTATGCCGCCGCGCCGAACGCCGGGTCGTCACGCTTGCGCGCACGCAGCCGATCAACGAAGAGGTTCGCCGTTATTTGAACCGGCTGTCGGACTTGTTCTTTACGATCGCCCGTGTGTCCAATCTTCGGGCCGGAAACGGCGACGTGGAATATATTCGGAGCGCCGAGGTGTTCAGACGCAAGTCATGAGCTATTATAAACCGCTGGAATATATCGTCCCGACAGAAGACGACGGCATGGTGCTGAGGACGATTTTGCAAAAACGAATGGGCGTTTCCCGCAAGCTCCTCTCGCGGCTGAAGCTGACGGAGCAAGGCATTACAGTCAACGGGGAACGCAAATATATCGATGTGAAGGTACGCGCCGGAGACCGGGTCGCCGCGCGGATGGAGATGGAAGTGTCGGACGATATTTTGCCGCAGCCGCTTCCGATCGACATTTTGTATGAGGACGACGAGCTGTTGGTGCTGAACAAGGAGGCCGGGATGATCGTGCATCCGACGCACGGACATTACACGGATACGCTGGCGAACGGCGTCGTTCATTACTGGCGGGAAAAGGGCGAAAGCTTCCGCTTCCGCCCCGTGCATCGGCTCGATCAGGAGACGTCCGGGGTGCTGGCCGTCGCCAAAAATCCTTATGTGCACCAGCAAATTTCGGAGGAAATGCAGGCGCACGGGCTAAAAAAGGAATATGTCGCGCTCGTTCACGGCGTGATCAGCAGCGATGAAGGCACGGTCGACGCGCCGATCGACCGCAACCCGCTTGCGCCGCATGTCCGAATCGTCACACCAACCGGCTATCCGGCGGTCACGCATTACCGCGTGGAGCGGAGGTTTCGCGAAGCGACGCTCGTGCGCTTGTGGCTGGAGACGGGGCGGACGCACCAGATTCGCGTGCATATGCGGCATCTCGGCCACCCGCTGCTCGGCGATAAGATGTACGGTCCGGGCGGCACGGCGGACGAGGTGGATAAAGCGGCCGCGGAGGGACGTATCCCGGAAGCCGACGGTTCGCAGCAGTGGGATGGGGCTTCGGCGCCATTATCCGAGGGAATCCCCGTCGCCGACCGCAGCGCAACGCAGCCGCAGGCAGCGTCAAGCGTCTGTCAAGCCGCTTCGCCCGCAGCGGACTACGGGCTGGAGCGTCAAGCGCTGCACGCCTGCACGCTCGGGCTGACGCATCCCGTCACGCGCCGGCGGATGGAATTTCACGCGCCGCTGCCGGCGGATATGGAGTGCTGCATCAAGCAATTAGCGCAGTCGGAAGGCGCGCACGAAGCATAAAAAATCCGCCGTTCCCGCGTATTGCAAGATACGATCAGGGGAACGAGCGGATTTTTGTTTTTTGGTGTCGTCCGTTACTGGAGTTGTCCCAAATACTCTTTCAGCGCGAGGCTCAGATCGTCCATGGCCGCTGAGGTCGGAATCCATAGTCTCCCCGTCCAGCCTGTGGCGCGGCTGATCTTGTAATCGACCGGATACGGAACGACCTGAATGTGCTGAGCGACAAAATGCTTCACCGAGCGCGGCATATGAAAAGCCGACGTCACCAGAATCGGCCGCTTACAGCCGCTTTCGTCCAGAAGCTGCTTCGCGTATCGCGCGTTCTCTTGAGTCGTGCGGCTCCGGTCGTCCAACCGGATCGCATCGGCCGGGACACCCAGCGCGATAAGCTTGCTGCGGGCCAGTTGGCCCTCGTTGGCTGTATCGGCATACACCTGCCCGCCGGAGACGATGACCGGCAGCGGCTTGGCGGCGTACAGCTCGGCCACCGCGACGACCCGGTGCAGCGTGCTGCCGCTCAAGTGGCCGGTGCCGCTTACGTCCGGGGTCCCCGACACCGCTCCGCCGGTCAGCATGACGTAGACGTCGCCCTCAAGAACCGCGGGCGGCGAATAACGATTTTCAATCGATTGCAGGGCCGTTTCGCCGACAAGCGGGATCGAGAGCAAGTAGACGAGGAAAGCCGAGGCGAACAGAACGACGCCGGCCGAGCGGCGGACGCGGGCGTAAAGCCACCATCCGATCAGGAGCAGCAGCGGGACGAAGCAGCCGGGAGGCGTCAAGAAACTGTAAATGAGTTTAAGAACATAAATCATGGCCTAAGCTCCTTTTGTGGGACTCTTTTCCATTATCTGCGCTTCACCGCTTTTTTTCAACCATTGGCTGGCCTGTGGCGATTTGCAGGACCTGCCGATTCCTCGGTATAATGAATTCATGTCATAGTTAACCATTTTAGGATAGGATAAGGATGAGAGAAAATTATGAGCAAGAGCAAATCGATCAAAGTTTTTCAATACCCTGCTTGCAGCACTTGCCGGAGCGCATTGAAGTGGCTCAAAGAGCACGGATGGGAAGTGGAGGCAATCCACATCATGGAGCAGCCGCCGACCGTGGAGGAGCTTCGGACGCTAATCCCGCAAAGCGGGCTGGACATCAAAAAGTGGTTTAACGTATCCGGCGAAGTGTATAAGGAAATGCAGCTCAAGGACAAGCTGCCGCAGCTGAACGACGAGGAGAAAATGGAGCTGCTTGCATCGAACGGCAAGCTGATCAAGCGACCGGTCGCGACGGACGGGAAGCAGGTGACGGTCGGCTTTAAGCCGGAGCTGTACGAGGGAAATTGGGGGAACGAATCGTAAGGTTTGACTAAGGAGTGTGAATCTTGTTGCAGCAAAGACCTAAACCGAAAAAACAAAATCCGCTTTGGTATATCGGCGCAGCCGTAACCTTCATTCTGACGCAGTTGAAAACGCTGCTGCCGCTGCTAAAGCTCGGCAAATTCGGGGGAGCGATCATCTCGATGGCGGTGACCATCGGTGCTTATGCAATTATTTTTCCGTGGCAGTTCGCGATCGGCTTTGTACTGCTGCTGCTCATCCACGAGCTCGGCCACGTCATTGCCGCCAAGCAAAAAGGGCTGCCGGTATCGGCCCCGGTGTTTATCCCGTTCCTGGGCGCGCTGATCAACATGAAGCGGCATCCCCGGGATGCGGTGACGGAAGCATACGTCGCTTTGGGGGGCCCCGTTCTTGGAACGGTCGGCGCCTTAGTCGTATTCGGCGCAGCCTATGCGCTGGGTGACCCGCAGCATAGTAAACTGCTTTATTCCATCGCTTATGTCGGCTTTTTCCTCAATCTGATCAACCTGATGCCGATTCATCCGCTTGACGGAGGGCGGATCGCGACGGCGGTGACACGCTGGCTTTGGCTGGTTGGCCTGATCGGAGGGCTGGTCGTGATCATCTACCTGCGCTCGATCTTGTTCTTCATCATTTGGGCGATGTTCGCCTACGACCTGTACAAAAAATTCGTCAAGGACCGCAAGCAGGGCGAGGAGCGGTTCGTCAACGCGAGCTTTCTGGTGGCGGCCGAGCCGCTGCTGGCGCAGGGCTATCTGATTCCCGGCCCGGAGCATAAGCGGGAACTGCCCTTTGTCACGTTCTCGGATTTGGACGGGCAGCAGTATGTCAATGTTTTCTGGGAAGGCCTTCATTTTCAAGGCACGGTGCCGCTGATGCATCAAGGAATCATCAAGCGTACACACGTGACCCGCGTGGAGCATCTCCAGAAAGAAGACGGTCTGCATCTGATGATCCACTGCCAGATCGATTACCAACTATACGAAAATGACAAGTACTATGACGTCCCTACGTCGGCGCGGTGGAAGTTCGGGACGGCGTATGCGCTGCTTGCGGCGTTTTTAATCGGCATGATGTGGTACGTTCACGAGGTAACGGGGCTGAATGGATAATCAACATTTCGAATCGGCGTTCGGAAGGAAAACGAGGTAGCGCATCAATGAAACGATGGGAATCGAAACGATTGGCCGAACTGGGTTCGGCCATTTTTTCTGAGGTGGCGGCGTGGAAGCGGGAAGTGACGGCGCGCGGCGTCGATGTAATCGACCTGGGCATCGGGAGCCCGGACCATCCGCCATCCGCCCGTGTCATGGACGCGCTGACGCGCGCGGTGAACGATCCGGGCCTGTACGGCTATCCGACATCGGAAGGGAGTCTGCAAGGCGACGATGTTCATCTGGGCGCCGATCCCGGAAGGCTGGACGTCTCGACAGATTTCCCGGGAAATGCTGTATTCCGCGGGAGTCGTCGTTATTCCGGGCGACGCGTTCGGCAAAGAAGGCGAAGGCTACGTCCGCATCGCTCTTGTTCAGGAAGAGGATCGGCTGCGGGAAGCGGTCCGCCGGATCGGACGGTTTTTGCGGGAGGCTTCCCGCTAACAAACGCTTGTGCCTTAGTTGCAGCGTATTTTTAGAGATGTCGTAATATCTTACTTTTTCCTGTCGCCAAATTGCAATTTCATCGCCGCTTCAATCGTGCTACTATGAAGGCATGTCGTACAATAATAGGAGGCGTATCAAGTGTCCAAGAAGCTCAAAATAGCCATTATCGGTTGCGGCGGTATTGCAAACGGAAAGCATTTGCCGAGTCTGTCTCGTTTGGAGCAAGTTGAACTTGTCGCATTTTGTGATATCATTTCCGATCGGGCCGAAGAAGCGAAAGCGAAGTACGGCAGTGCGGAAGCGAAGGTCTATGAAGAGTATAAAGCGCTGCTGCAGGATGCGTCGATCGATGTCGTCCACGTATGTACGCCGAACGATTCCCATGCGGAGATCACGATTGCGGCGCTGGAAGCCGGCAAGCATGTGATGTGCGAGAAGCCGATGGCCAAGACGGCGGCCGATGCGCGCCGGATGGTCGAGGCGGCCAAGCGGACAGGCAAGAAGCTGACGATCGGCTACAACAACCGTTTCCGGGAGGACAGCCTTTATTTGAAACGCATCTGCGAGGAAGGCGAGCTTGGCGACATCTACTATGCGAAAGCGCATGCCGTTCGTCGCCGCGCCGTGCCGACTTGGGGCGTCTTCCTGGATGAGGAGAAGCAAGGCGGAGGACCGCTGATCGATATCGGCACGCATGCCCTCGACCTGACGCTCTGGCTGATGGACAACTACGAACCGAAGATTGTGCTTGGAACGGCTTTTCATAAATTGTCCGGCAAAGAAAACGCTGCCAATGCTTGGGGGCCTTGGGACCCGAAAAAGTTTACGGTGGAGGATTCGGCCTTCGGCATGATCGTGATGAAGAATGGCGCGACCATCATGTTGGAATCGAGCTGGGCGCTCAATACGCTCGATGCGAAGGAAGGGAAGACCACCTTGTGCGGAACGGAAGGCGGCGCGGATATGGAGGAGGGCCTCCGGTTGAACGGCGAGAAGCTGAGCCGCTTGTACATGAACAAGATCCAGCTCGGCAGCGGCGGGGTCGATTTCTACGACGGTCAAAGCGAGAGCGCGCCGGATACGGAAATGCGTCTGTGGATTGATGCCATCCTGCATGACAAGCAGCCGGTCGTCACGCCGGAGCAGGCTTGCGTCGTGTCCGAAATTCTCGAAGCAATCTACGAATCGGCGAAAACGGGCAAAGCCGTAACCTTCGACTAAGCGCCGGAAGAAAGGATGGGAACGATGATCAGAGTAGCGATGCTCAGCTTTTGGCATGTGCATGCCGCCGATTACGCGAAGCAGGTGGAGGAGCATCCGGACACGGAAATTGTGGCCGTATGGGATGAGCTGCCGGAACGCGGACGCCGGGAAGCGGAAGCGCGGGGCGTCCGGTTTTACGACAAGCTGGAGGAGCTCCTCGCCCAGCCGGATATCGACGCGGTGATTGTCGATACGCCGACCAACCTGCACCGAGATGTGATGGTGGCAGCGGCGCAGGCGGGCAAACATATTTTTACGGAAAAAGTCGTTGCGCCGACGTTGAAGGAAAGCAACGAAATTATGGAGGCGATCCGCAAGGCCGGCGTCAAATTAACGGTGTCGCTTCCGCGATTGAACGAAGGCTATACGCTGGCCGTACAGGACGTGCTGAACCGGGGACTGCTCGGCGAAGTGACGCTCGTCCGCACGCGGCTGTCTCATAACGGCGCGATTCCGAACGACCAATCGGCGAACGGCTGGCTGCCCGCGCACTTCTACCATGCCGAGCAATGCGGCGGCGGCGCGATGATCGATCTCGGCTGCCATCCGATGTATTTGGCCCGCTTGTTCCTCGGCATGCCGGAGAGCGTAACGGCCAACTACAGCTTCGTCACCGGCAGAGAAGTCGAGGACAATGCGGTGTCCGTGCTGCGTTATTCCAGCGCGGCGCTTGCCGTTGTGGAAGCGGGCTTCGTCAACCGGCATTCGCCGTTCGTGATCGAAGTGCACGGTACGGAAGGCAGCCTGCTCTATTCGACGCACGACAACCGTTTGCTCGTGCGCACGGCGAAGGGCGGAGCGGCGTCGGAGGAGGAATGGCGCGTGCAGGAGCTTCCGGCCGGTCTTCCGTCGGCGTTTCATCAGTGGGTAGCCCATATTCAGCAGGGGACGACGGCGGAGGAAAATATCGGGCTGGCGCTGGACCTGACGAGGTTAATGGAAGCTTCGAACTTGTCCGCACGCTCTGGGGCGGTCTGCCGGCTTAACGATTTGCAGCCATGAACGGTCAGTCCCGAATCGGCGCGAGGCCGTATCCGTTCGAGCTGATGCTGGAAAACCCGACGGCGCTTGACCGGCTGGAGGTGGAGTTCAAATGGGGTCATTACGGCATTCGCATGCTGAACTTTCACCATACCAGCTTTGCTCCGGGCCGGATCGTTCATTTTCATAAGCATTCGGACTTCGAGTTTCATTTTATCCCGCGGGGCAAAGGGAAGGTCATTCTCGGCAGCGAGCCGTACTCGCTGCAGGAAGGTCAGATGTATTTGACTGGTCCCGGTCTCCTGCATTATCAGGAGGCGGATGCCTTCGAGGCGATGGATGAGCTGTGTCTGCATATCGATATTCGGAAGCTGGAAGCGGAAGAGACGGCAGATTCGGAGGCGTGGGGAGCCCGGTGGGAGCAGGCGGAGGCGGAAGCGTGCATCCGCCGCTTGGAGCAGCTGCCTCCGCGGCCGATGGCCGACAAATACAAGGCGATGGAATGCTTTAAGACGGCTTACCGGGCCTGGTACGAAAATCAGCCGGGTGTCCTGACGGTGATCAAGCAATCGATCATTCAGGTGCTGCTGCGGATGACGCGGGCATACGACGAAACGCCGCAGCGGGACCTGCCGTCCCGCGATATGAAAAACTACCGCTACCAGCTTGCTGCCCAGTTTATCAAAGACAACTACATGGCCCCGTTAACACTGGAGGTGGTAGCGGAGCGGGTGCAGATCAGCCCGAGACAGCTACAGCGCATTTTTCGCGAGCAAACGGGAGGCACGTTCAGCGAGTACATCGAGCATGTGCGGCTCGCGCAAATCTGCAAGGAATTGGCCGAGAGCGAGTTCACCATCGATCAGATCGCGGTTCAGAACGGCTTCTCCAGCGCCAACTATTTGCATTACGTATTTAAGAAAAAGCTCGGCACCACGCCGATGCAGTATCGTTTGCAGCATGACGTTAAACAGAATTAGCCGTTTCCAAGCAACTGAGAAAAACACCTGAAGCCGTTCTCCTTCGTTCGCGTATCAATGGGGGAAACGCCTGTCAGGTGTTATTTTTTCTTGGGAACGAGTAGACGTTCATTCCAAGAGTTCATCGTATATAAAACTTTTTGCTTTTAGCGTTGATACCCGCGTACAGGCATATGCTTAATTCCTGAAATAAAATTAGAGCCTAGGTATTCAACAGGGCCAATCACATCAAAATGAGTAAAATTTGTTGTGAGCTCATCAAATAAAAAGGTCATCGTATGCTTGGCTATTCTGCTTCCGATGCAATGATGGACACCTGTGCCAAAGGAAATATGAGGGTTGGGATGCCGCTGCATATTGAAGGTATAAGGATCTGCAAAAATCTCCTCATCGCGATTCGCCGACCCTACCCAGACGGCAACAGCATCTCCCTCTTTAATCGGCACTCCCCGGATTTCCGTATCAATCGTGGCATATCTCAAAAAGTGGCTGCCCGGAGAAGACCAACGAAAAGCCTCTTCGACAAAGCTGTCCATAGATTCAGGGTGTGCGGCAAGCTCCTCAAGCCCATTTATTTTCGTCTGCTCCAGTACCGTTGAGCTAGCGACATGCGGAGTCGTAGCTGTAGCTCCGAGCAAAATGCTGTAGCAGTTGGAAATGACCGTTGGTATGTCCATCTTCTCGCCAGCGATCTCCAGCTGTAACAATGCGCTAATCAGGTCATCTCCCGGAGAACGGCGGCGCTGCTTGACCATATCTTGAAAGTAACCAAACAACTCCCTGTGTGCCAATTGCAAAGTCGCTGTGATATCGCCATCTGCCAATTTAAATTCCTCATCCTCAGGAGCAACGGACATGATGGTTAGCCGTGTCAGTGTTGGCCAATCCTCCGGAGGCAGCTCCAGGATGCATCCGCCTACACAAATCGATAAAGCAAACGCGGCACGAGCAAAATCAATCCCCTCATCTTCTAAGCTTGGCAGAACCAGCTTGCGGATTTCTTGGCGAATCTGATCTTCATGCTTGAGGATGGAGTCAGGAGTAAAGAATTGGTGCATGGCACGTCTCATTTGGGTATGGCGTGGCGGATCTGTCACGGCCATTTGCTTGCCGCCTGAGGGATCATCCTTTCCAAGCAAACTGAGCAAATTTCCCCGTTCGGAGGTAAACGTCTTATAATCCTTCAATACCTGCACAACATCCCTATATTTCGTAATCGACCAGAAGCCCAACTTGTCATCGACCTGCTGCCAATGAACAGGCGCCTGATGGCGCAGTGCGGCCCATACCGCATGAGGCTCTCCATGGCTGTATAAATAGGGATCGAGCAAATTGACATCTTTGATGTTGACTTGAGAAAAATCAATGGAAGCCGATGCTGTCATTTTCGTTATCTCCTCCAACTGTTAAATTCTTGGAAACCAATGTATATCCAAGAGTCAAGTGACCATATTTGAAACTGATTTTACCAATAATCCTATTTATTTTATATAGAGTAATTAAAATAATAATTATGTCAATATTTGTATTGTAAGGTTTTTAATTCATATGATCAATGTTTATTTTTATAATGCATGGATCAAACCTGTTCCGGGCTTATGAAACTCATTGTGTTCTTTATAAAACGTGCCATCAAAGTTTTCAACTGATCGAAACCATAACTTTGTAAAACTGCTTGTAATTCTTTTATCCTCCGTTATAATGTTAATGTATACTTTATATGGAAATAACATAGCGCTTACAAAATGTTGATACAATGTTCATGTTAGCAAGAGATAATGACAGGAAAGAGAGGGTGAGAGTAAGGCAAGTGTCGACAGCTTCAAAGGTTATGACTTCATTCATCATGAAACGGGCCACAGACTTGTTCACCTATTGTGGGCTCAACATTTTCTCGCCAGTCACCTCCTCCCACAACAGGAGTATTTCCGATTATACAGATATGAAAAATAGTAAATTGGCTAGCGAATTGGTGGTCAGTTGATACTTCATGAACGGAGGAAGATATGTTGACTGAAAGCTCGCCGGTTTTTCGCAGACTCGTGCGTTATGTGAAGCCATTCTCGTTCTGGGTGGCGGTAACAGTCGTTGCTTCGCTGGCGCTCGCTGCCATCGAGATCATGCTGGGCAAGTTTTTCGAATGGATAGTGAATGGGGGGGCAGCCTCTGCCTCTATGATTTTCTTCCTGCTGGTAGGGATGATCGCGATTGGCATGCCGTGCCGGTACCTGATCAAATATGCATCAGCCCGCTTTAGTGTCAAGGTACTTCGCGATTTGCGCAACGAGCTCGTGCGCAGATTTGGCGATATGCCGCTTTCCCAAGCGGAACGCAAATTAACGGGCGATTTGATTTCCCGGTTAACGGGCGATACGGCGCTGCTGCAAAATTTTTTCATTCAGCACTTCGCCAATTTGTTTTATTTGCCTGTCGTTTTTATCGGCGCGCTGACCCTGCTTTTGCTTACACACTGGAAGCTGGTGCTGATCAGTCTCGTGCTGTTTCCTTTAGGCATGCTGGTTGCCGGACTGCTGACCCATACGCTGCGCTCGACTTCCGAGCAGATCCAGAATACCATGGGTCAATTGAATGCACTGGCGCAGGACTCTATCGGAGGCTTGGCAGTGATGAAAGCGTTTAACGCGCAGACGATATTTTATCAAAAGTATAGCGAACTGACGCAGCATGCCGTAAAGCTGGGCTTGCGCCTTGAAAAGCGGTATGCGGCGCTCGGGCCCATCGCTATTCTGTTCCTTGCGGTGCCTGTTATTTTCGTCGTTGTGTATGGCGGGCATTTAATCCGAATCGGTGAATTGAATGCCGGTAGTCTCATCTTGTTTCTTTACTTGCTGCCACTTGCCTTGCAGCCGGTCAGCTTGGCTCCTACACTGGTTGCCCAATTGCAGGAGGCTTCGGGCGCCTCCCGGCGGCTTTTCCATGCGCTTGACTGGCCTGTCGAAAGGCAAACCGGTTCCAAAGAGCAAGCTGGCTCGTGGGATGTTCCGGTCAGCGTCGATCGTGTATCCTTTTCCTACGATGGTAAAACGAACGTACTGAACGACATCAGCTTTCAGCTAAACCGGGGAGAAACACTGGCTATCGTCGGCGCAAGCGGCGGCGGGAAGACGACAATCTTTAAGCTGCTGTGCGGCTTTTACGAACCTGAACCGGGCGAAGGCACGATTCGTATTTTCGGCAGGCCTTTGTCCGAGTGGGATTTATCCGCGCTGCGGTCAAATATTTCCGTTGTCTCCCAGGATGCTTATCTATTTCCCGCTACGGTCGCTGACAATATCAGATTTGGGCGGCTGGGAGCTACCCGTGAGGAGATTATGGCCGCAGCCCAAGCAGCGAATGCCCATGACTTTATCGAGCAGCTTCCGCAAGGCTATGATACGATGCTGGGCGAGCGGGGCGGCGGATTATCCGGGGGGCAACGGCAGCGGATGGCCATTGCCAGAGCGATGCTTCGGCAGTCCCCGCTCATCCTGCTGGACGAGCCTACTTCGGCGCTTGATACGGTGTCCGAATCCCTAGTGCATAGCGCCTTAAAGCGTTTGGCTGATGACCGCAGCGTTATGGTGATCGCCCACCGGCTGTCAACGATTTTGCAGGCTGACCGTATCCTTGTCCTTGATCAGGGACGTATTGCGGAAAGCGGTACGCATGATGAGCTTTTGGCGCAAAACGGTGTTTATAAAAAGCTGTATCTCCATCAATTAACGAAGGAAGATGAGACAGCGCAGGGCACGGCAAGCAGGAAGGGGGGAGCGGACGATGTCCTTCAAACAAGCGTTCCTTGATTTCAAGCAGCTCATGAAGTTTATGCGCCCCCGACGCCATCTTTATTATACCGGACTGATCGGCGATAGCTTGGCCAACTCCGGACTTTCGATACTTATTGCTTTTGTGATCAAAGACCTGTTGAATTTTGCAGTCGGCGGGCAACTGGAAGATCTGTATGCGGCTATTACGATTGTGGTCGTCTCCGTTGTCGGATTGTGTATCTTATCGCCTATATTCAGCTATTTGTATTTGCGAAGCATCAGGCTGACCTTAGCCGAGATGCGGATGCAGTTATACAAGCATATTGGTAAAATCACGTTTCGTGCTGCGGAAGAACACCACTCCGGCGACCTGCTTTCGCGGATGACCAGTGATGTGCAAGTGGTCGAAAAAACGTACCATGAGCATTTAAGATCGATTGTTTCACAAATCACCATGGTAACCGGATCGATTCTTGTCCTATGCGCGGTCGATTGGCGTTTTGCCCTTGTCCTCGTCGTCCTGGCACTGTTGACCATAGGCATTAACGCGCGTTTTGCTCCCCGGATGCGCGCGATCGGCGACAAGCTGCAAGCGCAAATGGGCATATTGACAGAGCGCGTAGGGGATTTAATCGGCGGTCTCCAGATCACGAAGCTATTCGGTTTGAGGAACCAGATCGGCAAGCTTTGCGAGGAGGCCAGCGAGGAAGTTAGCGAGTCTGGCCTCAAGCAGGGCCATCAATCCGGTGTGCTGGAAGCCTGCAACTTCGCCGTTCAGTTTCTCAGCATGGGGGGGATTCTCGCCATCGGCTTATATCTCGTGTCCACACAGCAGCTTGAACTGGGGACGCTTGGTTTAATTCTTTACCTGCAAATTGGAATTTCAAGCACCTTTCTCCAGGTTGGGGCTGCGATTACGCTGATGCAAAACTCGCTTGCCGGTGCTGCCCGAATCCATCAACTGTTGGATGAACCTGTGGAGCCGGAAGGTGACAGGGCTACCGCTGCTCTGGCTGAGCTGGCCTATCAAGAGGCATCCGGCAATGTCCCGGCGCTGGAGCTTTGTAACGTTACCTTCGGTTACGAGCCGGGCCGCCCGGTGCTGCGGTGTCTGTCTATGTCTGTAACGGACGGGAAAGTGACTGCAGTAGTCGGACCAAGCGGGGGCGGTAAAAGCACGATCATGAAGCTGCTGCTCAGCTTTTACGAGCAGGAGTCTGGTCTGATAACCATTCAGGGCAAACCTCTAGAGCTTTATAGTATTAAAGAACTGCGAGAGCTCATTGCGTATGTCCCTCAGGAAGCATTTCTTTTCCACGATTCGATTGCCGGGAACATCCGTCTTGGACGCCCGGATGCTAGCGATGAAGAAGTGGAGAATGCGGCCCGGATGGCGCATGCCCATGCATTCATTACAGAGCTGCCGGATGGTTATGCGACAATTGTCGGGGAACGCGGTTCAACCTTATCCGGAGGGCAGCGTCAACGGATTGCGATTGCCAGAGCCCTGCTCAAAAATGCGCCCATTCTGTTATTGGACGAGGCTACATCCGCTTTGGATGCGGAGTCGGAGCATGAAGTCCAGCTAGCGCTTCAAGAGCTGATGAGGGGGAGAACAACGCTGGTCATCGCCCATAGGCTGTCTACCATAGAGCAAGCCGATTGCATTTGCGTGGTTGCCGATGGCAGCTTGGTCGAGCAAGGAACACACGAAGAACTGCTGGCCAAAGATGGCGTGTACGCCAAGCTTCACGATTTACAATATCACGCAGAGCAGGTCTTGGTGTCTGTATAACCTCTACAGTATCACTTTACGATGCGAATAGGAGTGTGTGAATTTGTCATGAAACAAGAGCTGGCAAACAATCAGATCTTTGATCGCGAGAAGGTGAAGCTGTATCCGTTGACGCAACCGCAGCAGCGTATTTGGTATACGGAACTGCTGTATCCAAATCGCAATGCGTCAACGATCATTCTTAACATCAAAATGAATGGCGCTGTAAATACAGATATTTTGAAACAAGCGATCGGTATTGTCGTGCAGCGCAGCGACTCATTCCGTATTCGTATTGCCAGTGATAACGGTGTCCCTTGGCAGTACATCGTGCCTTATGCCGAAGAGGATCTCGTGATTGGACACTTGGAGATGCCCCAAGAGCAGGCGGCCGAGTGGCTAAAGAAGAATAACGTTGTGCCGTTCAAGCTGCTGCATGCACCGCTGTATCAGTTTACGATTATCCGTATCCATGAAGAGGAAATTTGGCTTAGCTTGAGGATGCATCATATCGCCACGGACGGTGTGTCGATGATCGAGACGCTCGACCAAGTGACGGGCTTTTACCAAGAGCTTGCGAATGGGACCTTCGATGCCGCCAGTAGCTTGAAAGCTAATTCCTACCTTGATTTTATTCAAGCGGAGCAGGAATATGAGCAGTCAGACCGGTATCAGAAGGACAAAGCTTATTGGTTCGATAAGTTTAGCGAGTTTCCGGAGACGATCGGGCTCAAAACTTACAATCCCTTAACGCTTAGCACAGCAGGCAGAAGGGAGGGCGCCGAACTCAGCGAGGAGCTCCACAAGGGGATAAAGGCATTTTGCGAGGAGCACCGTATCAGTCTCTTTACTTTCTTTTTATCAGCCTTATATATTTACGTGCACAAGGTTACGCAAGAGCAGGATATTCCAATTGGTACGCTTTATGCAAACCGGACAAACAAGAAAGAAAAGGATACGATCGGCATGTTCGTCAGTACGGTAGCGACCCGGGTTCGCGTGGAGCCGGAGACCGGGCTGTTGGCCTTTTTGCAAAGCGTTGCGAAAGAGCAATCCTCGATTTTGCGCCATCAGCGGTATCCGTATAATAAAGTCATTCAAGATTTGCGCGAAACCCGTCGCAGTCAGGATATACAGCGTTTGTTCGGCGGGTCCATTCAATACCGGACGTACAGCTTTGCCAAATTTGGCGAATTCACCATGCAGCCGGACAATGATTTTTGCGGCGATATCGTGAACGATTTTGACATTCATATGGTGGATGAGCTCGACCGGGGAAAAATGATGCTCTATTTCGACTACCGGACCGAGCTGTTTGATGAGCAGGAAGTGGCGCAAATCATTCGTCAATTTCTAGCCGTTGCGGAGGGCATGATTAAAAGTCCGACGCAGACGATCCAACAGTTGTCTCTCCTAAGCGAAACGGAAAAGGAAACGATTCTTAACGTATTTAACGATACGGCAGCCGATTATCCAAGCGGACAAAGCATTGCTGCGCTTTTTGAAGAACAGGCGGGACGAACGCCAGAGCAGACGGCCATGGTCTGCGAAGGAAAGGCCTTGACCTACGGCGACCTCAACGAGCGAGCAAACCGGCTGGCCCGCACGATTCGCGCCCTTGGCGTTACGGCGGATGATACGGTTGGAATGATAGCGGAGAGGTCCACGCAAATGGTCGTCGGCATCTTAGGGATATTAAAAGCCGGAGGCGCTTATGTACCGGTTGATCCGGACTATCCTGAGGAACGCGTGCGTTATCTGCTGGAAGATTCCGGGGTCAACGTGCTGCTGACCGAGCGGAAGGAGTTAGTTACCGAACACTTTAAAGGAACGACCCTGGATATAAGCAGAAAGGAGGTTTATGACGAGGATGGTTCCAACCTGGAACCGGTAAGCGGACCTAACCATTTGGCTTATGTGATTTATACGTCCGGAACAACCGGTAAGCCAAAGGGAGTTATGGTTGAACAGCGAAATGTAGTCCGATTGGTTAAAAATACCGATTATGCTGCGCTGGATGAAACAACGCGCATCCTGCAAACCGGATCGGTCGTCTTTGACGCGTCCACGTTTGAAATCTGGGGCGCGCTGCTGAATGGCGGACAGCTTCATTTGGTGAATAAGGACATGATCTTGCATGCGGCCAGCTTGAAGCAGACGATTCAGGAAAAAGGCATTACAACGATGTTCTTGACCACTGCGCTATTTAATCAGCTCACACAGCAGGACAGCCGCCTGTTTGCAAGCTTGGACACCCTGCTTGTCGGGGGCGAGGCGCAGTCCGTGCCGCACATGAACCGCGTGCTTCAGGATAACCCCGGCTTCCGGCTCGTAAACATTTATGGTCCGACGGAAAACACGACCTTCTCAACGGCGTACGTGATTCCTGCGGAGCGGTCCAATACGGTGCCGATTGGCGGTCCGATCCGCAACTCAACGGCCTATGTTGTCGACAGCGCTATGAGGCTTCAGCCTGTCGGGGCATGGGGCGAGCTGCTGGTTGGCGGCGATGGGGTGGCCCGTGGCTACTTGAATCAACCGGAGCAAACGGCGGAGAAATTTATCGACGGCCCGTTCCGTAAAGGCGAGCGCTGCTACCGGACCGGTGATCTGGTACGCTGGCGGGCGGACGGTACGCTGGAGTATAAGGGACGGATTGATCAGCAGGTGAAAATCCGTGGATACCGCATTGAGCTTGGCGAGATTGAGGAGCATCTTCTGCAAGTGGAGGCGGTACAGGAAGCGGTGATCATCGCGCGTGAGGATGAAAACGGACAAAAGCAGCTGTGCGCTTATTATGTGGCAGAACGCGAGCTTGGTGCCAATGAGGTCAGAAGCGCGCTGTCCCAGGAGCTGCCGGGTTACATGGTGCCGTCGTACTTTGTACAGGTTGAACAGATGCCGCTTACGCCAAATGGGAAAGTGGACCGCCGGGCACTTCCCGCTCCGGAGGGCAGCCTTCAAACAGGTGCGGAGTATGTGGCGCCACGTACCGCCGTCGAGCAGGCGCTTGTCTCGGTCTGGCAGTCTATTCTTGGCGTGAAGAATGTCGGTGTGCTGGATAATTTCTTTGAGCTGGGTGGCGATTCGATCAAAGCTATCCAGGTTTCTTCACGATTGCTTCAAGCCGGGTATAAGCTGGAAATGAGAGAGCTGTTCCAATATCCGACCGTGGCGGAGTTGAGCAGATATGTACAAGAAGCCAGCCGGATTGCCGATCAAGGCGAGGTTTGCGGACTTGTTACGCATACCCCGATCCAGCTCTGGTATTTAGAGCAGAACCCGGCTGAACCACATCACTTTAACCAGGCGTTTCTGCTTTACCGGAAAGCGGGCTTTGAGGAAGCTGCGCTTCGCTCGGCGGTGGAGGCCATCGTCAAGCATCACGATGCCCTTCGCATTGTGCTCCGCAAGACAGAGAACGGCGTTTATGAAACCTGGAATCGCGGTACAGACGGGGAAGGCAGCGGACTATACGGGCTGGAGATCTTCGACTTTACGCAAGTGGAGCATGTAGCTGAAGCGATTGAAACGCAAGCAAACGCGATTCAAAGCAGTATCCCGCTTCATGACGGGCCACTGGTTAAGCTGGGCCTGTTCCGCTGCGCAGATGGGGACCACTTGCTGATGGCCATTCATCACTGGGTTGTGGACGGCCTATCGTGGCGCATATTGCTTGAGGATTTGACAGCGGGCTACGAGCAGGCACTCAGCGGTTCTGTGACGATCAAGCTTCCGCAAAAAACCGACTCGTTCCAAACGTGGGCTGACAAGCTGCTCGCCCATGCCGACAGCCCTGCCATGGAGCGCGAACGCCAGTATTGGCTGGAGTCGGGCGCTGCCGGATTCCTCCCGCTGCCCAAGGACTTCGCCGACGTCGGGACGCCGACGGTTGGCAGGAGCGAGGTTGTATCGGTCCGCTGGACCAATGAGGAAACCGAACGGCTGCTGAAGCAAGCGAACCGTGCTTACCATACAGAAATCAACGATCTGCTGCTTACTGCGCTTGGCATAGCTGTCCAGGATTGGACCGGGCATGACCGGATTGCGGTCAATCTGGAGGGGCACGGACGTGAGCCAATCCTTCCGGATGTGGATGTGACCCGTACCGTAGGCTGGTTTACAAGCCAGTTCCCGGTCGTGCTTGAAATGGGAAGCAGTGAAATGGAAAAGAACATTTCGCACCGTATCCGTACGGTGAAGGAAGGGCTGCGCCGGATTCCTCACCGGGGCATCGGGTTTGGCCTACTGAAATACCTGTCGTCCATGAACATTGGGGAACGAGTGTTTGCTCAAGAGCCGGAGCTTAGCTTTAACTATTTGGGCCAATTCGATCAGGACTTGGAGCAAAGCGGCTTGAGCTTATCCCCGCATCCAACCGGTGAAATGGTTAGCGTGCAGACGGTCATGAGGTACCCGGTTGACGTGAACAGCATGATCGTTGGCGGGGAACTGGAGATGACGATCCGCTATGATACGGAAGCGTTCCGGGCAGATACCATCAAACGGTTGGCAGGGCTTCTGCAAACGAGCTTGCGTGAAGTACTAGACCATTGCACGTCCAAGGAACAGCCGGAACTGACGCCAAGCGACCTGCAAATGAAAGGACTTTCCCTGGCGCAGCTTGAGCAAATTACGGAGTTGATGCGCCATGTCGGCGAGCTGGAGGATGTGTTTGCCCTGACGCCGCTGCAGAAGGGCATGCTGTTCCACAGCTTAATGGACCGGCAAGCCGGCTCGTACTTTGAGCAATTGACACTGGATCTGGAAGGAAGCTTCCGGGTGGAGGCATTCCGCCGCGGCTTTGAGCTGCTTGTGCAAAGACACCAGGTTCTGCGTGCCAATTATTTGACTGCGCTGGCTGACGAGCCGATTCAGGTGGTCATTCGCCATAAACCGGTCGACTTCAGCTACGAGGATCTGCGGCCGCTTGAAGCGGATGAGCGGTTGGCATACGCCGAAAGCTTCCTCCGCCAGGATAAAAAACGGGGCTTCGATCTTGAGCAGGGCGCGTTAATGCGCGTTTCCGTGCTGCAAACCGGCGATCAGTCGTACCGCTTGGTATGGAGCTTCCATCATATTTTGATGGACGGCTGGTGCTTATCGATCATGTTAGGCGAGGTGTTCGAGAGCTACCACGCTTATCTTAGCTCGAAGCAGCCGAAGCTTGCCTCTGTTACGCCTTACAGCCGGTATTTTGATTGGCTGGAAAAGCAGGAAGATCAGGAAGCGAAGCAATTCTGGTCTCAGGTTTTGTCCGGTTATGAGCAGATGACGTTACTCCCTCAATCGGACGCTGGGGATGCCGCAAGCGGATTTGCACCCGTTAAGCATATCTTCTTGCTGAACCGAGAATTGACCGAGAGGTTGAACCGTGTGGCCAAGCAGCACCAGGTTACCCTATACACGTTGATCCAAACGGCATGGGGCGTCATCCTGCAAAATTACAACAACAGTCCCGATGTTGTGTTCGGCAGCGTCGTGTCGGGCCGTCCTGCGGAAATTCCAGGCGTGGAGAGCATCGTCGGTCTGTTCATCAATACGATACCGGTCCGTCTTCAAGCAGTGCCGGGCGAAAGCTTCGCCCAGGCGATGATCCGCAGCCAGGAGCAGACCTTGAAAACGCAAAGCTATGATACGTATCCGCTCTTTGAAATCCAGAAGCTGACGGAACAGAAGCAGGATTTAATTAACCATATTATTGTATTTGAAAACTATCCGATGGAAGAGCAAGCCGAGCAATTGCTGATGAAGGGCGGCGGCGAAAGCGGATTTGCGATTTCGAACGTCGTGATGTCCGAGCAAACGACCTATGATTTCAACATGATTGTCATGCCGGGCGACGAGCTTCGCTTCCAGTTTGAATATAACGCGAACGCCTTTGATTTGGCTGAAATTGAGCAAATGCAGCACCATTTCGTGCATGTGCTGGAGCAGATTGCAGCGAACCCTGCTATTCCGGTGGACAAGCTGGAGCTGGTAACTGGGCAGGAGAAGGAGTTGCTGCTGCACGGCTTCAACGACACGGCCGCGGAGTATCCCCGGGAGCGGACGATTCATGAGCTGTTCGAGGAGCAAGCGGCCCGCACGCCTGAGCGGACAGCGGTGCTGTTCGAGGACGAGCGGCTGACGTACCGTGAGCTGAACGAGCGGGCGAATCGTCTGGCGCGGACGCTGCGCGCTGAAGGCGTTGGCGCGGATGTGCCTGTAGCGATCATGGTTGAGCGCTCGCTGGAGATGCTTGTCGGCATCTACGCGATTCTGAAGGCGGGCGGCGCTTACGTGCCCATCGATCCGGAGTATCCGGCCGAGCGCATCCGCTATATCGTCGAAGATTCCGGAGCCCGGTTGCTGCTGGCACAGAGCCGCTTTCTGGACCGCGTGCCGACGGAGCTGGAAGGCCGGGTTCTTGATTTGAACGAGGTGACGGTTTACGCCGAAGATGCGACGAACCTGCCCCTTGGCGCCGGTCCGCGCGACATGGCTTACGTGATCTATACGTCGGGCTCGACCGGCAAACCGAAAGGCGCGGCGATCGAGCATCATTCCGCACTCAACCGTATCCTGTGGATGCATGAGCGCTACCCGATTGGCGAGGCGGACGTGATTCTGCAAAAAACGACCTTTACGTTCGACGTGTCGGTGTGGGAGCTGTTCTGGTGGGCCATGGTCGGCTCAAGCGTTTGCCTGTTGACGCCGGGCGGAGAGAAAAACCCGGAGCTTATTTTGCAGGCGATCAGCCGTTATGGCGTGACGACGATGCACTTTGTCCCGGCCATGCTTCATGCGTTCCTGGATTACGCGGAGCAGCAGCCGAAGCCAACGGTCACGGAACAAACGTCCAGCCTGCGCCATGTATTCGCCAGTGGAGAAGCGCTGCCGCCGCAGCACGTGGCCCGCTTCCAAGAAGCGATTGGCCGGGTGAACCGGACGCAGCTGATCAATCTGTACGGACCGACGGAAGCAACGGTGGACGTGTCGTACTTCGATTGCGAGCCGGATGAGTCCTATGCGGTGATTCCAATCGGCAAGCCGGTGCACAATACACGGCTGTATATCTTGAAGGAAGGCACGGAGCAGTTGCAGCCAGTCGGGGTGGCAGGCGAGCTGTGCATCGCCGGGGTGCAGGTGGCAAGAGGCTACTTAAACCGTCCGGAATTAACGGCGGAGAAGTTTACGGCTGATCCATTTGTGGCAGGGGAGCGGATGTACCGGACCGGAGACCTGACCAGATGGCTGCCCGATGGGAACATCGAGTATCTGGGCCGGATCGACCATCAGGTGAAAATCCGCGGTTACCGGATCGAGCTGGGCGAGCTGGAAACCGAATTGCTCCGCATCGAATCGGTGCTGGAATCGGTCGTAGTGGCCCGTGATGACGGCCAAGGCCAGAAGTTGCTGTGCGCGTACTATGTAGCGACAAAAGAGCTGATGGCGGGCGAGCTGCGCGAGGCGCTGTCCAAGGAGCTGCCAAGCTACATGGTGCCGACGTACTTCATCCAGGTTGAACGGATGCCGCTTTCTGCTAACGGCAAGATCGACCGCAAGTCGCTTCCTGCGCCGGAAGCAAGCGTGCAGTCAGGCGAGGCCTATGCCGCACCGCGTACGCCAGAGGAGCGTGCGCTCGCGAATATCCTGCAGACGGTGCTCGGCTTGAGGACGGTCGGCATTCACGACAATTTCTTTGATTTGGGCGGCGATTCCATCAAGTCGATCCAGGTGGCGTCCCGCATGATGCAAGCCGGCTATAAGCTGGAGATGAAAGATATTTTCAAATATCCGACCATCGCTTCGTTGAGCGCTCATGTCCGTACAGCCGTCCGGCTTGCGGACCAAGGGGAGGTAACGGGTGAGGCGCCGCTAACCCCGGTTCAGCGCTGGTTCTTTGAGCATAATCCGTCTCAGCCGCAGCATTTTAACCAGTCGTTCATGATCTACCGTCCGGATCGTTTTGAAGAAGGAGCCTTGCGCCAGACGTTCCATAAGCTGGCTGAGCATCATGACGCACTGCGCCTGGTTGTCCAAGACAGCGGAAGCGGCTATCAAGTCCGGTACCGTGCCGTCACGGAGGGCGAACTGCTTGACCTTGCAGTCATCGATCTGCAGGACAGAGTGATGGACGATTCCTTAAACCATTGGATCGAGGAGAAGGCGACGGAAATTCAAGGCTCCATCGATCTAAACGCCGGACCGTTCGTCAAGCTGGGACTGTTCCGTTGCGCGGATGGCGACCACCTGTTGATCGCGGTGCACCATTTGGCTATTGATGTGGTGTCATGGCGTATCTTGTTTGAAGATTTCATGACGGGATACGAGCAGGCGTCAAAAGGTGAAGCGATCCGGCTGCCGCTGAAGACAGACTCGTTCCAAGCTTGGGCCCAGGGACTCGAACAATACACAGACAGCCCGGCTCTAGACAGCGAAAGGGCCTACTGGCAGCAGATCGAACAGGCATCCTGCCGCCCGCTGCCTAAGGACTATGCGTACGAACGCCCGCAGCTGCAGGACAGTGAGCTGATTACGCTAAATTGGACGCCTGAGGAAACCGTACAACTGCTGAAACAGGCGCACCGCGCTTATAACACGGAAATGAACGACTTGCTGCTCACGGCGCTCGGTATCGCTATTCAGCGCTGGAGCGGCCTGGAGGATGTGCTGGTTAGTCTGGAAGGGCACGGACGCGAGCCGATTATTCCGGACCTGGACATGACACGCACTGTCGGCTGGTTTACGAGCGTGTACCCGGTGCTGCTGTCGCAAGGAGCCGATATGACGCTGCGCGAGCGGATCAAGCGGACCAAAGAGCAGCTTCACGCCATACCGGATAAAGGTATCGGCTACGGCCTGCTAAGGTATCTATCACGGAAGCAGGAAGCTCCGGCGCTTCGGGCCGAGCCTGAAATCAGCTTCAACTATTTGGGACAGCTTGATCAGGACTTCCAGCAGCATGATATTCGCTTGTCTCCGTTTGCCGGCGGAATGACGGCGAGCGCTGATACAGCGCTGCGCTTTGCGCTTGATTTGAACAGCTTAGTCGTAGACGGGGCCTTGCAGCTCGCGATTAGGTACAGCGCTAAGCAGTACCGCAGGGAAACGGTGGAGCAGCTCGCTGGCCATCTCCATGCCAGCCTGCAGGAAGTGATTGCGCATTGCGTTTCGAAGGATCGCACCGAGCTGACGCCAAGCGATGTGTCCTTGAAAGGCGTAACGATTGAGGAATTGGAGCGGCTTATGCTGCAAACGGCGGCTATTGGCGAGATCGAGAACGTGTACAACTTGACGCCAATGCAAAAAGGCATCTTGTTCCACGGCCTGCTGGAAGCCGGCTCCGGGGCGTATTTCGAACAGACGTCGTTCGATTTGAAGGGCGAGTTCGAGCCGGGAGCATTCGCTCAAAGTCTCGACTTGCTGGTGCAGCGCCATGAAGCCCTGCGCACGAACTTCTTCACAGCGTGGAAGGAAAACCCTGTCCAGGTCGTATTCCGCAGCAAACGCGGCACACGGGTCTTCGAGGATCTTAGCGGGTTCAGCGCCGAGGAACGTGAAGCGGAAATCGCGCGGTTTAAGCGCGAGGATCGGGAGAAAGGCTTTGATCTCGCCCGTGATCCGCTGCTGCGCATCGCGATTTTGCGTACCGGCCCTCAAGAGCACCATATGATCTGGAGCTTCCACCATATCATCATGGATGGCTGGTGCCTCTCGATTGTGGCGCAGGAAGTGTTCGAAGCTTACTTTGCGCTAGTCGGGGGTAAGCAGCCTGAGCTATCCGAGGTATGGGCGTACAGCTCTTACATCGAATGGCTGGAGCGGCAAAACACGCAAGAAGCGTCTGCTTATTGGAGCAGCTACCTGTCAGGTTACGAAGAGCAAACCTTGCTGCCTGCCGGCAAGCCGGGGAACTCGGAGGACGTATCCGGTTATCGCGCGCAGCGTTACGACTATGAGCTTGGAAGCGAGTTGACAAAACGGATTCATCAGACGGCAAAAGCGCATCAAGTTACGATCAACACATTGATCCAAGCCGCATGGGGAATCGTGCTTCAACGGTACAACGGAACGGATGATGCGGTATTCGGCAGCGTGGTGTCGGGACGTCCTGCAGAAATTCCGGGCGTGGAGCGGATGATCGGACTATTTATCAACACGATTCCTGTCCGTATCCGCTGCGCAGGGGAGGAAAGCTTTGCTGACGTCATGAAGCGGGCGCAGGAGCAGGCGATTGCTTCCAATGCCTACGAAACGTTCCCGCTGTATGAAATCCAGACATTGACGGAGCAGAAGCAGGATCTGATTCGTCATATCGTGATCTTTGAAAACTATCCGGTGGACGAAAAGATGGAGCAGCTTGGCGGAGAGCATTCCGCGCTTCGATTGTCCGGCGTTCAAAGCATGGAGCAAACGAACTATGACTTCAACCTTGTTGTGCTGCCGGGCGAATCGATGAAGCTTTACATGGGTTATAACGCAGCCGCATTTGAGCCGAAAGCGATCGAACGGATTCAAGCCCATCTGACTTACCTGCTGGAGCAGGTCGTGGCGAACCCGGATATCCGCATCCGTGAGCTTGAGCTGGTGAGCGGGGCGGAGAAGGAGCAGATTTTGCATGCGTTCAACGACACCGCGGTCAACTCGCCACGCGAGAAGACGATCTACCAGTTACTGGAGGAACAAACGGTGCGGAGGCCGGAGCAGGTTGCTGTCTACTGCGAAGGCCAGCGGCTGACGTACCGCGAGCTGAACGAGCGGGCCAACCGCCTCGCCCGCACGCTGCGCAGCGCTGGGGTGCAGC